>JAHZCD010000009.1:65098-86266 GCA_019423025.1 Haemophilus sp. | reverse complement strand
TTCCCCATGTGAGAGTAGGACACCGCCAGGTAGTGAATGTGAACCCCGAGCTGAAGAGCTTGGGGTTTTTGTTTTATATAAAATATTATAATTCATATATAAATTAGTCTAATAATGATAAAATCTTCGCCTATTTCTAGATAGCAATAATTATGAAAAAACAGATAAGTAAGATCTTTTCCAATGATGGCGAATTGAGTAAGAATATCAAAGGATTTAAGCCACGAGCAGAACAACTCGAAATGGCTCAATCTGTAGGATATGCTATTCAACATAAGCGACCGCTTGTTGTAGAAGCTGGAACAGGTACTGGAAAGACTTTTGCTTATTTGGCACCGGCACTCATTGCTGGAAAGAAAACGATTATTTCAACCGGCTCTAAAAATCTACAAGATCAGCTTTTTTCAAGAGATCTTCCCGCCATAAAAAAAGCCTTAAATTATTCAGGAAAAATTGCGTTATTAAAAGGGCGATCTAATTACTTATGTTTGGAGCGTCTGGATCAAGTTATTGCTCAAGGTGTGCTTGGGGATAAATCTGTTTTAGCCGATTTAAGTAAAGTAAGAAAATGGAATAATGCGACGAAAACAGGTGATTTAACAGAATGTATTGAATTGGCTGAAGATAGCCCAATTTTGCCTCAATTGACGAGCACGGCAGAAAGTTGTTTGGGAACAGATTGCCCTAACTACGCTGAATGCTATGTAGCACAAGCTCGTAAAAAAGCGTTAAATGCAGATCTCGTTGTTGTAAATCATCATCTTTTCTTTGCTGATATGGCGGTAAAAGAAAGTGGCTTTGGTGAGCTTATCCCTAATGCAGAAGTTATTATTTTTGATGAAGCCCATCAACTTCCCGATATTGCAAGCCAGTATTTTGGTCAATCATTAACCTCTCGCCAGTTATTTGATTTATGTAAAGATATCAATATTGTTTATCGAACAGAATTGAAAGATATGCCACAGCTGGGTACAACGGCAGATACTTTGCTTAAAGTCATTCAGGATTTCCGTCTTCTACTTGGTGAAGGAAATCAGCGAGGAAATTGGCGTGAGCTATTTAAGCAAAGTGCGGTCAAAAAATCGGTTGAATTATTACAAGAAAAAATTGAGTTTCTTTCTGAAGTTATCAAGATTGCATTAGGGCGCTCTCAGACTTTGGATAGTATTTTTGAACGTACTGAAAGTATCAAGAATCAATTAATTCGTCTTTGTGATACGGCTATTGTAGGCTATTGTTATTGGTACGAAAGTATGGGGCGACAATTTGGTTTGCATATTACGCCACTTACTGTCGCAGATAAATTTGGTGAACAGTTAAATAATAAAGAAGCCGCTTGGATTTTCACCTCAGCGACGCTTGAAGTTGGCGGCACTTTTAATCATTTCTGTCAGCGCCTTGGTATTGAGCAAGCAGAACAAAAAATTCTTCACAGTCCTTTTGATTATCCTAATCAATCGCTACTTTGTGTACCACGTTATTTACCGACAACGAATCAAAATAATACGTTACAATCTCTTGGTGAAATGTTGTTGCCTATCATTGAAGCGAATAAAGGGCGATGCTTTGTGCTTTGTACTTCCTATTTAATGATGAGAGGCTTGGCAGAGTATTTTAGAGAAAATAGTGAGCTTTCTATCTTATTGCAAGGTGAAATGCCTAAAGCTAAATTACTCGAACAATTTATTCATGAAACCCATAGTGTATTGGTTGCCACCTCTAGCTTTTGGGAAGGTGTAGATGTACGTGGTGATGCACTTTCCTTAGTCATTATTGATAAATTGCCTTTTACCGCACCAGATGAACCTTTACTAAAAGCACGCATTGAAGATTGCCGATTACAAGGAGGCGATCCGTTTAATGATATACAGATCCCTGAAGCGGTTATTACGCTAAAACAAGGTGTAGGACGTCTAATTCGAGATGTAACAGATCGTGGTGCGGTAATTATTTGTGATAATCGTCTTGTGATGCGAAATTACGGCGAAACCTTTCTAAAAAGTTTACCTAATTCAACCCGTACCCGAGATCTCAACAAAGTGGTACAATTCTTACAAAATGAGAAAATGGATTAATAATGAAAAATATCACCTTATTAGCACTTGATACTTCAACAGAAGCCTGTTCTGTTGCACTTTGGCATAAAGGCGAAAAAACACATCTAGATGAATTAGCACAACGTACACACACAAAACGTATTCTTCCAATGGTTGATGAGTTACTTGTTAATTCAGGTATCAATTTGAAACAAGTGGATGCGTTAGCGTTTGGACGCGGCCCGGGTAGTTTTACTGGTGTTCGTGTCGGTGCAGGGATTGCTCAAGGGCTTGCATTAGGGGCTGATTTACCTGTTATTGCGGTATCAAATTTAACTGCAATGGCTCAGGCTGCATTTGAATTACATCAAGCTGAAAATGTGGTAGCTGCCATTGATGCGAGAATGAATGAAGTTTATTTTTCTCAAGTAAAACGAGAAAAAGTGCGGTCAGAATTGGGTGAATTTTTCCAATGGAGTCCTGTCATTGAAGAACAAGTTTGCCAACCAGAAAAAGTGCTTGAACAGTTTTCAGATTTAACCGCCTATCGAGTCGGTACTGGTTGGGCTGCGTATTCTCAATTTAAAGACAGTGGTTTAGAAGGAAGTGATATTATTTTACCTTCTGCACAATATATGCTTGAGCTTGCTTTAACAGATTATGCTCAAAATAAAGTCATATCCGCCTTAGAAATTGAACCTGTTTATTTGCGTAATGAAGTAACTTGGAAAAAATTACCAGGGCGTGAATAATTTTCAAAAAGGAGTTGAAGATGAATAAAAAAACGATCTTAGTTTTGACCGCACTTTCGGCCACTTTAGTGGGATGTGTCAATGCGCCGAAAGGGTTGGAAAAAGAGCAGTTTACTTTAAAATCATTATCTTCAATTCAACCGAGTGATTATAGCTGTCAGTGCAAATCAATTCGTTTAGGTGGAAAAGTATTAACCGCACAAGCCTTGCCGAATAAAACTAAAATTGAAGTATTAAGCTATCCAGTCTATGCAACCTCAGCAAAACCTATGATTGATGAACAGCCTAATGGACGTTTTATCACTTATCTTGATGGTTTTGTAGAGCCTGAAAGCTTAAAAGATCAATTTATTACAATTGGAGGGACTTTGCTGAAAACAGAACAAGGCAAGGTCGATCAAGCCAACTATATTTATCCGGTTATTAAAACCAATTATTATCGTGTATGGAAGCTTTCACAAAGTTATTATTATCCAGATGATATGTGGGATGATTGGGGCTTTTTCGGTAGACGACCGTATTATTGGTATGGCGAGCCTGAAATTCGCTATTATCTCTATTAACTAAATGATAGAATTAAGAAAATTTTCCAAAGAATAAGGATAAAAAATGGAAAAAGTTTGGTTTCAAAATTATCCAGAAGGTTCACCTACCACACTGGATACATCCAAGTATGATTCAATTCTCGATATTTTAGATAAAGCAATTCGTGAGCACCCAGACCGTCCCGCCTATATCAACATGGGGCAGTTTTTAACATTTCGTAAATTAGAAGAGCGTAGCCGTGCATTTGCCGCTTATTTACAAAATGAATTAAAGTTAGAACGTGGTGAGCGTGTTGCGTTGATGATGCCGAATTTATTGCAATATCCTATTGCGCTTTTTGGTATCTTACGTGCGGGTTTAGTTGTGGTAAACGTAAATCCACTTTATACCCCACGTGAATTAGAACATCAGTTACAAGATAGCGGCGCAACAGCCATTGTTGTGGTTTCAAACTTTGCTTCAACCTTAGAAAAAATTGTATTTAATACTAAAGTGAAGCACGTGATTTTGACAAGAATGGGCGATCAGCTTTCTTTTGGTAAGCGTAATTTGGTCAATTTTGTTGTGAAATACGTTAAAAAATTAGTGCCAAAATATAAATTACCGAATGCCGTCACTTTCCGTGAAGTATTGAGTATTGGTAAATTTCGCCAATATGTTCGTCCTCAAGTCGATCGTGAAGATCTAGCTTTCTTACAATATACAGGCGGAACGACAGGTGTTGCCAAGGGCGCTATGCTGACTCATGGCAATATTATTACCAATATTTTCCAAGCGAAGTGGATTGCAGAGCCATTTATTGGCGATCATGCTAAGCAACGCGTTGCCGTACTGGCTTTACCGCTTTATCATGTTTTTGCCTTAACGGTAAACTGTTTACTTTTCTTAGAGCTTGGCGTGACTGCGCTTTTAATTACGAATCCACGTGATATTGATGGCTTTGTTAAAGAGCTCAAAAAATACCGCTTTGAAGCGATTACAGGGGTAAATACCTTGTTTAATGCGCTGCTTAATAATGAAAATTTCAAAGAAGTGGATTTTTCACGATTAAAACTTTCTGTTGGCGGCGGTATGGCGATCCAGCAATCAGTCGCAACACGTTGGCATGATTTAACCGGCTGTAACATTATTGAAGGTTACGGCATGACAGAATGCTCACCGCTAATTGCCGCTTGTCCGATTAATGTGGTGAAACACAATGGTACAATCGGTGTACCAGTGCCAAATACTGATATTAAAATTATCAAAGATGATGGCTCAGAAGCACAACTTGGTGAAGCCGGAGAGCTTTGGGTTAAAGGTGAACAAGTCATGCGTGGGTATTGGCAACGTCCTGAAGCGACAGCTGAAGTACTTAAAGATGGCTGGATGGCAACGGGTGACATCGTCATTATGGACGAGAGCTATAGCCTCCGTATTGTTGACCGCAAAAAAGACATGATCTTAGTTTCAGGCTTCAACGTTTATCCAAATGAAATCGAAGATGTGGTGATGCTAAATTATAAAGTCGCTGAAGTCGTCGCTATCGGCGTGCCACACGAAGTGTCAGGAGAAACCATTAAAATCTTCGTTGTGAAGAAAGATGATAGCCTCACGCGTGATGAATTACGCCAGCATTGCAGACAACATCTCACAGGTTATAAAGTCCCGAAAGATATTGAGTTTCGCGATGAATTGCCGAAAAGTAATGTCGGCAAAATTTTAAGACGCATACTGCGTGATGAAGAAATAGCAAAACGCGCGCAACATTAATTAAATCAGGGATATGTGTTCATATCCCTGTTTAGTCTGTAACTCTATTTGAAAATACATCCTATTACAATGATAAAAGAATGCCAAAATCAACCGCACTTTACGTTAATTCAAAATAATGAAGAACTGGCTCAGGTTTGCCAGTTAGCTCGTCAGCAAAGTGCGGTCGCTTTAGATACCGAATTTATGCGGGTATCGACCTATTATCCTAAATTAGGATTAATTCAACTTTATGATGGTGAACGTGTTTCATTGATCGATCCTTTATCCATTACTGATTTTTCACCTTTTGTGGAATTATTACGCGATCAGCAGGTGACAAAAATTTTGCATGCTTGTAATGAAGATTTATTGGTTTTCTTACAAGAGTTTGATGCACTTCCACAGCCTATGATGGATACGCAAATTATGGCGCGTTTTTTAGGTTTTGCTAATTCAGCGGGCCTGGCCAAATTGGTATTACATTATTTAGGCATTGAAATGGATAAAGGGGCAACACGTACAAACTGGCTAAAACGTCCACTTTCACCCGTACAGCTACAATATGCCGCAGGGGATGTATGGTATCTCTTGCCGGTCTATCAAAAGATGCAAATAGAATTAGCGCAATCACCTTGGCTTCAAGCGGTAATTGATGATTGCCAGCTTGCGATCTCGAAAACCAGTAAATTAGACGATCGTGATCCAAATAAAGCTTATTTAGATATTCCAAATGTCTGGAAGCTTAATCCCCTTGAATTAGCGCGTTTACAGCTATTGGCAAAGTGGCGACAAGAAACGGCAATGGCTCGAAACTTAGCCCTTTCTTATGTGGTGAAATCAGACAACCTTTGGAAAGTGGCAAAAAATAATCCTCGTAATACATCAGAAATGTTAGCGCTTGGATTATCTGAAAATGAAGTCCGTGTGCGTGGTAAAAAAATGCTTCAATTGTTAGCACAAAGCCGCCGAATTTCCCCTTATGATTATCCTAAACGTTTAGTGCGTATTGTTGATGATCCTCGTTATAAAAAGGCAATTCGATTATTACAAGAAAAAGCTTATGAACTGACGCCAAAAGGATTAACTATCGATATTCTAGCCAGTAAACGGAATTTAGAAGATCTCATTAAATGTGTCTGGTTAAAAAATGAAGATATAACAAAACAGCCCGATTTGCTTTTAGGATGGCGAAGAGAGATTGGCTTAAAGCTGGTTGAATACTTAAAATCCGTAGAGTAGCCATTAAAAATAATCCTAAAAATAACCGCACTTTGAATCATCAAAAGTGCGGTTATTTTCTTTAGTGTTTTACGACAATGGCTTTAATTAAGCTTGAGTTGCTTGGATTGCAGTTAATGCGATGGTGTAGATGATATCATCTACTAATGCACCACGAGATAAGTCATTAACCGGTTTACGCATACCTTGAAGCATTGGGCCTACAGCGACTAAATCAGCAGAACGTTGAACTGCTTTATAGCCGATATTACCTGCGTTGATATCAGGGAATACAAATACGTTTGCTTGGCCTGCTACTTTAGAATTTGGTGCTTTAGACGCCGCCACATCTTTCATCACCGCTGCATCGTATTGTAATGGACCATCGATTAATAAGTCAGGACGTTTTTCTTGTGCAATACGGGTAGCTTCTTTCACTTTCTCTACAGATTGACCTGAACCAGAAGTACCGGTTGAGTAAGAAAGCATTGCCACTTTCGGATTTAAACCAAATGCTTTTGCCGATTCAGCGGATTGGATTGCGATTTCAGCCAGTTGCTCAGCAGTTGGTTCTGGGTTTACTGCACAGTCACCATACACTAATACTTGGTCTGGTAATAACATGAAGAATACAGATGAGATAATTGAGCTACCTGGTGCGGTTTTGATGATTTGCATCGGTGGACGAATGGTATTTGCAGTGGTGTGAACGGCACCAGAGACTAAACCATCTACTTCACCCGCTTCTAACATCATGGTACCTAATACAACGGTGTCTTCTAATTGTGCACGAGCTTGTTCTTCAGTTAAACCTTTAGATTTACGTAATTCAACTAAACGAGCAACGTAGTTTTCACGTACGTCAGCTGGATTGATGATTGTTACGTCAGCACCTAAAGTCACGCCTTGTTCTGCCGCAACTTTTTTCACAGATTCAGGATCTGCTAATAATACTGATTTTGCGATACCACGTTCTGCACAGATTGCCGCCGCTTTAACGGTACGAGGTTCATCACCTTCTGGTAATACGATGGTTTTGCCTGCTTTGCGTGCTAAATCAGTTAATTTAAAACGGAATGCTGCTGGAGAAATACGTGCTTCACGAGCAAGTGGTGCCGCGATTGCCGCAGCTAATGCTTGTGCATCTAAAGCTTTAATTTTGCCTGCTTGTGCACCAAATACACCTAAGATGTCAGTGTTATTCACGCCACCAAATTCTGAAGCAACGGCTTCTACTAATGTGCCTTCTTCATTGTTTGCCACTAAGATAATTTGTGCATCTAAGGTTTGCGCAATCGCAAAGTTTAAGCTATTTGCAAAAGGCGCTTGAGCTGAAGGTTGAACACCTTTAACAACCACTAAATTTGAATTTAATGCTTGGAAATCAGCAACGATTTTTTCTAATAACACGTCTTTTTGATTATTTGCGATTAATGCTTGAGCGGCTTTTACATCTTCTACTGCATTGAATACGACAGCGCCTGTTGTTTTAGCTGCGTCTAGTGCTGCTGCTAAATTTGCTTCAGCGCTAGTTGGAATAAGAATAACTGCTTTAGTCATTTTGATATACCTTTTAATGAATGAAAAAACCTGCTGATTTCTCAGCAGGTTTGAAGGAAGTTGATTAGCCCGCTAAACGTGCTGTATCTTGTGCAATTACTAATTCTTCGTTAGTTGGAAGAACGATCGCTTTGAATGCAGAGTCATCAGCAGTGATTACGCCTGATTTACCAAAACGAGCAGCAAGGTTACGTTCTTGGTCTAATTTGATGCCGAATAATTTTAAGTGGCCTAACGCTAATTCACGAACGTGAGCAGAGTTTTCACCAATACCACCCGTAAATGCGATGGCATCTAAGTGATCATCACCTAAAACAGCCATATATGCACCGATGTATTTCGCTAAACGGTAGCTGTAAACATCTAATGCACGTTTTGCTTCTGGTTTAGATGCATCGTCGTAGTTATCTTCTGCATAACGGCAGTCACTTGTTACTTCAGTTAAACCTAAAAGACCTGATTTTTTCACTAAAGTCTCTTCGATTTGATCCATTGACATGCCTAAGTTTTTGTATAGGTAGAAAACGATCGCAGGGTCGATGTCACCACAACGTGTACCCATGACTAAACCTTCTAACGGGGTTAAACCCATAGACGTATCGATACATTTACCATGACGAACCACAGAAACAGAACCTCCGTTACCTAAGTGACAGATAATTGCGTTTACTTGGTCTGCTGGTTTGCCTACGTATTCAGCGACTTCGCGAGAAACGAAGTAGTGACTGGTACCGTGTGCACCGTAGCGACGTACGCCGTGTTCTTTGTAAAGTGAGTATGGAAGCGCATATAAGTATGCTTCTTCCGGCATAGTTTGGTGGAATGCTGTATCAAATACGACAACGTTCTTATCTTTTAAGTGTGGGAATGTTTTGAATGCTTCACGGATACCGATTAAGTGAGCAGGGTTGTGAAGTGGAGCAAATTGTGCTGCATCTTCAATACCTTTAACCACTTCATCTGTTACAACAACAGATTGGGTGTATTTCTCACCACCGTGAACGATACGGTGACCAATCGAGGTGATAGAGTTTTTAAGCTCATCAGTCATAATGTTTGACGCGATGAAGTTAAGCGCTTCTGTGTGCGCTGCACCAGCACCTAAATCTGCGCTACCTTTTTCACCGTTAAGTTTCCATTTGATACGAGCTTCAGGAAGATAAAATGCTTCTGCTAAGCCTGATAATTTTTCTTCACCTGTTGCAGGATCAAGGATTGCAAATTTTAATGAAGAACTACCACAGTTAAGGATGAGAACAAGTTTTGACATAGGAACCCTATTTTTGATTGAGGTTAATAAAAATCCATTCAAAAGAACAGACTACAAATCTTGCATAGAATACACCTTTTGGCGTATAAAATAAATTAACTGGAGGGGAAAAATACGATCTTTTATTAGAAAAGTTGAAAATTTCAACAGTTTCTAGTTAAGGATGACAATTAAACCTAAACTAGAGTATTATAAGTGCGGTTATTTTCTAGGATGTTTTTATGTCATCATTTTTTTCAACCTTAAAACGTGGGCAAATATATTTGCAAACGTGGCCATTAGAAGCGAAACTCGGCATTATTTTTCCCGAAAATCGCATTATTAAAGCCACGAAATTTGCACAAAAGTTCATGCCTTTTATGGCGGTATTTTCGGTGGTTTGGCAACAGCTTTATGCCAAGACAGATCTTACTGCATTAGCGATTGCTATTTTGACTGCACTTTGTGCGTTAGTGATGCCATTACAAGGCTTATATTGGTTGGGGAAACGTGCAAAATCACCGTTAGAACCGCAAAGTTCTCAGTGGTTTTATGAGATTAGTGAACGTTTAAGAAAACAACATGAAAGTTTGCCAACCGTGCAAGATAAACCGACATATCAGCACTTAGCAGAAGTACTACAAAAGGCACAGCAAAAATTAGATAAAGCATTTTGGCAAGAAATCTAGCAAATTGCTTCAAATTTAATTGACGCAAACGTTTTCCTTTTGTGTTTTTTTATGTAAAATATTGCGGTCGCAATGGCGACCCTTTTTAATTGAGAGACTATTTAATGATCGATTATATTATCATTGGCATCATCGCATTTTCGATTATCGTGAGTTTATTGCGTGGATTTGTGCGAGAGGTGATGTCCCTTGCAAGCTGGGTCGTTGCATTTATTGTCGCTAGCCAATTTTATCCTTATCTCGCCACTTATCTTACTCAAATCGAATCTGACTACGTGCGTAACGGTACGGCAATCGGTATTTTATTTGTTTTAACCTTAATCGTAGGTGGCATTGTTAATTATGTGATTAGCCAATTAGTGGATAAAACAGGACTTACCGGAACAGATCGTGTTCTCGGCGCGGCATTTGGTTTAATTCGTGGTGCATTAATCGTTGCCGCGATCTTATTCTTCTTGGATACCTTCACAAACTTTGAACAAACCGAGTGGTGGAAAGAATCAAAATTAATTCCTCATTTCGGCTTCATTATTGAATGGTTCTTCCAACAACTACAAGCAAGTTCTAGTTTTTTAAACTCAACTTTTAAACAATAAGGTAGTCAATCAGTATGTGTGGAATTGTCGGTATCGTTAGCCAAAATCCGGTTAATGAATCCATTTATGCAGCATTAACGTTATTACAGCATCGAGGTCAAGATGCGGCGGGGATTGTCACGGTCGATGATGAAAACCGCTTTCGTTTGCGTAAGGCTAATGGTCTTGTAAGCGATGTCTTCAGACAAGAACATATGTTACGTTTACAAGGCAATGCAGGACTCGGACATGTACGTTATCCTACTGCAGGCAGTTCAAGTGTATCTGAAGCGCAGCCTTTCTATGTCAACTCACCTTATGGTTTAAGCCTTGTTCACAATGGCAACTTAACCAACTCAGCCGAATTAAAAGATAAATTATTTAAAGAAGCGCGTCGTCATATAAATACCAATTCGGATTCAGAACTACTTCTCAATATCCTTGCCAACCATTTGGATAGAGTGAATAAATACCATCTCGATCCACAAGACATTTTTGATGCAATTCGTGCAACACATAAAGATATCCGTGGTGCTTATGCATGCTTAGCGATGATTATTGGACATGGTATGGTGGCATTTCGCGATCCGTTTGGTATTCGTCCACTCGTGTTAGGTAAACGAGAAGAAAACGGTTCAATTGAATATATGTTTGCTTCTGAAAGTGTGGCATTAGACGTCGCAGGTTTTGAATTGGTACGTGATGTTGCACCAGGCGAAGCGATTTATGTAACCTTTGATGGCCAGCTTTATGCAGAGCAGTGTGCAGAAAGTGCGGTCTTAAATCCGTGTATTTTTGAGTATGTCTATTTTGCTCGTCCTGATTCAACAATAGACGGTGTGTCTGTCTATGCCGCACGTGTTCACATGGGCGAGCATTTAGGTAAAAAAATTGCAAAAGAATGGGTTGAGGAAGCAGGCAATATTGATGTGGTGATTCCTGTACCTGAAACTTCAACAGATATTGCGTTACAGATTGCGAAAATCTTAGGCAAACCTTATCGTCAAGGCTTTGTGAAAAACCGCTATGTTGGCCGTACATTTATCATGCCTGGTCAAGCACAACGTATTAGTTCAGTCCGTCGCAAGCTCAATACGATTAAAGCAGAATTTAAAGACAAAAATGTGTTATTAGTCGATGATTCTATTGTTCGTGGTACAACATCCGAACAAATCGTGAGTATGGCTAGAGCAGCAGGTGCGAAGAAAATTTACTTTGCATCCGCAGCACCAGAAATTCGTTATCCGAATGTATACGGTATTGATATGCCAACAAAACAAGAACTTATTGCCTATGGTCGTAATGTTGACGAAATTGCGAAATTGATTGGCGTAGATAAATTAATTTTCCAAGATCTTGAGGCGCTAACTGAATCAGTGCGTCAAGAAAACCCAGCCATTCAAGGCTTTGATTGTTCAGTCTTTACTGGCGAATATATTACGGGCGATATCACACCAGAATACCTTGATAGCATTGCTTCTCAACGGAGTGATTCGGCAAAGAAAAAACGAGAAAAAGATGCAAGCAACCTTGAAATCCATAATGAAGGTTAAGTGCATTTAAGAGCGTAAAAAAGCACTAATTCAATGAGGATTTAGTGCTTTTTATTTTTGATTAAATAGAAAGAAAAATGACCGTATTTGATATATTCAAAGTGCGGTCATTTTTATATGCGTTTTAATCTTTATAAAGATCGTTATAAAGTGCACTCTCAAATTGCACAAGTGGAGCACGCTTTGTTTTACTTTCTAAATCACCGGTTGAGTAGCCATTGATAAATTGAACGAAAGCCACTTTTTCACCTCGTGCATTGGTCATAAAACCGGCAAGGTTATAGACACCTTTTAATGAGCCAGTTTTAGCGATGACGTTTTTTACCAGTGGTGGATTAATTAAGCTACCACGCCCACTGATTGTGCCATCCACACCTGCAATTGGGAAAGTTTCCATTAAGTGTAATTTATCTTCGTTTTTGGCGATGTATTCCAAGACGGAAAGCATGGTTTTCGGTGCAACCAAATTATGACGAGAAAGCCCCGAACCATCTGCTAAGATGCTGTTACCAAATTTAATGCCTTGTTTTTGCAATACGGATTTCACCGCTAATGTGCCTAATTGGAATGAAGCAGGGCGTTTATAGTAGTTGTAGGCTACCGCTCTAAATAAGGCATCGGCAATTTGGTTATCCGATTTTTTCATCATTTTTTTCAATAGCTCAGGCAGCGGTTTAGATAAATGCTGAGCGAGTTTTTGTCCTTGCTGTGGTTTTTGAGGTTGTTTTACCTGACCGGTAAATTCAATCCCAAGACGTTTTAATTGACGTTGAATAATGGCAGCCGCATAGGCATCTGGATCTTGCACGGCGAAGCTAAGCCCAAATGGTTTAGTTTGGCGTGCAATACAGCCTTTTACTTGATAGCGATTATTGTCGTGAACAACGACGTCTAACTGGCAATAACCCGCTTCTTGCTGATCAACAATATGAACTTGCCCGAAAACTTGAATAGGGAATTGAGCGGGAACGTTAATTTTGACGGTTTCACCCACAGGTTGATTTGCATCTAGCTCGGCATAAAAACAGTTATTATCGATATTTGCTGCAGCAGGAGGGGAGTTAAAGCACATTGTAAGATCGTTCCAAATCCAACCTAACCCACGATCATGGCTCGCAAATACAGAGGTATCTAAAATAAGGTCACCATTGATTTTCTGAATGCCTTGGTTTTTTAAATTGGCTAATAGGCTATAAAGTTGTCCGCTGGTCAGATCGGGATCGCCGGTAAATTGCACCACAAGATCGCCTTCTAAAACATTATTCTGAATTTTTCCGTTACTTAAAAGTGAGGTTTCAAATTGGAAAGCATCACCTAATACTAATTTGGCCGCGACGGCTGTGAAAACTTTTTGCGTACTGGCTGGCAACATAAAGGTTGAGCCATTGTAATCCGCGATAATTTGATCTTTATTGAGGTTTTTGGCAATGATACTGGCAGAAGCACCTTCCGGTAGGTATTGGGTGATAGAAGCCACATTAACTTCAGCCATAGAGGAAAAAGAAAAGCCGAGTGTAATAAATGCCGCTTTAAGTGCGGTCGAAATAGAAGATTTTTTAGTCATTTTTAGTTCTGTTATGGTTGCTATTTTTCTCAAGACGAATAATAATAAGCTCCGAACTCAATAGAGTAAATCATTTTTTATTTTTCATTGACTGCGGCAAGGTTGCAAGACTTTGTCGTGGTTTTGTTTTTACCAAATTTCAAGGAAAAAGAATGAAACAAATTCCAATGACCGTGCGCGGTGCGGAGCTATTACGTCAAGAATTAGATTTCTTAAAGAATGAGCGTCGCCCTGAAATTATCAAGGCGATTGCTGAAGCACGTGAGCATGGTGACTTAAAAGAAAATGCAGAATATCACGCTGCGCGTGAACAACAAGGTTTTTGCGAAGGGCGTATTCAAGAAATTGAAAGCAAACTTGCAAATTGTCAGGTTATCGATGTCACTAAATTACCAAATAACGGAAAAGTTATTTTTGGTGCGACAGTTGTATTAGTGAATACCGACACTGATGAAGAAGTCACTTACCAAATTGTGGGCGATGATGAGGCAGATATTAAATCAGGTTTGATTTCTGTGAATTCACCGATTGCTCGTGGCTTGGTAGGGAAAGAGTTGGATGATACCGTAAATATCACCACACCAGGTGGAACGGTTGAGTTCGAGATTATTGAAGTAAATTACATCTAAAAAAACATCCCCTCAAATTGAGGGGATAACAATTATTTACGAGGCAGCTGGATTTTACCTTCCTCGCTTGGTCGATAAAGCACCAAAATATGTCCGATGGTTTGAACGTTAGATGATTTGGTTTCACGAACAATCGCATCAATGATTAATTGTTTGGTTTCGCGATCTGCGCCAGCAATTTTTACTTTGATTAATTCGTGATGATTTAACGCATTATCGATTTCGGCTAATACACCTTCGGTTAAGCCGTTACCGCCAAGCATGACGACAGGACTAAGGTGATGAGCGAGTCCTTTTAAAAATTGTTTTTGTTTTGTTGATAATATTGTCATAAGGAATCCTTTAAATAGATGAATATGAGTCAAAAAAAGACCGAAAAGAGCGGTCAGAAAAAACGTGGTTTTTCAGCACTTTTTGGTAAGTCTAGCCTTGAATTTGGCAGATTGTACCCAAATATAGACGAAACTACTACAAAAAATAGTACAAAAGAAAGAGATTATGGGAAAGAAAAAACGTTCGGCGAGTTCTTCTCGTTGGCTAAACGAACATTTTAAAGATCCGTTTGTTCAGAAAGCACATAAACAAAAATTACGCTCACGTGCTTACTTTAAGTTAGATGAAATTCAACAAACGGATAAATTGTTTAAACCGGGAATGACAGTGGTGGATCTCGGTGCCGCACCAGGTGGTTGGTCACAGTATGTTGTGAGCCAAATTGGTGGTAAAGGTCGAGTGATTGCTTGTGATATTTTGGATATGAACCCAATTGTCGGCGTGGATTTCTTGCAAGGCGATTTTCGTGACGAAAATGTGCTGAATGCATTATTAGAACGAGTTGGTGAAGCAAAAGTTGATGTAGTGATGTCTGATATGGCGCCAAATTTTAGCGGCATGCCATCTGTTGATATTCCTCGTGCAATGTATTTAGTTGAACTGGCTTTAGATATGTGTAAGCAAGTTTTGGCGAAAAAAGGCAGTTTTGTGGTCAAAGTATTCCAAGGAGAAGGTTTTGACGAGTATCTGCGCGAAATTCGTTCACTCTTTAGTGTAGTAAAAGTGCGTAAGCCTGAAGCCTCTCGTGGGCGTTCTCGCGAAGTTTATATTGTAGCAAGCGGTTATAAAGGCGAATAGATAATTGCTTTGATAGCTTTTCATTGTGTCGGGGATGAGATAGTATCTCGTTTAATTTTAATTAACTTAAGAAAGGCAGGTTAAACCTTGAACGATATGGTCAAAAATCTAGTTCTATGGGTTGTGGTAGCAATCGTCATGATGACAGCTTACCAAAGTTTTAATTCCAATGGCGTGAGTGACTCAACAGATTACACAACCTTTGTGTATGATGTGAGTAACAGTCAAGTGAAAGAAGCGCGTTTTGATGCAAATGAAATCACTGTGACCAAAAATGATGGTTCTAAATATATGACCGTCATGCCACCATTGGAAGATAAAAAGCTCTTAGATGACTTACTAAATAAAAAAGTTAAAATCGAAGGTACGCCTTTTGAAAAACGCAGTTTATTATCACAAATTTTAATTTCGTGGTTCCCAATGTTATTCCTTGTAGGGGTATGGATTTTCTTCATGCGTCAAATGCAAGGTGGCGGTGGCAAGGCCATGAGTTTTGGTAAAAGCCGCGCTAAAATGCTGAACCAAGATCAAATCAAAGTGACTTTTGCTGATGTCGCAGGTTGCGATGAAGCAAAAGAAGAAGTCGGTGAAGTAGTTGATTTCTTGCGTGAACCGAAAAAATTCCAAAACCTTGGTGGTAAAATTCCAAAAGGGATTTTAATGGTAGGTCCTCCAGGTACAGGTAAAACCTTATTAGCAAAAGCTATTGCGGGTGAAGCAAAAGTGCCTTTCTTTACCATTTCAGGTTCTGACTTTGTAGAGATGTTTGTGGGTGTTGGTGCTTCTCGTGTACGTGATATGTTCGAGCAAGCGAAGAAAAATGCACCATGCTTAATCTTTATTGATGAAATTGATGCAGTAGGTCGCCAACGTGGTGCTGGTTTAGGTGGTGGACATGATGAGCGTGAACAAACCCTTAACCAAATGTTAGTTGAAATGGATGGTTTTGGTGGTAACGAAGGCGTAATCGTTATTGCAGCAACGAACCGTCCAGATGTACTTGACCCAGCATTAACGCGTCCAGGCCGTTTTGACCGTCAAGTCGTTGTGGGTTTACCGGATGTGAAAGGTCGTGAGCAAATTTTAAAAGTTCACATGCGTAAAGTGCCTGTCGCTGATGATGTAGATGCCATGACACTGGCTCGTGGTACACCTGGTTATTCAGGTGCAGATTTAGCGAACTTAGTGAATGAAGCGGCATTATTTGCTGCACGTAGCAATAAACGTACTGTATCGATGCTTGAGTTTGAAAAAGCCAAAGATAAGATCAATATGGGGCCTGAACGCCGTACCATGATCATGACGGATAAACAAAAAGAATCGACAGCATACCATGAAGCAGGTCACGCCATTGTGGGTTACTTAGTACCTGAACATGATCCTGTTCATAAAGTGACGATTATTCCTCGTGGCCGTGCATTAGGTGTAACTTTCTTCTTACCTGAAGGCGATCAAATTAGTATCAGCCAAAAACAATTAGAAAGTAAACTTTCCACACTATATGCAGGACGCTTAGCTGAAGATTTGATTTACGGTGAAGAAAATATTTCTACCGGTGCATCCAACGATATTAAAGTGGCAACCAATATTGCACGTAATATGGTGACCCAATGGGGCTTCTCAGATAAACTCGGTCCGATTCTTTATACTGAAGATGAAGGCGAAGTATTCTTAGGGCGCTCAATGGCGAAAGCAAAACATATGTCTGACGAAACAGCACATGCAATTGATGAAGAAGTTCGTGCGATTGTAAATCGTAACTATGCGAGAGCAAGACAGATTTTGATCGACAATATGGATATTCTTCACGCCATGAAAGATGCGTTAGTGAAATATGAAACCATTGAAGAAGAACAAATCAAGCAATTGATGAATCGTGAGCCTGTTACACCACCATCTGGTTGGGAAGATAACAAAGACACGAAACCAACAGCAAAACCGCAAGAAGAGAAAACTGAAAGTGCGGTTAATCATTCAGAAGATCCTGAAGCATAAAAATAAAGCCTTCCTAATTTGGAAGGCTTTTTTATTTATTATTTCATTCTTTTCATGACTATATTCCGTTATAATCTAACCTTTCGAATTTGATTTAAAAATTGACCGTACTTTATGAAACTTTATGCTAACAACAAATGTCTAGATTTATCATTCCCTCAAATTATGGGAATTTTGAATTTTACACCTGATTCGTTTTCTGATAGCGGGCAGTTTTTCAGTCTAGACAAAGCATTATTTCAAGTTGAAAAAATGCTCAAAGAAGGTGCAACAATTATTGATATTGGCGGGGAATCAACTCGATCAATGGCAGAAGAAGTGCCTGAAACTGAAGAGTTGCAACGAGTGATACCTCTTGTTGAAGCCGTGCAAAAACGTTTTGATTGTTGGATTTCAGTGGATACCTCTAAAGCAATTGTGATGCAAGAAGCAGCTAAGGTCGGCATGGATTTAATCAATGATATTCGTGCTCTACGTGAACCTGGCGCACTCGAAATAGCAGGACAGTTGAATTTACCGACTTGTATCATGCATATGCAAGGACAGCCGCGCACAATGCAGACTAATCCGCATTATGATGATGTAGTCCAAGATGTTTATCAATTTTTAAACGATAGAACTCAAGCTTGTTTAGCAGCGGGAATAGCCAAAGAAAATATTATTTGGGATATGGGCTTTGGTTTTGGTAAGACTGTACAGCATAATTATAAGCTTTTACAGCAGTTAGCTCACTTTTGTGAAAGTGGATATCCTGTTTTAGCAGGGCTTTCACGTAAATCGATGATTGGTGCTGTATTAGATAAGCCCGTGACTGAACGCGTTGTAGGAAGTGTAGCCGGGGCATTAATTGCTGCACAAAATGGTGCGACTATTTTACGTGTGCATGATGTGGCTGCAACAGCTGATGCCTTAAAAGTATGGCAAGCTACACAAGAAGCGTAAGCAACTAACAGATTTTATATGTTGTGGAATAAATGATTTTTGTAACATCATTATTCAAATTTAATTAAGGAATAAATATGGCAAATCGTAAATATTTTGGTACTGATGGTGTCCGTGGAAAAGTGGGTACATATCCAATCACACCTGATTTCGCATTGAAATTAGGTTGGGCAGCAGGTAAGGTTTTAGCTTCCCAAGGTTCTCGTACGGTATTAATCGGGAAAGATACTCGTATTTCAGGTTATATGCTGGAATCTGCACTTGAGGCAGGTTTGGCTGCAGCGGGTTTAACTGCCGCATTTACTGGTCCTATGCCGACACCAGCCGTGGCGTATTTAACCCGTACTTTCCGATTGGAAGCAGGTATTGTCATTTCGGCATCTCATAACCCTTACTATGATAACGGGATTAAATTCTTCTCTTCACAAGGTACAAAATTACCAGACGATATTGAGGAAGCGATTGAAGCCATGCTTGATCAGCCAATGGATTGTGTGGAGTCTGCTGATTTAGGTAAAGCAAGCCGTATCAGTGATGCCGCAGGACGTTATATTGAATTTTGTAAAAGTACTTTCCCTGCACATCTTGGTTTAGATGGTTATAAAATCGTGGTGGATTGTGCAAATGGAGCGACTTATCATATTGCGCCAAATGTATTACGTGAGTTAGGCGCAGAAGTGATTGAAATTGGTACAGATCCTAACGGAATCAATATTAATGAGAAGTGTGGTGCAACCGATGTAAAAGCGTTACAGGAAAAAGTGCTTGAAACAAAAGCAGATGTTGGTCTTGCTTATGATGGTGATGGTGACCGTATTATGATGGTGGATCACTTAGGTAATAAAGTAGATGGTGACCAAATCCTTTTCATTATTGCTCGTGAAGCTTTACGTTCAGGTCAGCTAAAAGGTGGCGTAGTGGGCACATTAATGAGTAATATGAGCTTAGAGATTGCTTTAAAAATGTTAGGTGTACCTTTTGTGCGTGCTAACGTTGGAGACCGTTATGTGTTAGAAAAAATGGTAGAACATAACTGGACGCTAGGCGGAGAAAACTCAGGCCATATTATTATTGCTGATAAAAATACGACAGGTGATGGTATTATTGCATCACTAGCTGTATTAAGTGCAATGGTTCAACATCGTTTATCTTTAAACGAGCTTGCAAGTGCGGTGAAATTATTCCCTCAAGTACTCATTAATGTTCGTTTTGCTGGTGGTGATAATCCATTAGAAAGTGAAGCGGTAAAAGCGGTAGCTGCAGATGTGGAAAAACGTTTAGAAGGCAAAGGTCGAATTTTACTGCGTAAGTCTGGTACTGAGCCTCTTATTCGCGTCATGGTCGAATGTGAAGACGGTGTACTTGCAAAACAATGTGCAGAAGAAATTGCAGAAGCAGTGAAAGCGAATTAATAAAGTGGGGGCTTGCCCCCATTTTTGATCCATAAAATTTATCTTTTATTATTTTTAGGAAAGCAAAGACATGAAAATTTTTATTATGCGTCATGGAGAAGCTGAAGTTGTCTCTTCATCAGACGAGGCTCGGCATTTAACCGACTATGGACGCAAACAATCAATATTACAAGGTCAATGGCTTAAAAACCATCTAAATTCAACCGCACTTTCAGTTCAGAAAGTGATTGTCAGTCCTTATATACGAGCGCAAGAAACGTTTGAGCTTGTAAATTCAGCGTTAGACAATATTCTTAATGATGTTGAAACTTGGAGTGGGATTACACCTTATGGGAATGCGACGTTGGTAGCAGATTATTTATCTGTTTTGCAGGAACAAGGTGTTGAAAGTGTTCTGCTTGTTTCTCATTTACCTTTAGTGGGCAGTATTGTTTCAGAGCTTTATGGCAAGCGAAATCCAATCAGTTTTTACCCTTCAACGATTGTTCAAATTGACTGGAATGGTGAAAAAGGCACCATTGAAGCTTTCCATTATCCCAAAGAAAATGGTTAAAGTTGATTGAAGATAATATGAAAATAAAGTTTGATGTGATTTACTTTTTTGAACTATAACTATAGTTGACTCCAAAAGTCGCTAAATAACAAACACCTAGAAATGTGTATTTCTGGGTGTTTTTTTTAAATTTTTTTGATAGACTAAAAGTGAGCTATAACTGAATAGCTTAAATTAGCCATTATAATGATACAAGGAGAGTAGTTATGAAAAATAACATTGAAGATAAAGCAACTGAAGTAAAAGATACGACAGTGAATGCAGCAACACAAGTTAAAGATGCATTATTTGCCGCGGCTAACTACATTAAAGATGCAGTGACACATAAAGCGTCTGAGGCAAAAGAAGTGGTTGAAGACAAAGCTACTGAAGTGAAAGATGTAACTGAAGATAAAGTATCTGAAGTAAGAAAAGCAGTTTCTGAAGCAAAAGAAGCAATCGATGATAAAGCTACTGAAATGAAAAAAGCAATCGATGACAAATTTTCTGAAGTAAAAAGAGCCATCGAAGATAAAGCATCAGAAGTGAAAAAAGCAGTTTCAGAAGCTACAGATGAAGCGGCAGATAAAGCAGCAGAGCTAAAAGATGCAGCTGAAGACAAAGTTGCTGACGTGAAAGATGCGGCTGAAGACAAAGTATCAGAAGCAAAAGGAGCAGTTTCTGAAGCAAAAGATACACTTGTAGACAAAGTAGTTAAATTAAAAGATACAGTTGCAGATAAAGTTGCAGAAGTAAAAAATGCAGTTTTTGAAGCAAAAGATGAAGCAGCAGATAAAGCAGCTGAGTTAAAGGATGAAGCTGAAGATAAAGCATCAGAAGTGAAAAAAGCAGTTTCAGAAGCAAAAGATGAAGTGGCAGATAAAGCAACTGAGCTAAAAGATGAAGCTGAAGATAAAGCATCAGAAGCAAAAGATACGGTCTTAGGCAAAGTAGCTAAATTAAAAGATGCTGTTGTAGATAAAGTTGCTGAAGTAAAACATGCAGTTTTTGAAGCAAAAGATGAAGCAGCAGATAAAGCAGCTGAGTTAAA
>JAHZCD010000009.1:0-64998 GCA_019423025.1 Haemophilus sp. | reverse complement strand
CTGAAATGAAAGATGCGGCAGCAGATAAAATGACTGAAGCAAAAGACGCAATGTCTTCTAAAATGGAAGCAGCAAAAAACTCAGCTTCTGAAACAAAAGATGCTGTTGAAGATAAAGTATCAGAAGCAAAACGTGCGGTTTCTGAAGCGAAACGTGCATTGTCTGAAGCAGAAGATGCAGTTGAAAAGATGGCTGCTGAATTAAAAGAAGCGGCAGCTAAATAATTAAATTGTTGTAAAATGAAAACCTATCAGAGATGATCTGGTAGGTTTTTTCTTTTGGAGTAATAAGATGTTATGTGCGATTTATAAAAGTTTACGTAAGCCAGGCTGCTACCTCTATATTTCGAAACGGGATGATTTTTCAGCTGTACCAGAGGTATTAATGCAAAGTTTTGGTAAGCCTCAGTTTCTTATGCCATTTAATTTGAAGGGAAGCAAACCGCTTGTTCATGCGGATAAAAACGAGGTAATGGAAAAAATTACTCAACAAGGATTTTATCTCCAAATGCCAAAACAAGATGATGGCTTGTTTAATAGTTTGAGTGAGATCAAATAAGCCTTTTATTTTTTCCTAAAAATATCCAAATCTTGCTTTATCTCAATATTTTCTTCAAAAAACTCCTTTAGAATTGACCGCACTTTTAAAAGGAGAATAAAAATGAGTAGTTTCTTTGTGGCAGGTACAGATACCGATGTGGGCAAGACCACCGCCTGCCGTGCCATTATTCAGGCATTACAAGCAAAGGGCGTGCGAATTGTGGGTTATAAGCCGATTGCTTGTAGCTGTGAAGAGGGGGTTTATCCTGTCGAAAATCAGTCTAATGAATCCCAAACAGATTATGATGCTGAAAATAATTCAGACGTGTTAGCTTTAATGGATGCAACGAATGAGTCCGTATCTTATCAAGAAGTGAATAGCTATACTTTTGCTCATTCTTTGCCAATGCTGACTCGAGATAAATCACGCATTAAATTAAGTAAGATTAATCAAGCCTTAACGATATTAGTTCAAAAATATCAATCTGTTGTCGTGGAAGGTTCCTTTGGGTTACTCACACCAATGGCGGAAGGTAAAAGCTTTGCTGATTGGGTTGTTGAGCATAAAATGCCCATTGTATTGGTTGTTGGCATTAAGGAAGGCTGTATCAATCATGCACTACTTACTGCTCAAGTAATTAAACAACTTGGCGTGCCTTTACTGGGTTGGATTGCGAATCGAATTAATCCTTGCTTGGGCCACTACAAAGAAGTTATAGAGATTTTAGAAGCTCAGATTGATGCGCCATTGTTAGGAAAAATCCCTTATATTCATAAACCAGAATCCCAAGAGTTAGGGCATTATTTAACGAATATTGATCGCTTAATGTATATGCAGACAGAATTAGTTAAATAGTCACTTTAAATAAAAAGTAAAAGTGCGGTTAAAACTTATTAGATTTTAACCGCACTTTTTTATTCTTCGTTTTCAGAGAGCTCTTTTTTCAGAATATCCTCTTCGGCTAGGCTAGATAAACGAGCAATGGCATTGCGATAAGAGATTTCAAGGGTTTCTCGGCTTGTTGCAATTACACCTTGATCAACTAAGAATCCATCATTTACATCATATACCCAGCCATGCAGGGAGAGTTTTTGTCCACGTTCCCAAGCGCTTTTTACGATAGATGTGCGTCCTAGGTTATACACTTGCTCTGCAACATTTAATTTAGTGAGCATATCTGAACGTTTTTCTGCTGAAAGATTGCCTAATAGATGCCCGTGTTTAAACCAAATATCACGAATATGGAGCAACCAGTTATTGATTAACCCTAGATCGTGATCTTGCATCGCTGCTTTAATACCACCACAATTTGTATGACCGCAAATAATAATATGTTCAATTTTGAGTACATCAACGGCATATTGTACAACTGAAAGGCAGTTAAAATCCGTATGAATAACTTGGTTAGCAACATTACGATGAACAAATAATTCGCCCGGTTCAAGATTTGTGAGTTTTTCAGCAGGAACACGGCTATCCGAGCAGCCAATCCAAAGATAATGAGGGGTTTGATGATCAGCCAGTTCTTTAAAATAAGTGGAATTTTCTTCCTTCATTCTTTGCGCCCAACTGTAATTGTTAGCAAAGAGCTGTTTAATTTTGTCCATTTTTACTTTCCTTAATATGCGTACTGAACGATTGCTTTAAGCACAATAAATGAAATAGGGATAAAATTTATCGCCTAAAATGATAACCGCACTTTAAAGAAAGTGCGGTCAATTTAAACAATATTTTTAGAAATTTGCATTTCTTGGTGCGCGAGGGAATGGAATCACATCGCGAATATTTTGTACGCCTGTTACATAAACGATTAAGCGCTCAAAACCAAGACCAAAGCCTGAATGTGGTACGGTACCATATTTACGAAGATCACGATACCACCAGTAATCTTCAGGATTTAAGCCCATTTCTTCCATACGTTTATCTAATATGTCTAAACGTTCTTCACGTTGAGAACCACCGATGATTTCACCAATTCCAGGTGCAAGAACATCCATTGCGGCCACAGTTTTACCATCATCATTTAAACGCATATAGAAGGCTTTGATATCTTTTGGATAGTTTTTCACGACAACAGGTGATTTGAAATATTCTTCTGCTAAGAAACGTTCATGTTCAGAAGACAAATCGATACCCCAAGATACTGGGAACTCGAATTTTTTACCTGATTTTAATAATACATCGATCGCATCGGTATAGTCGATTTGAGCAAAATCAGAATTTACGAAGTTTTCTAAACGAGTAATCACATCTTTATCTACGTGTTTTTCAAAGAATTTTAAGTCATCTTTTCGCTCAGCAAGTACTGCACGGAACACGTATTTCAACATGTTTTCTGCTAATTTAGCATTGTCAGCAAGCGTTGCAAATGCAACTTCAGGTTCAACCATCCAGAACTCGGCAAGGTGACGAGTTGTATTTGAATTTTCAGCACGGAATGTTGGACCGAAAGTATAGATTTTGCTTAATGCGCACGCATAAGTCTCACCATTTAATTGGCCAGAAACCGTTAAAAATGATTCTTTACCGAAGAAATCTTGGCTGAAATCAACTTTGCCATCTTCACCACGAGGAAGATTTTCTAAATCAAGTGTTGAAACACGGAACATTTCACCCGCACCTTCAGTATCTGATGCAGTAATTAATGGGGTAGCCACCCAATAAAAACCTTGTTCATGGAAGAAACGATGAATAGCTTGTGCTAAGCAGTGACGAACACGTGCCACTGCACCGATAATATTGGTACGAGGACGTAAGTGAGCCACTTCACGTAAGTATTCAATTGAGTGACGTTTTGCTGCCATCGGATAAGTATCAGGATCTTCTACAAACCCTGTCACTTCTACTTTTTCAGCTTGAAGTTCAACAGCTTGTCCTTCGGCTGGTGACTCAACAATAGTACCGGTTACGATAACAGAGCAACCCGTTGTTAAGCGTAATACTTCACTCTCATAATTTTCAATATCGTTATTAACAATTGCTTGAATAGGGTCAAAGCAAGAGCCGTCATAAACAGCAAGGAAAGAAAGACCCGCTTTAGAATCACGACGGGTACGGACCCATCCGCGTACGGTAACTTTTTCGCCTATAGCGATTTTACCTTGTAACACATCAACAATAGATGCAACTTTAGACATATAAACCTCTGTAATTCATTATAAATTAGGCAAGAAAACTGTGTTAGTTTACCTTAAATCGCAAAATTTTCCATAAAAAGTTAGTGTAAATCTGGCTTGCACAGTAAAATAATGCCTTCACTTTATTTAGGAGAAAAACTATGTGGTCTGATATTTTGACCGGCTATGGCATTTTTATTTTAGAGATTTTAACGATTTTACTTGTAATCGCCGCTATCGTGGCAATGATTATTTCTGCAAAGCAACGTAATGCGGCACATCATGGTGAATTAGTTGTCACAGATCTTTCTGAAGAATTTAAGGAAACAGTTAAGCATTTACGCGATTTCCAACTTTCAGAAGAAGAGCTTAAACAAGCAGAAAAAGCGGAGAAGAAAGCCAAAAAACAAGAAGCAAAGGCTTTAAAAGCAAAATTAAAAAACGGTGAGAAAGCAGCACCTAAACCTTGTGTTTACGTGCTCGATTTTAAGGGTGATATTTCTGCATCAGAAACAACCGCACTTCGTGAGGAAATTTCGGCGATTATTAATGTGGCAAAAGCTGATGATGAAGTCTTACTGCGTTTAGAAAGCCCTGGTGGGGTTGTTCATGGTTATGGTTTGGCCGCCTCGCAGTTAGCTCGCTTAAAACAACAAGGAATTAAATTAACAGTTGCAGTAGATAAAGTTGCGGCAAGTGGTGGGTATATGATGGCTTGTGTGGCAGATAAAATTGTTTCTGCTCCCTTTGCGATCATTGGTTCTATTGGTGTGGTTGCACAAATTCCTAATATTCATCGTTTATTAAAAAAACATGATGTCGATGTTGATGTGATGACAGCCGGGGAGTTTAAACGTACAGTCACAGTATTAGGTGAGAATACCGAAAAAGGAAAACAGAAATTCCAAGCTGAACTTGAAGAAACCCATCAATTATTTAAACAATTTGTGGCCCAAAATCGACCGCACTTAGATGTGGATAAAGTCGCAACTGGTGAACATTGGTTTGGTCAGCAAGCTCTAGAGCTTCAGCTAGTCGATGAGTTAGCAACCAGTGATGATATTATTCTTGAAAAAATGAAAGATAAGTCTGTTATCTCAGTGAAATACAAAGTGAAAAAGCCACTTTTACAAAAAATAGGTAAACAAGCAGAGGAGAGTATTGAGGGAATTATCCATCGAAATTTAACAAAAAATGGACAGGATTTTATTCAATAAGAAAAAAATTTACTTATTTGACAACTCTTTACACAACTTTACAAAAAAGTTCCATAAAAAATCATTTTTTAATGTTTTTTTATTTACAAGTTAAAGAATTATGACTACCATACGCCATGAAACTTTTTATAGTTTTATTTGTAAAATTTATAAAGTTTAGTTGTGTAGGTTCTTCTTGCAAGGATTGCACCTTAACAGTAAAAAGGTAAAGAAATGAAATTATCTCGTATTTTATTATCTGCAGTAGCAGTAGCGACAGTTGCTGCTTGTGGTAACTTAAGCAAAGTTACAGAAGCTGGTACTCCAGAATATAAAGAAGTTGATGGTCAACAAGTACCACAACTCGTATGGCCTAAGATTGATAAAGCTGGTTTCAACCATGACGGTAGCCAATTTGGTTCATGGCCAAACTGGGATAACGTTCGTATGATCGAACGTGGTATGAACAAAGACCAATTATATAACCTAATCGGTCGTCCACACTTCTCTGAAGGTTTATACGGTGTTGAAGAGTGGGATTATGCGTTCAACTATCGTGAGAACGGTGTTCACAAAATTTGTCAATACAAAATATTATTTGACAAAAACCACAATGCTCAAAGCTTCTTCTGGTATCCAAACGGTTGTAACGGAAACTCAGCATTTACTTTAAGTGGTGACTTCTTGTTCGACTTCGATAAAGATACTTTAACTCCACGTGGTAAAGAAGTTGTTGATAACGTTGCAGCACAATTAAAAGAAACTGGTGCTAAAGAAGTTAAAGTTGCAGGTTATACTGACCGTTTAGGTTCTGATGCTTACAACTTAGATCTTTCTCAACGTCGTGCAAACCGTGTTAAAGCTCGTTTAATTGAAGATGGCGTAACATCTGAAATTACAGCTGTTGGTTACGGTAAAGTGCCACAAGTTAAAGCTTGTAATGGTTACAAACACGCAAGTAAAGCTGAGAAAGACTGTTTACGTCCAAACCGTCGTGTAGAAATCACTGCTTCTGGTTCTGTATTAAAATTACAAGAAGGTGGTCAAACTAACGGTGGAACTCAAGGTCCAGCACCTCTTTATCAAAAATAATTAGATAGAGAAGACAAAAAGAGCGTAATAAAAATTACGCTCTTTTTTATTTTATGTTAAGAAATTATTCAAGTAAAAGTTCTTCAATCAATTTAGTGGTTAAGTTGATATAACTTCCATTAAAACGATGGCTGAAATTGAGTAAATAATAGAGCTGGTAAAGGTGTTTTCTTTCTTCAAAACCTTCTTTATCAAGCGGGAAAGTGCGGTCATAAATTTCATAGAATTCAGGCGAGAAAGGTTGGAATAGTTCACTGAATGCTAAATCACATTCTCTATCCCCCCAGTAGCAAGCAGGGTCATAAGTAAAGGTTTGGTTACCTACAACAGCCGTATTTTCAATCCATAAGTTACCATGTAACAAAGAGGGTTTCGGATTATGTTTCGCAAGCTTTTGTTTTACTTTTTCAGTTATTAAATCAAGATCGCCAAAATCCAATCCTTTATCTTTGCAAAGCTGTAATTGCCATCCAATGCGTTGTTCTGCAAAGAATTTCGCCCAGCTCCCATTCCATTTGTTAGGTTGATACTCAGGACCAAGCCAAGTATCAAAATCTAAACCATAGTTTTTAGTACCGGATACTTGATGAAGTTTTGCTAATTCTTCGCCAAAATGTGCTGTGGCATCAGTTTGTTGAGTAATAGTAAGCGCTTCTAACAATAAGAAACTATGATTTTGAGAACAGCCTACGCCATACACTTGTGGAAGTCTGATTGTATTGGTTTTGTCTAGTAGGTTTAATTGATCAGCCTCAGCACGAAACATTGAACGATAAGACCGTTCATTCACTTTAACAAAGACTGGTTGGATTCCATCCGTAATAAGCCAAGTTTCATTTACTTCGCCCCCTGGTACTTTGTTTTTTTCTTTGATGTTATAGTAAGCACCAAATTGATCAGCTAAGACTTGAGAAATTGATTTCCACATAATACGCCTCCTAGACATGCTCGATTCTTCTTCATTCTATCTAAAATGTTAAAAATTACTGTGATATATCTCAAAAAATAGCAAAAATCTTTGTCATTTTTCACCTGAAACATCAATTTACCAATAAACGCGTGATTTTTTAATGAGTTAGTATTATCATTAAGCGTATTTTTAGTTAGAAAAGATAATCAGGGGAAACTATGCAACATCTGAAAGATCTTGTTGAGAAAGCAAAATCAGCGATTGAACAAATCGAAAATAAAAGTTTAGCCACATTAGATGAAATTCGTGTGGAATATTTTGGTAAAAAAGGGCATTTCACCCAATTTATGCAGGAATTGCGTAATGTTGCTGCAGAAGAGCGTCCAGCAATGGGGGCTAAAATCAATGAGGCAAAACAAGCGGCATTAGATTTTTTAAATGCTAAAAAAGCAGAGTGGGAGCAAGCTGAACTCAATGCGAAATTAGAAAAAGAGCGTATTGATGTGAGCCTTCCAGGTCGTAAAACAGAAACTGGTGGTTTACACCCAGTGACCATTACCATCAATCGCGTAACAAAATTCTTTTCAGAGTTAGGTTTTTCTGTGGAAACCGGTCCAGAAATTGAAAGTGATTATTACAATTTCGATGCATTAAATATCCCTAAACATCACCCTGCACGTGCTGATCACGATACATTCTGGTTTAATCCTGAATTATTACTTCGTACACAAACCTCAGGTGTGCAAATTCGTACCATGGAAAAAATGCAGCCGCCTATTCGTATAATGGCACCTGGTCGTGTATATCGTAACGACTACGATCAAACACACACACCAATGTTCCATCAAATTGAATTGCTTTATGTAGATAAAAAAGCAAACTTCACCGAGTTAAAAGGCTTATTACACGATTTCTTACGTGCATTTTTTGAAGAAGATTTACAAGTTCGTTTCCGTCCTTCCTATTTCCCATTTACTGAACCTTCTGCAGAAGTCGATGTAATGGGCAAAAACGGTAAATGGTTAGAAGTATTAGGTTGTGGTATGGTGCATCCTAATGTGTTACGTAACGTAGGTATTGATCCAAATGAATATTCTGGCTTTGCAGTAGGCATGGGGATTGAGCGTTTAACCATGTTACGCTACAACGTCACAGATTTACGTTCATTCTTTGAAAACGACTTACGTTTTTTAAAACAATTTAAGTAATTAACCGTTGGGTTAAATTGACGATAATGATTAATTTAGAACGTAACACGTTCATCAATAAAGGATACAGAGATAATGAAATTTAGTGAAAATTGGGTGAGAGAATGGGTTAATCCATCAATTTCAACAGAGCAGTTATGTGATCAAATCACGATGCTTGGTTTAGAAGTTGATGGTGTTGAAAAAGTAGCTGGCGACTTTACAGGTGTTGTTGTGGGTGAAGTTGTTGAATGTGCGCAACACCCTGATGCAGACAAATTACGTGTCACTAAAGTAAATGTTGGTGGCGACCGTTTATTAGATATCGTTTGTGGTGCACCAAATTGCCGTCAAGGTTTAAAAGTAGCATGTGCAACTGAAGGCGCTGTATTACCTGGTGATTTTAAAATTAAGAAGACTAAATTACGTGGACAACCTTCAGAAG
Organism: Haemophilus sp.; assembly: GCA_019423025.1. Lineage (GTDB taxonomy): Bacteria > Pseudomonadota > Gammaproteobacteria > Enterobacterales > Pasteurellaceae > Haemophilus_D. Next base: position 56,512 of record JAHZCD010000009.1, on the reverse strand, counting down.
GGATGCTTTGCTCATTCTCTGAATTAGGCATTGATGTGGATGCAGATGGTATTATTGAATTACCGTTAGATGCACCAGTAGGCACAAATCTACGTGAATATTTAGATTTAGATGATAGAGCCATTGAAATTAGTTTAACGCCAAACCGTGCAGATTGTTTAAGCATTGCAGGTGTTGCGCGTGAAGTTGGCGTGGTTAATAAACAAGTTGTTAATCAACCGCACTTTGATGCTGTACCTGCAACGATTTCAGATAAAGTTCAAATTGAATTAAATGCGCCAGAAGCATGTCCGCGTTATTTATTGCGCGTGGTGAAAAATGTGAATGTTAAAGCGCAGTCACCAATTTGGTTACAAGAAAAATTACGTCGTTGTGGTATTCGTACTATCGACCCAATTGTAGATATTACTAACTATGTTTTGCTTGAATTAGGCCAACCAATGCATGCTTTTGATGCATCAAAAGTGTCTCAACCTGTTCAAGTACGTTTAGCCAATAACGGCGAAGAACTTGTTTTATTAGATGGCACAACTGCAAAATTACAGCCGAATACTTTAGTTATTGCAGATCAAACTGGTCCATTAGCAATGGCGGGTATCTTTGGTGGTCAAGCAAGTGGTGTTGATGCTGAAACAACAAGAGATGTAATTTTAGAAGCAGCATTCTTTGCTCCATTAGCGATTGCGGGACGTGCAAGACAATATGGTTTACACACCGATTCTTCGCATCGCTTTGAACGTGGTGTTGATTTTACGCTACAACGTCACGCAATGGAAAGAGCAACAGCATTGTTACTTGACATTTGTGGTGGCGAAGCAGGTGAAATTTGCGAGGTGGTGAGCGAGCAATATTTGCCAAAAGTCAATGAAGTCACTTTACGTCGTGAAAAATTAGATAGCTTATTAGGTCATCATATTGAAACTGAAACCGTGACCGAGATTTTTGAGCGTTTAGGTTTTGCCGTGAAATATGCTAATGATGTTTGGACCGTGACCTCAGCAAGCTGGCGTTTTGATATTGAAATCGAAGAAGATCTCATTGAAGAAGTAGCACGTATTTATGGCTATAACAGCATTCCAAATAATGCACCATTAGCACATCTTCGTATGCGTGAACATAAAGAGTCAGATTTAGATTTAAGCCGAATTAAAACTGCTCTTGTTGATGCAGATTATCAAGAAGCGATTACTTATAGCTTCGTTGATCCAAAAGTACAGACTTTACTTCATCCAGAAATTGAAGCGCTTGTATTGCCAAACCCAATTTCAGTTGAAATGTCAGCAATGCGCGTTTCATTATTAAGTGGATTACTCGGTGCAGTGCTATACAATCAAAATCGTCAACAAAACCGCGTGCGTTTATTTGAAACAGGATTACGTTTTATTCCTGATGCCAATGCAGAATTTGGTGTGCGCCAAGAGTTTGTTCTTGCCGGTGTGATTACCGGTACAGCAAAATCAGAATGTTGGACAGGTAAAGCAGAAACGGTTGATTTCTTTGACCTTAAAGGTGATTTAGAAAGTATTCTTTCTCTCACAGAAGTAGGTAGTCGTGTTAAATTTGTGGCAAAAGCACACAGCGCATTGCACCCAGGGCAATCTGCTTCAATTGAATTAGATGGAAAAGAAATTGGTTTTATTGGAACTATTCATCCACTTATCGCTCAAAAATTAGGATTAAATGGCAAAGCGGTTGTTTTTGAAATTTTATGGGATGCCATTGCAAATCGTCGTGTGGTTCAAGCTAAAGAGATTTCAAAATTCCCAGCAAACCGTCGTGACTTAGCTTTAGTCGTTGCTGATAATGTGCCAGCAGGCGATATTATCGAAGCATGTAAGCAAGCGGGCGGAGAAAAATTAACACAAGTCAATTTATTCGATGTATATCAAGGCATTGGCGTTGCTAGCGGACATAAGAGCTTAGCAATCAGTTTAACTATTCAAGATAATGAAAAAACGCTTGAAGATGATGAGATTAATGCGGTAATCTCTGCTGTATTAAACGAAGTTAAACAACGCTTTAATGCGGAGCTTAGAGACTAAACAGGAGACTAACATGACAACGATTACAAAAATTGATATTACTGAATACTTATTAGATAAGTATCAATTACAAAAAGCTGAAGCTAAAGCATTAGTGGAAGACTTTTTTGAGGAAATTCGTTTATCGTTAGAATCTGGTGGTGAAGTAAAATTATCAGGTTTTGGTAATTTTGAACTTCGTAATAAAGCTTCCCGTCCAGGGCGTAATCCAAAAACAGGTGAAAGCATTCCTGTTTCTGCTCGCCGAGTAGTGGCATTCAAGCCAGGGCAAAAATTACGTGCTCGTGTGGAAAACACCAAGCCAAAACAATAGTAAGAAAAGTGCGGTCGTTTTTGACCGCACTTTTGTCAGGATTGAACATGAATAAGATTAAATGTGCTTTTTTAGTCGCAGGAAGTTTTTTGCTTTTTGCTTGTTCAAGTGGTGTTCGTGAAGAGTATGCGATGAACTATAAAGGTCAGATTGGTGATCCGATTATAGCCATTGCCATGTTAAGTGAACAACAATATGAATGGGCGGGTACACCTTATGTCTTAGGTGGACAGTCTCGTGGCGGTATTGATTGTTCTGGTTTTGTGCAAAAGACCTTTATTGACCGTTTTAACATTCGCCTTCCTCGTACAACGAAAGATCAAGCGGGTTATGGAAAACTTGTTCGCAAAGAAGATATCCAAACTGGCGATTTAATTTTCTTTAAGACAGGGCGTGGACCAAATGGGTATCATGTCGGGATTTATGTGAAAGAAGATAAATTTTTACATGCCTCAACCAAAGGTGGCGTGATTTATTCTTCGATGAACAGCCCTTATTGGAAGAAAGCCTTTTGGCAAGTTAGACGAGTATAGTGAAAATAAAAAAGTGCGGTTAAAATTAACCGCACTTTTTCTTTTATGGATTCGCTGCAGGGCGAATGCCTAATGTATGACAAATCGCATACGTGAGTTCGCTACGATTTAACGTGTAGAAGTGGAAGTCATTTACACCCTCACGAGAAAGGATTTTTACCATATCCATTGCCACACTCGCCGCGACAAGATTGCGAGTAGTAGGATCATCATCTAATCCTTCATATGCTTTAGCCAACCATGATGGAATTTTTACATTCGTAAATGATGCCATTTTTTGAAGTTGTTTGAAGTTAGTTACAGGTAGAATACCCGGAACAATTTCAGCCTCAATACCAATGGATGCACAGCGGTCTCGGAAACGAAGATAACTATCAATATCAAAGAAGAATTGAGTAATGACATGATTCGCACCTGCATCAATTTTACGTTTCAAATTGATTAAATCTGCTTGTGCTGATTTTGCTTCAGGATGAACTTCAGGGTATGCTGCAACTGAGATATCAAAGTCAGCTACGGAGCGGAGTAGTTCAACTAAATCAGCCGCATAGAAAGGTTTTTTGGCATAGCCTTTTGGCTCATCACCGCGTAATGCCACAATGCGACGAATACCGCTATCCCAATAATCTTTTGCAATTTCTTTTAATTCTTCAGGTGTTGCATCAATACCTGTTAAATGTGGTGCGGCTTCTATGCCTGTTTCTGCTTTAATGGCTTTCACGATGCTATGTGTACGATCACGTTCGCCAGAGTTTGCACCATAGGTGACGGAAACAAATTTAGGATTTAATACTTTTAAGCGATGAATGGAATCCCAAAGCATGCTTTCCATTTTTTCATTTTTAGGCGGAAAGAATTCAAAGGAGACATTAATTTTTTTGTTAGTATCAGCAAGATGTTGATTTAATGTGTTAATTTCGTTTGCGTAGCTCATAGCATGCCTTCTTACGTTTTTTATTAGAATGCACTTATCATAAGATAAGAACTAATATGCGTCAATTTCAATGATTTCATCAAAATAATGAATGAAATTAATGATTGTTTATTGTGCGTTGTATTTTAAAAGAAAATCAATTTATTTGCACAAAAAGTTAGCATTTTTTCTAAAAATAGGTATAATGTGCCGACCCTGTAAATGCACGGATTCCCACCGTGCATTATTTTATCGAGATCACACTCGAAGGGGTGGAGATTAAGATTAATGGTTGTGTTTCAATCAGTATGGAACACTGGGTATCAAACTTATATTTTGGTAATTAATTAATGAAAACTTTTGTAGCAAAACCGGAAACAGTAAAACGTGACTGGTATGTGGTAGATGCGACAGGTAAAACTTTAGGTCGTTTAGCTACTGAATTAGCACGCCGTCTTCGTGGTAAACACAAGGCTGAGTACACTCCACACGTAGATACTGGTGATTACATCATCGTTATCAACGCAGACAAAGTGGCAGTAACTGGTCGTAAAGAAACAGATAAACTTTACTACTGGCACACTGGCTATGTAGGTGGTATCAAACAAGCGACTTTCAAAGAAATGATCGCTCGCCGTCCTGAAGCGGTGATTGAAATTGCGGTTAAAGGTATGTTGCCAAAAGGTCCATTAGGACGTGCAATGTTCCGTAAATTAAAAGTGTATGCAGGTGCAGAACACCAACACGCAGCACAACAACCACAAGTATTAGACATTTAATCACGAGGTTTAGGAAATGGCAGAGAATCAAAACTACGGCACTGGTCGCCGCAAAAGCTCTTCAGCTCGTGTATTTATCAAACCGGGCAGTGGTAAAATCACTATCAACCAACGTGAATTAGACGTATATTTCGGTCGCGAAACAGCTCGTATGATCGTACGTCAACCGTTAGAATTAGTGGAATTAACTGATAAATTAGACCTATACATCACTGTTAAAGGTGGTGGTATTTCTGGTCAAGCGGGTGCAATCCGTCACGGTATCACTCGTGCATTAATGGAATATGATGAGACTTTACGTCCTGCTCTTCGTGCAGCTGGCTTCGTTACTCGTGACGCACGTCGCGTTGAACGTAAAAAAGTTGGTTTACACAAAGCACGTCGTCGTCCACAATACTCCAAACGTTAATTTTTTATTATCGTTTCAAGAAAGCAGAGAGAAATCTCTGCTTTTTTTATGTCTGTAAAAAACAAATTAATTAAAAATTCCCGTTCTTTGATTTTTCATTAATTGCTTATAATTAATTGATTTTAAAGGAAAAATAAGAAATTATTAGCAATTTACCTGTCGGTTATGTTAAAATAACCGCCCATTTTTAGTAGAAGTATATAAGTTAGTTTGGATCTTCGGAGGAATAAATGTCCAATGCATCAAGTAAACGTTCAGTAATGACTCTTTTTTCAAATAAAAATGACATTTACTGCCATCAGGTAAAAATTGTTTTAGCTGAAAAAGGTGTTGCTTACGAAAACGAAGAAGTTGATCTGCAAGCATTATCAGAAGATTTAATGGAATTAAATCCTTACGGCACATTACCAACCTTGGTGGATCGTGATTTAGTGTTATTCAGCTCACGCATCATTATGGAATATCTTGATGAGCGTTTTCCACATCCTCCACTTATGCCAGTTTATCCAGTTTCTCGTGCGAAAAGCCGTCTTTTAATGTTACGTATCGAACAAGATTGGTACCCAACATTAGAAATTGCTGAAAAAGGCACGGAAGTTGAACGTGAAGAAGCATTAAAACAGTTAAAAGAAGAATTGTTAGCGGTATCGGTTATCTTCCAACAAACTCCTTATTTTATGAGCGAAGAGTTTGGCTTGGTTGATTGCTATGTTGCACCATTATTATGGAAACTACGTAATATGGGCGTTGAATTTAGCGGTACAGGAAGCAAAGCAATCAAAGGCTATATGGATCGTGTATTTAGCCGTGATTCATTCTTACAATCAGTGGGTGAAGCAGCACCTAAAAATTTAATGGATGATAAATAATGACTCATACACCTTCTCCAAAACGCCCTTATTTACTAAGAGCCTATTATGATTGGCTAGTGGATAATGATTTCACCCCATATTTAGTGGTGGATGCGAATTATTATGGTACTAATGTGCCTGTGGAATACGTGAAAGATGGGCAAATCGTCTTAAATCTTTCTGCGGGGGCGACTGGGAATTTGCAATTAACAAATGACTTTATTCAGTTTAATGCACGTTTCAAAGGTGTGGCTCGTGAGTTATATATTCCGATGGGCGCTGCTTTAGCCATTTATGCACGTGAAAATGGTGATGGCGTGATGTTTGAGCCAGAAGAAATTTACGATGAATTAAATCGTGAGCCAACATCAGAACAGCCATTAAGCTTTGCAGAAGCGGTAGATAAACCTAAAGCTGAAAAGAAACCACAGAAATCAGCATCTCATTTACGAATTGTAGATTAATGAAAGAAAAACAAAAGTGCGGTTAAAATTAACCGCACTTTTTTATTTATTATTTTGTTGCCGCTTTCATATTACGAACAAATTCGGCAAGTTCAGATAAGCACTGAGCCTGATTATCTAAATTTCGCTCAATAATTTTTACAGTTGCAGAACCTGAAATTGCACCTGCTGCCCCTAGTTGAAGGGCTTCTTTTACTTGAGCAGGTTGAGCAATACCAAAACCTTGTAGAATTGGTGGAGCTTTGTGGGCTTTGAGTTGTTCTACAAGTGTATCTAAGTTTGCGGCATGAGCTTGATTCTCTGCACTTGTTACACCTGCACGAGAAACTAAATAAGTATAGCCTTCGCTGTTTTCAGCAACGCCTTGTACTGTTTTGGCATCTGCATTTGGTGGGCAAATAAAGACAGGTTGAATGCCATGCTTTTTAGCAGCTTGAACATAGTCTTCTTTTGCTAATAGTGGAATATCTGCCACTAAAACCGCATCCACGCCGACTTCTGCACAACGTTGATAGAAATTATCTAAGCCTTTCGCAAAAATTAAATTTGCGCAAAGGAGCAAGCTAATCGGAATCTTTGGATATGTTGACCGCACTTTAGCGAGTAATTTAAAGCTATCTTCTGTGCTATGTCCGGCATTCAATGCACGGTTATTAGCTGCCTGGATAACGGGACCGTCTAATAGCGGATCAGAAAATGGAAAGCCTAATTCCAAAGCATCTGCGCCATTTTCGACTAACGTGCAAATAATCTCAAAAGAGCGATCAAATGTTGGATCGCATAATGTAACGAAAGGTACAAAAGCCCCTTCTTTTTTCGCTGCAAGTTCTGCAAATTTAGTTTCAAAACGGCTCATTATTGCATTCCTTTTTCTTTTAAAACTTTATCTACGGTGAAAATATCTTTATCACCACGACCAGAGAGATTCACCACTAAAATTTGTTCTTTATTCGGTTCTTGATGAATCATTTTTAATGCGTGTGCTAATGCATGCGAACTTTCCAATGCAGGAATAATCCCTTCATGTTTTGCTAATTCTTGGAAAGCGTTTAACGCTTCATCATCTGTAATACTTGGGTATTCAGCACGACCAATACTTTGCAAGTAAGCATGTTGTGGGCCTACAGAAGGGAAGTCTAATCCAGCAGAAATAGAGTAGGATTCTTCTACTTGACCATCTTCAGTTTGCATTAAAGGTGATTTCATGCCGAAATAAATACCGACTTTGGCATGGCCTAATGGTGCACCATGTTCACCACTTTCAATGCCATGACCTGCAGGTTCTACACCAATTAAGCGAACACCTTTTTCATCAATAAAATCAGTAAACATACCAATCGCATTCGAACCACCACCGACTGCAGCAATAACGGCATCCGGTAAGCGACCTTCTTTTTCTAAGATTTGACGTTTGGTTTCTTCACCAATCATTTTTTGGAATTCACGCACAATGGTTGGGAATGGGTGAGGACCTGCCGCCGTACCCAATAAATAATGGGTGTTTTCATAATTGGCTGACCAATCACGCATCGCTTCACAGCATGCATCTTTTAATGAGCAAGAACCTTTTTGTACAGGAATCACTTCAGCCCCCATTAAACGCATACGGAATACGTTTGGTGATTGACGTTCTACGTCTTTTGCCCCCATATAAACACGGCAAGGCATATCTAACATTGCACAAGCAAGGGCGGTCGCAACACCATGTTGGCCAGCACCGGTTTCCGCGATAATGCGTGTTTTACCCATGCGTTTTGCCAATAAAATTTGACCTAACACTTGGTTGGTTTTATGGGCACCACCGTGAAGTAAATCTTCACGTTTTAAATAAATTTTTGCTTTAGTGCCTTTGGTCAAATTACGGCAAAGGGTAAGTGCGGTTGGTCTGCCCGCATAATTTTTAAGTAAATCTTGAAATTCACGTTGGAATTCAGGATCGTCTTTTGCTTCAACAAAGGCTTTTTCTAGCTGTTGTAGTACCGGTACGAGAATTTCCGGTACGTACATTCCGCCAAATTCACCGAAATAAGGATTTAAAAGGGTTTCTGACATAATATTTCCTTGTTATTTTTGAATTCTTGCGACATTAAGTGGTGCAAAGGTTTGTGCAGTAGGCATCACTTCAATGCGATTAATATTGACATGTTCAGGTTGTTGATTGAGCCATAGAACAATATTAGCAATATCTTGTGGACTGACATATTCCACATTTTCATAGAGTTTTTCTGCTCGGGCATCATCACCTTTAAAGCGAACATTCGAAAATTCAGTTCCACCACAAAGGCCGGGTTCAATATTAGTCACGCGAACTTGTGTACCAGCAAGATCGGCTCGAAGATTTAAACTAAATTGTTTGATAAAAGCTTTAGTACCACCGTATATATTGCCGCCTGGATAAGGATAGGTGCCAGCAATTGAGCCTAAATTAATAATGTGACCTGAATTGCGTTCTACCATTTGTGGTAACACAAGACGAGTGATGGTGACGAGACCTTTAATATTGGTATCAATCATTTGCATCCAATCGTCTAAATTCGCTTTATCTGCACTTTCTAAGCCTAATGCTAATCCTGCATTATTCACCAATAAATCAATGGATTGCCAATTAGCGGGAAGGGAATGGAAAGCATCTTCTGTTGCCAGGCGATCTGAAATATCAAAGGTAAGAAAATGGAAATTTTCACCTAATTCTTGCTGTAATTGTTCTAAACGAGCGACACGGCGTCCTGTGCCAATTACACGATAGCCATTTTCAATGAGTGTGCGACAAATTGCCGTACCAAATCCGGCAGTTGAGCCGGTTACTAACGCTGTTCTTTGCATAATGCTTCCCCTTAGCAATCAGATTAATTTGACAAAATCGTCTTAAAAACTGACCGCACTTTTTCGCTATCTTTCACGCCAGCGGCAGTTTCTACACCAGAATTAAGATCAACCCCTAAGCAACCTTGCTTAATGGCTTGTTCAATATTGTCAGGTGAAATGCCACCAGCCAAAATAATTTTGTGTTTCAAGTTTTCAGGAATGAGTGACCAATTAAAGGTTTTTCCTGTACCACCTTGTTGATTAGCTGATTGGCTATCGAAAATATAGCGAGTGATATTTAAATCATTAGTAAAATCAACTGCACTTTGTGCTTCTGTATTCACCGAAATAGCTTTCCAAATTTGTATTTCTTCGGGCAGTTGGTGACGAAGTGCGGTAATAAACTCAGCGGTTTCTGAACCGTGTAGCTGAACGGCATAAAGCTGCAATTGTTTAGCGATTTTTACAATAAAATCAATTTCTTGATTCTGGAATACGCCCACAAAACGAAGTGGTGATGCTGTCACTAATTCTTGGGCTTGACGTAGGCTCACACAGCGTTTTGAATGTTCGACGAAAATTAAGCCGCCGTATAATGCTCCGTTTGCGTAAACCTCTTTGACATCTTGCGTGCGAGTTAAACCGCATACTTTATTTTCTCCAAAAATCACTTCACGCACAGCATTATTTAAATCTGCGCTGCCCATTAGGCTGCTGCCGATTAAAAAGCCATGTGCCACCTTTTGCAAGTCACGAATTTGACTGTGATTATAAATCCCTGATTCGCTGATAATACGTGCATCAGCAGGAATGCGATCGGCATATTTTTGTGTGAGTTCTACCACGCGGTTTAAATCAACAGTGAGATCGCGAAGATTACGATTGTTGACGCCGATAATTTTTGCACCTAATGCAAGGGCACGCTCAAACTCTTCTTCGTTGCTGGTTTCCGTCAATACGCCCATGCCAAGAGAATGCGCCAGATCAGCCAGTACGCGATAGGTTTCATCATTCACCACTGAAAGCATCAATAAAATAGCATCAGCTTGATAGTGGCGCGCGAGATAAACCTGATATTCGCTGATCATAAAATCTTTGCACAATACAGGTTGTGAGACAACGTCACGTACTTGCGGCAAATAGTCAAATTTACCTTGGAAGTATTTCTCATCCGTTAGCACTGAAACAGCTGATGCGTAATGCTTATACACATTGGCGATTTCATCTAAATTAAATTCATTACGAATTAATCCTTTAGAAGGGGACGCTTTCTTACATTCCAAAATATAAGCGGGCTTTTGATGTGTGCCTTTAGCCAACGCATCATAGAAAGAGCGGTCAGATTTTTGAATGTTTTCTTTAAATTGTGAAAGCGGAAATTCAGCTTCCTTTGCTTTAACCCATTGTGCTTTGTCTAAGACGATTTTTTGCAGTACCGTCGCAGAGTCAATTGGTTTGGTGAAATCTTGCATGATCATAATATTTCTTCTTATTGTGGCTTATCAAATCAGCCTTTATCTTAATATCTTGTTAAATGTTGTAATGTATAAAACGCTTTGCCTGATGCAAGATGAGCCAATACATTTTGAACATTTTGTTTTAAGTCATCATGACCAAATAATTTCAACAATAATGCCACATTCGCCGCTACCGCATTAGCGTGTTCAGCTTTACCTTTACCTTGCAAAAGTGCGGTCAGATATTGGGCATTTTCTTGCGGTTCGCCACCACGTAAACTTTCTAAAGATTGTGTTTTTAAACCAAAATCTTCAGGTGTTAAGGTGAAGTAGTCAATTTTGCCGTTTTTAATTTCAGCCACTTGAGTTTCACCGTGTACAGCGACTTCATCAAGACCTGCACCATGCACAACAAAAGTATGTTGATGACCTAATGCAACAGCAGTTTTTGCATAGGTTTTTACTAATTCAGGGGCATACACGCCAAGCAAATGATAAGTTGGGCGAGCTGGATTGATTAATGGACCTAAAATATTAAAAAGCGTACGTGTTTTTAATGCCGCACGAACAGGGGCAACATGTTTAAACCCACTGTGATATTGTTGAGCAAATAAGAAACATACCCCAATATCATCAAGTGCTTGACGAGCTTGTTCTGGCGTGACGTTGACATTCACCCCGAGAGCAGTTAATACATCACTGGCACCTGATTTACTTGATACGCTACGGTTACCGTGTTTGGCTACTTTGGCTCCCATAGAGGCTGCAACAATAGCACTCGCCGTAGAAATATTAATCGTGTTTTGACCATCACCACCAGTACCTACAATATCCGCAAAAGGGTAGTCAGGGCGAGGGAATGATTTGGCATTTTGCAAGGAGGCCGATACCGCACCACTTAATTCATCGATAGTAGCTCCACGTACTTTTAACGCAATCAGCATGGCAGCGATTTGTTCGTTATTCAGTTCGCCTTGCATAATGGCATTAAAAATGACCGCACTTTCTTCTTTGTTAAGTGTTTTTCCGTTGTAAAGTTGTTCTAATAATTGAGCCGTTTGCATAATCTCGTCCCTTATACGTAAATATCGTAATCTAAATCGCGTGCTTCATCGCCAGTCATGCCACGGAAGCCCCAGCAGTGCGCAGGTTGTTCTTTAATCGTAATTTCAACGTTGTGAGATTTAATACCAATTTTGTATTCGAGTTCGCTGAAGAGCATTTTGATTAAACGTTTTTTTGTACCTTCCATACGACCTTGCATGAGGTTAATCTCAATAACAGTATAATCATCGTTACGATCGATAGGATAAAGGAAATCTTCTTTATCTAAACATAAAAAACGAATTGCATGTTTTCCGCGAGGAATGTCTAAACCAAGGTTTAAACAGTTATAAATTACTTCAGCAATATCTTGACGACGAGGTGCAAGCACTTCTTTTAATCCATATACGGTAATCATTTTTCTTCCTTAATCTCTGTTTAATAACCATTCCACAGATTGTTGTAATAATTTCGAACCTTGCACAGTAAGAATGCTTTCTGGATGGAATTGGAAAGCACAAATTGGCAAGGTTTTATGACGAATTGCCATCACGATACCATTGTAATCGGCATTGACAATAAATTCGTCAGGCAGATTTTTACCCATTAAAGAGTGATAACGTGCCACAGGCATTGGGTTGGCAATATCTTTAAACATGGCTTGGTTATCGTGTTGAATGCGCGATACTTTACCATGTAATACTTCGCCTGCATGTACAACCTCTCCACCAAAGGCTTGAATAAGCGCTTGATGGCCTAAGCAAATCCCAATAATTGGCACATCATTTTTTAAACGTTCAATGAGGGGAAGTAAGATGCCCGCTTCTGCCGGAGTACCTGGTCCTGGAGAGAGCGCAAGAATCGTATCCGGTGTATTTAATGCCTCTTGCACCACTTGCTCTAAATTGGTGTCATTACGATAAATTTTTACGTTATGCCCAAGCACACGGAATTGATCCACTAAGTTATAAGTGAATGAATCAAAATTATCTAAAAAGAGAATATTAGCCATAATTTATCGTCCTTATTTTGCTTGGGTATTGATTTGTTTGATTGCTTTAAGCACCGCAGCCGCTTTATGGCGAGTTTCATCTGCTTCCATTTGAGGATCTGAATCTAATACTTCACCACAACCTGCTTGAATATGCGCAATGCCATTTTGTACAAAGGCAGAACGAATCACGATACAGGTATCAAAACGGCCGTCAGATGTAAGATAACCGACTGCACCACCGTAGCTGTGGCGTTTTTGCTGTTCAAATTGATAAATTAACTGCATCGCTTTAATTTTAGGCGCACCAGTTAACGTCCCCATATTCATACAAGCTTGATAAGCGTGTAAGGCATCAAGTTCAGGACGAAGTTTACCCACCACGCGAGAAACCAAATGCATGATGTGCGAATAGCGATCCACTTGCATTAATTCGGCGACTTTACGTGTACCGCTTTGGCAAACACGAGCAATATCATTACGGGCTAAATCCACCAACATTAAATGTTCAGCTTGTTCTTTATGATCAAGACGTAGTTCTAATTCCAAGCGTGCATCTAATTCAGGGTCAATATTACCATGTGCATCAAAACCACGCGGGCGAGAACCTGCAATTGGATAAATTTCTAATTGACGATTATCCGGCGCATATTTCAACGCACTTTCAGGTGAGGCGCCAAATAAAATGAACTCCTCATCGTTCATGTAGAACATATAAGGGCTTGGATTGTTAAGTTTTAATTGTGCGTAGCTCGCAAGGGTATTCGGGCAAGCTAATGAAAAACGGCGGGATGGCACGATTTGGAACACATCACCAATATTAATATGATGTTTTAACGCTTTAACGATACCTGTAAATTCAGGATCTTCAAAATTGGTGCTAACCTCATCACTTGCCGCTTTAATGGAAAGTACGCCATCAATATTTTTTAATTTTTGAGAAATAGAAAGTGCCGTTTTCGCGACTTCCACTTGTTCTTCTTGGCTGAAACAGAAGCTTTTTAAGGTAGCTTGTTGGCTTTGATGATCGATGGTAATTAAGTTTTCCGCGAGATAGAAACTGTAATCCGGGCAGTGAATACCATCATCTTTTAATTCAACACCTTGCATTGGAATAAAATTTGCCACCAAATCATAAGCAAATAAACCACCTAAAAAGACTGGCGTACTGCTATGTTGATAATGGTTAGAAATTACACGAAGACCATCAAAGATTGTTGCAGCTTGTAATTTACTATCTTCATCTAATTGATTATCGAGCGGTGCAAATTGCACAGAAAATTCATTGTCAAAACTGACCGCACTTACAGTGCCGAGTTGGCTTAATACGGGATGAATTTCTTTTAACACTTGTTTACCGTTCGCATTTAGCGCTCTAAAAGTCACTTGATTGCCTAAGCAAGTAATTTTAACGGCTGCATTAATTAGAATAAGACTTTGTAAGCTATTTTTGCTACCAATTTCTGCAGAGTCGAGGAGGAGAGAATTTGAGTTCTGTTGGCATAATGTATTAAAAATTGCGGTAGTATCGGCGTGATAGGGAACCGGTTGCGAGGTCACCGCAATAAAAGGGGTGTTTTTCATAATCAATCCTTTATTCTGAACTTTTGCACTATTAAACTAGTACATGATGCATAAGTCAAGAAAATAATCAAAAAATTGGCGTAATTTTACAATATTTTTTTAATTTTTAACCAACAAGATTAGAAATAGAGATTTTCAATCAGAAAAAAAACCATTTCGAGGCATATCTCAAAATGGCTTAATAGAGGGAATAGATTCAGAGATTAGAGAGAAGCAACGATCTCATCAATTTTATTTCTTGCTGAACGTTGTGCTTTTTCTATCGCTTCAGCACCTAATCCGATACCTTTTGCATAAGCAAACTGAACATCGGTAATGCCAACAAAACCTAAAATCGCTTTTAAGTAATTTGTCACATTATTGTTTTCATCATACATGCCACCAAAGCTTGCTAATACAATCGCTTTTTTACCTTGAAGTAAACCTTCAGGGCCATTTGCGGTATATTGGAATGTTACGCGAGGACGCGCGATAAAATCAAAATAGGATTTAAGTTGTGTTGGGATGCCTAAGTTATACATTGGTGCACCAATTACAATAATATCTGCCGCTTTTAATTCCGCCACTAATTCATCAGATAAGGCTAAAAGTGCATTTTCTTCTGCTGTTTTAGGTTCGCCACGTACTGCAGTTGCCGCCGTTGCATCAAAATGGGGAAGCTGTTGCGCCGCTAAATCACGTACCACAATGTTGTGGTCTTTTAATTTTTCAATGGTGTAATCGGCTAATTTATTACTTTGAGAGTTATCTGCAAGGATGCTTGATTTCAATACTAATACGTTCATAGAGTTTCCTTTAATTGGTGTTTATCAAAAGTGCGGTCATTTTATCGGAAATTTTGAATAGATAAAGTAGCTATCAGGAAAATCATTATTTACTCATTGGAAAGAATTCAGCGAGATATTAACAAGTGTGGTGGAAAGTGCTAAAATTCTCCGCCGCACTTGGTTTGCTCGATAGTGGGAGTGAATGAAAGTGCGGTTTGTTTTTAATCATTATTTGCATGTTGCCTTTCGTATGGGCGACCACTGTATAAGGAAAAATTATGCCTATTATTACTTTACCGGACGGTTCTAAACGTGAATTTGATCGTCCAGTTTCTGTGTTAGAAGTGGCTCAAGATATCGGAGCCGGTCTTGCCAAAGCAACCATTGCTGGCCGTGTAAACGGTGTACGTCGTGATGCCTGTGACATCATCAATGAAGATGCCAACCTTGAAATTATCACAGCAAAAGATGAAGACGGTTTAGAAATTATTCGTCACTCTTGCGCACACTTGCTCGGTCACGCAATCAAACAATTATTCCCAGATGTCAAAATGGCAATCGGTCCAACGATTGAAAATGGCTTCTATTATGACGTGGATTTAGACCGTTCTTTAACGCAAGAAGACATTGATGCTATCGAAAAACGTATGCTTGAATTGGCGAAAACCAATTATGACGTAATTAAAACTCCGGTAAGCTGGCAAGAAGCAAGAGATACTTTTGAAAAACGTGGTGAGCCATACAAAATGGCAATCTTAGATGAAAATATCGAACGCACTGCGACTCCTGCGCTTTATCATCACGAAGAATACATTGATATGTGTCGTGGACCACATGTGCCAAATATGCGTTTTTGCCACAACTTTAAATTAATGAAAGTTGCAGGTGCTTACTGGCGTGGTGATAGCAAAAATAAAATGTTACAACGTATCTATGGTACGGCTTGGGCTGATAAAAAACAATTAGCGGAATACTTAACTCGCTTAGAAGAAGCCGCAAAACGTGACCACCGTAAAATCGGTAAAGCGTTAGATTTATATCATATGCAAGAAGAAGCACCGGGTATGGTGTTCTGGCATAATGATGGTTGGACAATTTTCCGTGAATTGGAAACCTTCGTACGTACTAAATTAAAAGAATACGATTATCAAGAAGTGAAAGGTCCGTTCATGATGGACCGTGTGTTATGGGAAAAAACAGGTCACTGGCAAAACTACGGCGATTTGATGTTTACTACACAATCAGAAAACCGTGAATATGCGATTAAACCAATGAACTGCCCAGGACACGTTCAAATCTTTAACCAAGGTTTAAAATCTTACCGTGATTTACCAATCCGTATGGCGGAATTTGGTTCTTGTCACCGTAATGAACCATCAGGTTCTTTACACGGTTTAATGCGTGTACGTGGCTTCACTCAAGATGATGCACACATTTTCTGTACTGAAGACCAAATTGAAAGTGAAGTAACCAGCTGTATTAAAATGGTTTACGACATTTACAGCACGTTCGGTTTCCAAAATATTCAGGTGAAATTATCCACTCGTCCTGAAAAACGTATCGGTGCAGATGATATGTGGGATCGCGCAGAAGCAGGTCTTGCGGCAGCATTAGCACATAACGGTCTTGAATATGAAATTCAAGAAGGTGAAGGTGCATTCTATGGTCCGAAAATTGAGTTTGCATTACGTGACTGTTTAGATCGTGAATGGCAATGCGGTACTATCCAATTAGACTTTGCATTACCAGGCCGTTTAAACGCATCTTATGTTGCAGAAGACAATGATCGTCGTACTCCGGTTATGATTCACCGTGCGATTTTAGGGTCAATTGAACGTTTCATTGGTATTATTACCGAAGAATATGCGGGTTTCTTCCCTGCATGGTTAGCACCAGTTCAAGCGATTGTGATGAATATTACAGATAGCCAAGCAGACTACGTTCAAAAAGTAGTGAAACAACTTTCTGATGCTGGATTACGCGTTAAAGCAGATTTACGTAATGAAAAAGTTGGCTTTAAGATCCGCGAACATACCTTACGTCGCGTGCCTTATATGCTCGTTTGTGGTGATAAAGAAATCGCTGAAGGCAAAGTGGCGGTTCGTACCCGTAAAGGTGCAGATTTAGGTACTTTCACGATTGAAGAATTTGCTGAAATCTTAAAATCCCAAGTAAGACAACGTGAGTTGAAATTGTTGGGTGAAGAGTAATTGACTCTTTAAAATCTTAATTAAAAATGACCGCACTTTGATGTGCGGTTTTTTTATATTCACGGTATAAAAATAAACTCAAGTATCTCTTTCTTCTATATAATAGCCTTATCACAAGGAGGCGAATATGACAGCTCAAATTCAACAATTAACACCAGAATTAACGTTAGAACGTATCAATGAAATTCCTGTTTTAACTTTAAATCACTCTGTAGGTTACGCTCGAATTGCACTACAAGGGGCGCAGCTATTAAATTGGCAGCCTAAAGGGGCAGAGCAGGATATCTTTTGGCTAAGTGAGATTGAACCTTTTGCACAAGGTGTCGCGATTCGTGGTGGTGTACCGCTTTGTTACCCTTGGTTTGGAGGCGTTAAACAACCTTCACACGGTACAGCGCGTTTACGTTTGTGGCAATTGAGTGATTATGATCTGCAAGCGAATAAAGTGCGGTTAGAATTTTCACTCTTTTCTGAATATGGTGTGATTGAAACCAAAATGAAAATGGAATTTACCGATAAATGCACAATGACTTTAACGCATTTAGGGCAAGAACCAGCTCAAGCGGCATTACACAGTTATTTTAATATTGGTGATATTTCACAAATTGAAGTCCAAAATTTACCAAGTCGTTGTTATGACTCATTACAAGGTAAACATACTGATGTTCCTTCAACTCGTAAAATTGAGCAGGGCGTCGATTGTATTTATGCATTAGAGGAAGATAAAACATTCTTGGTGGATAAAGCATTTAATCGACGTATTCAAATTACCCATCATCATGCCGATTCAATTGTGCTATGGAATCCTTGGGAGAAAACGCCAAGTGCAATGAAAGCAGATGGATATCGAAATATGGTGTGTATTGAAACTGCAAGATTAGAGAAATTACTTCAATTTGGTGAAAGTATTTCTGCTGAAATAAGTGCTTTACCCGCTGATATTTGAAGGAATAGAAATCCTTGTTGCATAAACGTGGCAAATACTATAAAATTTTGGCCGTTTTTTGTTTGTTTTTATAGCAAATGATTGAAGAAATCTTCTGTTTTAAATGCAGTGGGTTTTATCTTAAATAAATAGAAGGAATAACATTATCAAAACCGTAAAAAAAGCTCCGGCAGCTAACCGCCCGAATCGCATTAACGATGAAATTCGAGTAAAAGAAGTTCGTTTGATTGACCAAGATGGTGAACAAGCGGGGATTGTATCAATTCAACAGGCCTTAGATATGGCAGAACAAGCAGCGCTTGATTTAGTTGAGATCAGTCCGAATGCCGAACCACCGGTTTGTCGTATTATGAACTACGGCAAGTTCCTCTATGAGAAGAGCAAAACTGCAAAAGAACAGAAGAAAAAACAAAAAGTCGTACAAGTGAAGGAAATTAAATTCCGTCCAGGTACTGACGAAGGTGACTACCAAGTTAAATTACGTAGCTTAATCCGTTTCTTAGAAGATGGCGATAAAGCGAAAATTACCGTACGTTTCCGTGGTCGTGAAATGGCTCACCAAGATATCGGTTTAGACGTGTTAGAACGCGTTAAAAACGATTTAGCAGACATTTCAGTAGTGGAATCTGCACCGGGTAAATTAGAAGGTCGCCAAGCGGTAATGGTGTTAGCACCTAAGAAAAAATAATTTTTTATTTAGATCTAATCTAGATAATCGAATTTTCACTTCGGTGAGAATACAATTGCACATTGGGCAAACTACGCAGCCTAATTGCTTTTGGAGAAGGGCAATTCAATTTGCCATATTGGAATAATTAGTGCCTACAAGTAATCTTCGGATTCGCCTAATTATGTGTTTAACTTAAAATGCGGAGTTATTTTAACAATGCCTAAAATTAAAACAGTACGTGGTGCTGCTAAGCGTTTCAAAAAAACAGCTTCTGGCGGTTTCAAACGTAAACAATCTCACTTACGTCATATTTTGACTAAAAAGACAACTAAGCGTAAACGTCATTTACGTCATAAATCAATGGTTGCGAAAGCAGACCAAGTTTTAGTAGTAGCTTGCTTACCATACGCATAAGCCGTTATTTAAGCAAAACGTACGATTAGTTAAATTAGTTAAAATATTACATAGGAGATTAAATAATGGCTCGTGTAAAACGTGGTGTTATTGCAAGAGCACGTCATAAGAAAGTTCTTAAGGCTGCTAAAGGTTATTATGGTGCACGTTCACGCGTGTATCGCGTTGCTTTCCAAGCGGTGATCAAAGCTGGTCAATACGCATATCGTGACCGTCGTCAACGTAAACGTCAATTCCGTCAATTATGGATTGCACGTATCAACGCTGCGGCTCGTCAAAATGGTTTATCTTACAGCAAATTTATCAACGGCTTGAAAAAAGCGTCAGTTGAAATCGACCGTAAGATCCTTGCTGATATCGCTGTATTCGACAAAGTAGCGTTCGCTGCATTAGTTGAAAAAGCAAAATCTGCACTTTAATTTTTTTAAAGTTTAGATTCAAAAATTAGGACGCTGAAAAGCGTCCTTTTTTATTACTTCTAAAAAAGAAAAAACCGCTACTCAAAACTTGAATAGCGGGGAGGTCTTAATTTATAAGAAACTTCAAAAAGATAACTGCAATATGCAGTGCACTAGCAATGTATCAGACTGTGTGTTTTTGAAATAGTTCGATATTTTTGAAAAAATTTTTAAAAATATCAAAATTAAACCAAAATGAACGAATTTAGCCCTTTATAAAGGCAATAATTTGCTCTTCAATCCCTTTTTCATCTAATTTAATTTCAGCAAGGGCTTCTTGTTGTGTTCCTTGCGGAATAAAGATATCAGGTAAACCAAGTTGTAAAAGTGCGGTTGTTTTTCCATGAGAATTTAGCACTTCTGAAACAGCAGAGCCTGCACCACCTTGAATCGCATTTTCTTCCAATGTCACAATGACGTCATGAGTATTCGCCACTTCTAGAATACGAGCTTCATCAATTGGTTTCACAAAGCGCATATCGACAACAGTCGCATTGAGTTTTTCTGCTACAGATAAAGCAGCAGGTAAGAGTGTGCCAAAATTCAGAATCGCGATTTTTTCACCCTGGCGAACCATTTTGGAACGGCCAATTTCTAATTCAGCAAGTGGGGTTAATTCTACGCCGATTGCATTTCCACGTGGATAACGTACCGCAGCAGGTTTACCACATTTATAACCGGTGTAAAGCATTTGACGACATTCGTTTTCATCACTTGGTGTCATGATGATCATATTCGGAATGCAACGCATAAAACTTAAATCAAACGCACCTTGGTGAGTTTGACCATCAGCACCTACAATACCAGCTCGGTCAATGGCAAAAAGAACTGGTAAGTTTTGAATGGCGACATCGTGAATAAGCTGATCATAAGCACGTTGTAAGAAGGTAGAATAAATTGCCACGACCGGTTTATAACCGCCAATTGCAAGGCCTGCCGCAAAGGTGACAGCATGTTGTTCGGCGATGGCCACATCAAAATATTGTTGCGGGAATCGTTCTGAAAACTCTACCATGCCAGAACCTTCACGCATTGCAGGTGTAATACCGACTAATTTATCGTCTTGTTCCGCCATTTCACATAACCAATCACCAAAGATTTTTGAATAGGTTGGTTTGGTATTTGATTTAGGAAGTTGGCCGCTTGTTGGGTCAAATTTTGGTACGCCATGGAAACCAATTGGGTCTTTTTCTGCAGGCTCGTAACCTTTTCCTTTTTTAGTTTTGATGTGTAAGAATTGCGGTCCTTTGAGATCGCGCATATTGCTTAAAGTAGCAATTAATTCATCAATATTATGCCCGTCAATTGGCCCGATATAGTTAAAACCGAGTTCTTCAAAAAGCGTACTTTCTGGCGAGAACATTACACCTTTCATGTGCTCTTCGGTTTTCTTCATAAAGTTTTTAACAGTCGGTACTTTATCTAAGATTTTTTTACTGCCATCACGAACGGTTGAATACAATGAACCAGAGAAAATACGGGCAAGGTGATTATTCAATGCACCGACATTTTCAGAAATCGACATTTCATTGTCATTTAAAATGACCAACATATCAGTATGCAAAGAACCCGCATGGTTTAAGGCTTCAAATGCCATACCCGCAGTGATTGCACCATCACCAATTACACAAACGGTTTTACGACCCGCATTTTCACGTTCTGCCGCAACTGCAATACCTAGTCCTGCACTAATTGACGTGGAAGAGTGTCCAACACTTAATACATCAAACTCACTTTCTTCACGCCAAGGAAAAGGATGAATTCCGCCTTTTTGGCGAATGGTGGACATTTGATCACGACGACCCGTCAAAATTTTGTGTGGATAAGCTTGATGACCCACATCCCAAATTAATTGATCAAAAGGAGTTTTGAAAATGTAGTGTAGTGCAACCGTCAATTCAACGGTACCAAGACCAGATGCCAAATGGCCGCTGGTTTGACTAACGGATTCCAACAGATAACTCCGTAACTCCTGACAAAGTTGCGGAAGCTGATCTTTATTTAAAAGACGCAAATCTTCCGGCGAATTAATTAAGGATAAAAGAGGATAGTTGTTCATATATTCGTTAGTCCTAAAATGTGAAAAAAGTGACCGCACTTTGAGAAATTAAAGTCAGTGCTGTCACCATTAACTTTTACGATTGACAATAAATTGAGCTAATGCACGCAATGCAGCGGTATCAAAAGGTAAATTGTCTAATTCATATAAGGCGGTTTGATAGAGTTCTTGCGCTTTTTGTTTCGCGCCCTCTAATCCTAACAATTTTGGATAAGTGCTTTTATCTAAACCTAAATCAGATCCCACCGGTTTACCGATTTCCGCACTGTCGCCTTCAATATCTAAAATGTCATCTTGTACTTGGAAAGCTAAACCAATAGCTTGTGAATAACGTTCTAGTTGTTGCTCTAATTCTTTGTTTTCAAAGTGAGGCGAACAGATAAAACCCAGTTTCAATGCGGCCGTTAGCAATGCACCCGTTTTATTGCGATGAATAAGCTCTAATTCGGTTAAATTAACTTGTTTATGTTCAGAAATTAAATCTAAACTTTGCCCTAAACACATGCCTTGTACGCCAGATGCTTGAGCTAAGACTTTCACTAATTGCAATTTTTGTTCAGCAGAAAGAGAAGGGGCTTCAGTAAGAATTTCAAAGGCAAAAGCTTGTAATGCATCGCCAGCTAAAATAGCCGTCGCTTCATCAAAAGCGATATGACAGGTTGGTTGACCACGACGAAGTTCATCATTGTCCATTGCAGGCAAATCATCATGGATTAAAGAATAAGCATGAATAGCTTCAATGGCCGCGGCCGCGTAATCTAAAGCGGGCATTTCTGCGCCCAGCATTTTTCCCGTTGCATAGACAAGGAAAGGACGAACGCGTTTACCGCCTAGCAATAAACCATATTTCATGGCATCACGCAAAGGGGCATTATAAGAGTCAATTTCTTCAAATTGATTGGCTAAAAACTGATTAATGCGATCTTGAACTTGTTTGAGTTCAGTGCCGAATTGATAACTCATGAATTACTCGTCCCCTTGATAATCACTTAATGGGGCGGTTTCGCTTTTTTGTAACAAAATTTGAATACGTTGTTCTGCTTGTTGCAAGCGTTCTTGACCAAGTTGAGCCAATTTAATGCCGTTCTCAAATTCTTTCAGCGCATCTTCCAATGGTAATTCACCGCTTTCAAGTTTTGTCACAATGGTTTCTAATTGTGCAAGAGTTGTTTCAAAATCAGGTTCAGCATTTGCTGGTTTACGCGCCATTAAATTATCCTTTTCAGATGAATAAATTGCTCCGTATTGTACTTGATTTTTATAGGGATGTTAAAAACTTATTTCAAAGTGCGGTCAGTTTTTCGTGAGAATTTGAACTTTGTGGGATCTGGAATTTAGCGTACAATACGGCCATTTTTTATTATTCACAGATTATTATGAAATTTATCGTTAAACTTTTTCCTGAAATTATGATTAAAAGCGAAACCGTGCGTAAGCGTTTCGCAAAAATTTTGACCTCTAATATCCGTAATATTTTACAAAAATATGATGAAGAAACGGCAGTGGTTCGTCATTGGGATTACATCGAAGTGCGCTCAAAAAATGAAGCCAATCGTGAAGAGTTGATTGCGCTTTTACAACGCATTCCGGGTATTCATCATTTTTTAGAAGTAGAAGAAAAACCATTTACCGATTTACATCATATCTTTGAATTGACGTTGGCGGATGTCGCTGCTCAGTTGGAAAATAAAACCTTTTGTGTACGTGTTAAACGCAAAGGGAAACATGATTTCAGCTCCATTGAAGCAGAACGTTATATCGGTGGTGGTTTAAATCAGCATATTGAAAGTGCAAAAGTACGTTTAAAAAATCCTGATGTGACCGTTCGTATTGATATTGAAGATGACAAAATGATGCTGGTGAGAGCTCGTCATGTTGGCCTTGGTGGTTATCCAATTGGGACGCAAGAAGATGTGCTTTCATTGATTTCAGGTGGCTTTGACTCTGGCGTATCCAGTTATATGCTTATTCGTCGTGGTTCACGTGTGCATTATTGTTTCTTCAATTTAGGTGGGGCAGCCCATGAAATTGGCGTGAAACAAATGGCTTACCATATTTGGAATCGTTATAGCTCATCCCATAAAGTCCGCTTTATTGCTATTCCTTTTGAAGGCGTAGTGGGCGAGATTTTAGAGAAAGTGGATAACGGCCAAATGGGCGTCGTATTAAAACGAATGATGGTGCGCGGAGCAAGTAAAGTCGCACAACGTTTTGATATTCAAGCTATTGTTACGGGTGAGGCACTCGGGCAAGTATCTAGCCAAACTTTAACCAATTTACGTTTAATTGATGAAGCATCCGATGCATTAGTATTACGTCCACTCATTACTCATGATAAAGAACAGATTATCGCGATGGCGAAAGAGATCGGCACAGATGATATTGCTAAATCAATGCCTGAATTCTGTGGAGTGATTTCTAAAAATCCAACGATTAAAGCGGTACGTGAAAAAATTCTTGAAGAAGAAAATCACTTTGATTTTGGCGTGTTGGAAAGTGCGGTTGAAAATGCACAATATTTAGATATTCGCCAAATTGCAGAAGAAACAGAGAAAGAAGTGGTAGAAGTGGATACCATTTCAGTGCTTGGTGAAAACGATATTATTTTAGATATTCGCAGCCCTGAAGAGACAGATGAAAATCCATTTGAATCAGACGAGCATCAAGTAATGCAGTTGCCGTTTTACAAATTATCTTCGCAATTTGGTTCATTAGATCAAAGTAAAAACTATGTGCTTTATTGTGAAAGAGGCGTAATGAGTAAACTTCAAGCGCTTTATTTAAAAGAAAATGGTTTTACGAATGTAAGAGTATTCGGGAAAAAATAAGCAAAAAATGACCGCACTTTAACGTGCGGTTTTTTTATTCGTAATCTAATTCACCCACTAATTCATCGATAGCTTGGGCAAGTAATGTCCGATCATGACGATAGCTAATATCATCTGCATTCAAGCGTTTAGCTAAGATTTTAACGGAAGAAATGGCAGACAAATCGACCGCACTTTGTTCACGATAAGGTGTAATGGCGCCATTAATGACTGGGGCTCCGACGATTTCATTAATTTTCTGAATACGATCAGCCAGTGAAAGATGAGAGGCTGCGCCAATTTCTATCCCTAAATTATCAATAAAAATCACTTTCGCTTTGCTATTACGCAGGGCAGTCGCTAATTCAGGTAATAATAATGGTGGCATAATGCTCGTCATGAAACTTCCTGGACCGAGTAAAATGACTTCCGCTTGCTCCAATGCTTGGATGGCTTCTTGTGCGGCTTTAACCATGGGTACTAAGAAAAGTGATTGGGGTAATTCTGTTAAATTATCAATGCTCACTTCACCGACAATACTGGAGCCTGAACCTAAACTCGCGGCAAGATGAACCGGTTCTTCTGACATGGGAATAATGTGAGATTTTACTTTGAGTAATTCACGAATTAAGTTAATGGCTTCAATAGGGCGAATATGCATATCTTCTAAAGCTTTGAGCATTAAATTGCCTAAATTATGCCCAGAAAGTTCACCTTCACCGGTAAAGCGGTATTCAAATAATGCAGATGCCGTGCTTGGCTCAATGATGATTTGGTTTAAGCAATTACGTAGATCGCCCCATGCGATACCACCTCGTTCTTGGCGAATACGACCCGTTGAACCGCCGTTATCTGTGGTGGTGACAATACCAGTTAAACGCTCTTTCATAAAACTAAGCGCCGATAATACACGCCCTAATCCATGACCACCACCAATGGCAACAATATGTTTGATTTCGTCTAAATGTTCATGACGGCTGTGACGAGATAAATCAGACATTTTTCTTCCTTTTTTACCTATAAATAATTATAAAAAATAATGTTATATATTTTTTTATATAAGTTAATGCTGTTATTTTTATCAATATAGTCGGGTTATTCTACCAAATTATTGCTATTAACCGCTTGCTTTTATTACAATACCAACACAATTTATTTTTAACGCATAACTCCGAGCTTGTTTAGCCTAAGTTTCATAAGAAATACGGTGGCAAGCCAATAACGCGGTACGTTATTCAGGGATACGCTGGAAACGGTTTATCCTCTCCATATTTAGAAAGGTGTAAAATGCAATCCATTCCTATCAAGAACGTAGGAGAGTCTCGCTTAGTCGATCCTTTCCAACGCCAATATTACTATCTACGACTGTCGATTACCGATCAGTGTAATTTTCGTTGTACCTATTGTTTACCTGATGGTTATCAACCCGAAGCTAACAAACCAAGTTTCTTAACCTTAAAAGAAATTACCCATCTTGCTCAAGCGTTTGCTGAAATGGGCACAGAGAAAATCCGTTTAACGGGTGGCGAACCGACTTTACGCAAAGATTTTATTTCTATTGCTGAAAGCATTGCTAATATTGATGGAATCCGTCAATTAGCCGTCACGACAAATGGCTATCGCATGGCAAAAGATGTGGCTGATTGGAAGAAAGCAGGGATTACGTCCATTAACGTCAGTGTTGATAGCTTAGATCCAAAAATGTTCCACCAAATTACGGGTATCAATAAATTTGATGACGTGATGCGTGGTATCGATCGTGCATTTGAAGTGGGCTACAACAAAGTTAAAGTTAATTCAGTTTTGATGAAAAATTTGAATGACAAAGAGTTTGAGCAATTCCTTGTTTGGGTGAAAGATCGCCCAATTCAAATGCGCTTTATCGAACTCATGCAAACGGGCGAAATGGATAGTTTCTTTGATAAATTCCATCTTTCAGGACAAGTATTAGCGGATAAATTGCTGCAAAACGGTTGGCAATTACAACACAAATCCCATACTGATGGTCCTGCAAAAGTATTCACGCATCCTGATTATGCTGGCGAAATTGGCTTAATTATGCCTTATGAGAAGAATTTCTGCGCAAGCTGTAATCGTCTCAGAGTATCAGCGAAGGGCAAACTTCATCTCTGTTTATTCGGCGAAGAAGGCATTGAATTACGTGATTTATTGCAATCCCATGAACAGCAAGATATTTTGCAAGCACGTATTTTTTCTGCATTGCAAGGCAAACGTGAACATCATTATTTGCATATCGGTGATAGTGGCGTAAGAAATCATTTAGCCTCTATCGGTGGCTAAAAGAAAATAGGTGAATTTTGCTATTCACTTATTTTGCTTTTGTCACACATGTAAAACATTCAATATTTTAACCGCACTTTATTTTATTATGACTACATTTACGCATATCAATTCTCAAGGCGAAGCCAATATGGTGGATGTTTCTGCAAAAGCAGAGACTGTTCGTGAAGCTCGTGCTGAAGCCATTGTGACTATGTCAAAAGAAACGCTTTCCATGATCGTGGAAGGTAAACATCACAAAGGCGATGTATTTGCTACAGCACGTATTGCAGGTATTCAAGCGGCAAAACGTACTTGGGAACTTATCCCACTTTGCCACCCCTTATTACTTTCTAAAGTAGAAGTGAATTTAGAACCGTTACTTGAAACTAATCAAGTTCGTATTCAATCTCTTTGCAAATTAACTGGTAAAACTGGCGTAGAAATGGAAGCATTAACCGCTGCAAGTGTAGCAGCCTTAACCATTTACGATATGTGTAAAGCCGTACAAAAAGACATGGTAATTGAGCATGTTCGCCTATTAGAAAAGAGCGGTGGAAAATCTGGTTATTTTATTGCGGAGGAAAAATAATATGTTAAATGTTTTATTTTTTGCTCAAACTCGTGAATTAATTGGTGAAGATTCTATTCAGCTTGAGGGCGATTTTGCTACAGCGGAAGCGGTGCGTGAACATCTTGCTCAAAAAGGTGATAGATGGGCGTTAGCGTTAGAAAAAGGGAAGCTTTTAGTCGCCATTAATCAAACCTTGATGCCATTAGAAAGTGCGGTCAAAAATGGCGATGAAATTGCATTTTTCCCACCGGTAACAGGGGGCTAAATGACGGATATTCAAATTTCAGTACAAGAACAACCTTTTGATCAAAATGCTGTTTACGAATGGCTTTCTGAGCAACATTCAGTTGGTGCAACGGTTATTTTTGTGGGGAAAGTACGCGATCTTAATTTAGGCGATGAGGTATCTAGCTTATATTTAGAACATTATCCCGCCATGACAGAAAAAGCCTTACGTGAAATTGTAGAACAGGCGAAAGCACGTTGGGATATCCAGCGAGTGTCTGTGATTCATCGTGTGGGGCTTTTGCATACTGGCGATGAAATTGTTTTAGTCGGCATCAGTTCTGCTCACCGAGGTGATGCCTACCACGCTAATGAATTTATTATGGACTTCTTAAAATCTAAAGCACCGTTCTGGAAAAAAGAACAAACCCATCAAGGTGAACGTTGGATTGAAGCAAGAGAGAGCGATAAAGAAGCGTTAAATAAGTGGTAATTCAATATAAAAAACATGGTCATTTTTATGGCCATTTTTACTTTTATTAGCAGAATAAGTATATAATTATACATATGCTTTGAGTTATTAATTTATCTTTAAT
The DNA here is from genome assembly GCA_019423025.1 of Haemophilus sp. Lineage (GTDB taxonomy): Bacteria > Pseudomonadota > Gammaproteobacteria > Enterobacterales > Pasteurellaceae > Haemophilus_D. The sequence continues at coordinate 28,321 of JAHZCD010000009.1, read as the reverse complement.
TTATCTTTAATTTATCTTTACATTACATTTAACTTCTCCATAAAAAAACTATTCTTTGTCAGCTTTTGTAAAATCTTGTAAATTATCTGTTAATTGCTGAGTTTCCTATTATACTTATTCGGAATCAAGATGTTGTTTGTCTTGACTAGTTATTTTTAGATTATAGGAAACTTTAATATGAATCATGTTTTTAAAATTATTTGGAATAAAGTAAATCAATGCTGGGTTGCTGTTTCAGAACTAAGCAAATCTGTGGGTAAATCATCTCAAACTGACAAACGTAAAGCATTAAATGTAATTATTGGCGCTGCAGTTTTAGCGGGTGTAAGCACAACTGCAATGGCTGAAACCAATGTAGTATTAAATAATGATGGAAATATTGTTGGTGGAACTGAGGTGAGTGCTGTAGCCGGAGTTGGTACAACAGGAGATTCTGTCGTTTTAGGTAAAAAAGCAAAATCAGAAGCAACAGAGAGCATAGTAATTGGTAATAACGTGACAAACAAAGCACGTTGGTCAATAACATTAGGAAATAATGCAACAAGTCAATCAGGATATGGTGTCACTCTTGGTGATCGCGCATCAAGTGGCACAGGTACAAACTCGGTTGCTATCGGTTTAATGGCAAAAACCTCTAATGAGAAAGTAGGTGGAAATAGCCAAACTGCTGTAGGGGTTGCATCTTATGCTGATGGTGAAGGGGCTTCAGCCTTTGGTGCAACAGCAAATGCAACAGGCTCTCTAGCAACCGCTGTTGGTAGAAACTCAAAAGCTCTCGCACTAAGTGCTTCTGCTTTTGGTGATAGCGCATCAGCTTCAGCATGGGGCGCAACAGCATTAGGTCGTGGTGCATCGGCTAGAGCAGATAATTCTATTGCTGTGGGCTCAGAAGCAGTGACAGAAGGACGAGAATCTACAGCATTGGGACGTCGTTCTTACGCTGGCGCTCAAAGTGCTGCGGCTCTAGGTACCGGAGCTAATGCAAGTGGGGTTGTTTCGACAGCTGTAGGTAATGGGGCTAAAGCGAGTGCTTTAGGAGCTTCAGCATTAGGTAATACTGCAGATGCTAGTGGTAGAGGTTCAATGGCTTTCGGTTATGCATCTAAAGCTTCAGGTGTGGATGCATTGGCATCTGGCTCTAATGCTAATGCTTCATCAATGAATGCAGTTGCGGTTGGTAAAGATAGTAATTCTTCTGCGGTTAATTCCATTGCTCTTGGTACATCTAGTAACGTCTCTGGGGTTAGTGCAGTAGTGATTGGTACTCAAGCTAAAGGTACGCATGAAAACTCTGTGACATTAGGTTCTTATTCAAGTAGTGCAGCTAATAATTTTGATCCGACAGCAAAAGCTTTATCTTCTTTTGACGATAAGGCGACAGGCACAACCGTTAACTACAATGGTACTTCCTCAACTCAAAAAGGTGCAGTTTCTGTCGGTGATGGCTCTCTAGTTCGCCAAATCCAAAATGTAGGTGCGGGTCGAATTACGGCGACTTCAAATGATGCGGTAAATGGTAGCCAATTATACCAAGCTTATTACAATGCAGGCTTTAACATTCAAAATAATGGTACTGAAACATCACGTATTAATACCCATGGCAAAGTGAATTTTGCAAATGGTACGAATACCGAAGTAGTTGTTGAAGATGGTGATAATGCTGCTAAGATTACAGTGAATTTAAAAGATGATATTACTGTTAATAATGTTACAGCTAATAATCTCACCGTAGGACCTGTTACGATCAATAAAGATGGTATTAATGCAGGTGATAAAAAAATCACGAATGTATCAAATGGTACAATTTCAGCAGATAGTAAAGATGCTGTGAATGGTAGCCAATTATATGCAGCGAAGAACGAGCTTAATACCAATATTACTAAAGCCGCTGCAGCAGCTAAAACAGAAGTAAAAGCTGGAACGAATGTAGAGGTGACTTCTGAAACTGGTGCGAATAATCAAACGATTTACACCGTTAACGCAAAAGACACTTCAGCTTCTGTTGAAGCAGCTTCTGATGCTGTTACAGTAACAGTTGGTGAAAAAACAGAAGTTAAAAATGGTATTTCTGTTACCACAGTAACCAATTACAAAGTGGATCTTTCACAAAAAACCAAAGATGAAATCAAAAATGCAGGTGGTCGTGGATTTAACGTAACTGCAAGTGCATCTGAAGGTACTGTTGTAAATGAAGTGGCAGAAGAAACTGTTCAGTCTACAGCAACCAAAATGGATAAGTTAACACTTGATGCGGGTAAAAATATTAAATTAACCCACAAAAAAGGCAAAGTGTTAAGTGTTGCAGTATCTGACACACCGACATTCAAAAATGTGACAACAAAGGGTGATCTTAACGTTGGCGGTACTGTTCATGCACACGGTGGCTTGGATGTTCACAACAATCGTATTGTGAATGTGGCTGATCCGAAAGACCCAACAGATGCAGTAAATAAACGTTACGTTGATAATGCAGTGAAAAACATTAATAACAACATCAATCGTTTAGACAACAAAATTGATCACGTTGATCGTAAATTACGTGCAGGTATTGCAGGTGCAACCGCGATTTCTTTCTTACAACGTCCAAATGAAGCAGGTAAAAGCTTAGTTTCTGTTGGTGTTGGTGGTTATCGCAATGAAAATGCATTAGCGGTTGGTTATGGTCGAAATTCTGATAACAACAAAATTTCGATTAAAGTTGGTGCAAGTATCAATACCCGCAGTGATGTAAACTGGGGCGGAAGCATCGGTTACCAATGGTAATTGTTTGATAAAAAGGCAGAGTAAAATCTGCCTTTTTTTATTATATTGAGATGAAAAAAAGTGCGGTCAAATTTAACCGCACTTTTTGTTTTTATTGATTAAAGCACTTTTACAATGCTTTCACATAAATAACGAATATTGTCCTCAGTGATACCTGCTACATTGATACGACCAGAACGAACAGCGTAAATCGCAAATTCTTCTTTTAAGCGATCAACTTGTTCAGGCGATAAACCGCTGAAAGAGAACATACCGTTTTGTTCCATGATAAAGCTGAAATCTTGTTCTGCACCATATTCTTTTAATAACTGAACAAATAAATGACGCATTTTTTTGATGCGTTCACGCATTTCAGTCAATTCATTTTCCCATTCTTGGCGAAGTTGTGCATCATTTAATACGGTCGCTACGGTCGCCCCACCGTGAGATGCGGGGTTTGAGTAGAGTGTACGAATAATTGATTTCACCTGTGTTAAAGCGGTTGAAGCAATTTCTGCATTTTCAGCTACAAGGGTAAAGGCACCTACGCGCTCATTGTATAAACCAAAGTTTTTTGAGAATGAACTTGCCACTAATAATTCTTTATGATTTGCTGCAAATGCACGTAAACCGTAAGCATCTTGGTCTAAGCCATTAGCTAAACCTTGATAAGCAAAGTCAAAGAGTGGTAACCAGCCGTTTTTTGCTGAAAGCGCGGCTAATTCTTGCCATTGTTCTGGGGTTGGGTCAATACCAGTTGGGTTGTGGCAGCAACCGTGTAAAAGCACGACATCGCCTTCGCTTGCTTGGCTTAAATCTTCAAGTAAATGTTCCCAGTCAAGGGCTTTGCGTTCAGCATCATAATAACGATATTCACGAATCGTCATGCCCACTGCATTGAAAATGGCATTGTGGTTTGGCCATGTAGGTGTACTAATCCATACATTTTGAGCTTTGGTTTGGCGTTTAATGAATTCCGCAGCAATGCGTAATGCACCTGTGCCCCCTAAACTTTGCGCAGTTCTTGCACGATTTGCTTTAATGACATCAGAATCTTTACCGAAAAGGAGTTCTTTTGTGCGTTCGTTATAATCGGCAATACCATCAATAGTCAGATAGTTTTTCGTTTTTTCGTTATCAAATAAGCGTTTTTCGGCTTCTTTTACCGCGCGCATAATCGGTGTTGTACCTTGTGCATCTTTATAAACGCCAATACCTAAATTGATTTTATTTTCACGTGTTTCAGATTTGAATGCTTCGCCTAAGCCTAAGATAGGATCGGCCGGAGCCGCTTTGATATGTTCAAACATAGCTTTTCCTTATGTATGTGTTGTGAGATAAGTAATCTTATACTTCAGCCGATAGATTTTATCAAGAAGAACCTGATAAAAATTAACCGCACTTTGATGTTTTTAGATATTCATCAAAAAGTACGGTTGTTTTTTCGATTATTTTAATTTCTCAATCGTCCAATTTAAACCAGATTGATAGTCTTCAGGGAGTTCGTGACGAAGTTTTTCAAGCTGTTGAATAATGATCGTTTTATCAGGATGCGTAATATTGATATGACCTAATTTTCTACCTGGACGAACCTCCTTGCCATACCAATGTAATTGGGAGAAAGGCGTGTTCAACCATTGTGGATTATGTTCTGTACCAATTAAATTGACCATAACACTTGGCGCAATAGGTTGTAATGACGGTGTAGGTAAATCCAACAAGGCTCGTAGATGCAATTCAAATTGGCTAATGGCACAGCCGAGTTGCGTCCAATGTCCACTGTTATGCACACGAGGGGCGAGCTCATTAATTAATAATTTATCGCCCACCACAAAGCATTCCATCGCCATTACACCTACATATTCAAGCTTATCCATGATTTTTCCTAGCATAGATTCCGCTTGAGTTTGTTGGCTTTGTTGTTGAGGGAATGAAATATCTGTCACGCTGTAACGTAAAATGCCATTTTGCTGTAGGTTATGCGTCACAGGATAGAAACGTTTTTCACCATTTTTAAATCTTGCGCCTACAATAGAGACTTCATAATCAAAAGGAATAAATTTTTCTGCGATAACTTCACCGAATAAATCGTCCGTAATGTCACGTTGATTACTTTCAGTAATAATCCATTGACCGCGACCGTCATAACCACCTGTGCGACGTTTTACCACGACTTTTTCGCCCACGTTTTTAAATACTTCGGGCCATTGAGTTTTATCTTTTAATAAACACCATGGTGAGGTAGAGAGATTGAGTTCATCCAGTAAAGATTTTTGGGTAAAACGATCAGCCAATAAGCCAAAAACATTCTGATTAACGAAATTTTTATGGTGACCTAATAATTCGGTTAACGGTGTTTTTTCCCAACGTTCAATTTCTGCGGTGATGATGGCATCTTTGGGTAAATCAAATACGGGCGCATTAAACTCAAGCGGCTGGACATGAATATCTAATGGGGCACCTGCATAACGTAACATTCTGCCGAGTTGACCATTACCAAGCACATAAACGGTAGGATATAGGGTAGAGTTTTGCATAAAATTTCTCATCAAATCTAGCTAAAAAAACAACCGCACTTTTTAAAGTGCGGTCAAAATGAAAAGTGTTTTATTTACGTGGATCAGGATTATCCAATACCACATTAGTTTGATTTTCGCGGAATGCTTGTAGGCGAGCAAATAACGCATCATCCCAACCAGCAAGAATTTGTGCGGCGAGTAATCCTGCATTCGCTGCGCCAGCAGGGCCAATTGCTAACGTACCAACAGGAATACCTTTAGGCATTTGTACGATAGAATAGAGACTATCAACACCACTTAACATCGAGCTTTTAACAGGTACCCCAAGTACTGGCACAAGCGTTTTCGCTGCAATCATGCCCGGTAAATGCGCAGCGCCACCGGCACCTGCAATAATCACTTTGTAACCATTCTTTTGTGCATTTTCGGCAAATTCAAACAGCTTGTCGGGGGTTCGATGTGCGGAAACCACTTCAACATGATATGCCACATTGAGTTCATCTAAAATTTGAGTAGCTTCTTGCATGGTAGCCCAATCGCTTTTAGAACCCATAACAATAGCAATTTGTGCGGTATTTGACATATTTTAAAAAATTTATCTGATAAAAAACGGTGCGTAGAATAGCATATTTGCATGCTTTTAAGCAATCGTTTGCTATGCGGTAAAGACTGAAAATTACATTGCAAGTTTTGTTATAAAATTTTATCCTAATAGGAGTTTTTTTCTTAGAAATAGAGCAGATTATGTTAGCTAAAGCGAAATATAGAAAAGATTACAAACAACCTGATTTTACAGTTACGGATATTTTCCTTGATTTTCAATTAGATCCTAACCATACCGTTGTTACAGCAAAGACAACCTTCCAACGTTTAAATGATGAAGCAACACACCTACGATTAGATGGTCATGGCTTCCAATTTGCCTCCATTAAATTCAATGGCGAAGATTTCAAACATTATCATCAAGACCATGAAAGTTTAACGTTAGATTTAACCAACCAAAGTGCGGCCAATTTTGAACTTGAAATTGTGACGAATCTAGAGCCTGCACAAAACACCTCTTTACAAGGGCTTTATCAATCAGGTGAAGGCATTTGTACTCAATGCGAAGCAGAAGGTTTCCGTCAAATTACCTATATGCTTGATCGTCCTGATGTATTAGCTCGCTATACAACCAAAATTACCGCTGATAAAACTAAATATCCTTACTTGCTTTCTAATGGTAACCGCATTGCAAGTGGTGAATTAGAGGATGGTCGTCATTGGGTTGAATGGAATGACCCATTCCCGAAACCAAGCTATTTATTCGCTTTAGTAGCAGGTGATTTTGATTTATTACAAGATACCTTTACCACAAAAAGTGGTCGTGAAGTGGCCTTAGAACTTTACGTTGACCGCGGCAATCTTGATCGTGCTTCTTGGGCAATGGAAAGTCTGAAAAAAGCGATGAAATGGGATGAAGAGCGTTTCAATTTAGAATACGACTTAGATATTTACATGATTGTTGCAGTGGATTTCTTCAATATGGGCGCCATGGAAAATAAAGGGTTGAATATTTTTAACTCTAAATTTGTGTTGGCCAATCCACAAACCGCAACAGATGATGATTACCTCGCCATTGAAAGCGTGATTGCGCATGAATACTTCCATAACTGGACAGGAAACCGTGTAACTTGTCGTGATTGGTTCCAGCTAAGTTTGAAAGAAGGTTTAACAGTTTTCCGTGATCAAGAATTTTCATCTGATACGGGTTCTCGTGCAGTCAATCGCATTAATAACGTGAAATTCTTACGTACGGTACAATTTGCCGAAGATGCAAGCCCAATGTCACACCCAATTCGCCCTGAAAAAGTTATTGAAATGAATAACTTCTATACCGTGACTGTATATGAAAAAGGGGCTGAAGTGATTCGTATGTTGCACACTTTATTAGGTGAACAAGGTTTCCAAAAAGGGATGCAACTTTATATTGCTGAAAACGATGGTAAAGCGGCAACCTGTGAAGATTTTGTTTCTGCAATGGAACGTGCGAATGATGTTGATTTAGCACAATTCCGTCGTTGGTATAGCCAATCAGGTACGCCAGAATTATTGATTAGTGATGCCTATGACGAACAAACTCATACTTATCGTTTAACCGTTTCGCAATCTACGCCACCAACAGCAGACCAAATGGAAAAAGTAAACTTACATATTCCATTGAAAATTGCACTTTATGATGCCAAAGGTACTAAACAAATGTTACAGCATAACGGTGAATTGTTAAGTGATGTATTAAATGTAACAGAAAAAGACCAAGTGTTTGAGTTCCATGGCATTTATGGCCGACCAATTCCTGCGTTATTATGTGATTTCTCTGCACCAGTGAAACTGGATTATGATTACACCACAGAGCAGTTATTAGGTTTGCTTAAATTCGCTGATAACCAATTTGCTCGTTGGGATGCAGCACAAATGCTGTTTACCCAAGAATTGCGTCGTAATGTGGCGCATTTCCAACAAGGTGAAGCCTTTGAAATTTCACCTGATGTTTTGACCGCACTTGCGCATGTATTGGAAAATTATGAACAAGATATTGAATTAGCCACATTAATTCTAACCTTGCCAAAAGACATTGAGTTTGCAGAAAGCTTTAAAACGATTGATCCAGATGGCATTGCAGCCGCAAGAGAATTTATGTTGGTGCAAATTGCAGAATACTTGAAAGAAGATTTATTGCGTATTTACACTCATATTCGTCTTGAAGATTATCGAGTGACGCAAGAAGATATTGCCTTACGAGCCATGCGTAATCTTTGTTTAAGTTATTTAGCTTACACCAATCTAGGCAACAATGTAGTTCAAAAACATTACAATAATGCCAATAATATGACAGATACGTTGGCTGCATTAAATATGGCAACCAAAGCGGCATTACCTTGTCGTGATACCTTGTTAGCGGATTTCGAACAAAAATGGCAACATGATGGCTTAGTCATGGATAAATGGTTTGCTTTACAAGCAACTCGTCCTGATGAAAACGTATTGGAAATTGTACAAGCATTAATGGATCACCCAAGCTTTAACTTCAACAATCCAAACCGTTTACGTTCATTAGTGGGTAGCTTTGCAAATCACAACTTAAAAGCATTCCATCATATTAGTGGTTCAGGCTATCGTTTCTTAACAGATGTTTTAATTCGTTTAAATGAAACAAATCCACAAGTGGCTGCGCGTTTAATTGAGCCATTAATTCGTTTCTCACGTTTCGATGCACAACGTCAAACGTTAATGAAACGCGCCTTAGAACGATTAAGTGCTGTTGAAGATCTCTCAAAAGATTTATTTGAGAAGATTGAAAAAGCCTTGCAATAATCGCGATACAAATACTTTATAAATTCAATACGGGATGTCTAAGACATTCCGTATTTTTTTCAAATTTGTTAACTATATCAATCTTTTCTTTTATTGCCTTTGATAGAATGATTAATGGCATTTCGCCATATTAGTTAATAAGGATTTTATATGAAAACATACAAAACATCAGTGCTGGTCAGTATGATGCTTGGCATTTTTTCAACAACAGCATTTACAGCCACTGTGCCTGCTGGTACAACACTTTCTGAAACACAGATTTTCCGTCAAAATACACATAGTGATCCCGGGTCACTTGATCCTCAATTGGTGCAAGAAAATACAGCTGCACAAATTGCGATTGATTTATTTGAAGGATTAATTTGGTTAGATGAAAATGGACAAGTACAGCCAGCGCAGGCAGAGAAATGGACAGTCTCTGACGATGGTAAGATTTATACTTTTTCATTACGTGATGCAAAATGGTCAGATGGTACACCGGTAACAGCTCAAGATTTCGTGCTAGGTTGGCAACGAGCAGTTGATCCTAAGTTTGGTAGTCCAAATGCCAGTTATTTGTCTAAAGCACATATTTTAAATGCAGAAGATGTGATGCAAGGTAAACAGCCTATAAGTGCGTTGGGTATTAAGGCGATTAATGATAAACAACTTGAAATCAAACTAACCCAAGCCACACCTTACTTCTTACAGCTACTCGCATATCCTACAACATTTCCTGTTCCCCATCATAAATTAGCGCAATTTGGCGATAAATGGACTACCCCTCAAAATATCGTGAGTAATGGTGCTTATAAATTAAAACAATGGACAATTAACGAGAAAATTATAGCAGAACGTAACCCATTCTATTGGAATGATAAAAAGACGCTCATTAATACTTCAGAATATTTATTTCAAGAAAGTTTGGCTTCAGCCTATCAACGTTACCAAGCTAAAGAATTGGATTTAACCTGGATACCAGTGGAGCAAATACCACTCATTCAGAAAAATACGCCAAGCGCGTTACTTGTGGTCCCGAGACTAACGACTGAATTCTACACGTTCAATGTGGTGAAACCACCATTTGATAACGAAAAGGTTCGCAAAGCATTATATCTTACGTTAGACCGACCATTAATAGCTGAACATATTATTGGGTTACGTAAACCTGCAGCGACATTGACACCTCCAGACGTTGATGGTTTTACTGCACCGAACATTGCTGAATTAAATCAACCGTTAACAGATAGAGTTAAACAAGCTAAAAAATTATTAAATGATGCAGGATATAATGAAAAACATCCGCTCCAGTTTGAGATTTTTTATAACAAATATGCGACACATGAAAAAGTGGCGTTAGCATTAGCTTCAGAATGGAAAAAACAATTAGGTGCAGATGTGAAATTACGTACGATGGAATGGAAAACCTATTTAGGCGAACGCAATATGGGAAATTTCCAATTGTCACGTATGTCAATTGATGCGGAATATAATGAGCCAACAGCATTTCTTAATTCATTAGTTTCAACATCTCCCGAAAATGTGGGGCTGTGGAAGAATGAGAAATTTGATCAAATCATGAAAGAAGCACAAAGTACTTTAAATGATAAGACGCGTGCTGAATTATATCGTCAAGCAGAGCTGATTATTGCGGAAGAGACGCCTCTAATCCCGATATTCTATTCACCGCTGATCAAAGTAATTAATCCAGCTGTAGGTGGATTCCCAATGCATAATCCACAGGATTATGTTTATACCAAGGAGCTTTACATTCGCAAGTAGAGTTATCTAAATACCTTTCGTTGCATATACTTTGCTTTCATTTTAAAATGCAACACAACTTTTCAACAAAAGTGCGGTAAAATCAACCGCACTTTCCATTTACAGTGAACTATCCTGAGAGATAAACGAGTATGTATTCTTTGATCCGTAAAGCCATTTTTTCCCTTGATCCTGAAACCGCCCATGATTTAGTGATTAAATCACTGCGTTTAGCGGGTAAACCTCCTTTTCAATTTTTATTAAAGCAGCTTTTAGCTTGTCCACAAGGTACGACTAAGCAAGTGATGGGTATTACCTTTAAAAATCCTATTGGGTTAGCAGCGGGGGCAGATAAAAATGCCGAAGCGATTGATGGATTTGGTGCGATGGGATTTGGTTTTATTGAAGTGGGGACGGTTACGCCTTTGGCGCAAGAGGGAAATGCTAAGCCTCGTCAATTCCGTTTAGTGGAAGCGGAAGGGATTATTAACCGTAATGGATTCAATAATTATGGCATTGATTATGCGATCGAGAATGTTAAAAAGGCAAAATTTGATGGCGTAATTGGGATTAATATTGGCAAAAATAAAGTCACGCCGCTTGAAAAGGGTAAAGATGATTACTTATTTTGCTTAAACAAAGCTTATAACTATGCTGATTATATTACGGTAAATATTTCATCACCGAACACACCGGATTTGCGCCAATTGCAGTATGGTGATTACTTTGATGATTTACTGCAAAGTGTGAAACAACGTCAAAAAGTATTAGCTGAGCAATATAATAAATATGTGCCGATTGCAGTAAAAATTGCACCTGATTTATCCGAGGCTGAGCTCGTTCAAATTGCAGATACGTTACTTCGTCATCAAATGGACGGGGTAATTGCGACTAATACCACCATTTCTCGCGACAACGTCACAGGTTTTAAAAATGCGGAACAACAAGGTGGCTTAAGTGGAAAACCGTTACAACAGAAAAGTACAGAAATTATTCGAAGATTGCATCAAGAGCTGAAAGGTCAAATTCCGATTATTGGGAGTGGTGGCATTGATGGTGTACAAAATGCACAAGAGAAGATTGAAGCAGGTGCTGAATTGTTACAAGTTTATTCGGGTTTGATTTATCACGGCCCAAGTTTAGTTAAAGAATTAGTGAAAGCGATCAAATAAATGACAAAAAAATATGATTTACATTGCCATAGTACGGCTTCAGATGGTGTTTTAACGCCTACAGAGCTTGTGCAACGAGCTCATGAGCAAGGTATCAATGTGCTTGCTTTATGTGATCACGACACTGTAATGGGCATTGATGAAGCTAAAATTGAAGCAGATAAATTAGGTATTGAGCTAATTAATGGAGTGGAAATTTCAACGAATTGGGAAGGTCGTGGCATCCATATTGTTGGATTAAATTTTGATAAAACACATCCTAAAATGACCGCACTTTTAGCCGAACAAAAATCACTGAGAGAAAAAAGAGCGGTTGAAATTGGCCATAAATTAGAAAAAGCAGGCGTCCCCAATGCCTATAAAGGCGCAAAAGCGTTAGCAAACGGGGAAGTAACTCGTGCGCATTATGCGCGTTATTTGGTACAAATTGGAAAGGTTTCAAATGATGGGCAAGCTTTTAAGCGTTATCTAGGCGGTGGCAAATCGTGTTTTGTAAAAGCTGAATGGGTTGATATTCCAACAGCGATTGAGACGATTCATGCTGCAGGTGGCGTTGCCGTCATTGCTCATCCTATGCGTTATAACATGACAGGAAAATGGATTCGTCGATTAATCGTTGATTTCAAACAATGGGGCGGTGATGGCATGGAAGTCGCAGATAGTGGACAGACCAAAGATCAGCGTCAATACCTTGCGCGTTTAGCGAATGAATATGACTTAGCCGCCTCTTTAGGGTCAGACTTTCATTTTCCTTGCGGATGGATTGAATTAGGAAAAAATTTATTTTTACCTGAAGAGGTTAAACCAATTTGGACATTATTTGAATAATAAAGGGCGATCAATCCGCCCTTGTTTTTTATATTTGACTGTTCTCACACAAACCGAGGCTCGCTAGAAATTCAATAAATGCACGAACTTTTGCAGGTAAATGACGACGGTTTGGGTAAACCACATAAATATCTAAAGGTTTTTGTTTATATTCAGACAAAATTTCAACTAACTCACCAGAAGCAAGCGCATCTTTGACAAAGAAGCTAGGTGAATTACTGATGCCCAATCCCGCTTTTGTCATTTCTAACAATGCCATACCATTATTGGAAACTACTTTAGATTGAATTTTATAACGTTGAATTTGATTGGCTTTTGTTGATTGCCAATGCACCTGATTTAACGATGATTTATAAAGTAAACCTTGGTGATATTCTAAATCATCAGGTGTAAGCGGTGTGCCTCGCGACTCTAAATAACTTGGCGAAGCAACAAAATGCATAGGGGAGCTGCTAATTTTACGCGCAACAAGTGAGCTGTCTTGCATATAGCCGATACGTAATGCTAAGTCATAGCCTTCCGCAACGAGATCAACACGTTTGTCTTCAAATTCAATTTCTACGTGTAAATTGGGATGAAGCTCAATAAATTTAGGCAAGTTAGGTGAAATATAAAGTAAGCCAAAATCACGCGGCACAGAGATTAATAAATTACCTTGCAAGCTTGTTGCCATATTACTGATGCTAGAGTCAGCCTCGCTTAAATCTAATAGAATGGCTTGGCAACGTTGGTAATAAAGCATGCCGGCTTCAGTTGGCACAATTTTTCGTGTTGTACGTTGTAATAATCGCGTTTTTAAATGTTCTTCTAATTGTGAAACTAATTTACTCGCCATCGCCACAGAAATATTCTGTTGATTTGCGGCTTGTGTAAAACTTTGCGTTTCGATCACTTTGCAGAAAACCGAAATTGCATTGAGTTTATCCATTTATAAATCCTTTTTGAAAAAAAGCTTGATTTTATCGGCGTAAGTTTGCAGTATATCGCCAATTTTACAGAATTCTAGTTATATTTTAGGTAAGCAAATGAGCAAATCTTTAGTGATTGTGGAGTCGCCAGCCAAAGCGAAAACCATCAATAAATATTTAGGTAGCCAGTATGTGGTGAAATCCAGCGTAGGGCATATTTGTGATTTGCCTACTGCAGGAAGTAGCACTGGTGAGAAGGCTAAACCGGTTTCCACTAAAGGATTAAGTGCGGAAGAAAAAAACAAAATTAAAGCAGAAAAAGACCGTGCGGCCTTAGTGAAACGTATGGGAATTGACCCTTATAATGATTGGAAAGCCAATTACCAAATTCTACCTGGCAAAGAAAAAGTGGTAGCTGAATTAAAATCCCTTGCTAAAAAATCCGACCATGTTTATCTCGCAACCGACTTAGATAGAGAAGGAGAGGCTATTGCGTGGCATTTACGTGAAGTTATCGGTGGCGATGATAGTCGTTTTAGCCGCGTTGTATTTAATGAGATTACGAAGAAAGCAATCGAAAAAGCATTCCAGAATCCTGCTCACATTAATATGGACCAAGTTAATGCTCAGCAAACCCGTCGTTTCTTAGACCGCGTGGTAGGCTTTATGGTGTCACCATTATTATGGAAGAAAGTAGCGCGAGGTCTATCAGCTGGACGTGTGCAATCTGTTGCCGTGAAATTGGTGGTAGAGCGTGAACGTGAAATCAAAGCATTCCAACCGGAAGAGTTTTGGGAAATTGAAGCGCTAACCCAAACGAGCAAGAAAGAAGACTTACGTTTGGATGTGGTGCAATATAAAGGCAAGAAATTTGAGCCGAAAAATGAAAAAGAAGCTCAAAGTGCGGTCGATTTCTTAAATAAATCACACTACGTTGTCACAGATTTAGAAACAAAACCAACAGGTTCTAAACCAAGAGCCCCATTTATCACTTCAACCTTACAACAAACTGCGAGCACGCGTTTAGGTTTTGGGGTGAAGAAAACCATGATGTTAGCGCAACGTTTATACGAAGCCGGTTACATTACTTACATGCGTACTGACTCTACCAACTTGAGCCAAGATGCGTTAAATATGGCACGCTCTTATATCGAAAGCCATTTCGGCAAAGATTATTTGCCCGCTAAACCGAATTTCTATTCCAGTAAAGAAAATGCACAAGAAGCACACGAAGCGATTCGTCCTTCTGATGTTAAACTGCTTGCGGATCATTTAAGTGGCATGGATAAAGACGCAGTGCGTTTGTATGATTTAATCTGGCGTCAATTTATGGCTTGTCAAATGCCGGCTGCACAATATGACAGCACAACAGTCACTGTAATGGCTGGTGATTATGAATTGAAAGCCAAAGGCCGTATTTTACGCTTTGATGGTTGGACAAAAGTCTTGCCACAATTAGGTAAGAATCCAGAAGACCAAATTTTACCTACTGTGAGTTTGAACGAAACATTAGCACTAAAAACGGTTTCGCCAAGCCAACACTTTACCAAACCGCCAGCTCGTTTTACTGAAGCTGCATTGGTTAAAGAATTGGAAAAACGTGGTATTGGTCGTCCTTCGACTTATGCGGCAATTATTTCGACTATTCAAGAACGTGGTTATGTACGCATTGAAAATCGCCGTTTCTACGCAGAAAAAATGGGTGAAATCGTTACTGATCGCTTAAATCAATCTTTTACTGATTTGATGAGCTACGATTTCACTGCCAACATGGAAAACGTACTAGACCAAATTGCATCCGGTGAGAAAAATTGGAAGGCTGAGTTAAATCAATTCTTCAAAGATTTTTCTACTCAACTTTCTACGGCTGAATTAGATGAGCTAGAAGGTGGAATGAAGCCGAATAGCCTTGTACTCACCGATATTGATTGCCCAACTTGTGGTCGCAAAATGGCAATTCGCACAGCAAGTACAGGTGTTTTCCTTGGTTGTTCTGGTTATGCATTACCGCTAAAAGAGCGTTGTAAAACGACGATTAATCTTATTCCAGAAGCAGAATTACTCAATGTATTGGATGAGGCTTCTGAGACCAAAGCCTTAATGGATCGTAAACGTTGCCCGAAATGTGGCACGGCTATGGATAGCTATATCATCGACCCACATCGTAAATTGCATATTTGTGGTAACAATCCGAATTGTGATGGTTATTTGGTTGAACAAGGCCAATTCAAAATTAAAGGCTATGATGGTCCGATTGTAGAATGCGACAAGTGTGGTGCTGATATGCACTTGAAACTCGGTCGTTTTGGTAAATATATGGGCTGTACCAGCTGTGATAACACCCGTAAGATTTTGAAAAACGGCGAGGTTGCACCGCCAAAAGAAGAGCCGGTTCATTTCCCTGAACTGAAATGTGAAAAATCTGATGCGTATTTTGTATTACGTGATGGTGCAAGTGGCGTGTTTATGTCTGCACATAACTTCCCAAAATCACGTGAAACACGACCAGCAAAAGTGGCTGAATTAGCGCTTTATCGTGATCGTTTACCGGAAAAATTACGTTATTTAGCAGATGCGCCACAAAAAGACCCTGAGGGTAATGAAGCCATTATCCGCTTTAGCCGTAAAGAAAAACATCAATATGTGACATCTGAAAAGAATGGCAAAGCCACAAAATGGATTGTGGATTATATTGATGGGAAATGGATAGAACGGAAAAAGTAGGATGAACATCACGGTTTATTGCGGTGCGAGTTTAGGTAATGATTCTGCCTATCAGGCTGCCGCAAAAAAATTAGGAAAATGGATTGCAGATGGCCAACATACTTTAGTTTATGGTGGCGGAAAATTGGGATTAATGGGTGTGGTTGCAGATACTGTACTTGCTCATCAAGGCAAGGTAATTGGTATTATCCCTCAATTTTTACAAGACAGAGAAGTTTCTCATCCTAATTTAACTAAGACCGTAATTGTTGAAAGCATGTCTGAGCGAAAAAATAAAATGGTTGAGCTTGGCGATGCTTATATCGCTTTGCCTGGCGGACCAGGCACTTTAGAAGAGATTGCTGAAGTGATTTCTTGGGCTCGAATAGGGAAAAATAATAATCCTTGTATTCTGTTTAATGAAAAGGGGTATTTTGATTCACTAAAGTCCTTTTTTAGCCATATGGTGAAAGAAGGCTTCTTTACTCAAGGTGATTTTGAGAAGATTTTATTCTCGAATAATCTTCAAGAAATCGAAACCTTTATTGAACATTACCAACCTCCAGCGTTAAGAACATATTAAAAAAGTGCGGTTAAATTTGGCCGCACTTTTTTTATGATTAATGATGATGTTCTGGTTTTGGTGGGAGTTTAGCTCTAGCTTTACCAACAGGGAGAATTAACGTCGCGTAATTCGCTGAATGTTGACAAACTTTTTGATCTTCAAATGGTTCTTTATGAATCACTTTAAGTTTCCAAACACCTTCAATTAATGGAATAAAGTTAACTTTACCTTCTTTGTCTGTTTTACCAGAAAAGGCTTGCGGCTCACGGTGAGATGTCGCCGCTTCCATATCTTTCACGACAAAGGTATCAGAGGTTGCGATAATCGTCTCGCCTGCAAGTGGTTGGTCTTTATAGAAAATCTGAACAGGGAAAGCTTCGCCCGCTTTAATTGTTTTCGGATCTTTAAGTGGCACGATTTCAAGTGGTAAGCCGAGGCGTGTCATTGCCATATCCGCATTCAATGGTTTCTTACCAACCACAGTAAAGGCTTTACCAAACATTTGAGTTTGTTCGCAATAGAATGCATTTGGTGTGCCTTGTAAGTTATCCATTTTCCAACCTTCATTATTTTGTGACCAGAAAGTTGGTTTATAAGTCGCTGTTACCCAATATGAACCGTCTTTTAACGGTTTTTCTGATTGATATTGGTAGTTTTCACCTTTTTGTACTAATGTTTGCATTTCACCATCTTGATTGATGAGTTCCATCGGTGGAAAAATAGCGAGACGTTTTTCAGGAATTTTTTCAACGTAAGGGTAGTCACCATAAGCTAAATCAGCTTTTAAAACGCTATTAGAAGCTAGTTGTGCCGGTGTTGCAACCCAAACTTCATGGGCTTGCGCGAGCGCAGAGAAGCCAAGTAGTGCTACAATTAATGTTTTTTTCATTGTCTTTCCTTTTTAATCAATAAATCAATTTATAGAAAGTTTTCGATAGGGCGGACGAGTATAACGAAAAAGAAATGATGAGACGAATGAAAAAAGTTGATTTTGTGAGGGACTTCACATTTTTTTAACAAAAAAGTGCGGTTAATAAAACGATTGTTTTTCTGACCGCACTTGTTTTAAATAAAAAGCTAAATAGGCTTATTTTTTAGATGGTTTAATGGCTAATAAATTGCAGCTTAATTTACTAACTACATGTTCAGCCGTATTACCTAATAACGCTGCAGATAAACCCGTTCTTCCCACTGTGCCTAAAATCACTAATTCAGCTTCAATTTCTTTCGCCACTTCAGGAATTACTTCTTCAGGGAAACCTTCGCGTACATGGGTATGATCTTCATCAATACCAAATTTTTGACGTAAGGCTTTCATATTGATGAGGTGCTGACCACGAATGCCATTTTCATAACCTGAAGTATTAAATTCAGGTAAATCAATCGCCATATTAATTGGCGCAACAGGGTAGGCTGCCACTAAATGTACGTTACCACGGTTTAAGTTTTCCGCTAAATTCATGCCTGTTGAAACTAATTCTTGATTGAATTCATCTTGATATTCTTGCTCACCAGATACATTAACAGCGACTAAAATACGGCGTTGGTGTTTCCAATCGCCATCACGTACCATCAATACAGGGATTGGACATTTACGTAACAATTGCCAATCTACTGGTGTGAAAATCAATGAAGTGAAACTTTCTTCATCTTTAGTGTATTTCACAACGAGGTCGTATTGATTTTTTTCAACTTCTTCACGAATTACATCCGCTTCATTGCTGCTCCATACAATGTGAGAGTCAAATTCAATTTCCGGATCAGCATATTTATCTAAATAAAATTGCACAGCTTGACGTTGTTGTTCAACGGCTGTTTTATGCATTTCGCTGCGTTCTTCAGAAGAAAGAAGGGCTGACATCTCATACGATAAGTCATAAACACTCAAAAGGGTGGTAATTTTTACCTTTGTTTCATTTTGCTGTTCTTTAACAAGACGAACGGCACGAGCTAGAGCATATTGTTTTTCGTTATCAGGATTGAGTACAACAAGAATATTATTAAATTTCATAAAACCTCCAAGATATGAGATATCAATAGGATAGAAAAGATTTTAAACGATGACAAGAACCGATTATCAAAAAAGTGATCTCGTGCAAGTTTTTTTGTTTCAAATGTTAAAAAAGCGTGAAAACTCACGCTTTTAAATTATTCTGCTAATTGGATTTTGGTTTTATGTACACCGGTTAAATCAATCAAGGCATTAATATCATTAATCGTAATGTATTTACCTTGAACAGAGAGTACACCCAGTTTTTGGAAACGACCAAGTAAACGACTGATGGTTTCAACGGTTAAACCAAGATAGTTACCAATATCGCTACGAGTCATGGTTAAACGGAATTCTTTCGCAGAGAAACCACGAGCAGAATAACGTTTTGATAGATTGTGAATAAATGCCGCTAAACGTTCTTCAGCATTCATTTTAGAAAGTAATAAAATCATTTCTTGATCGCTTTTGATTTCACTACTCATCAAACGCATAATTTGCTGACGAAGCTTAGGCATTTTTCCAGATAAGTCATCTAAGATATCAAATGGAATTTCACATACCATGGCGGTTTCCAAAGCCTGTGCAAAACTTGGATGTTGCATATTGGTGATCGCATCAAAGCCCACTAAATCACCAGGCAAGTGGAAAGAGGTAATTTGTTCTTCACCCGCTTCGCTAATGGTATAAGTTTTAATGGTTCCAGAACGAATCGCATAAATGGAATTCAGTGTATCACCGGCTTTAAAAAGGACTTGAGATTTTTGGATGGGTTTTTTACGCTCGATGATATTATCAAGCTGATCAAGCTCATGTTCGTTCAATGTGAAAGGGATACAAAGTTGGCTAATACTGCAATCTTGACAATGGATTGCACAACCACCTGATTGAACTCTGCGTCCTGATTTGGTTTCTGAAACGAAATTCTTCATTTATTCCTCAAATCGATAAATATAGTGTAAAATTGATCTAACGCAATTATTCTACCACTAAATAGTCAATTTCAGAAGTTATCAAAGAGCAAATCAATATGGCTGCAGAAAAATTAACCAAAAAACGTTTAATACAAATTATTATCATGCTGATTATTTTAGTTAGCGCATTCGTTTGGCGATATCTATTGTAATAAGTGCGGTCAAATTTTTGATAGTTTTTAGAAGAGAGAAAGAGCCACAAGTTTGTGGCTCTTTGTTTTGAAGATAAGTCTATTTATTAATCTGTTTATATCGCAGATTATCCACATATAATCTTGAAAGATAAAAAGTTCGTTCAATTTGCAAGAAGATTTCAAGAACGATAAAAAATCCTGTATAATCTCACCAATTTTTTGTTCAATTTTAAGCTTTTGTAACGGAATGATCGAAACCTCACAAACTATTCCTGAACTCGTCTCATGGGCGAAAGAGCGGGAATTTTCGTTAAATCTGCCGACAGAGCGTTTGGTGTTTTTACTGGCTATTGCCATCTATAACAATGAACGTTTAGACGGTGAGATGTTAGAAGCTGATTTAGTGGATATTTTCCGCCATACAGCCAATGCCTTTGACCAATCAACGGACGCGATTGCCACCCGTGCTAATAATGCTATCAATGAACTGGTGAAACAGCGTTTTCTTAACCGTTTCAGCAGTGAATTTACTGAAGGCCTTTCCATTTATCGTCTCACCCCATTAGGTGTTGGCGTATCAGATTATTATATTCGTCAGCGTGAATTTTCTGCGTTGCGTCTTTCTGTACAGCTCTCTATTGTAGCTGATGAAATTCAGCGTGCATCTGATGCAGCAGAAGAAGCTACAGCAAAAGGGGAGAATGAGCACTTTTGGCGTCGTAATGTTTTCGCTCCGTTAAAATATTCAGTAGCAGAGATTTTCGATAGTATCGATTTATCACAACGTGTGATGGATGAAAATCAGCAAAGCATTAAAGAAGAAATTGCGAATTTGCTTACCAAAGACTGGCAGGCAGCAATTTCTAGCTGTGAACGTTTATTAGATGAAACCTCAGGCAATTTACGTGAGTTACAAGATACTTTAAATGCCGCAGGTGATAAGTTACAGGCTCAATTATTACGTATTCAAGATTGTGTGATTGGCCATGATGAGCTGTATTTTATTGAACAATTAATCACTGATTTACAATCCAAGCTTGACCGTATTATTAGCTGGGGACAACAAGCCATTGATTTATGGATTGGTTATGACCGTCACGTGCATAAATTTATCCGTACCGCCATTGATATGGATAAAAACCGTGTATTCTCACAACGCTTGCGTAATTCTATCCACAGCTATTTCGATCATCCTTGGTTCTTATGGACAGCTCAAGCGGAACGTTTGGTCGATCTGCGTGATGAAGAAATGGCATTACGTGAAGATGACGCATTGGGTGAATTACCTGAAGAGTTGCAATATGAGTCTTTGGCTGATTTACATGATCAAATCGTCGAACATATGCAAGGCTTACTCATTCAATACCGTGAAAATAATCGTCCAATTGATTTAAGTTTAGTCTTAAAAGAACAATTAGAAGCTTATCCACTTTCTCGTCATTTTGATGTGGCACGTATTATTGTGGATCAAGCAGTGCGTTTAGGTATGGCAAATGATGATTTAGCCGGTCTTTATCCGCAATGGCAGGAAATTAACGATTACGGCGCAGAAGTGCAAGCGCATGTGATTGATAAATATTAATTTCGTGGCTTACCCAAAAACGAATTCATAAAATGAGAAATTAACCATGACAGATATTCAAGATGTAATTTCCCCGAAATTGGCAAATGCCATTGCAAATCCTATTTTCCCGGCAGTGGACAGTTTATTGCGCTCAGGTCGCCATATCAGCACAGATCAATTAGATAATCATGCTTTTTTGATGGATTTCCAAAATGAATTGGATGGCTTTTACCGCCGTTACAACGTGGAATTAATTCGTGCTCCAGAAGGCTTTTTCTATTTACGTCCAAAAGCGACGACCTTAATTGCTCGTTCAGTGCTTTCCGAATTAGAAATGTTGGTAGGAAAAGTGCTTTGCTATTTGTATTTAAGCCCAGAACGTTTGGCACAGCAAGGTATCTTCAGTACGCAAGAAGTCTATGACGAATTACTCAACTTGGCAGACGAAGGCAAATTATTGAAAGCCGTCAATCAGCGATCTAGCGGTTCAGATTTAGATAAGCAAAAATTATCTGAAAAAGTACGCGCGGCGATCGGTCGTTTACGCCGTTTAGGCATGATTCATACCGTAGGCGAACAGCATAGCGGTAAATTTACGATTTCAGAATCAGTTTTCCGTTTCGGTGCTGAAGTACGTTCTGGTGATGACCCGTTAGAAGCACAAGCTCGCTTAATTCGTGATGGGGAAGCAGCCACACCGCAATCTCTCGAACTCGAAAAGCAAGCAAAAGCGGCAAGCAATGCTGATGATCTCGATAATGAAGAAAGTGCGGTTGAAATTGATGAAGAATTTGATGATGCAGGAGAACAAGAATAATGTCTGATGTATTAGAACTTGAAAACGAAATCTATCAAGACGAACCTGAGCAATCAACTGAACAGGTTGAAGAAGAATTTATTGCTCCTGTATTAAACCAACATAATGGGGTAGAACGTGGTAAATTCCGTTCACTAACCTTAATTAACTGGAATGGTTTCTTTGCCCGCACCTTTGATTTGGATGAATTGGTGACCACACTTTCCGGTGGTAACGGTGCCGGTAAATCCACAACCATGGCGGGGTTTGTGACAACGTTGATTCCAGACTTAACCTTGTTGCATTTCCGTAATACCACAGAAGCCGGCTCGACAGGAGGCTCTCGTGATAAAGGTTTGCACGGTAAATTGCGTCCAGGTGTATGTTATGCGGTATTGGATACCATCAATTCTCGTCACCAACGAATTCTCGTAGGTGTGCGTCTGCAACAAATTGCGGGTCGTGATAAGAAAGTGGATTTAAAAACCTTCTCGATTCAAGGAGTGGAATTATCCTTAAATCCGACCGCACTTTTCACCGAAACAGTCGGTGAACGTCAAGCTCGCGTACTCAATTTAAATGAATTAAAAGACAAAATTGAAAATCTTGGTGCGCAATTCAAGCAATATCATTCCATCACCGATTATCACGGCATGATGTTTGATTTAGGTATTATTCCAAAACGCTTACGTAGCGCCTCAGACCGTAGCAAATTCTATAAATTAATCGAAGCTTCTTTATACGGTGGTATTTCCAGCGCCATTACCCGTTCTTTACGTGATTACTTATTGCCAGAAAACCTTGGTGTGCGCAAAGCCTTCCAAGATATGGAAAGTGCGTTACGTGAAAACCGCATGACCCTTGAAGCAATTAAAGTTACGCAATCTGATCGTGATTTATTCAAACATTTAATCACCGAAACCACTAATTATGTGGCATCAGATTATATGCGTAATGCCAATGAACGCCGCGGCAATATCGAAGCGGCTCTAGGTTTCCGTCGTGATTGGTATAAAGCAAAAGCTGAGCAAGAGTTATCACAACACCGCTTAATTGACTTAAGCCGTGAAGCTGCAGAATTGGCAGAAAATGAACGTACTTTAGAAGTAGATCACCAAAGTGCGGCAGACCACTTGAACTTGGTATTAAATGCGTTACGCCATCAAGAAAAAGTATCGCGCTATCAAGAAGATGTGGCTGAACTTACAGAAAAATTAGAAGAACAAAAAATGGTTGTGGAAACCGCAACCGAACAGCTTGAAGAAAGCCAAGCACAATTTGAGCAAACGGAACTTGAAATTGATCAAGTACGTGCGCAACTTGCGGATTATCAACAAGCATTAGATGCACAACAAACCCGTGCATTGCAATATCAACAAGCAATTGCCGCACTTGAAAAAGCGAAAACCTTATGTGGTTTAGCGGATTTAAGCGTGAAAAATGCGGAAGATTACCAAGCAGAGTTTGCTGCCCACGCAGAAAGTCTTACCAAGCAAGTGCTTGAGTTAGAACATAAAATGTCAATTTCTGAAGCGGCTAAATCACAATTTGATAAAGCCTATCAGTTGGTATGCAAAATTGCCGGTGATATGCCACGTTCAAGTGCTTGGGAAAGCGCTAAAGAATTATTGCGTGAATATCCGACACAAAAAATTCAAGCTCAACAAACCCCGCAATTACGTGCAAAATTACACGAGTTAGAGCAGCGCTATGCTCAACAACAAAGTGCGGCTAAATTATTGGCTGATTTTAATCAACGTGCTGATTTATCTTTAGAAACTGCTGATGAACTTGAAGCATACCACGCTGAACAAGAAGAACTCATTGAAAGTTTAAATGAAGAACTTGCTGAGCAAGTAGAAAACCGTTCAACCTTGCGTCAAAAACGTGAAAGTTTGACCGCACTTTACGAAGAAAATGCTCGTAAAGCACCGGCTTGGTTAACTGCTCAAGCCGCTTTAGAACGCTTACAAGAGCAAAGTGGTGAAACCTTTGAACATAGCCAAGATGTGATGCATTTTATGCAATCACAATTGGTGAAAGAACGTGAGCTGACTATTCAACGTGACAATTTAGAGAAGCAACGTCAACAATTAGATGAGCAAATTTCTCGTTTAAGCCAACCAGATGGTTCAGAAGATGCTCGCTTGAATGTGCTTGCAGAACGCTTTGGCGGTGTATTGCTTTCTGAATTATATGATGATGTACCAATTGAAGATGCACCTTATTTCTCTGCACTTTATGGTCCTGCACGTCATGCTATTGTTGTACGTGATCTCAACACGGTACGCGAACAATTAGCTAATTTAGAAGATTGTCCAGACGATTTATATTTAATCGAAGGTGATCCAAATGCCTTTGATGACAGCGTACTTTCAGCCCAAGAGCTTGAAATGGGCGTTGTGGTGCAAGTGTCTGATCGTGAATTGCGTTATTCAAAATTCCCGCAAATTCCATTATTCGGTCGTGCTGCACGTGAAAAACATTTAGAAGAATTACAAGCTAAACGTGATGAAATTGCAGAAGAATATGCACAAATCGCCTTTGATGTACAAAAATGTCAACGTTTACACGAACACTTTAGTCAATTTGTTGGCTTACATCTAGCCCTTGCATTCCAACCAAACCCTGAAGAGGTGATGGCGGAAATCAATCAAGAACGCAATGAAATTGATCGCGAGCTCAATCAATTCTCCAGCACTGAACAACAAATTCGCATTAAATTGGATAATGCCAAAGAAAAAATGCAATTGTTGAATAAGTTAATGCCACAGCTTAACTTGCTTGCTGATGAGGAATTACTTGATCGCATTGAAGAGTGCCATGAACAACTAGATATTGCAGAGCAAGATGAAAGCTTTATTCGTCAACATGGCGTTGCGTTGTCACAATTAGAGCCGATTGCAAATACCTTACAAAGCGATCCAGAAAACTATGAACGCTTAAAAGCTGATTTAACCCAAGCGATTGAACGTCAAAAACAAGTACAACAACGTGTATTTGCTTTAGCGGATGTGGTGCAACGCAAAAATCACTTTAGTTATGAAGATGCAGGGCAAGCGGAAACCTCAGAGCTTAATGAGCAACTTCGTCAACGTTTGGAACAATTGCAGTCACAACGTAATACTCAACGTGAACAATTACGTCAAAAGCAAAGTCAATTTGCACAATACAACCAAGTATTTATTCAATTGCAAAGTTCTTATGACAGTAAAAATCAATTGTTGAAAGAATTAATTGCTGAGATTGGTGAATTGGGCGTGCGTGCTGATGAAGGGGCAGAGGAACGTGCAAGAAATCGCCGTGATGAGTTGTATCAACAACTTTCAACTAGCCGTCAACGTCGTTCTTATGTCGAAAAACAATTAACACTCATTGAAAGTGAAGCGGAGAACTTAAATAAACGTATTCGTAAAGCAGAACGTGATTATAAAACGCAACGCGAATTGGTTGTGGCAGCGAAAGTCAGCTGGTGCGTGGTTCTCCGTTTATCTCGCAATTCTGATGTGGAAAAACGACTCAATCGTCGTGAGTTAGCTTATTTATCTGCTGATGAGTTACGTTCAATGTCAGATAAAGCCTTAGGTGCGTTACGTACTGCGGTGGCTGATAATGAATATCTCCGCGATGCATTGCGTATTTCTGAAGACAGCCGCAAACCGGAAAATAAAGTCCGCTTCTTCATTGCTGTATATCAACATCTTCGTGAACGTATTCGTCAGGATATTATTAAAACGGATGATCCGATTGATGCAATTGAGCAAATGGAAATTGAGCTTAATCGTTTAACAGAAGAATTGACTGGCCGTGAGAAAAAATTGGCGATCAGTTCTGAAAGTGTGGCGAATATTATGCGTAAAACCATTCAACGTGAACAAAATCGTATTCGAATGTTGAACCAAGGTCTACAAAATATTGCCTTCGGTCAGGTGAAATCAGTACGTTTAGTGGTCAATATTCGCGATACACATGCGATGTTGCTTGATGCGCTGTCAGGTAAACAGGAAGAATATCAAGATTTATTCAGTGATAATCGTATTACCTTCTCTGAAGCCATTGCGAAACTTTATCAACGCATTAACCCGCATATTGATATGGGCCAACGCACAGCACAAACTATCGGTGAAGAATTATTGGATTACCGTAATTACCTCGAGTTAGAAGTTGAAGTATTCCGTGGTGCTGATGGCTGGTTACGTGCTGAAAGTGGTGCATTATCGACCGGTGAAGCGATCGGTACCGGTATGTCTATCCTATTAATGGTAGTACAAAGCTGGGAAGAGGAAAGTCGCCGTATTCGCGGTAAAGACATTGTGCCATGTCGTTTACTCTTCTTGGATGAAGCGGCTCGTTTAGATGGTAAATCTATTTCCACCTTGTTCGAACTTTGCGAACGTTTGGATATGCAATTACTTATTGCCGCGCCAGAGAATATCAGCCCTGAAAAAGGGACAACCTATAAACTGGTGCGTAAAATCGCCGGCAACCAAGAACAAGTTCATGTGGTTGGTTTGCGTGGCTTTGGCGCAACAGAGTAGTTTTTTAAAGCGGTCAAAGCATTGGCCGCTTTTTTCATTGTTATTTTTATGAGAATTTAGGACGAATTATGCACAATCTTATTTTTGCCATTCTATGTAGTGTTGCCGTATCGGTATTACTCAAAGTTGCTCGCAAGAAAAATATCATTATTGAACAAGCCATTGCGTTTAACTATATTGTCGCCATTTCATTAAGCTATTTCTTACTCAAACCTGATTTCAAAGGATTAGAATTTACTGAATATCTAGCACAAAGTGATAGCACCCCTATTTTCCTGGCGTTAGGGATTTTATTACCAACCGTATTTATCATTATGTCTAAAGCCGTTGAATTTGCGGGTATCGTGCGTTCAGATGCAGCACAACGCTTATCGTTATTTCTACCGATTGTTGCCTCTTTTATTATCTTCCATGAAACATTAAGTCAGCCCAAACTCGTTGGCATTATTTTGGCATTCATTGGTTTATTCTGTATCTTGAATAAATCAAATGAACAAAGTGCGGTCACTTTTAAAGGTATTTTAGGCTTAATCGGTGTTTGGTTTGGTTATGGCACCATTGATATCTTATTCAAACAAGTAGCCAAAAGTGGGGGGGCATTCCCAACCACATTATTCATCGCTTTCTCATTAGCTGCTTGTGTCATGTTCCTTTATTTATTCCTAAAACGCACTCAATGGACTGTACCAAGCTTTATTGGTGGAATCATTTTAGGTGTGTTAAATTTCTTCAATATCCTATTTTACATTAAAGCGCACCAAAGCTTCGGACAAAACCCAACCTTAGTTTTTGCGGGAATGAACATTGGTGTTATTTGTTTAGGCACCATCACTGGCGCATTTTTCTTCAAAGAAAAAATCAGCAAAATTAACTGGTTTGGCGTGATTATCAGCCTTTCAGCAATTTTCTGTTTATATTATTTAGATAAAATTTTGGCTTAATTATGGCAACAGATTTTAGTTTTTTTATCTACGATTACGAAAGTTTTGGTATCAATCCGGCAAGTGATCGTCCAGCTCAATTTGCGGGTATTCGTACCGATGCAGATTTCAATATCATTGGTGAGCCTATTATGCTGTATTGCAAGCAAACCAATGATTATTTGCCCGCTCCAGAAGCGGTAATGGTCACAGGAATCACGCCACAAGAATGTAATGAAAAGGGGATTCCTGAACCTGAATTTGCCGCAAAAATTCTAGCTGAGTTTTCACAACCTAACACTTGTGTGATGGGTTACAACAACATTCGTTATGACGATGAAATGACTCGTTATACCTTTTACCGTAATTTCATCGATCCCTATGAGTATAGCTGGAAAAATGGCAATTCTCGTTGGGATTTACTGGATTTGGTTCGAGCCTGCTATGCCTTGCGTCCTGAGGGGATTAATTGGGATTATGACGATGATGGTATGCCGAGCTTTCGCTTAGAAAAACTAACCAAGGCAAATGGTATTGAACATGAAAATGCTCATGATGCAATGGCGGATGTGTATGCAACCATCGCTATGGCTAAATTAATCAAAGAAAAGCAGCCTAAATTATTTCAATTCTTCTTTGAGCATAGAGGTAAAAAGGAAATTGAGAAACTGATCGATACAGCTGAAATGACACCATTAGTGCATGTTTCAGGTATGTTAGGGAATTATCGCGGTAATTGTGCTTGGGTGGCACCATTAGCATGGCATCCAACTAATCAAAATGCCGTAATCGTCTGTGATTTATCAGGTGATATTGATAATTTACTCAGTAAAAGTGCGGTTGATTTGCGACAAGATTTATATACCAAGAAAAG
>JAHZCD010000008.1 GCA_019423025.1 Haemophilus sp. | reverse complement strand
CGACCCCCTGCGTGACAGGCAGGTATTCTAACCAGCTGAACTACCACTCCGCTAAGTGCTGGGTATAATAATGATGAACGTTAAAACCGTCAATCTTTTTTTTCTTTTTTATGTTTATCTGATTAATAGATAACCGATTAATGTGAGGTTTCGTCACCCGTACGAGTAGACCAAAAACATTTGCCGTCGCTTTTTTTATTGACCAATTTAAGGAAATCTAAATGGGCTTGTAGTTCATCATCAGTGGGTTGTAACACTTTTAAATTTTGCGAAAAATTGACCGCACTTTGAAGATCTTGCATATTGGAGCCAGCTTGGATAATTGAACTATCCGCATGATCTTCATCAAATAGACTAGTTTGACCGCCCGTCATGGACAAGTAAACGTCGGCCAAAATCTCCGCATCCAGTAACGCGCCGTGGAGTGTTCGTTTGCTGTTATCAATACCTAAACGATCACACAAAGCATCTAAGCTATTACGTTTTCCCGGGTACATTTGGCGAGCCATTTGCAACGTATCGGTGACGAGGCAAATGTCGGTTGTTTTGATATCTAACCCGAGTTTACGGAATTCATAGTCCATAAAGCCCACATCGAAGGGGGCATTATGAATCAGCAGTTCGGCTCCACGAATGTATTCAATAAAGTCTTGTGCAATTGTTTTGAAATCCGGTTTATCCGCCAGCATTTCATCCGTAATACCGTGAACTTTAATGGCATCGGGATCAACCAAACGATCCGGTTTAATATAAATATGAAAATTATTGCCTGTATATTTACGGTTGATCATTTCCACCGCGCCAATTTCAATAATGCAATGTCCTTCGTAATGCGCACCAATTTGGTTCATACCGGTGGTTTCAGTATCCAGTACAATTTGGCGATCCGGATTTATCATTGTTCTACCTATCTGTTTCCTTTAAAATACTGCCTATTTTACACAAGCTCGAATTAGTTATGCAAAAACAGATTGAAATTTTTACGGATGGATCTTGCCTAGGCAATCCGGGAGCCGGTGGCATAGGGATTGTCCTGCGCTATAAACAGCACGAAAAACATATTTCAAAAGGGTATTTCAAAACTACCAATAATCGCATGGAATTACGAGCAGTGATTGAGGCTTTAAATAGCTTAAAAGAGCCTTGCCATGTGACGCTTTATAGCGATAGCCAATATATGAAAAATGGCATCACACAATGGATTTACAATTGGAAGAAAAACAATTGGAAAGCGAGTACGGGCAAAGCCGTAAAAAACCAAGATTTATGGATTGCCTTAGATCAGGCGATTCAAACCCATAACATTGATTGGCAGTGGGTAAAAGGCCATTCAGGCCATCGAGAAAATGAAATTTGTGATGAGTTAGCCAAACAAGGCGCAGAAAATCCGACCTTCGAAGATATCGGTTACGAAGGCTAATCTGCACCTTGTTTTAAAGTGCGGTTATTCTTGATAACGAATTAACCCTTCTTGCTGTGTGGTGGCAATTAATGTGCCATCTGCAGCAAAAATTTGTCCTCTCGCTAAACCTCGTCCGGCAAAAGCATTGTTACTTTCAATGGCATGTAAATGCCACTGATTTAAATTGAAAGGGCGGTGGAACCAAATGCTGTGGTCGATTGTAGCCACTTTCATCCCTTTCTGTAAAAAGCCTTTCCCATGTGGGTGAAGTGCGGTCAAAATACAGTGGAAATCAGAAAAATACGCTAAGAGACATTGTTGCGTCTGCAAATCTAATGGTGCTTCTCCATTGGTTTTAAACCAAGCATATTGTTCGGGTGGGAGTTCGCGACCATCAAATGGATTGTTCAAATATCGGCTATGAATCTGAAATGGTCGCTCTTGAGCAAATTTTTCACTCAAGCTTTCAGGCAAAGTCTGTGCCACTTTTAACATGATTTCATGTTCATCAATACATTGTTCAGGGCCTGCCACTTGCGGCATGGCTGATTGATGGTCGAACCCTTCTTCGGGTACTTGAAATGAAGCAGTGACATGACAAATCACATTTTTATGTTGAATGGCTTTTACGCGTAACGCAGAGAAATTGCGTCCTTCACGTAAAGTTTCCACGTCATAAATAATCGGGTATTGACTGTCGCCAGGTGCCAAAAAGTAAGCATGGCAAGAGTGGAGTACGCGCTCAGGCGGGGCAACTTGCATCGCGGCAGAAAGAGATTGCGCTACGACTTGACCACCAAACACTTGGCGAAAACCTAAGTCTTCACAGGCTCCGCGAAAGATAAGATCATCAATTTTTTCTAGTTTTAACAATTCGATGAGTTGATTTAATTTATCCGACATTGTTTTTTCCTTTTATAAATACAAAAAGACCGCATAGTTATGCGGTCTGAAGTGTTTTTATACGTTAAAGCGGAAGTGCATAACATCACCATCTTGGACGATGTAGTCTTTACCTTCTAAGCGCCATTTACCCGCTTCTTTTGCTCCGTTTTCACCTTTGAATTGGATGAAGTCATCGTAAGCAATCACTTCTGCACGGATGAAGCCTTTTTCAAAGTCTGTGTGGATTACAGCCGCTGCTTTAGGGGCGGTTGCACCAACAGAAACCGTCCATGCGCGAACTTCTTTCACACCCGCAGTGAAGTAGGTTTGAAGATTTAATAAGGCATAACCTGCACGAATTACACGGTTTAAGCCAGGTTCCTCAATGCCAAGATCTTGCAAGAATTCGATTTTTTCATCGTCATCAAGTTCAGCAATCTCCGCTTCAATCGCCG
Source organism: Haemophilus sp. (assembly GCA_019423025.1). Classification (GTDB taxonomy): domain Bacteria; phylum Pseudomonadota; class Gammaproteobacteria; order Enterobacterales; family Pasteurellaceae; genus Haemophilus_D. The sequence goes on along the minus strand of JAHZCD010000008.1, from coordinate 95,103 downwards.
CACACACAGGCACCACAACAGATCCTTCTTTTTCTGCAAACTCACGTACTTTGTCTAAATACGGGTTATTTTCAAAACCGTCTTCATTCACGTTCGCGATGTACATGGTTGGTTTTAATGTAAGGAAGTTATAGCTTTTAATTGCTAATAACTCATCTTTATCTAACTCAACAGAACGAATCATGCCTGCTTCAGAAAGTACAGGAAGGATTTTTTCCATCACAGATAGCTCAAATTTTGCATCTTTATCGCCACCTTTAGCACGTTTTTGTAAACGTTGGATTGCACGTTCGCAGCTGTCTAAGTCAGCAAGGGCTAATTCGGTATTGATGGTTTCGATATCGCTTAATGGGTCGATTTTACCCGCAACGTGCACGATGTCATCATTTTCAAAGCAACGAACAACATGACCAATCGCATCAGTTTCACGGATGTTAGCTAAGAATTTATTCCCTAAGCCTTCACCTTTACTTGCACCCGCAACCAAACCTGCGATATCCACAAACTCCATGGTGGTGGGTAATACTCGTTCAGGTTTAACAATTTCCGCTAACGCATCTAAACGCGGATCTGGCATTGGTACCACGCCAGTATTTGGTTCGATGGTACAGAACGGATAGTTTGCCGCTTCGATACCGGCTTTGGTTAATGCATTAAAAAGGGTAGATTTGCCGACGTTTGGCAAACCAACGATACCACATTTAAATCCCATGATGTTTTCCTTATTGTGAGCGTAAGTGCGGTTAAAATTTATGGTATTTTTTCACCGCACTTTTGAGTTAAATTTTAAAACTGTTTAATCGATTGGTGGCTTTCACCATGCCTTCTTTGAAGAGCAATTCAATGCAATCGGTGGCTTCGTCTAACGCTTTATTGAGTGCTTCTCTTTCTGCTGGTACGGGTTTGTTTAGCACAAAACCTGAAACTAAATCACGGTGTCCAGGATGGCCAATGCCAATGCGTAAACGATAGAAATTGTTGCTATTACCAAGCTGAGCCACGATATCTTTTAAACCATTATGTCCGCCATGTCCGCCACCTTGTTTTAATTTTACGGTGCCAGGCGGTAAGTCTAATTCATCGTGTAGCACTAAAATCTCTTCTGGTTTGATGCGATAAAAATTAGCAAGTGCGCCCACTGCTTTTCCACTTAAATTCATAAACGTCGTTGGCACTAAAAAACGGACTTCTTTGCCATTAATTAGTGTTTTTCCTATGTAACCAAAGAATTTATTTTCTGCATTAAGCGAAACATTAAAGCGACGAGCCAAACGCTCAATCAGCCATTCCCCTGCATTGTGGCGGGTTTCCGCATATTTATCGCCAGGGTTTCCCAGCCCCACGATGAGTTTAATTTCAGACATAGTTTTCTACTTGAATAAAAATAGTGGCGTATTGTAGCGAAAAAGGGCTAATTTCTCAATCTATAAGGCTAAGACTAAAACACCTGAGAGAATTAATAGACTTCCTATGACTAATTTCATACTTAAGGGTTCGCCTAACAATACCACACCTAAAATAATGGCAATCACGACACTGAGTTTATCAATGGGCGCAACCCAAGAGGCGGGCGCCATTTGCAACGCACGATAATAACAAAGCCAAGATAGGCCTGTAGCAACACCAGAAAGAATTAAAAAGGTAAATGGTTTTGCGGCAATATGTTGTGGTAGTTGCCATTCATTGCGGGCGCTAATGATACCCGCTGTAACGAGTAAAACCACAATTGTGCGGATAAAGGTCGCGAGATTGCTGTTAATGCCTTCTACCCCTAATTTGCCTAAAATAGCGGTAAGTCCAGCAAAAAAGGCTGAACCAATGGCAAAAAATACCCAATTCATGATGAACTCCTGATTTTATCGTTAATATTGACCGCACTTTTCCGCTATAATAACGGAAAACTCATTAAGACAGAATAAGACATGAACCAAATTAATATTGAAATCGCCTATGCCTTGCCGGATCGTTATTATTTGAAGTCCTTCAAAGTGGATGAAGGTACGATGATCCAAACGGCTATTTTGCAATCGGGCATTTTACAACAGTTTACCGAGATTGATTTACGCGAGAATAAAGTGGGGATTTATTCCCGCCCAGCAAAACTAAACGATCAATTAAAAGACGGCGATCGTATTGAAATTTACCGTCCATTGTTAGCCGATCCTAAAGAAATTCGTCGTAAACGTGCAGCAGAGCAAGCCAAAGCTGCAAAAGATAAAGCCCAACAAGAGAAACAGGAAAAGGAGTAAAAAATGACCGCACTTTCCAACCAATATTGTCTGCCTGATGGCATTACCCCTGAAATTTTCCTGCGTGATTATTGGCAGAAAAAACCATTAATTATTCGTAATGGTTTGCCTGAAATTGTTGGGCAATTTGAGCCTGACGATATTATCGAATTAGCACAAGGCGAAGATGTGACGGCGCGTTTAGTGAAAACCTTTTCAGATGATAATTGGAAAGTATTTTTTAGTCCGTTATCCGAAGAAGATTTTGCAGATGTACCGGAGAAATGGTCGGTGCTTGTACAAAATCTAGAACAATGGAGCACTGAATTAGGTCAGCTTTGGAATAAATTTGGCTTTATCCCACAATGGCAACGCGATGATATTATGGTGTCTTATGCACCTAAAGGCGGTTCCGTAGGTAAGCATTATGACGAATATGATGTGTTCTTGGTGCAAGGCTATGGTCATCGTCGCTGGCAGTTAGGCAAATGGTGTGATTCTTCCACAGAATTCAAACCAAATCAGCCGATCCGTATTTTCGATGATATGGGCGAATTGGTAATTGATGAAGTGATGAATCCAGGCGATATTCTTTATATTCCGGCTCGTATGTCACATTATGGTGTGGCAGAAGATGATTGTTTGACCTTTTCTTTTGGCTTGCGTTACCCGAATTTAGCTGACATTTTTGATAACGTGAATAAAGCGTTTTGTCATCAGGATCCTGAATTGAATTTAAGCGAATTCCAATTACCGTTACGCTTAACGCAATCAGAGCAGAGCACGGGCAAATTGGCAGATGAAAATATCCAGGCAATGAAAAAACAATTCTTAGCGAAATTGGCGGAGTCTGAAGCCTTTGATACATTATTCAAACAAGCAGTAGCAGGCACAGTGAGTTCACGTCGTTATGAAATGTTGGTATCCGATGAAATGTCCGATCCTGACGAAGTGCGGTCAATTTTAGAAGAGGAACAAGGTGTATTAATGCAGGACAATAACTGCAAATTAATTTACACCGAAAATCCGCTCCGCATTTATGCGAATGGCGAATGGTTGGATGAAGTGAATGTTATTGAAGCAGAAGTGTTGAAACGTCTTTCCGATGGTGAAGCGCTAGATTGGGCATTCTTAAATAATTTAGTGAATGATACAGAAGATCCTGAAAGTACAATGGAATTATTGCTCGATTCGATTTGTAACTGGTTAGATGACGGTTGGGTGTTGATTGAATAATGTCTGAAAACATTTACTCCGTTTCCCAGCTTAACAGCGCCGCTCGCCAAATGTTAGAAGGGAATTTTTCACAGATTTGGCTTACAGGGGAGATTTCTAATTTCACCCAACCAGTGTCAGGACACTGGTATTTGACGCTAAAAGATGAAAATGCCCAAGTCCGCGGTGCCATGTTCCGCATGAAAAATTTGCGGGTGGGATTTCGTCCGCAAAATGGTATGCAAGTCTTGGTGCGGGCAAATGTCAGTTTATATGAGCCTCGTGGTGATTATCAGCTGATTATTGAATCTATGCACCCTGCGGGTGAAGGCTTGTTGCAACAGCAATTTGAAGCGTTAAAAATGAAATTGGCGGCTGAAGGGTTGTTTGCACAAAATTTGAAGAAAAGCTTACCGGACTTTGCTAAAGCGGTGGGGATTGTTACCTCTTCGACTGGTGCCGCGTTGCAAGATATTCTGCATATTTTGGCTCGCCGCGATCCCAGTTTAAAGGTTGTGATTTACCCAACGGCAGTGCAAGGCAAAGAAGCAACGGCTGAAATTGTCCAAATGATTGAACTCGCTAATGCGCGTCAAGAAGTAGATGTATTGATCGTCGGTCGAGGTGGTGGTTCCTTAGAAGATCTTTGGTGCTTTAATGAAGAAGAAGTGGCGCGTGCGATTTTCCGTTCCAATTTACCGATTATTAGTGCGGTTGGTCACGAAACGGATGTCACCATTGCCGATTTTGTGGCTGATTTACGTGCGCCGACCCCCTCTGCTGCTGCGGAGTTAGTGAGTCGCAATCAGCAGGAATTACTTCAACAGTTAGCTTATAAACAACAGCGTTTGGAGATGGCTTTAGATCGTATTTTTAGTCATCAACAACAACGTTTACAACAGTTACGTTTACGCCTGCAAAATCAACATCCGCAAAATCAATTATTGATGCAGAAAGCCAGAACGGCGCAATTACATCATCGTTTAGTTTTGGCAATGCAGCGCCAAGTGGATAAAGCGCAACAAAAATTGACCGCACTTTCAGCGCGCTTAAAACAAAATCCGTTGCCTTATCGCTTGCAAAAACAATCTCAATATTTAGCCCAGTTAAAAGTGCGGTTAAATTTAGGGGCGAATCGTCAAGTCACGGAACGTCAAAATAAATTAGCGACATTGTGTGGTAAGTTAGATGGATTAAGCCCATTGAAAGTGTTAGCGCGAGGATATTCCATTGCAGAGGATGATAAAGGACATGCTATTATGAGTGTGAAGCAAGTCAAAACAGGCGACACCATTAAAACGAAGGTAGCAGATGGGGAGATAACCAGCCGCGTTTGTTAATTTAAATAAATTTTTAATGTAAACCTATGATGAATAAGAAATCATCATAGGTTTTCTTTTTTTGTGACCGGCTTCAAAGTTTCGACAAAAAAATAGCGGGTTCAGTTTTTTTTATTTTTTTATGGGAGTATTATGCGACCTCGATACTAGGAGAGTAATGATGTCAGAAATTCAACAGTTTAGTCAGCATGATATAGAAGTTCTTAATGAAGAAACTGTTTATAAAGGTTTTTTTACACTTAAGAAAGTACAGTTTAGACATAAGCTTTTTGCCGGTGGCGAAAGTGGCGTTGTGACACATGAATTATTAGTCAAAGGTGCCGCTTCTGCAGTGATTGCTTACGATCCGGAAGAAGATGCGGTGGTTTTAGTGGAGCAAGTACGTATTGGTGCATATCAACCTGAATCAGATCGTTCCCCTTGGTTATTAGAATTGATCGCCGGCATGGTCGAAGAGGGTGAACAACCTGAGGAAGTCGCTTTGCGTGAAAGTGAAGAAGAAGCGGGTGTGTCAGTTCAAGATCTTACTCATTGTTTAAGTGTATGGGATAGCCCAGGTGGCGTAGTCGAGCGCATTCATCTGTTTGTCGGTCGAGTAGATAGCTCGCAAGCCAAGGGACTTCATGGTTTAGCTGAAGAGAATGAAGACATCCGTGTTCATGTGGTGAAACGTGAGCAAGCCTATCAATGGATGTGTGATGGCAAAATTGATAATGGCATTGCAGTAATGGGCTTGCAATGGCTTCAATTAAATTACGCCCAATTGCGGCAGCGCTGGCAATAGGAGTCCCATGAGCAATACATTTGAATGCGAACCCGCGAGTGAGATCGTCAAATTATTACAAATCACCGATCCTCATTTGTTTAAGGATACAAGCAAAGAGTTATTAGGTATCAACACGCACGAAAGTTTTTCTCAGGTGTTAAAAGAAATTCAGTCTGAGTCTTTTGACTATGATATCGTGCTTGCAACGGGGGATTTGGTACAAGATAGTAGTGACGAAGGCTATTTACGATTTGTTGAAATGGTTAAACCGTTAAATAAATGGGTATTTTGGCTTCCGGGTAACCATGATTTCCAACCTAAAATGGTCGAACATTTAAGCCAATCGCCTATTAATGCGTCAAAACATTTACTTCTAGGTAAACACTGGCAAGTGATTTTGTTAGATAGCCAAGTATCCGGTGTGCCTCATGGTGAATTAAGTGCTTACCAATTAGATTGGTTAAAAACAAAATTAGCAGAAAATCCAGCGCGTCATAGCTTAGTCGTATTGCATCATCATTTATTACCAACGAATTCAGCATGGCTTGATCAGCATAACTTGCGTAATGCGCATAGCTTCTCAGCCGTTCTTGCTCAATTCAACAATGTAAAAGGGATTTTATACGGGCATATTCATCAACAGGTTGATGGTTATTGGCAGGGGTATCAAACCATGGCAACGCCAGCGACTTGTATTCAATTTAAGCCAGATAGCAATCATTTTGCGTTAGATACCTTACAACCAGGTTGGCGTGAAATTGAGCTACACCCAGATGGACGAATTGAAACGAGAGTAAAACGAATCAAACAAAAAACATTCCTACCCAATATGGAAGAAGAAGGATACTAAACAAAGTGCGGTTAAAATTTACGGTATTATGTAGCAGTTGCACAAAGACCTAACCGCTTGAAAATACTAGAATCTCCATTGAAAGTTTAACTCAATGGAGATTTTTATTATGGCAGAATCCCACCTTATTTCTCAACTTACCAAATTAATCGAAAGTAGCTATAAAGAAAAAGCAATTCTTGAACATCAACTTGATCAGTTAAAACAACAGAAATCAGATTTAGAGGATAAAATACTTTGTTTTGAGAATACCTTGATATACATTGAACCCAATTTCGATTTAAGGCAAATCAAAACACAATTCAATGTTTCAAGGCTAATAAAACCTCGATTGTTTAAGCAAAATCTTCAATTGTTGGTTGCAAGAGTATTAAAGCAAAGTGATAGTTGGAAAACATTATACTTTATTACAGAGGCGGCGTTGGAATTAGACACTGGCAAAAATTATCCTCTACCCCAAATAGAACATAAATTAGCTGTTGCTCGGGTATTGAAAGAACTGTATAAGAAAGGAATTATTGAACGGAAAGAAGTTGAATTACATAAACGGACACTAAAGCGAAGATTTTTCAGGCGTTCTGAATGGCGATTAAAACCTCTTGAGTAGAAATGGATAAGTAGCGGTAGAAATACCGCTATTTTTATTTCCATTGCCAGTGAACCTCATTTCGACTGATTTGAATTCTATCAATCCATTCTCTTTTATAAAACTCATTCAATTGTTTACGAACGGAATCAAGATGTTTTTCGGACGGTGTATCAGGATTTTGTTCAATCTCAAAAATGCGCTGTGTGAGTTCGGCAATTGTAAAGGCTTTAGTGGGTGCTTCTCGCATCATTTGTACGATGTATTTACGAATTTTCCCTTTAAAGAGCTTATATTTGGAACGGTACACAAAGTTGTCCGTATTATAAAGGACTACATCACTTTCCTGTTGAGTAAGCTCAATAGCACGTTTTAATGTGGCAATATTCGCATCAAGTAACGCAAGATGATGCAATACCTGTTTACGTTCAAACTCAAATTCTTTGAGCTTCTTATCTAAGTTATATGCCATAATCTACTGCCAAATCACTTCTTGATGAATAATTTTTCGTTGCCAATAACCGCACCATTCATTGTTATCGTTGGTGGTTTTCAAACATCGACTTAATACATCAATAAACTGCGCTTTATTTGAGGTACGGCGATTGTCCTCACGGTAGGCAATTTCATTCGCATAGTTAAGTAGGTATTCATTACTAATTCGGTGAACTTGTCCGTAGTACATCCGTTTGAAACGACTGAACAAACTTTCTGCCTGATTGTTTGTTACACCTAAATCACTGCGATATTCTTCTTTATGATTAACGGTGCGTAAGTCGTAATAAGGCGATAGCACATCATAAGCCGTGCTTTCGTCAGTATTGATGCGAGTGTTAGGCTTAATGAATTTGTCAGCAAAACTTTTTACCACTGATTGTGATTCGGTATGTGTCACGAAAACGTGGGAACGTTTCGCCCCACAATGCAACACGTTACTGGCTTTTTCTTCTGGCGAATAATGTTCACGTGCAACCATGACACAACGTTTATCAGGATTCTGATTTTCCTTTAAACGATAGTCAATGCGATCAGATTTCTTATTTGCTTTACGTGGTGCAGGATGAACATAAGTACCGTCCATATCAACCACACCTGAAAGGGGTTTCATATCACGACTTTCCAATAATGCCTTGCGGAATTTATGTGATAAAACAAATGCCGTGCGAGGATTAAGTTTTGCATTACGTGCTAATTGAAGGGATGATAAGCCTTTGACAGCATTTACCCATTCCATTAAAGCATAGAGATAAACCTTAATCGGTTTCTTGCGATTAGCAAAAATGGTGCCAGAAGTGATACTAAAAGTGTGATTACAATGTTTGCAGCGCCATTGTTTACGTGTAGAAATATAATAAGGCTTGTGTTGTACCCCACATTTAGGGCAAGTGATGAACTCTTTTCCACCCCATCTTAATTCACAAAGCAAATCATACGCTTCTTCTTCCGAGAGTTGTGCAATCTCGTAGGAAGAAAGCGTGCGAGCCTTACTAGATAAGAGGAAGTGTTGCGCCATAATTTTGTTTATTTAACCTAATAAAATCACTATAATAATGCAAGTTTTGGCATTTCAAATGATTAAATAATGCCATTTTTTACACTTAAAGTCAATAAGGAATGCCAAAATGAGCATTAAAGAACGATTACGTCTTGTTATTGAGTCGCAAAAACTGACAGTAAAGGATTTTGCAGAATTAGTTGATACACCACTTAGAACAGTGCATAACTATCTTAATAGTGGTAAGGAGCCTAGTATGGAGTTTCTTTCTAAAGTTTCTAAAAAATTTAATATTAATTTAAATTGGCTACTATTGAATCAAGAGGATATGTTTTTAACTGAAAAAGATATTAATTTGAATTTAGATGAATCTGAATTGCTCAACAATTATCGTTCTGCAAATGAAGTGGGAAAGCGTATTTTAAAAAGAACCTCTAAAATTATTTTTAATGAATTGAGTAATAATGATGTACAACACTCAGATTAGTAATTTAGATGCTATAGATTGGTTAAAAACCTTAGATTCATCATCTGTAGATCTAGTTATTACAGATCCTCCTTATGAATCATTAGAAAAGCATAGGAAAATTGGAACAACTACTCGTTTAAAGCAAAGTAAATCCTCTAGTAATCAATGGTTTGAGATCTTCCCTAATCAGCGTTTTGAAGAATTGCTAATTGAAATATATCGAGTTTTAAAGAAAGACAGTCACTTTTACCTATTTTGTGATCAGGAAACTATGTTTGTAATAAAACCTATCGCAGAAAAAATAGGATTTAAATTTTGGAAACCTATAGTATGGGATAAGGTCGCCATCGGTATGGGGTATCATTATAGAGCACGATATGAATTTATCTTATTCTTTGAAAAAGGAAAGAGGAAATTAAATAATTTATCAATCCCAGATATTCTTGTTGAAAAAAGGATCGTTAGAGGTTATCCAACAGAAAAACCTGTTAATTTAGCGAAGGTTCTTATTGAACAAAGTACAAGGGAAAATGAAATCATCATCGATCCATTTTGTGGCGCTGGTTTTGTAGGCGTTGCCGCAAAATTGCTTAATCGTAAATTTTACGGCAATGATATTAATTTAGAAGCTATTAAAATAGCAACAGACAGGCTTAAACAAGCCGTTTAAACTCTCTTAGCCAATTAATTAATGTTTTAGCCCGCCTTTCACTCGTATTTTCAGATAAGCCTGTAGCCCTCTCTTTTAAAAATTGAATTGCAGATTTTTCATCAGTAATATCTGTTATTGATGAAACATTTTGTGATTTCATCCATAAATAACCACAATATGAATTCTCAAATTCAGTCTTAATAATAGCAAGCCATTCGCTACGAATATTCAATTCTGCAACTCTCAGCCCTTGCGGTGTTAAATATCCATCTTTAACTAGGTTTAATATTCGACAAGCATCCTTATAATAAAGCACTTGCCTTGATGTTGTGAGACCATTTAGATCATCGATAGTTACGACACTATTCTTCTTCAAAGAATCCACATACATCTTTACTAGATCAAGGCTATTTGCCTGTGGAACCATTGAACTATCTAAATAGTTTTCTAATTTTTTATCAAGAACTGGTAATAACTGGTTAGCTAAATTATATTCTAAATTTAAAACTATTTCAGTTGTATTTTCATCAATAACCTGAATATTGGCTTTATAGTGATATAATTTATCAATTAACTCTCTAGCTAACTTTAAGTCTATAGTATTATTATCTAATAGTTCTAATACATCATTCTTGTTAGATAGTTTCAATAAGCTTTCATTGAATAATTGATACAATTTATCTTTTTCTACATTTTTAGATGAAAGTTTAGTTTGCACCCGCTGTACATAAGACCCTTTAACAGCATCTCTTAAAATAAATTCTGTAGTAATATCAGATATAGATCTAATGCTACTACGTAATAAATCACTGAAAAGTTCAGAAATATTATTAATAACCATAACTGTTTGGTTTGCTTTTTCTTTTACAGCGATTCGAATTCTGTGAGTATAATCTCTGGAGTCATCGTAATTAATATTTTCACTTATAAATATATCATTCTCGGGTAAACTATCTTCAATAGTTTTTATATTTATTTTATTTTCAGAAATTACATTTAGTGTCTCACAGTCTACAAGAGTTAATATTCCTAATGAATTCTCATTTGGCATCAATATTTTTCTGATAGAAATATCTTTCTGTTCTAGTTTGTTAATAATGCTTTCTGAGGTAGGAATAATAAGCCATTTTTCGGTGTTATTAGTGCTTTCATACCCTAAAAAGTAACAAAAATAGTCCTGACCATACTCATTTTTTGCACTAAAGATAAGTGGAATGTCATAAACACTATAAACATTATGATATGACAACCGTCCAAAACGGTTCTCAATAAATAAATTTTTTTCACTCATATTTCATAAATCTTGTTGGATAGACGCCCTCATATAACCACATATCAACGTGTTGATTATTCCCTATAATACCTTTTCCGTGTTCAGGCCCGATATGACCATAGGCTATTATTTGATCTTTAAAAGCAGGTATTTCTTTTTGTTTCCTTAAAATAGCATCGTAAGTGCTAAAAAAGGAAACACCATAGAACCCTGGTTTATGCGCTAACCTTGCTCTCCTATTTTTTGCACTGGGTAATCTGTAGGTTGCTATAAAGTCATTTGCATCAGGAGGTATTTTGGATACTAAGCGAAATAATTCTATATTAAGTTCTATAGCTTCTTTAGGGGGAATATGAGAAGGATAGTCGCTAGGGAAATTTTTAGCTGTAGTCATTATTATTTTTTTTCCTTAGGTTAAATTTCTACTTCTACTATAACATACTTTTCCAATTAAAAAGAAATGCCTTTCACAATTTTTACTCAGAAAGGCATTCAAATTTTTGCGGTAAATTAGTCAATTTTCAGACTTTGTGCAACTGCTACATAATACCGAAAATTTAGATGATTTTAACCGCACTTTTTCTATACCGAAATAGGTAAAAGTCCATTTTACACTAGCCAGAATTCCCACAAATCTGTACAATAGCCGACCGATTTTATCTTTTTATTAATCTTTATTTTTTAAGCAATATGACGCAAAAATTACATATTAAAACATGGGGCTGTCAGATGAATGAATACGATTCATCAAAAATGGCCGATCTTCTCTTAAATACACATGGTTTGGAATTGACAGATATTCCAGAAGAAGCAGATGTGTTACTTCTTAACACCTGTTCTATCCGTGAAAAAGCACAAGAAAAAGTGTTCCATCAGTTAGGTCGTTGGAAAGAATTAAAAAAACAAAATCCAAACTTAGTGATTGGTGTGGGCGGTTGTGTGGCTTCACAAGAAGGTGAGCATATTCGTCATCGCGCACCTTATGTGGATATCGTATTTGGTCCGCAAACTTTACATCGCTTACCAGAAATGATTAACCAAATTCGTGGCGGTAAAAGTTCGGTGGTGGATGTCAGTTTCCCTGAAATTGAGAAATTTGACCGCTTACCTGAACCTCGTGCAGAAGGCCCAACCGCGTTTGTGTCTATTATGGAAGGCTGTAATAAATATTGTACTTACTGCGTGGTGCCATATACCCGTGGTGAAGAAGTGAGCCGTCCTGTTGATGATGTGTTATTTGAAATTGCGCAGTTGGCAGAGCAAGGTGTACGTGAAATCAATTTATTAGGCCAAAACGTAAACGCGTATCGAGGTCCGACATTTGATGGTGGTATCTGTACATTTGCGGAATTATTGCGTTTAGTAGCATCTATTGACGGTATCGATCGTTTACGTTTTACTACCAGTCACCCAATCGAATTTACTGACGATATTATTGACGTGTATCGTGATACACCAGAATTAGTGGACTTCGTTCACTTGCCGGTACAAGCTGGTTCTGACCGTATTTTAACCATGATGAAACGTGGTCATACCGCGTTAGAATATAAATCGATCATTCGTAAATTACGTGCGGTGCGTCCAAATATTCAAATCAGCTCAGATTTCATTGTTGGCTTCCCAGGTGAAACCAAGGAAGAGTTTGAACAAACGATGAACCTGATCGCGCAAGTGAATTTTGATATGAGCTTCAGCTTTATCTATTCCGCACGTCCAGGCACACCTGCAGCAGATATGCCAGATGATGTTACTGAAGAAGAGAAGAAACAACGTCTCTATCTTTTACAAGAGCGTATCAACCAACAAGCGGCACAATATAGCCGTCGTATGCTTGGCACAGAGCAACGTGTCTTGGTAGAAGGGCCATCTAAGAAAGATATTATGGAATTAACAGGACGTACGGAAAACAACCGTATTGTGAATTTCCAAGGCTCGCCAGATATGATCGGTAAGTTTGTCGATATCAAGATTACCGATGTTTATACTAACTCTCTACGTGGCGATGTGGTACGTACTGAAGATCAAATGGGATTACGTATTGCGCAATCACCACAAGAGGTGATGAACCGTACTCGTAAAGAAGATGAATTAGGCGTAGGTCGTTATCACGGCTAATATTTAAGAATATAGTTAAGTAACCGTACGAAAGTGCGGTTATTTTTTTATGTATTTTCAGAAAAAGAGAGTAGGAAAGTCTTTACCCTAAATTTTAGGCATAAAAAAACACCCGTTAAGGTGCTGATTTAAAGTGGTGGGTCGTGAAGGATTCGAACCTTCGACCAACGGATTAAAAGTCCGCTGCTCTACCGACTGAGCTAACGACCCACTGGTATGATTTTAAAATGGTGCCCGAAGCCAGACTTGAACTGGCACGCCTCGAAAGGCGAGGGATTTTAAATCCCTTGTGTCTACCGATTCCACCACTCGGGCAAATTGGAGCGGGAAACGAGGCTCGAACTCGCGACCCCGACCTTGGCAAGGTCGTGCTCTACCAACTGAGCTATTCCCGCATTTGCTTGTTGCCAAACAACGGGGCGTATTTTACGGATTTATCTTATTGTGTCAAATAAAATTCGTAAAAAATTTTTTTGATTGGTTAAAAATAATTCAAAAACAAAAGGTGCGATTAAAATAACCGCACCTTTTATTTAAAATTTAGTCAATTCTATAATTCAATGTTATCTAACAAGCTACCTTTCGCTGCTTTCAAGTATTGGAGCATTGACCAAACCGTTAAAATGGCCGCTAAATAAAGCAGTACAATTGCCAGCGTTTCCATATAAACGTTATATCGCCAGAGTAATCCACCTAAAGCGAGCATTTGGGAGGTAGTTTTTACTTTTCCAAGCCATGAAACTGCTACTTTATTTCGTTCGCCTAATTCCGCCATCCATTCACGCAAAGCTGAAACAATAATTTCACGTGAAATTACAATAATAGCTGGAATGGTAATCCAGAAAGAATGTTGATATTCCACAATTAATACAAGCGCAGTAATAACCATCACTTTATCGGCAACAGGATCAAGGAAAGCACCGAAACGGGTTGTTTGTTTTAATTTTCGAGCGAGATAGCCATCAAACCAGTCGGTGACACCAGCAATAAAGAAAATAAGCGTTGTAATAAAAGGTGCTGAAGGGATGGGCAAATAAAATGCCACGACGAAGAATGGAATTAAAATCACTCGGAGAATCGTCAGGAAAATAGGAATATTATATTTCATAAAAATAACCGCACTTTGGTTAAAGATACGTTCATTCTAAAGGATCTACAAAAATAAAAAAAGCCACTTAATGTGGCTTTTTCTTAAAAATTAAAGTTTGTCAGCGTTTTGTTTCAAGTATTTAGCAACACCTTCAGGGCTGTCTTTCATACCTTCTTTGCCTTTTTCCCATTGAGCAGGGCAAACTTCACCGTGTTCTTCGTGGAATTGTAATGCATCTACCATGCGTAACATTTCATCGATGTTACGACCTAATGGTAAGTCATTAACCACTTGGTGACGAACAATGCCGTTTTTGTCAATTAAGAAAGAACCACGTAGTGCAACACCTTCTTCAGGGTGTTCGATACCGTATGCTTTAGCAATCTCGTGTTTAACGTCTGCAGCTAATGCATATTTAACTGCACCGATACCACCATTTTCAGTTGGGGTATTACGCCATGCATTGTGAGTGAATTCTGAGTCGATAGATACACCAACAACTTCAACACCACGTTTTTTGAACTCTTCGTAACGGTGGTCGAATGCGATTAACTCAGATGGGCAAACGAAAGTAAAGTCTAATGGATAGAAGAATAATACTGCCGCTTTACCATTGATGTGTTTCTTGAAATTGAAGTTATTAACGATTTCCCCGTTGCCTAAAACTGCAGCGCAAGTAAAATCTGGAGCTTGACGAGTTACTAATACCATAGTCATAATTCCTATATGAAAGTGAATAAAAATTTTGCGGATGCAAAAAGTCGCCGATTATTCTAAGAAAATTAATCGCACTTTAACAGCTGTTTTTATCTATTGAATTAATTAATATTGTCTAAGTTACAGGTGAAATATATGTCAGAACATCATACTTTATCGACCACACTGGTTCATGCAGGGCGTAAAAAACGTTTTACTCAAGGCTCAGTTAACCCCGTGGTTCAACGCGCATCTTCTTTAGTATTTGAGACCATTGCGGATAAAAAACATTGCACAAAAAATCGTTACAAAGGAGAACTTTTTTACGGTCGTCGTGGCACGTTAACGCACTTTGCTCTTCAAGATTTAATGTGTGAAATGGAAGGCGGGACAGGTTGTTATCTTTATCCTTGTGGTGCCGCAGCAGTAACCAATGCTATTTTATCCTTTGTAGAAACGGGCGATCACGTTTTAATGACAGGTGCGGCTTATGAGCCGACACAAGATTTTTGCAATGTGATTTTGAAAAAAATGCATATTGATACAACCTATTATGATCCCATGATAGGTGCTGATGTTGCCAAACTCGTGCAGCCAAATACGAAAGTCTTATTTTTAGAATCTCCAAGTTCTTTAACGATGGAAGTGCCTGATATCCCCGCGATTGTTAAAGCGGTTAGAGCTGTAAGCCCTGGAATCGTCATTATGATCGATAATACATGGGCGGGAGGCGTACTATTCAAAGCGTTAGAGCACGGTATTGATATCTCTATTCAAGCAGGAACCAAATATTTAGTGGGGCATTCAGATATTATGATCGGTACCGCAGTAGCTAATATACGGACTTGGGATAAATTGCGCGAGCATTCCTATTTAATGGGACAAATGGTTGATGCCGATTCTGCTTATACAACTGCTCGTGGTATTCGTACCTTAGGTGTGCGATTAAAACAACATCATGAAAGTAGTTTAAAAGTCGCCAAATGGTTAAGTGAACAACCACAAGTGAAAGCAGTTTATCATCCAGCGTTACCAAGCTGTCCAGGTCATGAAAACTTTAAACGTGATTTTACTGGTGCAAGCGGTTTATTC
Organism: Haemophilus sp.; assembly: GCA_019423025.1. Classification (GTDB taxonomy): domain Bacteria; phylum Pseudomonadota; class Gammaproteobacteria; order Enterobacterales; family Pasteurellaceae; genus Haemophilus_D. The sequence goes on along the minus strand of JAHZCD010000008.1, from coordinate 79,236 downwards.
TCTTTTGAATTACATAAGCGTTTAAATGACGAAGAGCTTTCAGCCTTTATGGATAACTTTGAACTGTTCACGATGGCTTATTCTTGGGGCGGGTTTGAATCGCTCATTTTATGTAATCAACCAGAAGAAATTGCGAAAATTCGCCCGGGTATTGAACGTAAATTAACGGGCTCATTAATTCGTCTGCATATTGGATTTGAAGATACGGATGAATTAATTGCCGATCTTCAAGCGGGCTTTGGCCGAATCAAATAAGAAAGAGGGCTGTTTATGTAAACAGCCCTTATTTACTCAATCTTTGAGTTGATTTATCATAGTCAGCATTTTTAGCAACTAGAGAAGAACAATGAAACATATTCATATTTTAGGTATCTGCGGGACCTTTATGGGCGGCGTTGCAATGATTGCCAAACAAATGGGTTATAAAGTCACGGGCTCCGATACCAATGTTTACCCGCCAATGAGTACTTTTTTACAAGAGCAAGGTATTGAAATTATTCCTAATTATGATGTGGCTCAACTTCAGCCTGCACCCGATATGGTGATTGTTGGCAATGCCATGAAACGTGGTAATCCTTGCGTGGAATATGTTTTAGATAATGCCTTGCCTTATACATCAGGTCCGCAATGGTTACATGACCATTTGTTGCGTAATCGTTGGGTGTTAGCGGTTTCAGGTACACATGGTAAAACCACAACAACGGGGATGTTGACTTGGATTTTAGAACAAAATGGGTTAAAACCAGGTTTCCTAATTGGTGGTATTGCAGGAAATTTTGGTACGTCAGCTCGTTTAGGGGAAAGTGAGTTTTTCGTGATTGAAGCGGATGAATATGATACAGCGTTCTTTGATAAACGTTCTAAATTTGTACATTACAATCCGAAAACCTTGATTATAAACAATATCAGCTTCGATCATGCTGACATCTTCGATGATCTTCATGCGATTCAACGTCAATTCCATCATATGATTAGAACTATTCCTTCTACAGGACGCGTTCTTTCTTTTGCAGATGAACAAAGTGTGAAAGAAACCCTCAATATGGGCTGTTGGTCAGAACAGCAATTTATCGGTAAAGATAAGGAATGGTTTGCGGAACGTATTACTAATGATTGCTCTGAATTTGCCGTATTCCATCACGGCCAAAAAGTTGCAGAAGTGAAATGGAATATTGTTGGGCAGCACAATATGCACAATGCTTTAATGGCGATTGCGGCGGCTTACCATGCGGGTGTTAAAATTGAAGATGCATGTCAGGCATTAGGCAGCTTTATCAATGCAAAACGTCGTTTAGAAGTGAAAGGGGAAGTAAACGGTATTACGGTTTATGATGACTTCGCTCACCATCCAGAAGCAATTCTTGCGACACTTACTGCGTTGCGTGACAAAGTAGGTGGTGGTGTACGTATTCTTGCCGTATTAGAACCACGTTCAAACACCATGAAAATGGGCGTGCATAAAGATGAAATTGCACCAGCGCTTGGACGTGCTGATGCGGTGTTTATGCTACAACCAGATAATATTCCATGGGATGTGGCTGAAATTGCCGGACAATGTGTTCAACCCGCACATTACACAGGAAATATTGATAAATTAGTGGATATGATTGTGGCTGAAGCGAAACCAACGGATCAGATTCTTGTGATGTCAAACGGTAGCTTTGGTGGCATTCATCAAAAGATTTTAGATCGATTAAAATAATCTCAATGTAAAGTGCGGTCAAAAATGAGAGTGTTTTTGACCGCACTTTTTATCATCAAAAATAAGGAAATAGCATGGCTGATCCACATATTGAATCTCCAATGGATGTTTGGGATAAACTCACCGTTATTATTTATCGCACAGGCTTTGTCATTGCGGCATTTAGCATCTTGGCTTTAACTTGGTATCCTCAACAGGCTCAAATTGCTGTATTGATTGCAGCAACTTGCTGTGCATCATCGCTTCATATTTATTTAAAGCATTTCCGCTTAACATTTCAATTTGCCACGTGGCTTGCACTCTTATGTGCGCTTTTAGGTTGGCATGAATTAGCGTTAGGTGGTGCGTTAGTCACACTGGGCGGTTTATGTTTTAAAGAATACTTCTGTTTTAGAGTACCGCTATTAAATTTACAACCTGCATTTGTCGCCGCACTTTGGTTTGCTTGGGTATTTGAAGGAGGTTGGATTACTCGAATTTTATCGTTGATTGTCGGCGGATTATTATTGATTCTTGCGATTCAAAAATGGCGAATGCCATTGCACTTTGATATTGGTGATAAGACAAAGTATCAAATCTAATAAGATTGATAGATAAATAAAGGCATAATGTTTCCCGACATTGTGCCTTTTTATTTCGATTAAATTTACCTTTATTTAAATACGAAAAAAGCACCGAGATTTCGGTGCTTTGTAATTTGGTTGCGGGGGCCGGATTTGAACCGACGGCCTTCGGGTTATGAGCCCGACGAGCTACCAAGCTGCTCCACCCCGCGTCTGATGGCGCGTAATATACTCGTTTCAAAAATTATTGCAAGATTTAAACTGAATTTGACTTTCCGTTTGTTAAGAAAATAAACAAAATGAATATTAATTAACCATTTTATGAAATAGTGCTAGTCCTAAAAGGGAATTTTTGATAGCGTATGCAACTTTGTATTAGTTAGTTTAATTTAGGAAAATAAGAATGAAATTTCGTCAAAATCTCGCTATAAAAATTCTCTCTGTCATGGCGGCAGTTTCGGTGCTTGCGTCATGTGGTTCAGCACCAAGTAAAGTCTCTTCAAAAAATAATTCAAGTATGCCGCGCACTGCAACAGGCGACGATCCACAAAAATTTGGGGCAAAGTATAGTGGACGTAATTATCAACAAGCTATTTTAAGCCCTGTTGCTTCTGTAGATAACAGAAGTGCGGTTGTAAACCAAGGTGATTTTTTAACGCAGTTGACAAATGTTCGTGATTATTCAAGTTCATTAACAAATCGCTTTGCAGCTAATTATGGCAAAATTACTAACTGGGTACTTGCAGGCGCCAATGTGAATGAATTATCACAATACGGCATTAACCCACAGATTATGAAAGGTTTTGATGGCTATCAAAACGTGTTAATGACAGGTTATTATTCACCCGTGATTCATGCACGCCGTACTGCACAAGGTCAATATCAACATCCAATTTATGCGATGCCAAGCTATAAACGTTATAGCCGAGCAGAAATTTATAATGGTGCATTGGCAGGACAAGGCTTAGAGCTCGCCTACAGTGATTCAATGATGGATAACTTCTTATTAGGCGTGCAGGGTAGTGGCTATGTTGATTACGGTGATGGCAATTTAAATTATTTAGCCTATGCGGGTCAAAATGGTTATAAATATCAAGCGGTTGGTCGTTTATTAGTAGAAGATGGTGAAATTCCAAAAGAAAAAATGTCTATCCAAGCGATTCGTGAATGGGGGAAAGCAAACCCATCTCGAGTACGGGAATTGTTAGAACGTAATCCATCTTATGTTTTCTTTAAAAACGATCCAACAGGTAAAGTGAAAGGTTCTGCTGGTGTGCCTTTAGTGCCAATGGCTGCTGTTGCTTCTGATCGCAATGTCATTCCTTCTGGAACCGTATTATTGGTTGAAGTACCTGATATTGATAATGAGGGTAACTGGATGGGCACACACAAATTACACTTAATGGTGGCGCTTGATGTGGGTGGTGCAGTTAATGGTCACCACTTTGACTTATACCGTGGTATTGGTGATCAAGCAGGTCACATCGCTGGTTTATCAAAACACTATGGACGTGTTTGGGTACTACAATAATGGCTCGTGTCGATAACTACGAACAACGTTTTGGCGGCATTGGACGCCTTTATACACCAGAAGGCTTGGCGCGTTTGCGTCAGGCTCATGTGTGCGTCATTGGTATTGGCGGCGTAGGTTCGTGGGTGGTGGAAGCATTGGCTCGAAGCGGTGTAGGGCAGATCACTATGATTGATATGGATGATATTTGTGTAACCAATATTAATCGTCAACTTCCTGCATTAAGCGGCAATATTGGCAAGCTTAAAACAGAAGTGATGGCGGAGCGCGTTAAGCTGATTAATCCAGAATGTGTGGTGAATATTATTGATGATTTCATCTCACCGGATAATCAAGCGGAATACTTAAATCGTGGCTATGATTATGTGATTGATGCCATTGATAGCGTGAAAACGAAAGCCGCCATGATTGCTTATTGCAAGCGTAATAAAATCAAGATTATTACCATTGGTGGTGCAGGTGGTCAGACTGATCCTTCGAAAATCCAAATTGCTGATTTAAGTAAAACGATCCAAGATCCATTATTGGCGAAAGTGCGGTCAGTTTTGCGTAAGGATTTTAATTTTACCCAAAATCCACAACGTAAGTTCGCAGTTGATGCGGTGTTTTCCACACAGCCTCTGATTTTCCCTAAAATGGACGAAGGCTGTGAGATATCTGCCACCATGAATTGTGCAAATGGCTTTGGTGCAGCAACCATGATAACCGCAACCTTTGGATTTTTTGCCGTTTCTAGGGTAATCGATAAGTTATTAAAATAAAGAAATGAAGCAACGTGAAAACGTTGCTTTTTCTTTATGAATGAAAGTATTTAATAAGATGAAGAAATATCACTTCATTTTTTTTATTTGGAATGTTGCAATTTTATCAAAAAGGCGTAGTCTATATTGGCTTTGAGAATAATTCCCAATAAAAGTAAGGAAACAAACATGAAACAAGTATTAAAAATGAGTGCAATTTCTACCGCACTTTTAACCCTTCCAATGATGGCAAATGCAGATGTATTGGCTTCCGTGAAACCGCTCGGTTTTATTACATCGTCTATTGCAAACGGTGTGACGGATACACAGGTTTTAGTACCAGCTGGTGCTTCTCCACATGATTACAGCTTAAGACTTTCAGATGTGCAAAAAGTGAAATCTGCAGATTTAGTGCTTTGGGTTGGTGAAGATATTGATGCTTTCTTAGCAAAACCAATTAGCCAAATTGATAGTAAAAAAGTCATCAATATTTCTGATATTCCAGAAATTAAACCGCTTTTAAGCAAAGTCCATCATGAACATTATCATGAAGGCGATGAACACGAGCACGGTCATGATCATAAACATGGACACGATCATAAGCACGAACACGGTCATGACCATCACGACCACGATGTGGATGAAAATGGGTTAAGTGTGAACTGGCATTTATGGTATTCACCAGCGATTAGCCAAATTGTGGCACAGAAAGTCGCGGATAAATTAACAGAACAACACCCGGATAAAAAAGAGCTCATCGCGAAAAACTTAGCCGATTTTAACCGCACTTTGACCGAGCAAAGCGATAAAATCAAAGCACAATTAGCCCCACTTAAAGATAAAGGCTTCTTTGTGTTCCATGATGCTTATAGCTATTTCAATGATGCTTATGGTTTAAATCAAACCGGTTATTTCACTATTAATCCATTAGTGGCACCAGGTGCAAAAACCATTGCTCACATCAAAGAAGAAATTGAAGAACATCGTGTAAATTGTCTTTTTGCGGAACCTCAATTCACACCAAAAGTGATTGACTCTCTTGCACAAAGTACAAAAGTTAATGTTGGTCGTTTAGATCCTATTGGCGATAACGTACAGCTTGGTCCAAATTCTTATGCGAATTTCCTTCAAGCCACCGCTGATAGCTATGCTCAATGTTTAAGTAAATAATCAAAAATCTCCCCCTCACCCCCTCTTTATAAAAGAGGGGGAATATTCTTGAAATATCCCCAAATTTAACCGCACTTTCGTGCTATAATCCGCCCAATTTTTCCCTATCGAGAAAACACATGAAACAACTATTTGCCACAACTGCCCGTGGTTTTGAAGAACTCTTAAAAGTCGAACTGACAGAGCTTGGTGCAACGGAATGTAAAATTGCACAAGGTGGTGTACATTTTCAGGCTGATGATGAAACACTTTATCGCAGCTTATTATGGTCACGCTTAGCTTCACGTATTTTGTTACCTATCGTAAATGGCAAGGTATATAGTGATTTAGACTTGTATTCAATTGTGACAGGGCAGGATTGGTTAAGTTATTTTGATGAGAAAGCCACATTTTTTGTTGATTTCAACGGGACAAACCAAGAAATTCGTCACACCCAATTTGGTGCGATGCGAGTGAAAGATGCCATTGTGGATTATTTTGAACGTCAAGGGAAAGCGCGTCCAAATGTAGATAAAGACTATCCGGATGTGCGAATTCATGCTTATTTAAATAAAGAAGAACTCGTCGTTTCACTCGATTTAAGTGGCGAAGCATTGCATTTACGTGGCTATCGTGAAGATACAGGGCAAGCGCCTTTACGTGAAACCTTAGCCGCTGCGATAGTGCTTCGTTCAGGTTGGAAAAAAGGGACACCATTAGTGGATCCAATGTGCGGTTCGGGTACTTTGTTAATCGAAGCCGCGCAAATGGAAGCACAAATTGCGCCGCAATTACATCGTTTACATTGGGGCTTTGATTGCTGGAAAGGGCATAATCAAAATGCTTGGGATAAGGTGAAAGCAGAAGCGGTACAGCAAGCTGAAACTTATTTTAATCAAAATCCAAAACCGCATTTTTATGGCTTCGATCTCGATCATCGCGTACTGAAAAAAGCACAAAAGAACGCACAAAATGCAGGTGTAGCACACTTAATTCAGTGGAAACAAGGTGATGTTGCCGCATTAAAAAATCCAAGTCCAGATGAAGTGGGAACAGTGATTTGTAATCCGCCTTACGGTGAGCGTTTAGGTACAACTCCTGCTTTAATTGCACTATATTCAGTCTTTGGACAACGTCTTAAAAATGAATTTGGTGGTTGGAATGCGTCGATTTTCAGTAGTGAATCTACGTTGCTTGATTGTTTGCGTATGCGTTCACATCGTCAATTTAAAGCAAAAAACGGTCCGTTAGATTGTGTTCAGAAGAATTATCAAATTTCAGAACGTAAAGAAAGTGTGGCTGAAAATCCGCTTGAATTTGACCGCACTTCAACGGTAGCGGTGGATTTTGCGAATCGTTTGCAGAAAAATATCAAGAAAATTGAAAAATGGGCGAAGCAGCAAGGTCTTGATGCGTATCGTTTATATGATGCCGATTTACCGGAATATAACGTGGCAGTGGATCGTTATGGTGATCATATCGTGGTGCAAGAGTATGCAGCACCGAAAAATATTGATGAAAATAAAGCCCGTCAACGTTTATTGGATGCCGTGACTGCAACCTTGCAAGTCACCGGTATTGAAACCAATAAACTGATTTTGAAAGTGCGTCAAAAACAAAAAGGCACGAATCAATATGAAAAATTGGCCAATAAAGGCGAATATTTTTATGTGAATGAATACGGCGCTCAGCTTTGGGTGAATCTAACGGATTACTTGGATACAGGATTATTTTTAGATCACCGCTTAACCCGTAAAATGGTGGGTGAAATGGCAAAAGGCAAAGACTTCCTTAATCTTTTTGCTTATACCGGTTCCGCAACAGTGCATGCGGCATTAGGCGGGGCAAAATCGACGACGACCGTGGATATGTCTAACACCTATTTAAACTGGGCAGAACAAAACCTGATTTTAAATGATATTGAAGGCAAGCAGCACAAGCTCATTCAGGCAGATTGTTTGCAGTGGTTAGAGAAATGTGATCGCCAGTTTGATTTAATTTTCGTGGATCCGCCAACATTCTCGAATTCTAAACGTATGGAAGACAGTTGGGATGTACAACGTGATCACATCAAATTGATGCGTAATCTTAAACGTATTTTACGCCCTAACGGCACCATCGTGTTCTCGAACAATAAACGTGGTTTTAAAATGGATTTTGAGGCGTTAGATGAATTGGGATTAAGTGCGGTCGAAATTTCAGCGAAAACCTTACCGCTTGATTTTGAGCGTAATAAACAAATCCATAATTGCTGGGTTGTGACAATGAAAGCTTAAAAAAAGCCCGATAATGATTTATCGGGCTTTTTTATTATTCAACTTCTTTTTGTTTCTCTGTTTCTGAATCATCATGAAGAAGGGTTTCAACCACTGCTTCGTCATTGGTGTCATCTTCTTTTTCTAAGATCTCAGCCGTTTCTTCATTGAGTGCTTCAGCATCAGAATGTGGTTTAACGAAAGGTTTTGGCATCCAATATTTTCGGATGATGTCTGTAGAAAAACCATGTAAAACTTCTTCATTCAATCGTTCTTGATCTAAGTAACGAACTTCAGCAATGACCTCATCAGCTTCAATTTTGTTTACACCTAATTGCATTAATGCTGCATGACTGAGCGTGAGGGCAGATTCAAAGGTTTCACGCACGATAAAGTCTACATCTTGCTTAATAAGACTCACGGTTGTTTGGCGGTCATAAGTTCGCGCCAAAATTGGGAGTTTCGGATAAGCATCTTTTAGATTCTCAACAATATTTTCAATTCGCTGTGTATCGTTAATCCCGATGACAACACATTTAGCTTTTTCGATACCCGCTGCACGTAAAACATCAAGGCGAACACCGTCACCGTAATAAACTTTAAAACCGAATTTCGCTGCCGCACGGATGTTTTCGATGTTACGGTCAATCACCGAGACGTTAATGCCACGAACCAGAAGCGATTGACACACGATTTGGCTGAAACGACCAAAACCAATCACGAGCACGCTATCTTCTAAATCCACAATTGGATCAAGATCGCTAGTATCGACTTTTTCCTCTTGATTCGCTGATTTGCGTTGGTTAATTTTACGCATCAATAAACCAATTAGTGGAGAGAATAACATCGAGATAATGACTGCAGCGGTAAAAGTCGCATTTTGATCTTTTGTCATCACGCCTGCAGTAGTCGCAGCAGAGAAGAGTACGAATGCAAATTCACCACCGTGCGCCATAATGGTCATTCGCCCAACAGATTCAGTGCGGTCTAGTTTTGTAATACGTGCCACGGTATAAACGGCTAAGGCTTTGCCGACGATGTAAAGGCATACGATACCTAACAACCAAACCGCATCATTGAAGACTAAACTGAGGTCAAGCGACATTCCCACGCCCATAAAGAAGAGACCGAGCAATAAACCACGGAATGGTTCAATATCGGCTTCTAATTGGTGGCGGAATGCGGATTCTGAAAGCATTACACCCGCAACGAATGCGCCCATCGCCATTGAAAGGCCACTCGCTTCCATGGCCAATGCCGCACCTAACACCACAAGTAAGGCGGCAGCTGTCATCATTTCGCGAATATGGGCTTTAGAAATCAAGCGGAAAATAGGGTTCATTAACCATTTACCCGCAACCACTAAACCGACAACGGCACCGAGTGCAATAGCAATAGATGTCCAGTTGGTTTGATGTTCAATATGTTTGGTTTCAGGTGTTAAAAAGGCAATAGAAGCCAATAATGGCACAATGGATAAATCTTCAAAAATTAAGGTAGAAATAACCCGTTGGCCTTTTGGTGTGTTCGTAATCCCGCGTTCTTCTAATACCTGCATCACAATCGCGGTGGAAGAAAGGGTAAAGCTCATACCCGCAATGAATGCGACTTCTTTAGGAAGATTTAAAATATAGATACCAGCAAAGGTAAGCAGAGCACCACATAGCCCGACTTGTAGAAATCCCCGTCCGAAGATCGCTTTTCGCATGGCCCATAAACGTTCTGGATGCATTTCCAAACCGATAATGAATAAGAACATCACCACGCCCAGTTCAGCCATATGCAGAACCGATTCTGCATCTTTCACTACACCGAACACGGAAGGACCAATTAAACAGCCTGCCACTAAATAACCCAACACGCTACCTAAGCCAATACGCTTAAAAAGCGGCACGATAGTGACACTGGTAGCAAGGAGGACAACAGTTTTAATTAATTCAGGGCTGACGACATTCGACATAGGGCAAAAAACCTTAGTAAAAACAGGGAGTATGAGAAGAAAGTTGACTTGTATTCTAGCTTTTTTTCACTAAATAAAAAACACAGAAAAGCAAGAAATTGGTATAATTTACAAAAACTTTACACGCATAAAAATGGTCAGTTTTTTATTCACAAGCTCACTCGTTCGCTTGTTCACCCCTTGTGGGGCCGTTGGCAAAGCCAACGTTGAAAAACCTACGTTTTTTTTGACCGCACTTTAGAGGTATTATGACATTACAATTCAATATGGTCGCGTTGCTATTGGTTTTCTTAATTGTTTTAGGTTTAATTAGCCAAAATAGCGCGATTACCATCTCAGCCGCCGTGCTGTTAATCATGCAGCAAACCTTATTATCCAAATACATTCCTATACTCGAACAATACGGTGTCAAAATCGGGATTATCATTTTAACGATTGGTGTCCTAGCGCCGTTAGTGTCGGGAAAAATCCAACTGCCCGATCTCAGTTCATTTTTAAACTGGAAAATGGGCGTTTCTATTTTAACAGGGGTATTCGTCGCATGGCTTGCGGGGAAAGGCGTGCCATTAATGAGTGAACAACCTGTTTTGGTGACAGGATTATTAATTGGTACGATTATTGGTGTGTCTTTCTTAGGCGGTATTCCGGTGGGACCTCTCATCGCCGCAGGGATTTTATCGGTATTAATAGGAAAATTTTAAATGAAAAACAAATGGTTATTTATCGCGGGATTAAGCGGTTTTTTGTGTGTGGCGATTGGTGCTTTTGCGGCACATGGATTAAGCAAGGTTTTAGAACCTAAAGAATTAGCGTGGATTGAAACGGGTGTGAAATATCAAATGTTCCACACCATTGCGATTTTAGCGATTGGCATTTTGCAATTATGCAGTGAATCATTGATTGCAAACAAAATAGTTAATCTTGCTGCAGGGACTTGGGCGTACGGCATTCTTCTTTTTAGTGGCAGCCTTTATGCACTTGCGCTTGGTGCAGGCAAATTCCTCGTTTGGGTAACACCAATTGGAGGCACGCTCTTTTTAATTGGTTGGCTTTGCTTGGCTTACGGTGGTTTTAAAAGTAAATCAGTATGAAGAACAAATCAGTCAAACGTGAATTAAATCCGATACAACAATCTCTCTTTTCGAAACTCAACGATGTTATGCTGGTGGATCAACGTCGTTTATCCGCTCGTATTCATGGTATCGGAAAAATTAAAAGCCAAGAAGCACAGCAAGCTGTAGCGGCTGAAATCCAGCAACAGATTGAACAGGCTCAATTACGTGTAGAAAATCGTAAAAGTGCGGTTAAAAATCCGATTGTTTTTCCAGAGAGTTTGCCCGTTAGCCAACGCAAAGCAGAAATTCAAAAACTGCTTTCTGAACATCAGGTCATTGTGGTGGCAGGGGAAACTGGTTCAGGTAAAACCACTCAATTGCCGAAAATGTGTTTGGAATTAGGTTTCGGTAATTTGGGTATGATTGGCCATACTCAACCTCGCCGTATTGCCGCTCGTTCGGTGGCAGCGCGTATTGCGGAAGAACTGGAAACGGAGCTTGGCCGTTTAGTTGGTTATAAGGTTCGTTTTAACGATCAAGTCAGTGATGATACGCAAATCAAGTTAATGACCGACGGGATTCTGCTAGCAGAAATTCAAAACGATCGTTTCCTCAATCAATACTCTTGCTTGATTATTGATGAAGCCCACGAACGTAGCCTAAATAACGATTTTATTCTCGGTTATCTGAAACAGCTTTTACCTCGTCGTCGTGATTTAAAACTTATCATCACTTCCGCGACCATTGATGTAGAACGTTTTTCCAAACATTTCAACAATGCCCCAATTATCGAAGTCTCGGGTAGAACCTATCCTGTTGAAGTGCGTTATCGTCCCGTAGTGGAAGAAGACGACCAAGATCAGCTACAAGGCATTCTCAACGCGGTGGATGAACTGCAAGCAGAAGGTCGAGGCGATATTTTGATCTTTATGAACGGTGAGCGAGAAATTCGTGATACCGCCGAAGCTTTACAAAAACAAAATCTAAAACACACGGAAATTCTACCGCTCTTTGCACGCTTGTCTGCTCAAGAACAGAATAAAATTTTCCATCCGAGCGGATTAAATCGCATCGTGTTGGCGACCAATGTCGCAGAAACTTCATTGACCGTGCCGGGCATTAAATATGTGATTGACCCAGGTACAGCGCGTATTTCCCGTTATAGCTATCGCACCAAAGTACAACGTTTACCGATTGAACCTATTTCACAGGCATCTGCTAATCAGCGTAAAGGTCGTTGTGGTCGTGTGAGCGAAGGGATTTGTATTCGTTTATATTCGGAAGAGGATTTTAATTCTCGTCCAGAGTTTACCGATCCTGAAATTCTACGCACCAATTTAGCCTCTGTTATTTTGCAAATGACGGCATTGGGCTTAGATGATATTGAAGCCTTCCCATTTGTGGATGCCCCAGATAAACGCCATATTCAAGATGGAATAAAACTGTTGGAAGAATTAGGTGCGTTTAAAACCGTTCAGACCAAATCGGGTGAAAAACGTCAATTAACGGCAGTAGGTCGTCAATTAGCTCAACTCCCTGTGGATCCTCGTTTAGCGAAGATGTTGCTGAGTGCTGTTTCACAAGGTGCGTTGCATGAAGTGATGATTATTGTCGCCGCGTTATCCATTCAAGATCCTCGCGAGCGCCCACAAGAAAAACAACAAGCTTCCGATGAAAAACATCGTCGTTTTGCCGATAAAAAATCGGATTTCTTGGCTTTCCTCAATCTTTGGCGTTACCTACAAGAACAACAAAAAGAATTGAGTAAAAACCAATTCCGTCGTCAATGCCAAAAGGATTTCTTAAATTATTTACGCATTCGTGAATGGCAGGATATTTATCATCAAATTCGTTTAACCGTGCGTGAAATGGGATTGCCGATTAATTCCGAAAAAGCAGAATATCAGCAAATTCATACCGCACTTTTAAGCGGCTTGCTTTCTCATATCGGTTTAAAAGAAGCGGAAAAACAACAATACCTTGGTGCACGTAATGCCCATTTTGCAATTTTCCCCAATTCTGTACTTTTCAAAAAACAACCGAAATGGGTGATGGCGGCAGAGTTAGTGGAAACCTCCAAACTTTGGGGGCGTATGGTGGCGGAAATTGAGCCAGAATGGATTGAGCCACTTGCCGAGCATTTAATTAAAAAATCTTATTCCGAACCGCGTTGGTCGAAATCTCGTGGGGCGGTAATTGCCGATGAAAAAGTCACGCTTTATGGTGTGCCGATTGTAGCAGCACGACCAGTGAATTACGGTGCTATTGATCCGGCGGTAAGCCGTGAGATCTTTATTCAATCTGCCTTAGTGGAAGGGGATTGGAATACCAAACATAAATTCTTCAAAGAAAATCAACGACTCGTTCGAGAAGTAGAAGAGTTGGAACACAAAAGCCGCCGTCGCGATATTTTGGTGGATGACCGCACGCTTTTTGAATTTTATGATCAGCGTATTGGTACAGAAGTGGTTTCCCAAAAACATTTTGATACCTGGTGGAAAAAGGCGCAGCAAAAAGATCCTGAATTGCTTAATTTTGAACGCTCATTCTTGATTAATGATGATGCGGAACAAGTGAGCAAGCTGGATTTCCCGAATTACTGGCATCAAGGCAATTTAAAACTCAAATTAACTTATCAATTTGAACCGGGTACTGATGCGGACGGGGTGACCGTGCATATTCCGTTGCCATTGCTCAACCAAGTGGAAATGACCGGCTTTGATTGGCAAATTCCAGGTTTGCGTGAAGAACTGGTGATCGCGCTGATTAAATCTCTACCGAAATCTTATCGTCGTAACTTCGTGCCAGCACCTAATTATGCCCAAGCTTTTTTAAGTCGTGCCGTACCGTTGGAAAAGCCATTATTAGATACGCTAATTTATGAATTGCGTCGTATGACAGGCGTTACTGTAGAAGCGGAACATTGGAATTGGGAACAAATTCCAAGCCATTTGAAAATGACGTTCCGTGTGGTGGATGAAAACGGCAAGAAAATTGCCGAATCTATGAATTTGGACGAGCTGAAATTCAACTTAAAAGATCGCGTGCAGGAAAGTATTTCTGCTGTGGCCGATGATGGCATTGAGCAAAGCGGGCTGCATATTTGGAGTTTTGCAGATCTACCACAATGTTACGAACAAAAACAACGTGGTTTTAGCGTCAAAGCGTTCCCGGCTATTGTAGATGAAAAAGATGCGGTTGGTATCAAACTGTTTGAAACAGAGTTTGAGCAAGCGGTGGCAATGCAACAAGGTTTACGTCGCTTATTGCTACTCAATGTGCCGTCACCGATTAAATATCTGCATGAAAAATTGCCGAATAAAGCTAAATTGGGGCTGTATTTTACCCCGTTTGGTCGTGTGTTGGATTTGATTGACGATTGTATCGCTTGTGCGGTGGATAAACTGATTGCCGATTTTGGCGGGTTTGTTTGGGATGAAGCAGGCTTTGAAAAATTGCGCGATTTCGTTCGAGAAAACCTTAACGAAGTGACCGTGGATATTGCGCAGAAAGTGGAGCAAATCCTCTCCCTTAACCATGCCTTAAACCAGCGTTTAAAAGGCAAAATGGATTTCACGATGGCCTTTGCCTTTTCCGATATTAAGGCGCAGTTAAGCGGGTTGATTTATCCAGGCTTTGTGCAAAAGAGCGGTTATGATCGCCTACCGGATTTACAACGTTATTTACAAGCCATTGATAAACGTATCGATAAACTGGCTCAAGATGTAAATCGCGATCGTGCGGCGATGCTACGCGTGGAACAGGTGCAACAGGCTTACCAACAATTGCTAGCTAAACTACCAAAATCCAAACCAATTTCCGATGAAATTGCAGAAATTCGCTATATGATTGAGGAATTGCGAGTGAGCTTATTTGCACAACAATTAGGCACGAAGTATCAGGTGTCGGATAAGCGGATTTTAGCTATAATCAATGCTCAATAAAGGACGTTATAGCTTCACTTAAAAATGGACGAAAGAATTATTTTATTGATGATGGCGTAAATTTGAATATTTAGGAGAAACGATGGCAGAAGTAACCAAGTGCGGTCAATTATTGAGTCATTTTCGTCATGACATCAACATCTACAAAGTGACCAATAAACAAAAAGAAAGTGATGAGCGGGCAAAAAATACCGTAATTGAAAGCCTCACAAATCCCAGCATTTTACAGCGTTTTCATAAAGTCAATCGCGAAGATATTACAAAGGAAAGTACAAAACACGATTTTTGTGGAATTTGGAAAATTAATGTTACGCGCAAAGTAAAATTTGAATTCAGTACGAAAAAAGAAATAGCTGTTTCATTAGAAAATCAATCAAAGATTTTAACGATGGAAGTCGGTAAAGCTCATTTCACTGTAAAAAATAATATAGTTACGGTCCCAGTTATTGAGAAAGGTGAGGAAGAATTGTATTTTGAGTATATGTTTGAATATCCGGATAATATCATGGATAAAAAACTCAATAAGTATTTAGAGAAACATCAAGAAGCTATTATCAGTGCAAATGTAGATAAAAAAATTGCAAAATGGGATAAAAGTTGTTCGTTAGAGCAAGTTGTTGAAAGGCTTTACGTAAAAGATGTTTTTGAGTTTTTAGAAGAACGTATTTATGCAAAACCTTATGATGACAAAAATAAGAAAGATTACAAGATTCTTGATGAGGAATTAGAATTCAATGTTTCGCTTTATTTAATTCCGGTGATTTCGGTTTATTGCAAAATTAAAGACGAAGTGAAAATTTTTAATGTCGATGCGATTACACGTGAAATTCGTTCTCGAACTCCCGAGCCGATAAATCAGGATTTAATCGAAACTGTCAGTGATGGTTTGAGTGAGGGGGTAGCGTTGTTTTCACCGCATAAGTTACTTGACGAACCAATGAAAAAAGTGACTAAAAAAACTATCATCGGATTAAGCAAACTTTTTAAGAAATAATCTGACTCCCTCTCGATGGCGCACATTTCCTAACGCGTGCCTTTTCCAAAAATATCAGCACATACTAGGAAGCGTGCGCTATCTATATGAGTCCTCCAAGATAGTGTAAGCGTCTACGCTTGTGCTTATTTGGTCAAAGCGAGGACGATTGAACCATCGTTCTGTTTTTAAAAAGTGCGGTCGTTTTCTCAAACGTTTTTTAACTTCAAAAATCCCACCAAAACCAACCGCACTTTCTCTCCAAAACTCTTTTTGTGATCTACCTCAAATTTTCGTATTGAACTGATTTACAACTGCCAATTCAATCGCTATCTTGCTGATATTATTATTTTAATAAAGAGGTAAATTATGGATCTGATTATAGGTTTGATTGCCATTGTTTTGGTGGCATATTATATCGTGAAAGGCTATTCAGCGACCGGAGTATTGATGTTCGGTGGTTTGGTCTTGTTATTCATTTCAGTGCTGATGGGGCATTCGATTTTACCAGAAGGCGTGAAAAGCACCGGTTCTACCTATTTTGATATTTTAGAATATGTGAAATATCTACTCGGTAATCGTGGCGGCGGCTTAGGCTTGATGATTATGGTGTTATGTGGCTTCTCTGTGTACATGACCCATCTTGGCGCGAATGATGTGGTGGTGAAATTGGTTTCAAAACCACTGAAAAACATTCGTTCACCTTATATTTTAATGGTGTTTGCTTACTTCCTTGCGTGTTTGATGTCTTTTGCTGTGTCATCTGCAACAGGTTTAGGCGTGTTATTAATGGCGACATTATTCCCTGTCATGGTAAATGTAGGGATTTCACGTGGGGCAGCGGCAGCAATTTGTGCATCGCCAATTTCCATTATCCTTTCCCCAACTTCAGGTGACGTGGTGCTTTCTGCTGAAATTTCAAAAATTCCTTTAGGTGAGTTTGCCTTTGGCACCGCATTGCCGGTTTCGATTTTTGCAATTTTAGGGATTGCTGTAGCACACTTCTTCTGGCAGCGTTATTTAGATAAAAAAGAAGGTGTGCAAGTAGAACGCATTAATGCAGATGAAATTAAAACCACAGCACCAAACTACTACGCGATTTTGCCATTATTACCAATTATCGGCGTGTTGATTTTTGACGGTAAATGGGGCTTACCAAATTTACACATCGTTACCGTGATAGTGCTTTGCTTTATCATTACTGCCGCGGTAGATTTCTTACGTAGCTTTAATGCAAAACAAACCTTCGATAATCTCATTGTGGCATATCGCGGTATGGCAGATGCTTTTGCGGGCGTGGTGATGCTTTTAGTGGCAGCGGGTGTATTTGCGCAAAGTTTAAGTACTATCGGCTTTATCACTAATTTAATCGCCTCTGCACAATCATTCGGTGGTTCAGCGTTCTTTATGATGTTAGTGCTTGCGGTGATTACCATTTTAGCCACCATGGCGACAGGCTCAGGTAATGCAGCGTTCTATGCTTTTGCAGAATTAATTCCAAAATTAGCCACTCAAATGGGCGTAAACCCAGCATTCTTAACCATTCCAATGTTACAAGCCTCTAACTTAGGTCGTGGTTTATCACCAGTTTCAGGCGTGGTTGTGGCGGTATCAGGGATGGGAAAAATCTCACCATTTGAAATCGTAAAACGTATGTCTGTACCAATGTTGGTCGGTTTTATTTGTGTGATTATCGGCACTGAAATCTTTGTTTCCGTTGCCGTCTAATTTGATAGGTAAAAAAGAAGGGCTGATAGTGAATATCAGCCCTTTTGTTTTGAGTTAAGTGCGGTCAATTTTCTCGCTGCTTTTGATTTTATGCATTTGATGATTTTCAAAGGCTTTCACCAAATCTGCGATTTTTTCGCCTTCCGGTAAAACCAAATCTTGTGCGATATCATTAAGCGGCACAATCACGAATTCGCGGTTTTTCATATCATAATGAGGAACCGTTAAGCGTTCATTTTGAATGATTTGATCACCATAAAGCAGAATATCCAAATCCAGTGTACGCTCACCCCAACGACGTAAACGCACGCGACCTTGTTCATTTTCGATACGTTGCAATTCATCGAGCAAGGCTAAAGGTGGGCGAGTGGTTTCAATCATCGCCACCGCATTCACATAATCTGGTTGATCTTGAGGGCCTAATGGTTTGCTTTGATAAAATCCGCTGACCGATTTTAATTCGGTATTAGGTAGCGAAGAAATTGCCTCTAATGCCGAATTTAATTGTTCTGTAGGCGTATTTAAATTGCTGCCAAGGGCGATATACACTTGAACCATTAGTTAGCCGCCTTAGGTTTACGTCTGCGGTAATATTTTTTCTTCGGCGCTGGATGCAATTTTTGTTGCTCTTGAACCAATTGGCGACGTTGTTCTTGATTGCTGAGTTGGTACTCATGCCACCATTTTGCGAGTTCAACAGTTTCACCGCCTTCCACTTCAGCACGCATCGCCAATAAATCAAAGGCTGCACGGAATTTTTGATGTTCCATCGTGCGAGCAGGGTGAGAACCGGTGCGTTTAAGCAATTGTAATTGCAACATCCAAATATCACGAATGACGGATGTATGACGACGAGGTGCGGCTAATGATCGGCATAATTGATCAAGCACTTCATTTCCCGCAAGGGCATAAGCATCGTGATTGTTTAACCCCCCTTCATTTTTTAGTACATCCACTTTTTCGCGCAATGGATACCAGAAGAATGCCGCAAATAAAAAGGCAGGATTAATGCGCAATTTATCGGCAATACGTTCATCAGTTGAATTTAACGAAGTTAAAATCATACGCTCCGCAAGGCTGTCTTCTTTTTCGGTGAAATAAGGCGTTAAGCTTGGAAAAAGCTGTTCAAATAAGCCATATTGACGAAGTAATTTATAGGTTTTTACGCCATTGCCAGACTGCAATAATTTTAAGCTTTCATCGAATAAACGCGCCGGTGGAATATTTTTCAGCAATGGTGCAAGCTCACGAATGGGTTGTTCACTTGGTTTTTCCAAGAACATATCCAATTTCGCCATAAAACGCACAGAGCGTAACATACGCACAGGATCTTCTTGATAACGAGTCACGGGATCGCCAATCAGACGTAATTTCCCGTTTTTCAGGTCATCAATTCCGTTGAAGTAATCACGTAAGGTATTATCTTGCGGATTGTAGTAAAGGGCGTTTACGGTAAAGTCACGGCGTTCGGCATCTTGTTCAATGGTACCGTACACGTTATCACGCAGTAACATTCCTTCATCGCTTTGTTTGGCTTGATTTTCGCTGCGTGCATCCGAATGATTTGCACGGAATGTCGCCACTTCGATTACATCTCGACCAAACATAATATGCGCCAGGCGGAAACGACGACCGACTAAACGGCACTGACGTTGGAATACCGCTTGAATTTGGTCTGGACGAGCGTTTGTCGCCACATCGAAATCTTTTGGATGTTTACCTAATAATAAATCACGCAAACAGCCTCCAACGATATAAGCCTCATAACCTTGGCGTTGCAATTTTTCTACCACAGTAATGGCATTACGGCTAAACATACGCGGGTTAATGCCGAAATGAGAGGCTTTCACGCTATGTTTGTCGTAACGAGATGCTTGTGTGTTGGTTTTTTTATGGTGAGAAGAGGACGGGGCGATCTTGGGTTGTGAACGCTCTGTTTTTAAAACGTTAGATTTTTTGCTTTTTGGCGCCGTTTTGGGAACGGGCGAATTTATATTGGTTTCGGTTTCTTTTTTAGTTTTTTTACCAAATAAATTTTTTATATAAGTAAGAATAATTTACTCCATTCTCTATGTTCAATGCGCATTTGATAAAAACACGAAAAGTGCGGTTGTTTTTGACCGCACTTTTTCGTTGGGTTATTTGAATCAATTAACCTGCGACTTGTTTTTCACGAATTTCAGCAAGGGTTTTGCAATCGATACAAAGATCAGCAGTAGGACGTGCTTCTAAACGACGAATGCCAATTTCTTCCCCACAAGAATCGCAATAACCGAAATCATCGGTGTCCAATTTTTTCAATGTATATTCAATCTTTTTCATTAATTTACGCTCGCGATCGCGGTTACGTAATTCAAGACTGAATTCTTCTTCTTGGGTCGCACGGTCAGCTGGATCTGGGAAGTTTGAAGCTTCATCTTGCATATGAGCAACAGTTCTTGATGCTTCTTCCACAATTTGCTCGTGCCATGCAGTTAAAATTTTTCTGAAATGAAGAATTTGATCTTCATTCATGTATTCCTCATCTTTCTTAGGTTGATAAGGTGTAACACCGGCTAAATCCAGCAAACTTAGAGATGCCTTAGACATTGATAACTCCTAATAATAGTACAGAATTTAATGACGTCCTGTCTTGTTTTTGTGATTAGTTCTTATTGCTAAAAATAGCTGACATAAGAACCTAGTTATTTTAAGGGCGATATAAATAGCAGAACTTCATCTATTTAGCAAATAAATTTAGCCTGGAAATTTAAATTTTGCGATCGAGATCGCAAAAAATGGCGTAATTATTTGTTTATTTATGAGGTTAAGGCTAGGTTGCCTTATTTTCTCGCTATAAATCACACTCCAAATGAAACTCACGTTATTTCAACTGTGCATCATGCTCATCATTTCAGCCTTTTCTTTGCTTATCGTGCCTGATTTTTTACTGTTTACCTGGCAACGAGCGGGGCTGAGCGTTTTAATGTTGGTTATGACCGCATTTTGTTTCCATTGGTTCAATTATTTTAAAGTCAGAAATTTTTGCATTAACGGTATTTGGTTTTTGCTTACCTTAGCTTACGTGCATTCACAAGCCTTATCGTTATTGACCCAAGCCGAAAAAATTTCAAGTTTACCGAATAAAATCACGTTAGATCTTCACATTTCAGAAATTCTTCATCAGCAAGATTATCAAACGTTAGTTGCGACAACGTCTTTATTTGATGGGAAAGAACAACAAATTTTTATTAATTGGAAAGCGCCGGAAAAGCCACAAGTAGGTGAAATTTGGCGGGCGGATGTAAAGCTTCGTCCTATTTCGGCGAGATTAAACCATGGGGGATTTGATCGACAGCAATGGTATTTTTCCAAAAGAATTATTGCCGTAGGGAATGTGAAAAGTGCGGTCAAAATGAGTGAAGATTTTTCTTATCGCACAGATTTTCTACAGAATAGTCTCAAACAGACGGAAGGGCTTTCTTTACAAGGTTTACTTATCGCATTGGCATTCGGTGAGCGAGCTTGGTTGGATAATAAAACGTGGCTGATTTATCAGCAAACGAATACAGCACATTTGATTGCTATTTCAGGACTCCATATCGGTTTAGCAATGGGGATAGGATTTTTCTTTGCTCGATTTTTGCAATTTGCACTGCCTACACGCGTTATTTCGCCCTGGTTTCCGCTTTGCTTTGGTGTGTTGATTGCTTTAGGTTATGCCTATTTAGCCGGATTTAGTTTACCGACCTTTCGTGCAATGATGGCATTGCTTTTTATTGCAATCCTTCAATGTTCTCGACGATATTACACGCCTTCGCAAATGCTGTGTTTGGTGGTGGCATTTTTGCTTTTTTGTGATCCGCTTATGCCACTTTCGGTTAGCTTTTGGCTTTCAGTTGGTGCTGTTACCTGTTTGATTGTATGGTACCGATATGTTCCCTTATCAATCATTGAATGGCAACATCAAAAATTATCCCGCAAAGTGCGGTGGATTTTAGGATTGTTTCATTTGCAGATTGGTTTGTTGATTTTATTCACACCTATTCAGCTTTTCTTTTTTAATGGCTTGGCATTAAATGGGTTCTTAGCAAATTTAATTGCAGTGCCCTTGTATAGCTTCTTACTTGTACCCTTGATTCTCTTTGCGGTGTTAACGAATGGTGCATTTTCTTCTTGGTATTTTTCAAATGCGATTGCTCAAGGTATTACACAATGTCTCCGTGTTTTCCAAGGCTCATATGTGCCGATTTCAATTAATTTATCTCTTATTCTGACCGCACTTTTAAGCCTTATTTTTGGCGGAATGTTAAGTAGATTGTATTTTGCATCTCAAGCTCAAACAAAAAATACACCGTTAAAATCGAGTCGCTTTTTCACGTTAAATCATACAAAAATCTTATCGGCAAAAGAGTATAAACAAGCGCTATTGGGCATAATTCTTATTTTTAGTATTTGTATGAGTACGCTAGGATATCGATATTTCACGAAACCCAAATGGCAGCTAGATACCTTAGATGTGGGACAAGGTTTAGCAACCTTAATTGTGAAAGAGGGGAAAGGCGTGTTGTATGACACAGGGCCTGCTTGGCAGAATGGAATAGGGGCATCTTCCATGGCAGAATTGGAAATATTACCTTATCTTCAACGGGAAGGCATTGAGCTTGAAACTTTGATTTTAAGCCATGATGATAACGATCATTCAGGTGGTGCTAAAGCGATTTTAGCCGCATACCGAGACATTGAACTGATTACACCTTCTCGTAAAAACTACGGCGAAACGCACCGCACTTTTTGTCTTCAGGGGAAACAATGGCTGTGGCGAGGACTTGATTTTAAAGTTCTTTCACCAACGCAAATAACAGATAGAGCGGAGAATCCGCAATCTTGCGTAATTTTACTAACAGATGGACAGTACAAGATCCTTTTAACCGGTGATGCGGATGTGGCGACAGAAAGAGCATTTGCTGAAAACATAGGCAAAATTAATGTGTTACAAGTGGGGCATCATGGTAGTAAAACTTCAACAGGCGAGTTTTTATTGGCTCTGACGAAACCTGATCTTGCCTTAATTTCAAGTGGACGATGGAATGCGTGGAATTTTCCTCATCCAACCGTGATTGAACGGTTAAATCGTTATCAAAGTGCGGTCGAAAATACCGCTATTTCAGGTCATATAAGGTTAAATTTTACTGAAAAGGGCATTGAAATTGAAAAGGCGAGAGGAGATTTTTCACCTTGGTTTGCCCGTGTAATTGGATTATCCCCGAAATAACAGGTACAATGCAGCCAATTTTTATTAAGACAATGTGATGTAAGAACAAACTATGCAAGATAAAGATTTCTCAACCACACAAACTTTTAAGCGTTTATGGCCGATGATTTCACCGTTTAAATCAGGCTTATTAGTCGCCGCTTTTGCTTTAATTTTTAATGCTTTAGCAGATTCAGGTTTGATTTATATGCTTAAGCCTTTGCTTGATGATGGTTTCGGAAAAGCCGATCATTCTTTCTTGAAAATGATGGCATTTGTTGTGGTTGGCATGATTATATTGCGTGGGGTGACCAACTTTGTCTCTACTTATTGCCTAGCGTGGGTATCCGGTAAAGTAGTGATGATTATGCGCCGCCGTTTGTTTAAACATTTAATGTTTATGCCAGTGAGCTTTTTTGATCGTAATTCAACAGGAAAATTACTTTCTCGTATTACTTACGACTCAGAAATGATTGCTAACTCTTCATCTAGTTCATTAGTGACGATTGTTCGCGAAGGAGCCTATTTAATTTCGTTGCTTGTTGTGATGTTCTATACCAGTTGGGAATTAACACTTGTGCTTTTTGTGATTGGCCCGATTATTGCAGTACTGATTCGCATGGTATCTAAGATTTTCCGTAAGCTCAGTAAAAATATGCAAGATTCCATGGGGGAATTAACCTCTGCGACGGAACAAATGCTGAAAGGGCATAAGGTAGTGCTTTCTTTTGGTGGGCAATTAGTGGAGGAAGAGCGTTTCGATAAAGTCAGTAACGATATGCGTCGTAAAGGTATGAAGATGGTAACTGCTGATGCAATTTCAGATCCAGTTGTGCAAGTGATTGCTTCTTTGGCGTTGGCAGCAGTGCTTTATTTAGCAACGACACCATTAATTGCTGATGATAATTTAACTGCGGGTTCTTTCACGGTAGTTTTTTCTTCTATGTTAGCGATGATGCGTCCGTTAAAATCCTTGACGAATGTAAACTCACAATTCCAACGAGGCATGGCGGCTTGTCAGACATTGTTTGCGATCTTAGATTTAGAGACTGAAAAAGATAATGGTACGTATAAAGCCGAACCCGCAAAAGGTGATTTAGAATTTAAAAATGTGAGTTTTGCCTATGAGGGTAAAGAAGAGAAAGCCTTAAATAATATCTCTTTCTATGTGCCTGCAGGCAAAACCGTGGCATTAGTGGGGCGTTCAGGTTCGGGTAAATCAACCATTGCCAATTTAGTGACGCGTTTCTACGATATTGATGAAGGTGAGATTTTATTAGATGGCGTGAGAATTCAAGATTATCGTTTATCTAATTTACGCGAAAATTGTTCAGTGGTTTCTCAACAAGTACATTTATTTAACGATACGATTGCCAATAATATTGCTTATGCGGCAGAAGATAAATACACGCGTGAAGAAATTATCGAAGCGGCGAAAGCAGCTTATGCACTTGAATTTATCGAGAAACTTCCACAAGGTTTTGATACCGTTATTGGTGAGAATGGCGCAAGTCTTTCTGGTGGTCAGCGTCAGCGTTTAGCCATTGCTCGTGCGTTATTACGTAATTCACCGGTTTTAATTTTAGATGAAGCGACGTCTGCTCTTGATACCGAATCTGAACGTGCGATTCAGTCTGCATTAGAAGAGCTGAAGAAAGATCGTACAGTATTGGTTATCGCGCATCGTTTATCAACCATTGAAAATGCCGATGAAATCTTAGTCATTGAACATGGTGAAATTAAAGAACGTGGTACACATCAAGATTTATTAGCGCTTGATGGTGCGTATAAACAATTACACAGTATGCAGTTTAGCGGATAAAATAATAAGGGCGAACCAATGTGTTCGCCCAAAATCAATATAGGATAAATGAAATGCCTTTTTGGTACTCTAATTCAAAGCTAGCTTGGTTACTCCTTCCTTTTTCACTGCTATTTTGGTTGATTAGCCAAATTCGCCGAGCATTATTTTCCCTGAATATCTTATCCTCTTATAAATCTCCGAAACCGGTCATTATTGTCGGCAATCTTTCTGTTGGTGGAAATGGTAAAACGCCTGTCGTTGTGTGGCTAGTTGAAGAGTTACAAAAACAAGGATTACGTGTAGGCGTGATTTCTCGTGGCTATGGTAGCCAATCTAAAACCTATCCTTTACTTGTCACACCGGAAACAGACCCCGTTCAAGGGGGCGATGAACCTGTTTTAATTGCCAAAAGAACAGGTGTACCCGTGGTGATTTCACCGAATCGTCAACAAGCGATTGAATTACTTTTGAACACACAGGATTGCGATCTGATTATTTCGGATGATGGATTACAACATTATAAGTTGCAACGTGACATTGAAATTGTGGTGATGGATGCAGAGCGAGCTTTAGGGAACGGCTTTGTTTTGCCTGCAGGACCTTTGCGTGAATTGCCAAGTCGTTTAAAAAATGTGGACTTTGTGATTACCAATGGAGGAAAAAATGCTTATTCAGATGCGGTTATGACGCTCGTTCCTCATTATGCGATTAATTTAGTGACAGCTGAAAAACGCTTGTTAAGTGAATTTTCCCAAGGTTCAGCTATCGCGGGAATTGGTAACCCACAACGTTTTTTTACAATGTTGGAAAATTTAAATATTCGTTTAGAAAATACGAAAGCTTTTCAAGATCATCAACATTTCGAGCCGCAATTATTAGAAAAACTCGCTGAAAACCAACCGCTCTTTATGACCGAAAAGGATGCCGTAAAATGCCAAGCTTTTGCTAAAGAGAATTGGTGGTATGTTCCAGTTGATGCGGAGATTGTTGAGGCTGAAAATCAAGGCCAAAAACTTCCACAATTGTGGGAAAAAATCCGTCATTTAGTTTAACTCTATTCGAGTGAAATATGTGTGAGAAACTTAATCCTCGATTATTAGAAGTGATTGCTTGCCCGCGATGTTTGGCAAGATTGAAATACGATCAAGAAAATCAACGGCTCATTTGCCCTTTTGAGCAAGTGGCGTATCCTATTGAAAATGGCGTGCCGGTTTTGTTGGCAGAAAAAGCCGAAAGATTGAAAGAATAAGGAATGATTATGTCATTTACAGTTATTATCCCTGCTCGTTTTGCATCGAGCCGCTTACCAGGTAAACCTTTAGCTGATATTGCCGGTAAACCCATGATTCAACATGTTTTTGAGAAAGCTCAACAATCAGGCGCGAGCCGAGTCATTATTGCCACAGATAACGAACAAGTTGAAAAGGCAGCAAAAGCTTTTGGAGCAGAAGTTTGTATGACATCAGAAGCACATAATTCTGGTACTGAGCGTTTAGCGGAAGTGGTCAGTAAGCTTAGTATTGCTGATGATGAAATTATTGTAAACATCCAAGGGGATGAGCCGCTAATTCCACCTGTTATTGTGAGTCAAGTGGCAGAGAATTTAGCGAAGTTTAACGTGAATATGGCGACACTTGCGGTAAAAATTCACGAAGCGGAAGAGTTATTTAACCCAAATGCTGTGAAAGTTGTTACGGATAAAGATGGCTACGTTTTATATTTTTCCCGTTCAGTGATTCCTTACGATCGTGATCAATTTATGCAATTAGCGGATACTTCAAAGGCGCAACTGGCTGATGCATATCTCCGTCATATTGGTATTTATGCTTATCGTGCAGGCTTTATTAAACAATATGTGCAATGGGCACCAACGCAGTTAGAAAACTTAGAGAAATTAGAGCAACTCCGTGTATTGTGGTACGGTGAGCGTATTCATGTGGAATTGGCGAAAGAAGTTCCAGCTGTTGGTGTGGATACAGCAGAAGATTTAGAAAAAGTGCGGTTAATTTTGGCATAGTTTTTACTGATGTTTGATTCTAAAAAGTTTCTCTCTGACGTTTCTCATGAGCCTGGTGTTTATCGTATGTATGACGATAAAGATCAGGTTATTTATGTAGGCAAAGCGAAAGATCTTAAAAAGCGACTTTCCAGCTATTTTCGCAAAAACTTAAGCAGCAAAAAAACAGAAGCCTTAGTGTCGTCAATTCATCATATTGATACGACGATTACCTCTTCTGAAACCGAAGCGTTATTGCTTGAGCATAATTTCATTAAGCTTTATCAACCTCGTTATAATGTATTATTGCGAGATGATAAATCCTATCCTTTTATTTTACTGACGAAAGAACGTCATCCTCGTATTACTTCTTATCGCGGAACGAAAAAAATTGCAGGTGAGTATTTCGGGCCTTATCCTCATGCGGGGGCTGTGCGTGAAACCTTATCCTTAATGCAAAAACTATTCCCTGTTCGTCAATGTGAAAATTCGGTTTATAACAATCGTTCCCGCCCTTGTTTGCAATATCAAATCGGGCGTTGCTCAGCACCTTGTGTGCCAGGCTATGTGACTGATGAAGAATATAATCAGCAAGTCGAATTAGCACGACTATTTTTACAAGGAAAAGATCAGCAAGTATTAGATTATCTCATCGGCAAAATGGAGCAGGCGAGCCGTGATTTAGATTTTGAAGGTGCGGCACGTTATCGTGACCAAATTCAAGCGGTTCGTGCGGTTATCGAAAAACAATTTGTTTCCAATGAGCGTTTGGACGATATGGATATTATGTCCATTGCGTATCAGCACGGTTTAGCTTGTGTTCAAGTGATGTTTATTCGTCAAGGTAAAGTATTGGGCAATCGCAGTTATTTTCCGAAAGTACCTGCTAATACTGATTTGTCCGAATTAACGGCGACGTTTGTTGGGCAGTTTTATTTGCAAGGTCATCAGGGAAGAAGTATCCCTAATAGTATTATTGTGGATCATAAACTAGATGAAAAAGCCGAGCTTGAAGCTTTATTAACTGAACAAGCTGGTCGAAAAGTGGTAATACAAGAATCTGCTAAAGGCGATAAAGGTAAATATCTACAACTTGCACAAATTAATGCCAAAGCGGCTTTAGCGACTCAACTTAAACAATCTTCCCGAATGTACGAACGTTATCAAGCGCTTTGTGAATTGCTCGATATGCCTGAAATTAAACGTATGGAATGTTTTGATATTAGTCATACGATGGGGAATCAAACCGTGGCATCTTGCGTGGTATTTAATCAAGAAGGCCCACTGAAATCAGATTATCGCCGTTTTAATATTGAAGGTATTACGGGTGGTGATGATTATGCAGCGATGGAGCAAGCTTTAAAGAAACGTTACGACCGCGATCTTGATGAAGATAAAATTCCCGATATTATTTTTATTGATGGTGGTAAAGGGCAGCTTAATCGTGCCTTAGAGGTTTTTCATCACCTCAACGTAAAATGGGATAAAAATCGACCGCACTTAATTGGTGTGGCAAAAGGTGTAGATCGTCGAGCGGGACAAGAAGTGTTGATTATCAGCAAACAAGATCGTGAGATTCATTTGCCGGATGATAGCCTTGCACTACATTTAATCCAACATATTCGAGATGAAAGCCATAATCATGCGATTAACGGTCATCGTCAAAAACGCCAAAAAGCCTTTACCCAAAGTGGATTGGAAACTATTGAAGGGGTAGGCGCTAAACGACGTCAAGCCTTGTTGAAATATTTAGGTGGATTGCAAGGTGTCAAAAATGCCACATTGGATGAAATCGCCTCTGTACCCGGTATTTCTAAAGCCTTAGCCGAAAAGATTTTCGAGACCTTAAAAAGTTAGGAAAAATCTTGATTTTCTACACGAACTGTCTATTATTTCAACCTTTCGGATTTTATATAGGAACATATTATGTTTGAATGGCTTGTTGATCCTGAAGCATGGATTTCATTGCTCACATTGACCGCACTTGAAATCGTCTTGGGTATCGATAACATTATTTTTATTAGTATTTTAGTGGGACGTTTACCTGCGAATCAACGTCAATCTGGTCGTATTATCGGCCTTGGATTAGCGATGATTACCCGTATTTTACTTCTTGTTTCCCTTTCTTGGATGATGAAATTAACGGAGCCACTATTCACTTTGGTTGGTCAGGAAATTTCGGGTCGCGATTTGATTTTATTCCTTGGGGGCTTATTCCTAATTGTGAAAAGTACAGGTGAAATTAAAGAGGCGATGCATCCTGAAGCACATCATGAAGAAGAGAATAACAAGAAGAAAGTCAGTTATTTGGGTGTATTAATCCAAATTGCGATTTTAGATATCGTATTTTCTTTAGACTCAGTAATTACCGCGGTAGGGATGGCAAACCACCTTCCAGTGATGATTTTGGCAATTATGATTGCAGTAGGTGTGATGATGTTTGCAGCGAAACCAATTGGTAATTTTGTTGATACCCATCCGACATTGAAGATTTTAGCCTTAGCATTCTTAATTTTAGTTGGAGTAAGTTTAATTGCTGAAAGTTTGGATATTCATATTCCAAAAGGCTACATTTACTTTGCAATGGGCTTCTCAACAGTAGTTGAAATGCTCAACATCAAAATGCGAAAATCACTTGGTCATTAAATCATATAAAAAGGCGGAACAATGTGTTCCGCCTTTTTTTAGTCATTATAGAATACCCCTTTCCCATACAAATACATGGTGACTTGTTCGTCAGTATGGTATTCGTTGATGAGATCTTCATTGATATTCAATTCATAACCGCAAACATCAATACAAATATTGATAGCTCGTCCTCTTGATTCAATTCGCTTAATCTCACCTTTAAAAGAAGCGGTCGGGTCTTGGATTTTTTTCGCAAGAGAGAATTGCTCAGGGCGGAATAACACTTTCCCTTGCGTATGGCCATTTCCTTTATTTTCGATGGCAATTTCAGCTAATTGACAGGTCGCGATGCTATCGTTTTTTAATGTTGCAGGAAGAATAATGCTGTCCCCAATAAATTTAGCAATAGACAAATACTGAGGTGACCAATAGAGCGTTTTAGGTGTCGCAATTTGGAGAATTTTCCCTTCTTGAATCACTGCGATTTTGTCAGCATGACATAGTGCTTCATCGCGATCATGGGTTACAAATACGGCAGAGG
The DNA here is from genome assembly GCA_019423025.1 of Haemophilus sp. Lineage (GTDB taxonomy): Bacteria > Pseudomonadota > Gammaproteobacteria > Enterobacterales > Pasteurellaceae > Haemophilus_D. The sequence continues at coordinate 49,434 of JAHZCD010000008.1, read as the reverse complement.
AACCACTTTCTCTTAATACTTGTAACATATCGTAACGAATTTGATTTCTTAGATGTTCATCTAACGCACTAAATGGCTCATCAAACAGGATTAACTCAGGGCTTGGTGCAAGTGCTCGAGCAAGTGCAACACGTTGCTGTTGACCACCAGAAAGCTGATGAGGGAAACGGTCCGCTAAGCTGCTAATACCCGTGAGTTTCATCACTTCTTCGATGCGTTGTTTTTCCTCTTCCGTTTTCCCTTTGCCATCGCCTAAGCCATAAGCAATATTGCGGTAAACATTTAAATGAGGAAATAGCACGCCTTCTTGTACCACATAGCCTAATTTGCGTTGCTGGGTCGGCACATTGAGATTTTCTTTAAAAATAGGTTGATTCTTTAACCAAATCTCACCGCTTGTTGGTTGTTCAAAACCAGCAATACTACGCAATAAGGTGGTTTTTCCACAACCAGATGCGCCAAGAAGAAATAGAATTTCACCTTTCTCTAATTGCAGAGAGATATTGTGCAGAACCTGGTGTCCGTTAAAGGATTTATTCAAATTTTTAATGTCGAGTAATGTTGTCATTTTTATCTTCTCGTTATTTAAAACCGTATCGTTTCAGTAAAAATACAGGAATCCCTGAAAATAGCACTAACATAATGGCATAAGGCGTTGCAGCCGCATATTGTGCATCAGAGGTGTATTCCCACACCGCAGTTGAAAGCGTTTTAATGTCATTAGGGGTCAGTAATAAGGTTGCGGTGAGCTCTTTCATTAAGTTTAAAAATACTAAAGCAAAGGCAGCCGCAATCCCCGGTAACATAGCTGGAATGACTAAGGTACGGAAAATATAAAAGTTGCTACGGCCTAAGCTTTGCCCTACCTTTTCAATGTTACTAGACATTTGTTCAAGCGAGCTACGCAAGGTCGTTTGCGCCATTGGAAGATAAAGCATAAAGTAGGCAACGATAACCATGGCAAAGGTTTGATAAAGGGAATAGGCATAGTTGATGGTAAAGAAGACCAATGATAATGCGATAACAAGCCCTGGCACAGCGTGAAGTAGATAAGGGATTCGATCAAGCCAAATCGTCAATTTACTGCGATAGCGTACCGCAGCCCATACCAATGGTAGTGCACAAATAACGGTAAGTGTTGCACCCAGTGTTGATATAGTCAGTGAATTTGTGAAGGCGGTAAAAAATTCCCCAAAATCGACCGCACCTTCAATGGAACTTCCCACGGTTAGCCAATAAATCAGCATAGTAATCGGCACACCAATACTGAGCACAAAAATGGTCGTGAAAAAGCTTACGACTAAAATTTGTTTTCCTGCTGAGAGGGTTTTCAATGGATACGGACGTATTACGCCTTTGCCGCTTTGATAGAGTGTTTGTGTGCCTCTAAAACGAATTTCCCCCATCACAACAAAGATACAGATCACCATTAACACACCAGAAAGTAAGGCGGCGGTGTTGTTATTAAAGGCCATTTCATATTCTTGGAAAATTGCCGTAGTGAAGGTTTGGTAATTTAAAATAGACACGGCGCCAAAGTCTACCAACATATGAAGCGCAATTAATAATACGCTGCTACCGATGGCGGGTTTGAGTTGTGGAAAAATCGCATGCCAAAATGTGTAAGCATGGCTTTTAGCTAATGAAAGGCTCACTTCTTCTAAAGAGCGGTCGAGTCTTTTTAAGGTCGCCGCGACAGGGAGATAAGCAAGCGGGAAAGAACTCAGCGTCATAATGCCGATGGTTCCCCAGAAGCCTTCCACTCTGAAGGTAAGACTGATCCACGTAAAACAACTGACAAAAGCCGGAATACAAAGAGGGAGCGTCATGGCTACTTGGAAAAAGCCTTTTCCCCAAAAGCGATAACGTTCTAATAAAAACGCACATAGTGTGCCGAGAATAATGGCAAAAAGTGTAACAAATACCATTAAAAGTAGGGTGTTACTGAGCAATTCCCACATTCTTGGACGCCAAAGTAATTCAATGCTGCGAGCCAATCCGACATCTGCAGCACGCTCAATAACATATAAAAAAGGGAGTAATAATGGCAAACTAATCAGCACTATTAAGGCTATAAGCCAGCGAGGTGGGCGATTAGACACAGAAAAATCCTTTAAAATATTAGTGTAAAATAAGTAGAGTAAATAACAGAAGGGCGTGTATTACACGCCCTATATTGCATAGCAAATTAAACTTATTTCAAACCAGCTTCTTCAATAAGTTTATTGGCGTTGTCTTTGTCTTCAGAAGTCGTTGCCGAAACAACAGGCGCTTCTAATTTCGCATAAGGTTCCATGTTAAATGGAGAAACCACATCGGTACGAAGTGGGTATTCTGCACGTACTGAAACAAACGCTTGTTGTCCTTCTTTACTTGCTAAGAAATCAACGAATTTTTTCGCTTCTTCTTTATTTTTAGAACCTTTTAATACCGCTGCACCAGAATAGGTCACTAATGCACCTGGATCTTGATGACGAATGAAGTAAAGACGTGTTTTGAGGTTATCAGCACCTTTTTCTTTTGCAAGTGTATACCAGTAATAGTTGTTGATTAACGCTGCTGGTACTTCACCATTTTCAACCGCTTGAAGAGCAACGCTGTTTTTCGCATAAAGTTTACCGTTTTCTTTTAAGCCTTTTAACCATTTAAGAGCGGCATCTTTACCTTTTAATTTGGTAATCGCAACAACTTGCTCTAAGAATGCGCCTGAAGTTGGAACGTAACCAATTTTATCTTTCCATTTTGGTGTTGCATAATCTAACACGGATTTTTCCATGTCTTTTTCAGATAATTTAGTGTGATCGTAAACCACAACACGAGAACGACCGCTTAATGCGACCCAGTCTTTTTTCGGTGCAAGAGGAACGCCCTTGTGTGCAGTTTGTTTAATAGTATCTGCAGAAAGCGGTTCTAATAAGCCTGCATCAGACAGGGCAGCGAAAGGTGCAGTTTGTTCAGAAAAGAATACGTCAGCAGGGGTTTTATCACCCTCTTCTTTTAATTGACCTGCAAGTTGATCACTTTTAGCACTGTTTAAGGTCACTTTAATGCCCGTTGCTTTTGTAAATGCATCAGCAACAGCTTGAGAACCTTCTTTGTGCTGTCCATTGTAAACAGTAATATCTGCAGAAGCGAATCCTGCAAACGCCATTAAGCCGGTTAGTGCGGCAATTTGGAAGTGCTTAATTTTCATGAAAACTCCTTTATGTTATCGGGCAAATCGCCCATTTTCTGAAAATAAAATTCGTCCCATTCTAATATATTTAAAAGATATAATGCAAATGATTCTCAGATGTTTTTCTCTTATATCAAAATTTCATATCCCATTCTATTTTTTTACTTCGTCCTATGTTGATTTTTCTCCATAATGTCTAGTAGAAATTTCTAATAAGGACGGATATGAATATTCAGCAAATCATTAAACAACATCATTTAGAGCTCTTATTCCAGCAAGGGTCGTTTGGGATTGAAAAGGAAAGTCAACGGGTATATGCAGATGGTTCAATAGTGACATCATTGCACCCTAAAGCCTTTGGTAATCGTCGTTTCCACCCTTACATTCAAACAGATTTTGCAGAAAGTCAGTTGGAATTGGTGACTCCCCCTATGAAAAAGTTAGAGGATACATTACGTTGGCTTTCAGCCATTCATGAAGTGACTTTGCGAACTTTACCGGAGGATGAATTTATTTTTCCTTTTAGTATGCCTGCAGGGCTACCACCAGAAGAGCAAATTAAGGTTGCACAATTAGATAATCAGGAAGATGTGGCTTATCGTGAGCATTTAGTCCAGTCTTACGGTAAATATAAGCAAATGGTCAGTGGTATTCATTACAATTTTCAAATTGACCCTAAGTTTATTGATGCTTTATTTCATGCGCAAAATGAAACACAAAGTGCGGTTGATTTTCAAAATGATTTTTACCTAAAAATAACCAAAAACTTCTTACGCTATCAATGGATTCTGCTTTATCTGTTTTCTGCGACACCGACGGTAGAGGATAAATATTTCAGAGGCAATTCCCCCCTTAAATCGCATCAATATGTTCGCAGTTTACGTTCAGGGAAATATGGTTATGTGAATGATCCGAAGATCCACGTTTCTTATGACAGTTTGCAAGAGTATGTTGAGACGTTAGAAAACTGGGTGAAATCGGGTGATTTGATTGCGGAAAAAGAGTTTTACTCGAGTGTACGTTTGCGAGGTGCTAAAAAAGCGCGAGATTTACTTGAAAAAGGAATTCAATATTTAGAATTTCGTTTGTTTGATCTCAATCCGTTTGCACCTTATGGAATAGAACTTGCAGATGCGAAATTCATTCATTATTTTATTTTGTTAATGGCATGGCTTGACGATACCGCTGATCAAGAGGGCATAAAATTAGGTAAAGCACGTCTTGCTGAAGTGGCATGGGAAGATCCAAGACAGCAAAGTGTTTATGCGGTAGAAGGGGAATTAATCCTCTTTGAAATGCTCAAAATGCTTGAGCAACTCAATGTGAGTGATGAGATTAAAACGATTGTTAAAGACAAATTAGGACAATTTGCGGATCCAAGCCAAACGCTTTGTGCCAAAGTGGTTGCGGCAATTGAACAGGTCGGTAGTTACCAACAATTAGGGGCGGATATCGCACAATCCAATAAAGCAAAAGCCTTTGAACGTTTTTATGCATTAAGTGCGTTTGATAATATGGAGCTGTCCACACAGGCGTTATTATTTGATGCAATTCAAAAAGGATTAAAGATTGAGATTTTAGATGAACGCGATCAATTTATCAGTCTTCAATTTGGCGACCATTTGGAATATGTGAAAAACGGTAATATGACTTCTCACGATAGCTATATTTCTCCACTCATCATGGAAAATAAAGTAGTGACGAAGAAAGTGTTAGCGAAAGCCGGATTTAATGTACCGCAAAGCCTTGAGTTTACCGATGTGAAAAGTGCGGTCGAAAATTTCCCACTTTTTGAGAATCGAGCTGTCGTGATTAAGCCAAAATCAACGAATTTTGGTTTAGGGATCAGTATTTTCCAACAAGGTGTAACGGATAGAGATGATTTTGCAAAAGCAGTAGAGATTGCTTTCCGCGAAGATAAAGAGATCATGGTTGAAGATTATCTACTTGGCACTGAATATCGTTTCTTTGTGCTGGGGGATCAAACGTTAGCCGTCTTATTACGTGTTCCAGCAAATGTAATTGGAGATGGCGTACATACCGTTGCTGAATTAGTTGCCGCTAAAAATGATCATCCTTTACGGGGCGATGGCAGTCGTACACCATTGAAAAAAATAGCATTGGGGGATATTGAGCAGTTGCAGCTTAAGGAACAAGGATTAACCGTGAATTCTATTCCTGCAAAAGATCAACTTGTTCAATTACGTGCGAATTCTAATATTAGTACCGGCGGCGATTCTATTGACATGACGGATGAAATGCATGCCAGTTACAAAGAGATTGCGGTAGGGATTAGCAAGGCAATGGGGGCGGCAGTTTGTGGTGTAGATTTAATTATTCCTGATTTGAAACAGCCGGCAGAACCGAGTTTACGTTCGTGGGGTGTGATTGAGGCAAACTTTAATCCTATGATGATGATGCATATTTTCCCATTTAGTGGACAATCTCGACGATTGACAATGAATGTGATTAAGATGCTTTTCCCTGAATTGCCTTAATTTAGTTATCGGGCTTCATCAGTTGGTGAAGCCCGTTTTACATTCATCCTAATTAGGCTAAAATGGAGACAGTATTCACAATTCTAAAATGAAATTTAATGACAACTTTTACCTTAGAACCTCAAGAAAATGATCGTCTGCAATCCCTTTGCGGTGCATTCGATGAAAATATCAAACTGATTGAAAAAGAATTTAACCTCAATATTTTCCGCAATAATTTTACTTTCACGGTGAAATCTAACGATGAAAGTCCGAAACCACATCATGAGCAATTAATTGAGCGTGCGGCTAAATTAATCCAGGCATTATATGTAGAGACAGCACCAATTAAGGGGAAAGTGAAAGAACTTGATTTGGAAGATGTGCATATTGCCTTGCAAGAGAGCAGAATGTTATCGCAAGAAGGCAGTGAGTCACACAGTAAAAATCACGTCTATAGCACCACAATTAGAACCAAGCGAGGTTTGATTAAACCGCGTGGTGAAAATCAAATTCAGTATTTACATAATATTCTTACGCACGATATTAGTTTTGGGATTGGACCCGCTGGCACAGGGAAAACCTTTTTAGCCGTAGCAGCGGCTGTTGAGGCATTAGAACGTCAAGAAATTCGTCGCATTTTGCTGACTCGTCCTGCGGTGGAAGCGGGCGAAAAATTAGGTTTCTTGCCGGGTGATTTAGGCCAAAAAATTGAACCTTATTTACGACCACTTTATGATGCGTTATTTGAAATGCTTGGCTTTGAACGTGTACAAAAATTAATGGAGCGTAATGTGATTGAAATCGCACCATTGGCTTATATGCGTGGTCGCACACTCAATGACAGTTTTATCATTCTAGATGAAAGCCAAAATACGACGGTCGAACAAATGAAAATGTTTTTGACTCGTATTGGTTTTAATTCCAAAGCCGTGATTACAGGGGATGTGACTCAAATCGATTTACCACGTAGTACAAAATCAGGTTTACGCCACGCCATGGAAGTGTTAAGCAAAGTGTCGGAATTAAGCTTTAACTACTTTGAAAGTAAAGATATTGTGCGGCATCCTGTGGTAGCAAAAGTGGTGCAAGCTTACGAAGAATGGGAAGCCCAAGATGAAATCCGCCGTCAAGAAATTGCAGCGCAGCGTCGAGCTGAACGTGAGCAAAAAGTGCGGTCAGAAAATGAAACGAATTTAGGAGAATAACATGGGCAATATGATTATCGATTTGCAACTGGCCTGTGAAAATACAGAAGGCTTGCCATCAGAAGCGCAAATTCTGCAATGGGCAACCGCTGCAGTGCAACCAGAAAGTGATAATGTGGAAATGACGGTGCGCATTGTGGATGAAGCGGAAAGCCATGACTTGAATTTGACTTATCGTGGAAAAGATCGTCCAACCAATGTGTTGTCTTTCCCTTTTGAATGCCCTGATGAAGTGGAGTTGCCATTGTTGGGCGATTTGGTGATTTGCCGTCAAGTGGTGGAGCGTGAAGCTATCGAGCAAGAAAAGCCTTTAATGGCACATTGGGCGCATATGATTGTGCATGGCAGCTTACATTTGTTGGGGTACGATCACATTGAAGATGATGAAGCCGAAGAAATGGAAAGTTTAGAAACTGAAATTATGCAGGGTTTGGGCTTTGCCGATCCTTACCTTTCCGAAAAATAATAACTATTTGGAGCAATTATGTATAAAGCCGTATTCAGTGATTTTGATGGTACCTTATTAACGTCGGATCATCGAATTTCGCCTAAAACCTTAGATGCACTTCAACGCATTACAAAACAAGGTATTCCATTTACACCAATCTCTGCTCGTTCGCCGCTTGGTATTTGGCCTTATGCGAAACTTATTGAAAATTACAACATCATTGTGGCATTCAGTGGTGCCTTGATTTTAGATAAAAACGCTACGCCTATTTATTCGGTACAAATTGATTCTGCTGATATCCAAGCCATTAACCAAGTATTAGCAGATCATCCTGCGTTAGGTGTCAATTATTATACCTATGATGATTGCGTCGCTCGCGATTTGGATAATAAATGGGTGATTTATGAACGTAGCGTGACAGGCATTCAGATTGATCCTTATGATGAAAGTGCGGTCTATTCTCCACATAAAATTCAAATCATTGGTGAAACAGATGAAGTGATTGCTATTGAGCAAATCTTGAAAGAGAAATTCCCGCATTTAAGTATTTGCCGTTCTCATGCGAATTTCCTTGAAGTGATGCATAAATCCGCGACAAAAGGTAACGCGGTACGTTTTCTTGAAGATTATTTTCATGTGAAGATGGAAGAATGTGTCGCTTTCGGTGATAACTTTAACGATTTAGATATGTTAGAAAGCGTGGGATTAGGCGTGGCAATGGGCAATGCTCCCGATGAGATTAAAAAAGCCGCCAATCGCGTCACCGCTTCGCATAATGATGATGGGATTGCATTGATATTGAATGAGATTTTCCCTGAATAAATAAAAAGGCGCTTTCTCGTTAAAAGAAAGCGCCTTATTTTTATTTTCCTAAATTCAGCACTTTAACGAGTGCAGTAAAAAATTTGTCATTTTCTTGTGGTAAGCCAATACTGATACGTAAGTGATTTGGCATGCCATAGCCTGCAATTGGGCGAACAATGACGCCTTCACGTAATAATGCATCATAAATTGGTGCGGCTGGTTGTTTAAAATCAATGGTAATAAAGTTACCTTTAGATGGAATAAAGTCTAAACCATATTGTTGGCAGAAGGCCTCATAACGTTTCATTTCTTGGCGATTGTTCTCCGCCACTTTTTCGACAAAGGCATCATCGTTCATCACCGCAATCGCACTGGTTAAAGCAAGGCTATTACAGTTAAACGGTTGACGAACACGGTTTAATAAGTCTGCGATTTCAGGATTAGAGACTGCGTAACCAATGCGTAAACCCGCCAATCCATAAGCTTTTGATAGGGAGCGAGAAACGATAAGGTTTGGGTATTTTTCCAGTAACGCAAAAGAATTAACCCGTTCGCTTGGATGGGTAAATTCAGTATAAGCTTCATCTAATACCACAATCACATTTTCAGGTACTTTTGCCAAGAAAGCATCCAATTCTGCTTCCGTTAAGAAATTCCCCGTTGGATTGTTTGGATTGGCAATAAAAATCAGCTTGGTTTTATCTGAAAGTGCGGTCAAAAATCCGTTTAAATCGTGTCCCCAATCTTTAGCAGGAATTTCTTTTGCAACGGCGTTAATGGCTTTGGTCACTAAAGGGTAAACAATAAAGGCGTATTGTGAATAAATCACTTCATCATGCTCACCAGCAAAGGTATGAGCAAAGAGCTCTAATAAATCGTTAGAACCATTGCCAAGGGTGATTTGGTTTGGTTGCACACCAAATTTTTTTGCAATAGCCGCTTTAAGTTCAAAACCATTTGCATCAGGGTAGCGCGTTAAATGATCAAGTTGGGCTTGAATGGCTTTTTTCGCACTTTCAGGAAAACCGAAAGGGTTTTCATTTGAGGCAAGTTTAACGATATTAGTAATGCCTAATTCACGCTCAAGTTCTTCGATTGGTTTTCCAGCTTGGTAAGGTGAAAGAGATTTTACGCCTTGATTGGCGACGTTGATATATTGCATATGCTTTCCTTATAAAAACGAACGGGCCTTTCAGCCCGCACGTTGAGTTTAATGAATCAGATAATTAGCTATTTTCAGCTTCAAATTTTTTCATGAATTCAATGAGCGCTTGTACGCCTTCTAATGGCATCGCGTTATAGATAGAGGCGCGCATACCACCTAACACTTTGTGACCTTTTAAAGCTTGAAGACCGGCAGCTGTAGATTCTGCGACAAATTTAGCATCAAGCTCTGGATTACCTGTTACGAATGTCACATTCATAGTTGAACGGTTTTCTTTAGCCACGACGTTACGATAGAGTTTACTGCTATCAATGTAGTCATAAAGGGTTTGTGCTTTCACGGCATTACGTTTTGCAATTTCTTTTAAGCCACCAATTGCTTGAATGTGTTTGAAGACTAATGAACAGAGATACCAAGCAAATGTTGGTGGTGTATTGATCATGGAGTCTGCATCACGTTGTGTGGCATAGTTCCAAATTGATGGCGTTGCTTGGCGTGCATGACCAATTAAATCATCGCGAATAATGACGAGTGTAATCCCTGCAGGACCAAGATTTTTTTGTGCACCAGCGTAAATGACACCAAATTTGCTAATATCAATTTCGCGAGAGAGCACATTAGATGACATATCTGCTACAAGTACCGTATTGCCCACATTCGGTACATCAAAAATTTCAACACCGCTGATAGTTTCATTTGGGCAATAGTGAACGTAATCGTATTGTTCCGCAATATCACTGAAATCAAGGTTGGTAATGCGTGTGTGCTCACCATTTTCCACAATGGTAATTTCATCAATTTCAGCAAAGTTACGCGCTTCTTTCGCTGCAGTTGCAGACCAGTGACCGCTATTTAAGTAAAGTGCTTTGCCTTTCTCACCAATTAAGTTCATCGGTAAGGCTGCAAATTGACCACGTGCGCCACCTTGTAGGAATAACACGCGATAATTATCTGGAATGTTATACACTTCACGCAGATCTTTTTCTGCTTGGGTAATCAATTCCATAAAATATTTGCCACGGTGGCTGACTTCCATCACAGATACACCTTGACCAAGCCAGTTAGTTAGCTCAGCTTGTGCTTTGTGTAGTACCTCAGGGAAAATCATGGCTGGACCAGCACTAAAATTAAAGACTTTTGACATTGTGTTTCCTTATTTTATTTTGAATAGATTCTTCATTTTTACCACTACCGAATAGGATAATCAACTAAATCAAACAGTTTTTTGATCTAATCCATCAATTTAAATTTAAGCTTTTGACGGGGACGAAAAAAAAGGCTACATTACCCGAAGTTTATTTTTAACTTTGAGAGAGTCGATCATGGGAAATGTAAATAAGTCCTTCCAAGAAGTATTAGAGTATGTGCGTTTATATCGTTTAAAAAATAAACTTAAGCGTGACATTGAAGACAACAACCGCAAAATTCGTGATAACCAAAAACGTGTCTTATTATTAGATAACTTAAATCAATATATCCGTGACGATATGAGCATTGAAGATGTTCGTGCAATTATCGAAAATATGCGTGATGACTATGAAGGCCGTGTAGATGATTACAACATTCGCAATGCGGAACTTTCTACTCAACGCCGTGAAACGAGCAATAAGATGAAAGAACAGAAAAAAGCACACGCGAAATTAGTGCAAGACACGAATAAAATCACGTTATAAAATCCTAAAAGAAATGACCGCACTTTGTTGAAGTGCGGTCATTTTTTATGGTGTTTTTAGGATGAACTATAAGTGATTAAACATCATAAGTGCCCATCACCACAGCTTGATCCAGAATGTGCCCTTGCATCGCAAAATGTAGATCATTAAAACGGAATCCCGGTTTAAGGTTAAGTTTGGTATCGAGCGCATATACAATAAGCTCGTAACGATGCAAGCAGTTTGGTGGTGCCATACCACCATAGAATGAGGCTTCTTCGATATCAAATTGACCTAATTTACTCGCCCAAGTATTTGCACCTTGTACATAATCTGTTGCAGTTTGGCTTTCATTTTCTTGGATAACGGTACGTTCAAGATCCGCAATAAGCCAATGAATCCACACAAACCCACTTGCCGTAATTGCATCTTTATCTTCTAAGACAACCGCAAAGGATTTAGTGCCTTGAGGGGCATCGTGAATTTCAAATGGAATAGAGTAGGTCGGCATACCATTTGGGCTAAATTGTGTGCCGCGTTTGCCATATTTGTCTTCAAAAGCACCATTTTGAATGGCTGAACTGGTTACAAACATTGTTTTCTCCTTAATTTCTCACGGAATACACTTTAAATTTGGTGGTTTGAGCAAGTACGTCAAACTTACCGAAATGTTGCGCTAATAAATCGGGATAAGGCAGAAATGCATTAGCAACAATACGAAGTTCGCCACCTGCCGTCAAATGCCATTTTGCTTGTTGAATAAGTTCTTTCGCCGCACGATAAGCTGTATCGATTCCATCGTGGAAAGGCGGGTTTGAAATAATCAGATCAAATTTTCCCTCAATATGGGAAAACACATCACTTGCGATAACCTGACCTTCAAGCTGATTTTCTGCCAGTGTTTGACGAGCGGATTGAATTGCCATTGCATGAATATCGGTCATCGTGACATCTGCTTTAGGATGATGTTTTTTAATCATTGAACCAATAACACCCGCACCACAACCAATGTCTAACACTTTGCCTTGAATTGGTGACGTTAAGGTAGAAAGTAGAAGTGACGTTCCATTATCAAGTTCATTGGCACTGAATACACCCGGCAAGCAGAAAATACGGAGATCGCCTAATGCATCATTTTGGTAGCATTTCCAATAAGATTGAAGCTCAAAGTGCGGTTGTTTTTGTAAGGCAAAATGGTATAAACCGCAACGACGCGCAGAGTCGATTTTGCCAATTTCACCATAAGGTTCAAGCAGTTTTTCAGCTGAACGGACGCCACAACGATTTTCACCGATAATCAACACTTCTTGACCAATTTTACTTTTGGCGAGTAGTTGCATCAGCTGAAAATTCACTTCTTGTTTATTCTTCGTCCAATAATAAATAATCAAATCGGCTTGCGGCTGAAATTCAACCTCAAAATTGACCGCACTTTGGGTTTTGGCATAATCAAAATACCAACTCCAAACCTGCACAGATTGGCAATGTTTTTTCAATATTTGAGGAAAATCATCATTAATGCCACCGGCAAGAAGAATTGATTTACCGTTAAAAAGGGGAAGGTGGCGTTGTAAAACTTCGCTTTCGAGAGAAATCACGCTTTAAATCCTGTGGGTTATTGGTTAAAATTACGCGTTATTCTAGCAAAAGAAAACGATTTAAACGTATTTATTAAGGAATTATTTATGAAAAAAATCATCACCGCAGTCGCAATGGCAAGTTTATTGTCTGGTTGTCAATTAATCGAACAACTTCAAGGTAGCAAAGAAAAACCTTCAACCTTACCAACAAGCTCAACAGTTGAATTACCTGCTGCACAAGCACAAAGCTTAGATGCACAGTTTGAGCGTATCAAAAAAGGTAACCAAGAAGTGACATTCAACGGCGAGAAATTCTATAAACAAACAAAAGCCTTTGATAAATCAGAAGATCCGCGTTTCTTAAGTGGTGCATCTAGTGTAGATCGTAGTAACCGTAAATTTATCACTAGTGAAACTTACTACCTGAAAGATGTTTCTCACGTTCCATCATTAACGACAAAATATCTTGATACAAATAAAAAAGTATGTGATTTAAAAACGATTGGTAACGCTTCAGATGTTTACTATGCTTGTGATGGTAAGGATTTCCAACGTTTTATCGCTGTGGTTTATCAAGCGAAAAATATTCTTTCTTTCCGTAGCTTAAAAGCGTATCAAGAAAAACCAACAGATGCGCAAGAAAAAGCAATTGTTAAAGGTTTAAGAGATTATCCGTTAGATACTATCGCTCGTTAATCTATGGATAGACGCAATTTTCTTTTAAATGAAATGGGGATAACCCGTTGGCAGCTCTATCGCCCAGAAGTATTACAAGGGGCGGTTGGTGTGAGTGTGTCTGAACAAGTGAAATTTATTGTGGTGGCGAAAGATAACGTATCGAACTCTCCACTTTTTTCAGATGTTCGACTGGCACTCGAGTTAAACAAAGAAGATTGCCTTTGCCTGAATTTCGATCAAATTCAACATATCACGTTACAACATTCTGTGCGGTATTGGTTATTAGCTGAAAATGCTGATCAAATCGACCGCACTTTGCCTTATTGCTTAAATGCAGAGCGTGTTTATCGCTCCGTTGATTGGCAACAATTCCAGCAAAATAGCCAAGCTAAGCGTGAACTTTGGCAACAAATCCAACAAATTTAATTATGCCTTCTCTTTTTCCTATTGAAGAATGCGATATGGATCGCTTATATGAAATTGAACAAGCAGCACACCTTGTGCCTTGGTCATTGGGAACATTGAAAAATAATGTCGGCGAGCGTTATCTCAATTTGAAATTAGTGGAAAAAGAGCAAGTGCTTGGTTTTGCTATTTGCCAAACGGTATTAGATGAAGCCACATTATTCAATATTGCGATAGATCCGGTTCAACAAGGAAAGGGCTATGGTTCGTTTTTATTGCAAGGTTTAATGGATAAGCTTAAAGAGAAAGGTATTCAAACCCTTTGGCTGGAAGTGCGAGAGTCGAATCCGGCTCGTTTCCTTTATGAAAGGCTAGGATTTAATGAGGTTGATATTCGTAAGAATTATTATCCAAAACCAGATGGTGGACGAGAAAATGCTGTCGTGATGGCATGTTATCTCTAGAATGCAAAAGTGCGGTCAATTTTGACCGCACTTTGTTTATCTAAAAAGTAAAAATTACACTTCTTCTGCAGGGAAGACAAATGGATTTAATCCACTGCGCGCGAAGCCTTTTTCTTCCATTTCAATATCTAAGAAAATCGATGCCAAATCATCAGCCACTGCCTCAACGTTAGGATCTTTTTCTTGGAACATGATTTTTAAGTAGCTTTGGCAATCACCACAGGTTTCAGCACGAACAAGAGCAAGCTCTTCATTTAATGACCACATTTCAAGATTTTTGTGTTCATTACAATTAGTACATTGAGCTCGGACTAAATTCCATTCGCTTTCACAAAGGCTACAGTGTAAATAACGTAAACCTTGTGATGTGCCGATATGAACAACACTTGCCACTGGTGCAGAACCACAAACAGGGCAGTAATGCAGATTATCTGTACCTTCTTGACGGCTATTATGAGGAATTTGTTGAGCCAATTGTAACCAATAAAGAGAAAGTGCAGCCCAGATAAAGACAGCTTTATCAGTGCTCACTAAATTAAATTCTTGGCTTAAAAGATGAGTAGCCATTTCTTCAAGCTCTTTATCAGAGGCTTTTTCAAGATTTTCAATAGTAGCAGTAACCTGCTCATTCGCTTTTGGTTTTATGCTATGTAAAATTTCTTTGAGATATTCAATCCAAATGTCTGATCGTTTAAATGTTTTAGCATTTAACGGTTCAATTTCATTTAAATTATCGAAATGCTGTTTTTCTAATGGATTTTTTTCAAATACGCTTAATTGGGTTTCCACAACATCTGCAGCAAAGAGTAAATAATCAGCCAGTGGATGATCTTTTGCTAATTCTCTTAAACGTTTTGCACGACGTTGATAAAGATTTTTAGGGTTAGCAAACAAAACAGGTGGAATATCGTATGAATTCTTTTTTTGTTTGATTTCGTCTGCAGATAAGATTTTGATACTCATAATAGTCTCTTAAGTATTGATAAGAAAAAGTGCGGTCAATTTTAACCGCACTTTTTGATTTTAGCCATTGATACCTTTGAACAATGCTTTGGTTTTTACTTTTTTACCTTCAGCTTCATTTTCGAGGTCTTCTTCTAGCTTAGGAAGTACTTCATCTCGATACCATTTCGGGTGGTGTTTTTTCGCCCAACGAACAGTTACCCAACCTTCCACAATACCGCGAATAGATCCTTTAATCCAGAATGCCATGTACATGTGTACCAAAATACCGGTGAACAACATGAATGCACTTAAAGAGTGAAGGAAAATCGCAAAACGTAATACCGGAATAGAGAAGTAGTGCGAGAAATACTGACGCCACATAATGATACCGGTTACAAGTAAAGTGACCATCGCCAAGTTCAATGTCCAGAATAACATTTTTTGACCAAGGTTATACTTGCCGTTATCTGCAACAGCGTGCTCATTCCCTTTTAATACTTCAACGATGCCTTTTAACCAACGAATATCGTTTTTCTCTGGAATGTTGTGATCCCAGTAAAGATAGCCGAGGAAAATAAAGGCAACGAACATAATGATACCGGTGAACGGGTGAATTGCTCGAGCCAGTTGCGGAGTACCTAAAATTTCAGTTAACCACGCAAAATCTGGGAAGAAGAATGCCACACCAGTAAACATCGTCATAAAGAAGCAGATTACGAGCAACCAGTGGCTAAAACGAGCAGGCGTTCTATGACGAATGATTCGAGTATCATTGCTAATCTCAATCTTACTCATCTTTGCCTCCTTTTTTATCTTCTTCTTCAAATTCATGGTGATGATCTTCTACATCTTCTTCAACGTTTGGACCTACAGCTAAGTAGTGAGCGATTTCAGCAAGTGCTAGACCACCCATTGCTACAGCTGCTACCGGTTTCAATACATCTTTCCAAAGGGTGACGGTTAGGTCAACTTTTGGATCTTTTGGAAGACCAGAATAAAGTTCAGGTTTATCCGCATGGTGTAATACATACATTACGTGTGTACCACCTACGCCTTCAGGGTCGTAGATACCTGCGTTTTCGTAACCACGTGATTTTAAGTCAGCAACACGTTGTTCTGCGTAGAGTTTCATCTCTTCTTTAGAACCAAAACGAATTGCACCGGTTGGACATGTTTTCACGCAAGCCGGTTCTTGGCCTACAGAAACACGATCCACACAAAGGGTACATTTGTACACACGGTTGTCTTCTGGGTTCATACGTGGAATGTTGAACGGACAACCTGCGATACAGTAACCACAACCGATACATTTATCAGATTGGAAATCCACAATACCGTTTGCATATTGGATAATTGCGCCTGGTGCAGGACAAGCTTTTAAACAGCCTGGTTCTGAACAGTGCATACAACCATCTTTACGGATTAACCATTCTAAACGATCATTTTCTTCAACTTCGTTAAAGCGCATTACCGTCCATGCTTTTGCATTGAGATCTACTGGGTTATCGTAGATCCCCACACATTGAGCATTAACATCAGAACGGATGTCATTCCACTCTGAACAGCCCACCTGACAGGCTTTACAACCGATACAGGTGGATACATCGATTAATTTTGCTACTTCAACTTTATGATCACGCGCTTGAGGTGCTGGTGTTAAACCAGACGTAGCGGAGACCTTGATAATGTCTTGCGATTGAACGCCTTGACCACTTCCTGCCATATTATGCCTCCGCTTTCTCAATGTTTACCAAGAATGTTTTATATTCTGGTGTTTGAGTGACTGCTTCACCCCAAGATGGTGTTAAGGTGTTGGTGGAGAAACCACGATTACCTTTACCATTTAAGGCTTTCATGTTCCAGTGAATTGGAATACCCACGTGATGTACGGTACGTCCGTCGACTTCTAAATCTTTCAAACGTTTTGTTACCACTGCAACGGCTTTAATGTAGCCACGGCGAGAAGTAATTTTTACCATATCACCTTTTTGGATGCCTTTTTCTGCTGCTAATTTCTCACCAATTTCCACGAATTGTTGAGGTTGGGCGATGATATTTAACGCAGATTGAGCAGTCCAACTGTGGAAGTGCTCGGTCAAACGATAAGTGGTTGCCACATAAGGGAAATCTTTGTTTGAACCGATAAATTCACGGTCTTCTTTATAAATACGAACAGTCGGATCAGAGACGACACTTGGGTGTAGTGGGTTAGTGTCAATCGGACTTTCAATTGGTTCATAGTGTTCAGGCATAGGACCATTCGCAATTTTATCTACAGCGAATAGACGGCCAACACCTTCTGCAGACATAATAAACGGACCTGCATCAGAACCTGGTGGTTGTGTGCCATAGTCAGCGACATCTAACCAGTTCCAGTTTTTACCATTCCATTTGATTAATTGACGGTGTTTATCCCAAGGATTACCGTTAATATCAAGTGAAGCACGACTGTAAAGGATACGACGGTTTGCCGGCCATGCGAAGCCCCAACCTAATGTACAACCTAAACCTGAAGGGTCAGAATTGTCACGGTTTGCCATTTGGTTACCTTTTTCAGTCCATTGTCCCACATAGAGCCAGTTACCTGATGAAGTAGTACCATCATCACGTAAGTGAGCGAATCCGTTAAGTAATTGACCTTTCTTATAAACCACATTACCGTTTGCATCTAAAAGATCTTCAAGGGCATAACCATTTAATTCTTTTGCTAACTCTGTGGAGCTTGGTGAATGCGGCTGAGCATAATTCCAAGTCATCGCTTCGAAAGATTCGATACCATGACCACCTTCTTTTTGATAAAGGTGATGCATTTCTTCACGAATCATAGAAAGAATATCAACATCTGGTAGTGCTTCACCTGGTTGGTCACAGCCTTTCCAGTGCCATTGTGCCCAACGACCAGAGTTGGCAATAGAGCCATCTTCTTCTGCGAAACAAGTAGTTGGTAAACGGAATACTTCAGTTTGAATATCTGCTGGATTTACATCGTTTGATTCACCAAAGTTTTTCCAGAATTCAGAAGATTCAGTTTGAAGCGGATCCATTACGATTAAGAATTTCAATTTGCTCATACCCGCAACAGTTTTGTTTTTGTTCGGTAATGAGTTTAATACGTTGAAACCTTGTAAAATCCAACCGTTTAATTTGCCATCATTCATTAATTTAACATGAGTGATAGGGTCGTATAAGCGGTCAGATTTCGGTAAGAAGTCAAAGCCCCAACCGTTTTCTTTGGTTGCTTTATCACCATAGAACGTTTTCATCATACTCACGAAGAATTTCGAAGTATTACGATAGTAGTTTACTTGGTTTTGCACGATATCTTTTGGCGTAATCGCATTGATATATTGCTCATAAGAAGTATCTTTATCGTTTGGTAAACGCATATAACCAGGTAAAGACATCGGCAATAAGCCCATATCTGTTGTACCTTGTACGTTTGAGTGTCCACGTAATGCATTAATACCGCCTCCTGGCATCCCCATATTACCTAAGAGTAATTGGATCATAGCCATTGAACGAATATTTTGAGTACCGATTGTATGTTCAGTAAAGCCTAACGCATATAAGTGCGTCATGGTTTTATTCGGTGCAGAGGTTTTACCAATTTCTTCACAGATTTGTAAGAAGAGTTTTTGCTTAACACCGGTAATACGTTCAACTATTTCTGGGGTATAGCGAGAAACGTGATCTTTCAAGATATTAATCACACAACGTGGATCTTGTAAGGTCATGTCACGTTTAGCATTACCATTTTCATCAAATTGGTAATTCCATTTAGATTTATCGTAAGTACGTTTTTCTTCATCAAAGCCTACGAATAAACCATCTTCAAATTTGAAACCTTCATCAACTAAGAATGAAGCATTGGTATAGTGTTTAACGTATTCGTGTTGAATTTGGTTAGTTTCCAATAAGTAACGGATCACACCCATTAAGAATGCGATATCAGAACCGGAACGAATTGGTGCATGAAGGTCAGCTACAGAAGCTGTACGGTTAAAGCGAGGGTCAACCACGATGATTTTCGCACCGTTTTTCTTCGCTTCGATCGCCCAACGGAAGCCAACAGGGTGAGCTTCAGCAGGGTTACCACCTTGAACAATAATAAGATTGGCGTTTTTGATGTCAACCCAGTTGTTTGTCATGGCACCGCGACCAAATGATGGAGCAAGACTTGCTACCGTTGGTCCGTGTCAAGTATTCGCTTGGTTACACATCGGCACTATGCCCAACATTCGAACCCATTTATGAGTAAGAAGTGCGGCCTCGTTGCTCATGGCGGAGGCGGTCATAATACCAGTAGAGGTCCAACGGTTAACGGTTTTGCCACTTGCGTCTTTTTCAACGAAGTTCGCATCACGGTCATCTTTTAATAAACGAGAAACGCGTTTGATCGCTTCTTCCCAAGAAAGACGAACCCATTTGTCCGAACCCGGTGCTCGATATTCAGGGTATAATGCACGGCTTTCACTATTAACATAGTCTAACGCGCCCGCACCTTTAGGACATAATGCCCCACGGCTTACCGGATGGTCTGGGTCACCTTCAAGGTGGAATAATTTAGAACGGGTATTGGTGCCTGTATGGCTGCTTAAAGCATCGTAAGGTTTGCCTGTGCTATATAACAACATACCACAGCTCACTGCACAATATGTACAGGTGTTACGGGATTCAAAAGCCCGTAATAATTTGTATTCACGTGGTGCCGCTAAGACAGATGATGGTGCAAAACCCAACATTGCCGCAGACGTCCCCGCCATACCACCTGCACAGATCTTAAAGAACTTACGTCTAGAGACCTGCATAATCACTCCTTCATAACGGCGAACCGTTAAGATATTTCGATAGTATAAATTCGTATAGATAATTTATTTGATTTCGTTAAAATAACGTATCAACCATTAAATTGATTATAACAATGACCAATTTAAACGGAGTCGATTTTAACTATTTTTTAACCGAAAATCTATAATCAAAACTTGTTATAATCGCTTTAAAACTTGAGCTAGATCACAAAACAAACATTTTTTGTTAAAAAAAAGTAACATTTTTACAACAGTCATTTTATTGGGAAAAAATAATGCACTGGATAATCCAAAAAACAATTAATTTTTTAAAAAAAACATCTGAAAATCCGACCTCACTTTTAGTGGAAAAACAAGATAGTTTGGCTGCGGAAGTCCCTGTTTCACTTGTCTATAATGGTATTGCACATACCGTCATGATGTGCTCTCCCCAAGATTTAGAGGATTTTGCTTTAGGCTTTTCATTAGCGGAAGGTATTATTGAGAAAAAAGCGGATATTTATGGCATAGATGTGGTGGAAGTATGCAATGGCATTGAAGTGCAAATTGAATTATCTAGCCGTCAATTTGTAGCATTAAAAGATCATCGCCGTACATTAACAGGTAGAACAGGATGTGGCATTTGCGGCACAGAACAAATCTCACAAGTTTATAAAAAATTGCCGAAATTAGACCGCACTTTCCAATTTAATTTAAATTTATTAGATGGCTGTTTAGAACAATTACAAGCTAATCAAACACTCGGAAAAGAAACAGGGGCGACACATGCCGCCGCCTTTTTTGATTTATCGGGTAATTTACTGGCGATTCGAGAAGATGTTGGGCGACATGTGGCACTAGATAAATTAATCGGCTGGCATGCTAAACAGAATCAACCGCAAGGATTCGTACTTGTTTCAAGCCGAGCCAGTTATGAAATGGTCCAAAAATCGGTAGCTTGTGGCATCGAGTTACTTGTTGCAATTTCTGCAGCAACAGATCTTGCCGTCAATATGGCTGAACAACACAATCTTTCCCTTATCGGCTTTGCTCGCCCTGGAAAAGCTAATATCTATGCGGGTAAAGAGCGGTTGGTTTTAGCTTAGTTTTTAGAGTGAATTAGAGCCGTCCTCTTTACTTTTTAGGCTTAAACTATAAAGTTGGAATAAATATGAATTCAAATAAAATTAATATCGCACTTTGTGCAGATAAAAATTACTTAGAACCACTTGAAACTTTATTAAAATCTATTTGCTACCATAACTCTCAGATGCATATCTATATTATTCATACGGACATTCCTGAAAATTGGCTTGTTTTGCAAGCACAGAACCTAGCGAAGTTTAATAATCAACTTTCACCTATTTGGCTTAATGAGGCTAATCCAGCTATTCAGCGTTTAAACCAAAAAATAATGCCCAATTCATTAGCTATCAATGAAATCATAAAACAACTACCTAATAAATTAAAACATGTTAATGAGCTTACTTATGCGCGATTCTTAATTCCAGAATTAATTCAAGAAGAGCGAGTGCTTTATTTAGATAGCGATATTATTGTAAATTCATCATTATCAAATTTATTTCATGTTGATATGAAAGGTTGTCCGATTGCGGCGATTGATGACTATAATTTATCAAATAAAGATACGCCTCACTGGTATGTTTTAAATACACCTGAAGAATTAGAATCATGCCTTTCTTACAAAGGCGGAGAAGATTTCAAACCTTATTTTAATGCTGGTGTAATATTATGGGATTTAGTGAAATGCCGAGAGGAAAATATGACGAGAAAATTACTAGCTATTGCGTTATATTATTCAGATGTACTCTATGCAGATCAAGATATATTGAACTTTGTTCTATTTAATCGCTGGCTAAGAATTGATGTTCGTTATAATGTTCAAGCGCACTATAACTTTACATTTTTACCATTAGTAACTGAATCTCCATGGATTATTCACTACATAACAGATAGAAAGCCTTGGATACCTGAATATAAAGAGGAAACAATTTTCCATCCTGTTTATCATTATTATAAGAATTTAACTTGGTAAAATATTCAAGAGTACTGTTTATCTAAGAATTAATAAAACAAGTGCGGTCAAAAACACCATGATTTTTGAACGCACTTTTTTTATTTCTTTTATTCTTTTGGCGATTTACTCTCTAAGAGCACCTCAGAAACCCAACGTTGGGTGAGGCGTTTACCTTCTTGATCTGTACCAAATTTCATAAAATCAATATCCACCAGTTTTAATTTGCTCGCCGGCAGGAAACCTGGCGCCGGTTCAGCATGAATATTGGTTGGAAGTTGATAAGAGTCTGATTCTCGCCACGGAATTTCTTGTGCTTCTTTGCTTAGCACGAAATCCATAAACAGCTTAGCATTATCGAGGTTTCTTGCTCCTTTAATAATACTAGCTCCGCCTAAAGAATAGCCCACGCCTTCGCATGGTAAAATGCCTTCAACTGGTGCACCGTTTTTCTTCTCACGCGGATAAACCAACATAAAACCTAAATCAATCGCTACGGTACCGTTAGCCAAATAGTTGCTCGCAAGACCTGTTTTGGTATGTTGCATGAGATTTGGCTCTAATTTTTTCAAATAATCGAAAGCTTTTTCTTCTCCCCATAATGTGGAAAAAGTGCTGATAAGTGAATAACCCGTACCAGAAACACGGGGATCGGGATATTGAATTTGCCCTTGATATTCTGGTTTTATCAGATCTGCATAACATTTTGGCGCAGGAATATTCAATTCTTTTAATTTTTTAGTATTGACCCCAATGCCAAGTTCCATTAAGTAAATCACAGAGGTGAAATTGCCACGTTGATCCATTAAAGATTTAAACTGCGGCATGATATCTTTTTGTAATGGGGAACGGTAGGATTCAAGCAAGCCTAATTCTGCAGCTTGAAGATGCGGTTCAATGGTGCCGCCAAACCAGAAATCAGCTTGAGGGTTTTCTTTTTCAGCTTTAATTTTGCCTAATACAACGCCTGTACTATTACGTACAAATTGTGCATCTACATTGTATTTTTTACTAAAGGCTTGCGTGACTTTTTCACATACGACATTTTGTACACTGCAATACACGGTGAGTTTGCCTTCAGCCTGTGCGTGAGACGTGTACGCGAGGGCGGTTAGGGCTGAAAGTGCGGTTAATTTTAACGTGGTTTTTATTGACATTATGTCTCCTTTTACGTCGTCAATATTTAGTATTATTTGATATTGCTAATATAAGCGGGCAGAGGAAATTTGTAAATATTGGGATTGTTTAAACGCATAATTCCCACTATAATCCCCTGTAAATTTAACCAGATTAAAATAAGAGCAATGGATATTTCAGAATTACTTGATGGCTTGAATGATAAACAACATGAAGCAGTGGCAGCACCACTTGGCAATTACCTTGTGCTTGCGGGAGCTGGAAGTGGTAAAACTCGCGTCTTGACTCATCGTATTGCTTGGTTGATTGCCGTAGAAAATATTTCTGAAGGCAGCATTATGGCGGTTACCTTTACCAATAAAGCCGCTGCTGAAATGCGTCATCGTATTCAAGATACCTTATCTAAACATGCTCAATCGAATCTATTTGGTATGTGGATTGGCACATTCCATAGCATTGCCCATCGATTATTACGCGCTCACCATTTAGATGTGAACTTGCCACAAGACTTCCAAATTTTGGATTCTGAAGACCAACTTCGTTTAGTGAAACGCTTGATGAAATTGCACAATTATGATGATAAAGCATTTCCACCGAAACAGGCGTGCTGGTATATCAATAATAAAAAAGATGAAGGTTTAAGACCGCAAGATATTAATGATTTTGGTGATCGTCAGGAAAAAGAGTGGATTAAGATTTATCAAATTTATCAAGATACTTGTGATCGTGCGGGCTTAGTGGATTTTGCTGAATTATTAATTCGTGCGTATGAATTATTTGCTAAAAAGCCCGTGATTTTGCAACGTTATCAGCAACGTTTTCAGCATATTTTGGTGGATGAGTTTCAAGATACCAATAAAATCCAATATGCTTGGATCAAAATTCTTGCCGGTAATACGGGCAAGGTGATGATTGTGGGCGATGATGACCAATCCATTTATGGTTGGCGTGGTGCACAGGTTGAAAACATTCAAAAATTCCTAAAAGATTTCAACGCTGAAACTATTCGTTTGGAGCAAAATTATCGTTCTACCGGCAATATTCTGAAAAGTGCCAACCAACTTATTTCGAATAATAGTGATCGTCTCGGTAAGAATTTATGGACGGACGGTGAAATGGGCGAGCCAGTGGGGATTTATGCGGCATTTAATGAGTTAGATGAAGCTAAATTTGTGGCTTCTCAAATCCAAAATTGGGTAGATGACGGTGGAAAATTAGATGATTGTGCTGTTTTATATCGTAGTAATAGCCAATCTCGTGTTATTGAAGAAGCCTTGATTCGTTGTCAAATCCCTTACCGGATTTACGGCGGGATGCGATTCTTCGAACGCCAAGAAATTAAAGATGCGTTGGCGTATTTACGCTTAATTAATAATCGTCAAGATGATGCGGCATTTGAACGTGTAATTAATACGCCTACACGTGGTATTGGTGATCGCACTTTAGATGTGTTACGAAATTTAACCCGTGAACGTCAAATTACCTTATGGCAAGCTGTTCAAGTAGCCACACAAGAAAATATGCTAACGGGGCGAGCTTCAACCGCATTGTTGCGTTTCCAAGAGTTGATTAATTCTTTACAGGTGGATACAGCCGAAATGCCACTGTTTGCACAAACTGATTTTGTGATTAAACATTCTGGCTTATACGATATGTATAAACAGGAAAAAGGCGAAAAAGGTGAAGTGCGTATTGAAAACTTAGAAGAACTGGTGACGGCAACCCGAGAATTTATCAAACCCGATGAAGCAGAGGATATGACCGATCTTACCGCCTTTTTAACTCATGCTTCTTTAGAAGCGGGAGAAGAGCAGGCTTCACCGCATCAATCTTGTGTAGAAATGATGACCTTACACTCAGCAAAAGGTTTGGAATTTCCACGCGTGTTTATGGTGGGGGTAGAAGAGGGCGTATTCCCAAGTTTCCGTTCATTTGAAGAACCAGGGCGTTTGGAAGAAGAACGTCGTCTTGCTTATGTGGGCATTACGCGAGCTAAGCAAAAACTGACGATTTGTTATGCAGAAAGTCGTCGTGTTTATACAAAAGAAGAACGTCATTTGCCTTCACGTTTTATTACCGAATTGCCATCAGAATGCATTCAAGAAATCCGCTTGCGTGGAACGGTGACTCGAGCATTAAACCAAGCGAAAGTGGGAAGTTTAAGCGCGAGTTTGCCTGAGAACGAATGGAAAATGGGGCAAAAAGTGAAACATGAAAAGTTTGGTTTTGGCACAGTGATAAACGTTGAAGGCTCAGATAATAACACTCGTTTACAAATCGCTTTCCAAGCTCAAGGTATTAAGTGGTTGATTGCGCATTTGGCAAAATTAGAAAAAGTGCGGTAGAATCGGGAGAATTTTATTGCAACGAGTATGAATACTAGTGTTCATATTCAATATGCCAGTGCGAAAACGTTCGAAGAAACGACCGCACTTTTATCATGTGGGAAGTAGATGTTTAAATTTATTTTAAAACGTATTTTAATGGTGATTCCTACCTTTATCGCCATTACTTTTGTGACTTTTGCTCTCATTCATTTTATTCCAGGCGATCCTGTGGAAATTATGATGGGAGAGCGAGGTTTAACGCCAGAAGTTCATCAACAAATGATGAAACAACTTGGTCTCGATTTACCGTTGTATCAGCAATATTTCAATTATATTGGTAATGTAATACAAGGCGATTTTGGTGAATCATTCCGTACTCAACAACCTGTTCTGAGGGAGTTTTTCACACTTTTCCCTGCCACGTTTGAATTGGCTTTCTTTGCACTATTTTGGTCATTAATTGCTGGCATTACGCTAGGAACGATTGCTGCCGTCAAGAAAGATAGCTGGATTTCTCATACCGTGACAGCCATGTCATTAACGGGTTATTCCATGCCAATTTTCTGGTGGGGATTAATTTTGATCTTATATGTTTCACCTTGGTTAAATTTACCACAAGGGGGACGTTTAGAAGATAGTTTCTGGATCGATACACCAACCGGTTTTATGTTAATCGATACTTGGCTTTCAGGCGTGCCAGGTGCCTTTGGAAATGCCATTAAGTCATTGATTCTACCGTCTATTGTGCTAGGTACCATTCCACTTGCGGTGATAACCCGAATGACACGTTCTTCGATGTTGGAAGTGTTAGGTGAAGATTATATTCGTACAGCAAAAGCCAAAGGCTTAAGTTATACCCGAATTGTGATTGTTCATGCACTACGTAATGCACTGATCCCTGTTGTGACCGTGGTGGGATTGATTGTAGGACAGTTATTATCCGGTGCAGTTTTAACCGAAACAATTTTCTCATGGCCGGGTATTGGTAAATGGATTATTGATGCGATTTCTAATCGTGATTATCCAGTCTTACAAGGCGCTGTGTTGATTATTGCTACAATTATTATTGTGGTGAATTTGACGATCGATTTACTTTATGGCGTGGTAAACCCACGTATTCGCCATCAATAAGGAGCCTTATTAATGACGGAACAAACTTTATCTATTGAAACGATTGCGCCGCGTACACCGTTGCAGGAGTTTTGGTTTTATTTCAAACAAAATAAAGGGGCTGTGATTGGGCTCACTTTTATTCTTGTCGTAGCATTAATCAGTGTTTTTGCGCCTTGGATTGCACCTTTTGATCCTATCGAACAAAATCGTTCAGCTTTATTGTTACCGCCAGCTTGGTATGAAGGCGGCAATTCAGCTTATTTACTGGGTACAGATGACATTGGTCGAGATATTCTTTCTCGCATTATTTATGGTACGCGCATTTCTGTTTTTGCAGGTTTCATTATTGTCATTCTATCTTGCATTTTAGGAACGAGCCTAGGTTTGCTTGCCGGTTATTATGGTGGCGCATTGGATACATTAATTGTTCGTTTTATTGACATTATGTTGGCTATCCCAAACTTGCTTTTAACCATTGTGGTCGTATCAATTTTAGAGCCATCTTTAACCAATGCGACGTTGGCTATTGCCGTGGTTTCGATTCCAAGTTATGTGCGCTTAACACGTGCGGCGGTATTGAATGAGAAAAACAGAGATTATGTCACCTCTTCGCGTGTAGCGGGAGCAAGCGTATTACGTTTAATGTTTATTGTCATTTTACCGAATTGCCTAGCTCCTCTCATCGTACAAATGACAATGGGGATTTCTAACGCCATTTTAGAGTTAGCGACCTTAGGTTTCTTAGGTATTGGTGCAAAACCACCAACACCGGAATTAGGGACGATGTTATCCGAATCACGTAGTTTTATGCAGGCGGCAAACTGGTTGGTTACTATTCCAGGTTTAGTGATTTTATCGCTTGTTTTAGCATTTAACTTAATGGGTGACGGGTTGCGTGATGCACTCGATCCAAAATTAAAACAATAGGGGGCAGAATGGCATTATTAGATGTAAAAGAGCTTTCTGTTCACTTTGGTGATGAAAAAGCACCTTTTAAAGCAGTGGATCGCATTAGCTATCAAGTTAATCAAGGTGAAGTATTAGGCATTGTTGGTGAGTCTGGCTCAGGGAAATCAGTGAGTTCTCTTGCGGTAATGGGGTTAATTGATTTTCCTGGTCGAGTTTCAGCGACAGGTCTAGAATTTGAAGGAAAAGATCTCTTAAGCTTACCGCCAAAAGAAAAGCGGGAATTGGTTGGCGCAGATATTGCCATGATCTTCCAAGACCCAATGACAAGCTTAAATCCTGCTTATACGGTAGGTTTCCAAATTATGGAAGCGATTAAGGCACATCAAGGCGGCAGTAAAAAAGAACGCCGTGAACGCACTTTAGAGCTATTGCGTTTAGTGGGTATTCCTGATCCAGAATCGAGAATTGATGTCTATCCGCATCAGCTTTCTGGCGGGATGAGCCAACGCGTTATGATTGCTATGGCGATAGCGTGTAAACCGAGATTGCTGATTGCAGATGAGCCAACCACTGCACTGGATGTGACCATTCAAGCTCAAATTGTAGATTTGTTGCTTGAGTTGCAGCAAAAAGAATGTATGTCATTGATTTTGATTACGCACGATCTTGCGTTAGTCGCAGAAGCGGCGCATCGTATTATTGTGATGTATGCAGGACAAGTAGTGGAAGAAGGACGAGCAGAAGATATTTTCCGTGAACCCAAACATCCTTACACCCAAGCCTTATTACGTTCTTTACCGGAGTTTGCAGAAGGTAAATCTCGTTTGCAATCTTTACCCGGTGTGGTGCCAGGTAAATACGATCGCCCACAAGGTTGTTTGTTAAATCCACGTTGTCCGTATGCGACTGATCTTTGTCGAAGTGTGGAACCTGAATTACGTCACGTAGGAAATCGACAAGTTAAATGTCACACCCCATTAAATGCCCAAGGAGAACCTAGCAATGACTGATGTCGCCCAAGAAAAAGCACCATTGCTCAATGCCATTGGGCTAAAAAAATATTATCCTGTGAAAAAAGGGATGTTTGCGAAAACACAGCAAGTGAAAGCATTAGATGGTGTGTCTTTTTCCTTAGAACGAGGCAAAACCCTTGCCGTAGTAGGGGAGTCTGGTTGTGGTAAATCAACACTAGGTCGTCTTTTGACGATGATAGAAGAACCGACTGAAGGTGAATTGTATTACAACGGGCAAAATTTCTTAGTCAATGATCATGAAACGAAAGCATTGCGCCGTCAGAAAATCCAAATCGTGTTTCAAAATCCTTATGCCTCACTGAATCCGCGTAAGAAAATCGGCACGATTTTGGAAGAGCCCTTAGTCATTAATACCAATCTATCGGCAAAAGAGCGTAAGGAAAAAGTATTGGCCATGATGACAAAAGTGGGATTGCGTGCAGAGTTTTATAATCGCTATCCACATATGTTTTCGGGTGGACAGCGTCAACGTATCGCAATTGCTCGTGGTTTAATGCTTGAACCTGACGTGGTTGTGGCGGATGAACCCGTTTCTGCGTTAGACGTGTCCGTTCGTGCGCAAGTGCTGAATTTGATGATGGATTTGCAAGCTGAGCTTGGTTTATCTTATGTGTTTATTTCCCATGATCTTTCGGTGGTTGAACACATTGCAGATGAGGTGATGGTGATGTATTTAGGTCGCTGTGTTGAAATGGGTACAAAAGAGCAGATCTTTAAAAACCCACAACATCCTTATACGCAAGCATTACTTTCGGCTACGCCAAGATTATCGCCTGAATTACGTCGTCAGCGGATTAAATTAAAGGGCGAATTACCTAGCCCGATTAATCCACCAAAAGGTTGTGCATTTAATCCGCGTTGTTGGAAAGCGACTGATAAATGTCGAAATGAGCAACCGAAATTGGAAAAATATCCTGATGGTAAGCTAATCGCTTGTTTCCATCTCGATTAGAAAAGAAAATGACCGCACTTGAGTAAGTGCGGTCATTTTTTTAGACGTTTTGAGAACGATAGCGAAAGTTGAAGAAGACAAAGATGCCGAGTGCAATCATCGCTAATGCTGCGCCCGTAAAGCCAATATATTCAAGACCAATATGGCGAGCGATTTGGTTACCAAACAGTGCGCCGGCACCAATACCCGCATTGAAAATACCTGAATAAATGGCACTTGCTACGTCTGTTGCATCTGGTGCAAGTTGCAGTACACGCATTTGTAATGCCAGTCCGATACAAGAAATGCCAATACCCCAAATAAAAGCAAGGGTAAACATGGTGGCGGTATAACTTGCAGAAACAAGCATAAATGCTAAAGAGACTGCCAATAAAATCATTGCCGTACTGATAAATTGGGTTGGACCAAAACGGTATAAGCGGTTAAAGATCACACTTGCGGTAATGCCAGAAACCCCAAATACCAACAAAATTATTGTCGCAAGATTTGGATCTAGTTCGCCGATTTGAACCATAAAGGGTTCAATGTAGGTATAAGCGGTAAAGTGTGCTGAAACAATGATTACCGTTGTGGCATAAAGTCCAATAAGTAATGGACGTTTTGCTAAAATCGGCAGACTAGATAACGAGCCTGCATTTTTACTTGGTAGGTTTGGTAATAAACGCATAATAAATACCATCACAACCAAAGCTAATGCTGCAATGATTGCGAAAGTAATACGCCAACCAACTAATTGACCGACTAAACGGCCTAATGGTAAGCCTAAAATAGTCGCAAGGGATGTACCGATAGCGAGCATACCAATTGCTTGTGTTTTCTTATTCTTCGGTGCTACACGCATCACTAATGATGCGGTAATTGCCCAGAAGAGTGAATGCGCTACCGCAATACACATACGAGCAATGAGAAGAATCCAATAATTCCACGCAATGACAGAGATAATATGGCCGATGATAAAAATGACGAAAAGCTTCAGTAACAAGCCTTTACGTTCCATATCGCCTGTCGCGAGCATGGCAGGTAAAGACATAATCATAACCGTCCAAGCATAAACGGTCATCATTAAACCCACATCGGAGCTTTGCATATCAAAACTTTGTCCGATATCGGTGAGTAACGCAACTGGCACAAATTCCGTGGTATTAAAAATAAAAGCGGCGCAAGCCATGATGACTACGCGCCAATATTGGGTTCTTTCTGCTTTCTGATAAAATGACATTATTTTAATTTCTCTTTAATTAATTCTTTCAATTGATGACGAAAGTTTTGGTCAATATTTACCTTATACTGTGGTGAGTAGCAACTATCGAAAAAGCGAATAGGCAATGCCAGCTTTTTGTATTTTTCGTTAGTGGATCTTAAGGTTAAATTGACGTCGCATTGTACATTATCTAAATCAATGGCTCCAGCACCTTCAGCTAAAAGTGCGGTTGTTTTTAAGTTTATTTTATCGACTTTAAGCAAATGATTTTCGAATGAAAGGCTTGATTCAAAACGCTCATAAGGCGTGTTCATATTTCTACTCGCGGTTAAATCACTGTTGTAATTAATCGGTAAATACTGTGCCGCCATATCCAGTAGATTAAGTCCTAAAAGCTCACCATCACGTGCATTAAAATCAAATTTCCCTTGAGCTAATTCTGAATTTGCAAAAGCTAATTGAACATTAAAATCACTTGTTCCCGTCATGGTTTGAGGAAAATTAAGTAACGATAACAACTGTGTTAACGGAAAATTTTTACCAGAAAAATTGACCGCACTTTTTTGCAGATAGCTACTAAATTTGAGTATGGCAAGACAATTCGTGGTGCATGTTGGTCGAATGTAACCAATGGCAAGTTTCTGTGGTTTCGTTAAATCAGCATGAATTTCAATATAGCCTAATTTTTGCTGATTGAATTGCACGTCATCAAATTGAATAAGCGATTCGCCTTCCTGACGAAGGGCGATATTTCCTTTGTTAAAAAGAAAATCAAAGGTTGCGGTGTTGCCATAAATAGGTTTTTCAAGGTTCACCCAAATATGGTTGCTACCATTAAAAGTAAGATCTTTTTTTAAAAATTGTTTGAGTGCAAAATCTGAAAATACCATGCGGATATTGGCTGAATTCAATGCATTTTCGGTAAAGCGAGCTTGCTGAATTTGAATTTCGTCAATCGTTGGATTCCCAAAAACGAGTGAAATAAAAGGTAATTTTCCTTCAATTTTTTGTGCAGAAATCGCGTGATATTTAACCTTTTCTAAGGAAATAACAGGC
Organism: Haemophilus sp.; assembly: GCA_019423025.1. Classification (GTDB taxonomy): domain Bacteria; phylum Pseudomonadota; class Gammaproteobacteria; order Enterobacterales; family Pasteurellaceae; genus Haemophilus_D. The sequence continues at coordinate 17,882 of JAHZCD010000008.1, read as the reverse complement.
TGTGGAAAGAGGCTAATACCTACCGTTTCAAGTTGAATATCTCGTTTCGTCAGTTGTTCGGTCAAAAGACTCTTAGCTTGTTGAAGTTGAACATAAAAAAAAGCAAAGATCGCAAACAGCACGATCAACAGGCTAATTGCGATCTTTTTCATTGATTAATCCTCATTAATTCGGCTTGCCACCGCATTCTGCTGATGTTTATATTTGGCATCTTTACGACTGGTATACGGGCGAGCAGCTGGACCACTTAAAACTTCAAAACTTAAAGCACCAATTACCATATTAGGACGTAATGCTAAAGGTAATTTGCCAGAGTTGTAGAATTCCAACACAATTTTGCCTTCCCAACCTGGATCGATACGATGTGCGGTTACATGTACCATTAAACCTAAACGAGCAAGTGAAGAACGACCATCTAGCCAACCGATAATATTGGCAGGGAGTTTCACAGACTCTAATGTAGTTGCTAATGCCAACATACCTGGATGTAAGAAGAAGGCTTCATCATCACCGATAATAATTTCGTCACTCATCACTGATTCAAGTTGAGCAGAGACTTCTTCTTTCGGGCCACTTAAATCAATATAAGGCGCGGAATGTTCACGAAATACGCGAAATGAATTGCCTAAACGCACATCAATGGTTGCCCCATTGATTTTGTCATTTTCAGGACGAGGCGTTAAAGAAATAATGCCATCATCTAGATAGCGTTCGATATCGGTATCGCAAAGACGCATGATTTTTCCTATTTTTGGTTTAATAAATGAAGAATTTGAGCTTTCAACATATTAATCGCAATACGATTTTTACCACCGCGAGGAATCACGATGTCTGCATATTGCTTTGATGGCTCAATAAATTGTAAGAACATAGGTCGAACGGTTGCACGATATTGGTCAATGACAGATTGTAATGAACGACCACGTTCTTCCATATCACGTTGTAAACGACGGATAAAACAAATGTCTAATGGTGTATCTACGAAGACTGAAATATCGGCTAATTGGCGAACTCGCTCATCAGTAAGCAATAAGATCCCTTCTAAAATCACAATTCTTTTCGGCGTAAAGTGTTTAGTTTCGCCTGTTCGGGTGTGATCAACATAACTATAGACAGGAACATCTACGGCGATTCCGTTTTTTAAGTCTTTTAAGTGTTGAATGAGTAAATCTCTGTCCATTGAACTCGGGTGGTCATAGTTGGTTTTTACTCGCTCACTCATCTCTAAATGGCTTTGATCTTTATAGTAGCTGTCTTCAGCAATAATGCCGATTTCTTCACAACCTAAGTCGTTACAAAGTTCTTTATGAACGGTGGAAGCAATGGAGCTTTTGCCTGAAGCGGATGCCCCCGTGATAGCGATGATAATACAAGATGAGTCTGACATAGAACGACCTCAAAAACGGAAGGTAAAAATTACAAGGATTATAAAGAAAAATCAGTTTAAATTCATCTTTCTTTTTTATTTAAATTTTTTAAATTTGTGAAGTAGTTCACGGAATTTTTTTTCGTTTTCGCTTACGATGTGCTCGTTTTTATTATTTCATCAGTGTTATTTATGAGGAGTGTACGATGAAAATGAATAAAATTTCTCTCTCCATTTCAACCGCACTTTTAGCAGCAGGCTTCATGACATCATCAGCCGTTAATGCTCAAGGGCGTTTAGTGGTGTATTGTAGTGCGACTAACATTCTTTGTGAAACGACAACCAAAGCGTTTGGCGAAAAATATGATGTGAAAACTTCATTCATTCGCAACGGTTCAGGCAGTACGTTTGCAAAAGTTGAAGCGGAAAAAAATAACCCTCAAGCAGACGTTTGGTTTGGTGGTACATTCGACCCTCAAGCTCAAGCGGCAGAGTTGGGTTTAATCGAACCTTATAAATCTAAACACATTGATGAAATTGTTGAACGTTTCCGTGATCCAGCGAAAACCAAAGGACATTATGTATCCGCTATTTACATGGGTATCTTAGGTTTTGGTGTGAATACCGAGCGTTTAGCAAAATTAGGTATTAAAGAAGTACCAAAATGCTGGAAAGATTTAACTGATCCTCGCTTAAAAGGCGAAGTGCAAATTGCTGACCCACAAAGTGCAGGTACAGCATACACTGCGTTGGCTACTTTCGTTCAACTTTGGGGCGAAGAAAAAGCCTTTGATTTCTTAAAAGCATTACATCCAAACGTATCGCAATACACCAAATCAGGTGTCACTCCATCTCGTAATGCGGCACGTGGTGAAACTGCGGTAGGTATCGGTTTCTTACACGATTACGCACTTGAAAAACGTCAAGGTGCGCCGTTGGAATTAGTGGTACCTTGTGAAGGTACGGGCTACGAGTTAGGTGGCGTAAGTATCTTAAAAGGTGCGCGTAACATCGATAACGCAAAATTATTCGTGGATTGGGCATTATCTAAAGAAGGTCAAGAGTTAGCGTGGAAACAAGGTGACTCTTTACAAATCTTAACCAACACCACAGCGGAACAATCGCCAACTGCGTTTGATCCAAACAAACTTAACCTGATCAATTATGACTTTGAAAAATACGGTGCAACCGAACAACGCAAAGCCTTAATTGAAAAATGGGTTCAAGACGTTAAATTAGCGAAATAATGTTTAAAGTGCGGTTGAAAAACATGAGATTTTTTGACCGCACTTTTACCATTTTAGCCCCACTAGCTAGGTTTTTACGTGGGTTTCTACGATGAGCGTATTAGCTCATCTTATTTTATAAACACAGGAGTGGACCAATGAAAATGTCTAACGTTGCTTTAGCACTTTCTGGTGTTGTATTTGGTGGCGTATTGCTAAGCTCTCACGCATCTGCTGCAGAAGGTCGTTTAGTGGTTTATTGTAGTGCACAAAATACGATGTGTGAGCAAGAAACTATGGCTTTTGAGAAAAAATACGGTATCAAAACCAGTTTTATCCGTGGTGGTACAGGCACAATTTTAGCCAAAATTGATGCAGAAAAAGATAACCCACAAGGGGATGTATGGTATGGCGGTACGCTTGATCCTCATTCTCAAGCCGGTGAAATGGGCTTACTTGAAGCGTATAAGTCACCAAATCTCGCACAAATTCCTGAACAGTTTAGAGATCCCGCTAAAATTAAGGGCAACTATTCCTCCGCGATTTATCTCGGTGTATTAGGCTTTGGTATCAATCCAGAACGTTTGAAAAAACTCAATTTACCAACACCAAAATGTTGGAAAGATCTCACCGATCCTGCTTATCGTAATGAGATCCAAGCAGCTGATCCACAAAGTTCTGGAACAGGTTATACTCAGTTAGCGACCTATATCCAACTTTGGGGTGAGGATGAGGCATTCAAATATCTCAAAGAACTGAATAAAAATGTTTCCCAATATACTAAATCCGGTAACACGGCAACCCGTAATACAGCACGTGGTGAAACCGCAATCGGAATTGGTTTTTTACATGAATATTCTTTAGAGAAAGCAAAAGGCGCACCAATAGAATTAGTTGTACCTTGCGAAGGTACAGGCTATGAAATTGGTGGCGTAAGCATTATTAAAGGTGCAAGAAACCTTGAAAATGCGAAATTATTTGTGGATTGGGCGTTATCAAAAGAAGCGCAAGAGTTAACCTGGAAAAAAGGGGAAGCGTATTCTATTTTAACAAATAGCACCGCTGAGCAATCGCCTTATGCGCTCGATTTTAAATCCATCAATTTAATTAATTATGATTTTGACAAATACGGCTCAAGTGATTTACGTAAACGTTTGATCACAAAATGGGTTGATGATGTTAAATTAGCAAAATAATGATGTATACATAGCGAAATAATAGCTATTATATTATTTCGCTTTTTTCTTTTATGCGAGGTTGTATGAACGCAAATAAACTTCCTATTATCCAATCTGCTAACTTTTGGATAATTCTTGCTGTTATTGCATTTCTTCTTCTGCCTTCCCATGCTTTAGATTATGGTTTGTTTGAAAGCACAAGCGATGAATACTTAGGTGCAATGGGTTGGTCTTCGTTAGATATTACGGCATTATGGTTTTTACCGGTTATTTTATACGGATTGATGCCACTTCTTAAATTACCGAAGGATACGCAAGCGAAAGCTGAGCTTTATCTTGTTGCTGCGGCAACGTTGTTTATCTTTGTCAGTGCGACAATTTATAAAGTCAGCATGGGTTATTCTGTGATTGTATTAATCGCGAGTTTAACCGCATTGGCGACATTTTCCTTCGCCAAATTAAAAGTGATGCAAGGGGATAAATTTATTATTGCCTCTTTACTTTGCATTATCTTATTAATTTTCTTCTTCATCGTTTATCCAACATTGGCCATCTTTGTTTCAATGTTCTATGACGGTGATACCTTTGCACCGCAACAAGTGATGCGAATTCTAACTCAAAGCTATATTGTTCGAGTTATTAGCAACTCGTTATTTTTATCTGGCTTTGTGGGTATCGTATCAACAATTTTCGGTTTAGCTTTTGCACTTTATACCACCCGTATTGCACGTAGAACAGCATTTATTGGTAAAATTTTCTCTATTTTACCAATCGTTACCCCTCCATTCGTTGTGGGCTTAGGGGTAACATTAATGCTTGGTCGTTCTGGTTATGTGACTGAGTTCTTAGCTTCAACATTTGGATTTGAGAACCACAACTGGTTATACGGTTTTAACGGGATTGCCATTGCGCAGATTCTTGCTTTTGCACCGATTTCATTCATGATTTTAGATGGGGCATTAAAATCGGTTCACCCATCAATTGAAGAAGCGTCTTACACTTTACGTGCAAATCGTTACCAAACGTTCTTCAATATCATTTTCCCATTACTACGTCCAGCATTGGCAAACTCATTCTTAATCGTGTTTATCCAATCCTTAGCGGACTTTAGTAACCCGTTAGTATTGGGCGGTAGCTTTGACGTCATCGCGACACAAATCTACTTCTATATTGCAGGCTCACAATTAGATTATGCTTCAGCAAGTACTTTAGGTTCGATGCTTTTAATCTTCTCATTAGCCGTATTTATCATCCAATATATTTGGATTGGTAACCGCTCTTATGTGACCGTTTCAGGTAAATCCTATCGTGGTGACGTGCAAGATTTACCAACCGGCTTGAAATATACCATCATCGGTATGCTTGGTTTCTGGGTACTCTTTAACTTAGCGTTATACGGCAGTATTTTCTACGGTAGTTTCACTGTGAACTGGGGGGTAGATTACACCTTAACCTTGAAAAACTATGCGATGTTATTCGGACAAGGCTTAAGTGATGGGGCATGGCCATCATTGATTAATACCTTAATCTACGCAGGAATTGCCGCACCATTGACCGCACTTTTCGGTTTATTAATTGCGTATATTGTGGTGCGTAAAGATTTCCAAGGTAAAAAATCCCTTGAGTTCTTAACCATGCTTTGCTTCGCCGTACCAGGAACTGTTGCAGGGGTATCTTATATTTTAGCCTTTAACAATGCGCCACTTTACATTACAGGTACCAGCATTATCGTGATCATCTCAATGGTAATGCGTGATTTACCAATCGGTATGCGTGCAGCCATTGCAGGTCTTGGTCAATTAGATAAATCACTTGATGAAGCGTCGCTTTCTTTAAAAGGTAGCTCATGGAAAACCTTGTGGTTTATCGTTTTACCATTGTTAAAACCAGCTTTACTTTCTGCATTGGTCACCAGCTTCGTTCGTGCGATGACTACCGTAAGTGCGATTATCTTCTTAGTCACTGCTGATACACGCGTGGCAACAGCCTATATTTTAAACCGTGTAGAAGATGGTGAATATGGCGTTGCTATCGCATACGGTTCGATTTTAATCATCGTGATGATGGCCATTATTTTATTCTTTGACTGGATTGTGGGTGATACCCGAATTTCCCGTTCTAAAGCGAAAAAAATGAATTAACTCGTTAAGTTGTAGGTAAATATTATGAGTAATAATGATTTCTTAGTATTAAAAAATATCACTAAATCTTTTGGTAAATCCACAGTCATTGATAATTTAGATTTAACTATTAAACGTGGCACTATGGTGACCTTATTAGGTCCATCTGGTTGCGGTAAAACCACCGTGTTACGTCTAGTGGCAGGTTTAGAAAACCCAACTTCAGGTCAGATTTTTATCGATGATGAAGATGTAACCAAATCATCTATTCAAAATCGTGATATTTGCATCGTATTCCAGTCTTACGCCTTGTTCCCGCATATGAGTATCGGTGATAACGTCGGCTATGGTTTGCGTATGCAAGGCGTGAGTAAAGAAGAGCGCGCTAAACGTGTAAAAGAAGCGTTAGAGTTGGTTGACTTAGCGGGGTTTGAAGATCGTTTTGTGGATCAAATTTCGGGTGGTCAACAACAACGTGTGGCATTAGCACGTGCGTTAGTGTTAAAACCAAAAGTATTACTTTTTGATGAACCATTAAGTAACTTAGATGCAAACTTACGTCGTTCTATGCGTGAAAAAATCCGTGAATTACAACAAAGTTTAGGTATTACCTCACTTTATGTGACCCACGACCAGACCGAAGCATTTGCGGTGTCCGATGAAGTTATCGTCATGAATAAAGGTAAAATCATGCAAAAAGCCCCAGCCAAAGAGCTTTATTTGCGTCCAAACTCTTTATTCCTTGCAAACTTCATGGGCGAATCGAGCATCTTTGAAGGTAAATTGGAAAATAACACCATTGACGTGAATGGCTACAGATTGCCATTAAGTAATGCGGCACAATTTAATTTACCAGATGGCGAATGCTTAGTGGGCGTACGTCCTGAAGCGATTTACTTAAAAGCAGAAGGCGAGGCAGCACAACAATGTGAAATTAAGAGTGCGGTCTATATGGGTAACCATTGGGAAGTGGTGGCGATTTGGGCTGGCAAAGAATTGCTCATTAACACCAAACCTGAAGACTTCAATGCTAATCTGAAACAAGCTTATGTGAACTTCTCTGAACAAGGCATTTTCTTGCTGAAGAAAGAGAAATAATATTAATCTAAAGGCGTATGGAAACATACGCCTTTTCTTTTAAAATCCTTTCAAAATTGACCGCACTTTTCCTCTCATTTTTATTTTTTCTAATAGATCTGTATAATATTGCCCTTTGAATATAAACGATTGAAGGAGGAAAGCATGATAAAACCGGATACTTTACCGCAATTTTTGCGTAATAAAGTCGAGGAAAATGATGCCTTTGGTCTTGTGGAAGGGCTGTGTCAATTATTACGTAGTAGCCCTACTGAAAAAATTTCTCCAACCTTGCATTTGTTTAAGTTTATCTTAAAGAACGATAAAGAATTAGGCTGTTCTGTTTCGAAATTATTATGTGGTTGGTTATGTGATTTACGTCTTTACCCGTTGTTTATTAGTAGTGGTATTCTTACGCGTGGCGGTTTTGGACAGGAAATGAAAACGCGTATTTATGAGCGTTTTAACCCCTCTTTTAAAGATATTAATGATTTACGTGATATTTTTTATTTATTGTTTAGCGATAAAAATGATGCACGTTGGATTGATGCCGTTCCTTTAAAAACGTGGCGAGGCGTATTTGGCGTTTTAACCCGTTATACAGAACAAAAAGATCGGGAACGTTTAAAAAATCATATTGAAAGTGAAGGGTTATTTGCCATTGAGATGCTTTCAATTTGGATTGCAGCTGAGGATATGGATCCTGAGTTGATGCGAATGGAGCCCTCTCTGTTGAATGCTGATTCCCCTTTTGTCGCATTGCACCATGAAGTGGTGGATTGGTTACAGGCGCGCCGCCAATCAACCGTTTTTGATGATAGTCATTTGCAGGTAATGTTTAGCCAATGTAAAAATTTGGTTGAGCGTTTGCAAAAACGTGGAGCAGTGGTGGGCTCTTCTTTAAATACGGCTTATTTATTGGAGCGTCTTTCTCAGACCTTGGAACGATTAGAAACCTTGATGGCGATTTTTGTTTCAAATCGCTATTTACCACGCCGAATATTGTTATTAACCGGCTGTTTTGCCCGCGCAGCAGCAGAAAAACATAGCATCACCCGATTATGGAAACAAAGCTCAAGATTAATTTCACGTAGCATTACCCAAAATGCGGGTGATCATGGCGAGCACTACATTACGCGAGATAAAAAAGAGTTCTGGGCAATGTTTTATTCTGCGGCAGGTGGTGGTGTATTAATTGCACTGATGGCGCTATTTAAAATCTATCTAGGTAGCATTATTGATGACAAAGTCTGGAAAGGGGTTGCCGAAGGCTTAAATTACGGCTTAGGTTTTATGGTGATCTTTATGTTGCATTTTACGGTAGCGACGAAACAGCCCGCCATGACTGCAGCCCGTTTTGCTGAGGCTGTTGAGAAAACGCCTCAAGGTAAAAGCGTCAATATGAAATTAGCCCAATTATTAGTGGATGTATTTCGCTCTCAAAGTATTGCGGTGCTAGGCAATGTACTTATTGCGATGGGATTGGCTGCATTGATTGCGTTTGGTTACCAATATAAAACAGGTGAGCCGTTGATGAATGCTGATCAAATCGCTTATCAGTTGCATAGCATTGATCCTTTTGCGGGAACCTTATGGTTTGCAGCCATTGCGGGTGTATGGTTATTCTGTTCAGGGATTATTTCGGGCTATTTTGATAACCGCAGCAATTATTTGAATATGCGTATGCGTTTAACGCAACATCCGTTATTGAAAAAATTAATGTCTGAGAAATCTCGCGTTAAATTTGCTAATTATATGCATGAGAATTATGGCTCGCTTATCGGTAACCTTTGCTTTGGTATGTTGCTTGGTATTACGGGTGTGGTAGGTTACTTAACGCACCTTCCGTTAGATATTCGTCATGTGGCATTTTCATCTGCGAATGTAGGCTATATTGCTGTGAGCGGACAATTCACCTACTCATTGCTTTTACAATGCATTGGTTTTGTATTGTTGATTGGTTTAGTGAATTTAATTGTCAGTTTTTCATTAACGCTTTGGGTCGCACTGCGTTCTTTGAATGCGGAAATTGAGAGCTGGTGGCCAATTTGGCATGAAGTTTGCCAAATTGTGAAAAAACGACCATTGAGCTTATTTCTTCCCGTTCAATTAGATAAATAATTGTCTTAAGTGCGGTCAAAAATATCAACGTTTTTGACCGCACTTTCTTTTCGACAAATTTAATTTGCGTTATCATGTTGCTCATCTAATGCTATAACTTTATGAATTATTCTAATGAAACCTACATTTCTTGAACTTCGTCACCTAAGAACCTTGCTTGCTTTAAAGGAAACAGGCAGCGTTTCAATGGCAGCAAAACGTGTTTATTTAACACAATCGGCACTTTCTCATCAAATTAAGTTAATGGAAGAGCAATTCGGTTTACCTCTTTTTGAGCGTAAAAGTAATCCATTGCGTTTTACTGCAGCAGGTGATCGTTTGATTCGTCTTGCTAATGAAATTCTTCCAAAAGTGGTTGATGCAGAACGTGAGCTTGCTCGCGTAAAACACGGTGATGCAGGGCAATTACGAATTGCAGTAGAGTGTCATACCTGTTTCGACTGGTTAATGCCGGCAATGGATGAATTTCGTCAACATTGGAGTTTGGTAGAATTGGATATTGTGTCAGGTTTCCATACCGATCCTGTAGGATTGTTATTGTCTCATCGTGCAGATTGGGCGATTGTCTCCGACGTTGAACAAAACGATGATGTTTTATTTAAGCCGCTGTTTTCTTATGAAATGGTGGGGATTTGTTCTAAAGATCATCCATTAGCGAATAAAGATGTTTGGCAGGCAGAAGATTTTGCTGAAGAAACTTGGGTAACCTATCCCGTTCCTGATGATATGTTAGATTTATATCGTCAAGTATTAAAACCAAAAGGTATTAATCCTCCACGTCGTACAACGGAGCTAACGATCGCCTTGATCCAGTTAGTAGCGAGTCGTCGAGGCATTGCTACCGTGCCTTATTGGGCGGCATTACCTTATTTAGAAAAAGGGTATGTGGTAGCGCGTAAAATTACAGAAGAAGGGTTGTACAGTAATCTCTATGCCGCGATTCGTAAAGAAGATGCTAATTTAGCTTATATCGAAGATTTCCATCAAACAGTGAAAGCACAAAGTTTTTCGACCTTACCTGGTTTGTCTGTTTTAGAGTTGTAGTAGGTCAATATGTCAGAAGTAGTGACAGAAAATCCCATCAAAGCCGCAGCAAAAGCGGCATTTCCTTACAGCATGCCAATGCTTGCCGGCTTTTTATTTTTAGGCATAGCATACGGCATTTACATGAAAGCACTTGGATTTGGTGTTTGGTTCCCCGTTGCAATGGCAGCACTCATTTATGCGGGCTCCGTGGAATTTATTGCCGCTGCCGCCTTAGTTATGCCTTTTTCGCCTTTAAGTGTTGCGTTGGTTACGCTGATGGTCAGTGGTCGCCAAATTTTTTATGGTATTTCCATGTTAGAAAAATATGGTGCTCAACTCGGGAAAAAACGTTGGTATTTAATTAGTACCCTAGTCGATGAAAGTTTTTCCCTTAACTATATGGCGAAGATCCCCGATCATTTAGATAAAGGCTGGTATATGTTCTTTGTCAGTTTTTATCTCCATCTTTATTGGGTTGTAGGAGCGGGATTAGGTAATCTATTTGGTTCAATCATTCCTTTTGATTTAAAAGGGGTAGAGTTTGGTATGACTGCACTTTTCCTGGTGATTTTTGCTGAAAACTGGCTCAAAGAGAAGTCTCATGAAAGCTCATTATTAGGTTTAGGTGTGGCTTTTGCATCGCTATTAATTGTTGGGAAAGAGCATTTTTTAGTGCCAACACTCATTAGTATTTGGATTCTGTTAACCGTAAGACGACCTAAACTTTCATCTAAATTGGAGGCACTAAAATGACATTGATGGAGCAGATTATTACCATTGTGATTTGTATTGTGTGCGTGCAATTTACTCGATTATTGCCATTCTGGATCTTTCCCGCCAATCGCCCGATTCCAGACTATATTCGTTACCTTGGCAAAGTACTGCCTGCGGCGATGTTTGGGATGTTAGTGATGTATTGCTATAAAAATGTGGATGTGTTGAGTGGTTATCACGGCTTACCCGATTTCATTGCGGGTGCTTTGGTATTGGGGTTACATTTCTGGAAAAAGAACATGTTTCTTTCTATCTCGGCTGGCACAATTTTTTATATGTTTTTAGTGCAAAAAGTCTTTATCTAAGCGAATGTTGAGCGAAATAAAAATTTCTTGATATTGCAATCGGTTGCCTTTATTTCGCCTCTTTCCCTGAATTTCGAAATCTTTTATGATGCCGCCTCAATCATTGTTGACGGAGAGATTTATGGAATTTAATTTCATCGAATTATTAGGTTATTTGGCAACATTTTTTGTAGCTGCGTCTTTTTTATTTAAATCGATTGTTCACTTGAGAGTTGTTAATGCAATTGGAGCGGTACTTTTTGTCGTTTACAGTTTGATCATCAAATCTTATCCAGTTGCGCTTCTAAACGCATTCTTAGTTTTCGTTAACTTATATCAACTTTATCGTTTGAAAAAAGAGCAACCTGCATCAAAAGTGCTGAAATAATTGACCGCACTTTTCTTCTATTTACCCCCACATTTGATATAACGCAATCACCAGTGGCATAGTAAACATACAAAGCAGCGTCGTTATCCCATAAATGGCGCTGGCTTTTTGTGGATTATTGTTATAAATCACCGCCATTTGTGTCACTGTCGAAGCTGAAGGGCTAGTGGTAGCCAAAAAGCTAATCAACACAATAATCTCACCTTTTTCAACCCAATGCACAAAGCCAATGAGCTTTATTAATACCAACAATACAAGCGGAATAATCAACAAGCGCAATAGCGTAACTAAATAAATGCGCTTAGATGAAACAATGCTTTTTAACGGAATTGCGGCAATCAGCATACCTGCAACAAGCATGGCATTCGGACCAATAAACAAACCAATAGAAGAGAGCGTGCCATTGATAATATTTGGCAACTTAATTTGGAAAGCAAACAAAAATGCACCGACGAGAATTGACCAAATATTGATATTTTTGGCAATCGTCTTCAGAGATAAATTTCCTTTTCCTACAATAATCAAACGGCAATGTGTCCAAAATAGAAAGGTTTGAACCACAATAAAACAGCTTGCGTAAATGACCCATTCTTTACCAAATAGCGACATCACAATCGGAATAATCAAGTTGCCAGAATTAGAATAAATGGAAGTGGCATGCTCAATGGGATCAAGGTTTAATAGGCGCTTTAATAAACTGCCAATAATAATCAGAATACCCTGAAGAAATACGGCCATAAGTAGTGAAAGCTGCAAACCTTGCAGGATTTCAGGTGTGTAATCAATTTGAAATGCTTCAATCATCACTGATGGGCTGATGACATAAAGCCCAATAATGGAAAGCGGCTTGCTATCTTCTGATTTTAATAATTTTGATTTAACCAACCCATAGCCAATAAGCACAATGAGTGTCAGTTCAATAATTTTAGTACCGAGTAAAAAAGTGATATCCATAGTGAATCTTGATAAGAAAAGTTGTGGATATTAAACAATAGATAAAAGAAAAGGGCAAAATAATTTGCCCTTTAAATTGATTTAGGTTATTCCCACTCTATCGTTGCTGGTGGTTTTCCGCTAATGTCATATACGACGCGAGAAATGCCGTTCACTTCGTTGATGATGCGGTTAGATACTTTACCTAATAAATCATAAGGCAAATGCGCCCAATGTGCGGTCATAAAGTCGATGGTTTCTACCGCACGTAGTGAGATAACCCAATCGTATTTACGGCCATCACCCATCACACCTACAGATTTCACTGGCAAGAACACGCTGAAGGCTTGGCTGGTTTTTTCATACCAACCGCTATTGCGTAATTCTTCGATAAAGATTGCATCCGCACGGCGTAATAAATCGCAGTATTCTTTTTTCACTTCGCCTAATACACGCACGCCTAAACCTGGGCCTGGGAATGGGTGGCGGTTGATCATTTCAGCCGGTAAGCCTAATGCTAAACCGATTTTACGTACTTCATCTTTAAATAATTCACGTAAAGGTTCAACTAAACCAAGTTTCATATAGTCTGGTAAGCCACCTACGTTGTGGTGTGATTTAATCACATGTGCTTTACCAGTTTTGCTTGCTGCAGATTCGATTACGTCAGGGTAAATCGTACCTTGTGCCAACCATTTCACGTTAGTGAGTTTTTTCGATTCATCATCGAATACATCCACGAACACTTTACCGATAATTTTGCGTTTCGCCTCAGGATCGGATACGCCAGCAAGTTCGCCTAAGAAACGGCTTTCAGCATCAACACGGGTAATATTTAAACCGAATTTGTCACCGAACATTTCCATGACTTGATCGCCTTCGTGTAAGCGGAGTAAACCGTTATCCACGAATACGCAGTGTAAGTTTTTGCCGATAGCACGGTGTAAAAGTAATGCAACCACAGAAGAGTCCACACCACCAGATAAACCTAAAATCACTTCATCATCACCCACTTGCTCTTTAATGCGAGCAACGGCATCTTCGATAATGTTTTCTGCTGTCCATTTGGTTTCGCAACCACAAATGTTCACCACGAAATTCATCAATAATTCTAAGCCTTTTTTAGTATGGGTTACTTCAGGGTGGAATTGTACGCCGTAGAAACGACGATTTTCATCAGACATTGCCGCAATTGGGCAGGTTGGAGTCGTACCGGTAACTTGGAAGTTTTCAGGTAAACGCGTTACTTTATCGCCATGGCTCATCCATACATCTAATTTGCTATCACCATCATTTAAATGAGCGAAAAGTGCGGTTGGATTATCCATTAAAACAGAAGCATAGCCGAATTCACGATGATCAGAGGTTTCAGTTAAACCACCAAGTTGCATCGCCATGGTTTGCATACCGTAACAAATACCCAATACAGGCACACCTGCATTAAATACATATTCAGGTGCACGCGGGCTGTTTTCTTCAGTGGTACTTTCTGGACCACCAGAAAGAATGATACCGTCTGGATTAAATTCACGGATTTGTTCTTCAGTTACATCCCACGCCCAAAGTTCGCAGTACACACCGATTTCACGCACACGACGCGCAATCAGCTGAGTATATTGTGAACCGAAGTCGAGGATCAGAATTTTATGGTTGTGGATGTTTGTCATTTATAATGCTCTTATTATTGATAGTGTAGACGGTCAATTTTCTTCAAAATTTTGCAAAAATCAACCGCACTTTAAAACAACAAAAGGTGGGCTAAAGCCCACCTTACGGATTAGCCCATACGATAGTTTGGTGCTTCTTTAGTAATGGTTACATCGTGAACATGGCTTTCTTTAATGCCTGCACCACTGATGCGAACGAATTCTGCTTTCGTGCGTAATTCTTCGATGGTTGCGCAGCCAGTTAAGCCCATACAAGAACGTAAGCCACCCATTTGTTGGTGGATAATTTCTTTTAAGTAACCTTTGTATGGAATACGACCTTCGATACCTTCTGGTACGAGTTTGTCTGCAGCGTTATCAGATTGGAAGTAACGGTCAGATGAGCCTTTAGCCATCGCACCTAATGAACCCATACCACGGTAAGATTTAAATGCACGACCTTGGTAAAGTTCGATTTCACCTGGTGCTTCTTCAGTACCGGCAAACATAGAGCCCACCATTACACAGCTCGCACCAGCAGCGATAGCTTTTGCAATATCACCAGAGAAACGGATACCGCCGTCCGCGATAACTGGAATACCACGATCTTTTAATGCAGCCGCTGCATCTGCGATAGCGGTGATTTGTGGAACACCTACACCAGTCACGATACGAGTGGTACAAATAGAACCTGGTCCGATACCTACTTTCACTGCGCTTGCGCCTGCGTCTGCAAGTGCGATAGCACCTTCAGCCGTTGCTACGTTTCCCGCAACGATCGGTAGGCTTGGATATTTTGCACGAGTTTCACGAACACGTTGTAACACACCTTCAGAGTGACCGTGAGAAGAGTCGATTAACAATACATCTACGCCCGCTTTCACTAATGCATCAATACGTTCTTCGTTACCTGGACCTGCACCTACAGCCGCCCCTACACGTAAACGACCAAATTCATCTTTACATGCGTTTGGTTTTTGTTCCGCTTTTTGGAAGTCTTTAACGGTGATCATGCCTTTTAATTTGAATGCATCATCTACTACAAGTACTTTCTCTACGCGGTTTTTGTGCATTAATTCTAAAATCGTTTCACGGCTTGCACCTTCTTTTACGGTGACTAAGTCTTCTTTTTTCGTCATTAATTGTGAAACAGTTTTGCTTAAATCTTTTACGAAACGCGTGTCGCGGCCAGTGATGATACCAATTAAGTTATTTTCAGCATCGACAACAGGGTAGCCTGCGAAGCCGTTTTTCTTCACCATTTCAGCAAGTGCTGCAAGGGTTAAATCGGGAGAAACAGTGACAGGTTCAGAAACGATACCACTTTCGAATTTTTTCACTTTACGAACACGATCCGCTTGGCGTTCGATCGTCATATTTTTGTGAATAAAGCCGATGCCGCCTTCTTGTGCTAAAGAGATTGCTAATTTGGTTTCTGTGACAGTATCCATCGCTGCAGAAAGCATAGGAATATTTAAGTGAATTTCTTTGGTGAGTTGAGTTGAGAGGTTAGCTGTGTTCGGAAGAACAGTTGAATGAGCTGGGACGAGTAGAACGTCGTCAAAAGTCAGAGCTTCTTGTTTGATTCTAAGCATGGCAATATCTCGCTGTTAAAAGTTGTGTCAAAAAATATTGCGCCGGGATTATACAGATTTTTCATGTGGTTGAAAATGAATTTTTTCGCTTTTATGGTAAGATTTGCCAAGGTTTTTATAAGAAGGAATGAATATGTCATCGTTATTGGAGTGTTTATCAGATTGCCAACCTAAAGTGCGGTCAGATTTGATGTCGTTTTTAAATATTACGTCAAATGAATTGGCGCAAGAAATGGCATTATTGAGAGAAGTGGGATTAAATATTCAAGAAAAAAATGAGATTTATCAACTGATGCCAGAAATGCCCTTGTTAAATCCGCAAGCAATTTCGACCGCACTTTTCCCTTATTCTGTGCATTATCATCAAACCATTTCTTCAACAAATGAATTTATAACGAATCAAATTAACCAATTAAAAAAAGGCGATTTGTGTTTGGCAGAATATCAAACAGCAGGACGAGGACGTCGTGGTCGTCAATGGCTTTCACCGTTTGCAGGGCAGTTAATTTTCAGTTTTTATTGGACTATCGATCCTAAAAAAGCATTGGATGGACTAAGTTTAGTAATTGGTTTAGCGATTGCAGAAGCGTTAAATGCGAAAGTGAAATGGCCAAATGACATTTTGCTTTCAGGGCGAAAGCTTGGTGGCATTTTAGTGGAAATCATTAATCATAAGAATAGGTTGCTTAATTTAGTGGTTGGTATTGGGATCAATGTAAAATTACCAAAATCAACCGAAATTAGTCAGCCGTATGCGCAGCTAACCGAACAGGATCCAAATATAGATCGTGAAACAATCCTTATTAAAGTGATTCAACGTATTTATTCTCGATTAGCTCAATTTGAAGAAAAGGGCATTGATGAGGAATTCATGCAACAGTGGATAAACTATAATGAATTTTTTGGTGATGAAGTGAACGTCTTTACTGAGCAAGGCGCGATTTCAGGTATAGAGCAGGGGATTGATAAACGCGGTTATTTAAAAGTCATAACCGATGAAGGCGAGCGGTATTTTAATGCCGGAGAAGTTTCTTTAAGAAGAAAGTAAAAAAAGTGCGGTCAAAATCAGCCGCACTTTTTAGATGTATGCTAAACCACTTTCTGAATAAGCGCTGAAATGTCATCTGCAAATTTTTCATCTCTTGCCATTTTCTCAATTTCCTCAGCAGAATATTTTTCACCGTTATATACGACAACAATACTGAGATCATTGGGTTGCAAGAAATGCGTTTCACCGAACTCGGTATAACGGGTGGCGCCAATACTAATAATCGCTTGTTCTGGATAGTTTGCTTGTTTTAATAAAGAAGCAATATGATTCATCGGTCCCTCATCGGGTTGATTATTCATTCTATCCACGATCCAATCTAATAATTGTTGGTGGAAATAGCTATAACCAACCGCTGGGCTGTCAATACCATAAGTATTCAGTTCATCATTTCGTTTATGGAAACAAGCGATACGATATTGATCAATTTCGCTTCCTTTAATAAAGGAAGAAAGTGGAATCAGTTTGGATGAAATACCTTTGCTTGCCTCGCCCCAGTTTTTCTTTTCACAGATTTTTTTCGCATTAGGTCGACGAATAGAGCAGTCATTATAAGCTGCAAAATAACTCGGGATAATTTTCTCAACTTGATTTCCTTTATAGATAAGCTCACAAATAAGTGCAATTTCAGGTTCAATTTGCAGATTATCCGCGCCTTGTGGAAAATTAATTTGGTTGTGACTTAAAGGAAAGATAGAAAGAAAACCCGCGTTTTCACTTGGTACATAAAAAGGAAAAATCGCTTTTGGTTGAATGGCATTTTCTGTTTTAACTTGAGTGAAATCAGCTGCTTCACCGGCTTGTTCTAAATGTCCCGCGAAATTGCCCGCTACACCGAAACCAATCATTTGCTCAAAATTCATAACTACCTCATTAAAATGCTTACTCTTTGGTGGTAATTTACCTTGAATATTGAACAAAGACAATTCACTTTGATGATTAAATCATCAGACAAGAAAAAAATTGAATTATTTTGTAAAAAAGCACTTGCAAAGAATTCTGAAAGTCCTATAATACGCCCCACACAACGACGCGCTGTTGTGAATCTTAAGAAAAACCAGTGCGTCGTTCTTTTTTGCTCTTTAACAATATATCAGACA
>JAHZCD010000007.1 GCA_019423025.1 Haemophilus sp. | reverse complement strand
ATGGTAGTGTGGGGCTTCCCCATGTGAGAGTAGGACACCGCCAGGTACTGAATGTGAACCCCGAGCTGAAGAGCTTGGGGTTTTTGTTTATAGAGTTTTCAATATTTTAGCAAAGCGTTGATTCTATGATACAATCACCGCCGTAATTTTAATAAAACAAGAGAAAATATGACCGCACTTAATGTATTAATTTATCCAGATGATCACCTTAAGGTTGTTTGTGAGCCAGTTGCAGAAGTCAATGATGACATTCGTAAAATTGTAGATGATATGTTTGATACGATGTACCAAGAAGAAGGCATTGGTCTTGCAGCTCCACAGGTAGATATCTTGCAGCGTATTATTACGATTGATATTGAAGGTGACAAACAAAATCAATTAGTGTTGATCAATCCAGAAATTTTGGCTTCTGAAGGTGAAACAGGCATTGAAGAAGGTTGTTTGTCTATTCCTGGATTCCGTGCTTTAGTGCCTCGTAAAGAAAAAGTCACGGTAAAAGCGTTAGATCGTCATGGAAAAGAATTTACGCTTGATGCAGATGGTTTATTAGCAATCTGTATTCAGCATGAGATCGATCATTTGAACGGTATTTTATTTGTGGATTATCTTTCACCGTTGAAACGTCAACGTATCAAAGAAAAATTAGTGAAATATAAAAAACAAATTGCAAAACAATAATCAAAAGTGCGGTATAAAATGACCGCACTTTTCCTATCAACGCCATAACGTAGAACATTATGAAACCATTGAATATCATCTTTGCCGGTACACCGGACTTTGCAGCACAACATCTTGCTGCACTCTTAAATTCACCTCACAATATTATTGCTGTTTATACACAGCCAGATAAACCGGCTGGCCGCGGTAAAAAATTGCAGGCGAGTCCTGTAAAGCAATTAGCAGAACAGCATCAAATTCCTGTTTATCAACCAAAATCCTTGCGTAAAGAAGAAGCACAAGCAGAGCTTAAAGCGTTAAATGCCGATGTGATGGTTGTTGTCGCTTATGGTTTAATTTTACCTCAAGCAGTGTTAAATATGCCTCGTTTAGGTTGTTTAAATGTGCATGGCTCTCTCTTACCTCGTTGGCGTGGCGCTGCACCTATTCAGCGATCTATTTGGGCTGGCGATCAACAAACAGGTGTGACAATTATGCAGATGGATGCAGGCTTAGATACTGGCGATATGTTACACAAAGTGTATTGCGATATTGATGCGCAAGAAACTTCTGCTTCGCTTTACCATAAATTAGCTGAAATTGCGCCAGCTGCATTGATTGATGTTTTGGATCATTTGGAAGAAGGGAAATTCATTGCGGAAAAACAAGATGATAGCCAAAGTAACTATGCAGAGAAACTTTCCAAAGAAGAGGCTAAATTAGATTGGTCGCTATCGGCAGCCCAGCTTGAACGCAATATTCGCGCGTTTAATCCTTGGCCGATTAGTTTCCTACAATTAACCGATGAGCAAGGTAATGAACAAACCTTAAAAGTTTATGCTGCTACCGTGTTGCCACATGTAGATAAACCAGCTGGGACGATTTTAAGTGTCGATAAAAAAGGTATCCAAATTGCCACGAAAGAAGGTGTTTTAAATTTATTGCAACTTCAGCCCGCAGGTAAGAAACCTATGTCGGTGCAAGACCTCCTCAATGGTCGAGCAGATTGGTTCCAAATTGGTAAGGTTCTAAACTAATGGTATTTCAACGAAAAAAAACGGAAAAATCGACCGCACTTTCGGTACGCGCTATTGCTGCTCAAGTTATTTTACAGGTTTTAGACCAAGGTAAGTCTTTATCAACGTTGCTTCCTGACGTGCAATCACAGATAAAACCACAGGATTTGCCTTTATTACAGGAAATCACCTTTGGTATTTGTCGAGTATTGCCTCGTTTAGAAAATATTATAAAAAAACTATTAGATAAACCATTGAAGGGTAAAACCCGCATCGTGCATTGCTTGCTATTGGTGGGATTGTACCAATTACTTTATATGCGAGTGCCTGCTCATGCGGCTGTGGATGAAGTGGTGAATGCCACAAAATCATTGAAATCGGATAGTTTTCGTGGTTTGGTTAACGGTGTATTGCGTCGCTTCTTACGGGAACAAGAGGATATTCTTGCTGTAGTAGATAAACATTGGCAAACGCTTCATCCTGAATGGTTTGTGAATAAACTCAAAAAAGCTTATCCGAATTGGCGTGAAATTATTGAGGCGAATAACCAAAAGCCACCAATGTGGTTGCGAGTTAACCAACAACAAAATAATACGAAAACTTACCGCACTTTGTTGGAAGAGCAAGAGATTGCAGCGTTTGAATGTGATAATCCAAATGCTTTACGTTTAGCTCAACCGCTTTCTGTCTCGAAGCTGCCGAATTTTGAACAAGGTGCAGTGACAGTTCAGGATCTCAATGCGCAGTGGTCGGCCTTATTGCTTGAGCCACAAAATGATGAATTAATTTTAGATGCTTGCGCGGCGCCAGGTGGGAAGACTACACATATTTTAGAGATGGCACCGCAAGCGAAAGTGATTGCGCTTGATGTCGAGGCTCATCGCTTAAAACGCGTCGAAGAAAATCTTACCCGTTTGAATCAGCAGGCGACTGTCGTTTGTGGTGATGCAACCGAGCCTGAGAAGTGGCTTTCAGAAATAGGTTTAAGTGGTGCATCCTTTGATCGTATTTTATTAGATGCACCTTGCTCGGCAACAGGGGTGATTCGTCGTCATCCGGATATTAAATGGCTGCGTCAAGAAACGGATATTGCTCAATTGGTAGCCTTGCAAGGACAAATTCTAAAAGCGCTTTGGGCAAAATTGAAACCTAATGGTATTTTGCTTTACGCAACTTGCTCGGTGCTTCCTGATGAGAACAGTCAGCAAATACAGCATTTTTTGGCTGAAACACCCGATGCAGAATTAATGCCATTGCCGTTTGAACAAACGGAAAATACGATTGGAATCCAATTTTTACCACAAGAGAATGGCGGGGATGGATTCTATTATGCAAAACTGAGAAAACGGTCAGCTTAAATGAATTTGCCTTTAATTGATGTCGTCATTCCTTGCTATAACGCTGAACAAACGCTTGTTCGTGCAGTAGAATCTGTGTTGCTGCAAGGTAATCTTGGCCGTCTTTGGCTGATTGATGATGCGTCGACAGATAATACATTTGCATTAGCCTTACAGCTTGCAGCGCAATATACTGATAGAATTTCTGTCGAGCAAATGCCGAAAAATAGCGGTGTCGCAATGGCTCGAAATTGGGGTGCTATGCTTTCTATTCAAAGTGCGGTCGATTTTGTTGCGTTTTTAGATGCGGATGATGCATATGAACCGGGAGCATTAGAAGTGGCTGCGGCAACATTTTATTTTCAGCCAGATACTTCGGTCGTGAGATTAGCATTAAAGCCGATAAATTTAGCCCAACGTTATGCGGAACACCCTAATTTTGATCAGGCATGGCAATATATGCGCATGACCTGCGGGGGAAATATCGTTTTCAATAAAGCTTTTTTCTTAGCGTGTGGCGGATTTCCAACACATCAATTATTTCGAGATCTCGGCGGTGAAGATGGCGCTTTAGGCATTGCAACCACTAAAACGGCAAAAGTCGCGACATTATTTGAAGATGTAGGCGTGTTACATTTTTGTCGTGAAGGCATGCATGCGGAACGTTTACTCGATGGCCTTTTATTTAATAAACAAGATCCAGCGATTACAGCAGAAAAAATGGCAGAAGCTGAACAAGTAACATCGACTATTTGTCGCCGTATTGAGGTATTAAAGTGCGGTCTAAATTCAGCTGAAATTGGCATCCGACCCTTGGTTGTGGAGAGAACAGAATGAAAATTATCATCTTAGGTGCTGGGCAAGTAGGCACAACACTTGCGGCAAATTTAGTGAGTGAAGATAACGATATCACACTGGTAGATAATGAATCTCAACATTTGCAGAATTTGCAAGATAAGCATGATTTACGCGTAGTTAAAGGTTCCCCTTCTTCACCCAAGATTTTGCGTGATGCAGGAGCCGCTGATGCAGACTTAATGGTTGCTGTAACGGCATCAGATGAAATTAATATGATTGCTTGCCAGTTGGGATATACTCTTTTCAATACTCCAACACGTATTGCACGTATTCGTAATGCGGAATATTTGCGTGAGAAAGATAAATTATTTAATGATGAAAATGTACCAATCGATCATCTGATTTCTCCAGAGAATTTAGTTACAGATGAGATTACGCGCTTAATTGCTTATCCAGGTGCGTTGCAAGTGGCGCATTTTGCCAATAATCGAATTAGCATTGTGGTTGTAAAAGCCTATTACGGTGGTCCATTAGTAGGTTATGCACTATCCGCTTTTAAAGAGCATATGCCGCACATTGATTGCCGGATCATTTCAATTTTACGTAATGATAGATTAATTCGTCCGCAAGGTTCGACCATTATTGAGGCGGGAGATGAAATCACCTTCATTTGTGCGACAGAGCATATTAAAGCGGTGATGAGTGAGTTGCAGCGCCTTGAGAAAACCTACAAGCGTATCATGATTGTCGGCAGCGGGAATATTGCCTCTGGTGTTGCAAAACAGCTAGAAGATAAGTATCAAGTAAAACTCATTGAGCGTGATGGTGAAAAAGCAAAAGTGTTGGCAGAGAAACTCTCTAAAACCCTTGTTTTCCATGGTGATGCCTCTGATCAAAACTTACTTTTTGAAGAGCATATCGAAAACGTCGATGTCTTTTTATCATTAAGTGCGGACGATGAAGCCAATATTATGTCGGCATTACTGGCAAAACGTCTGGGTGCCAAAAAGGCGATGGTACTGATTCAACGCATGGCATATATCAATTTGATTCAAGGCGGAACCATTGATATTGCGGTTTCACCACAACAAGCGACAATTTCGGCTTTATTGGGTCATGTGCGTAAAGGAGATATCAAAAACGTGGCCTCTTTGCGTCATGGTACGGCTGAAGCCATTGAACTTGTGGTACATGGCGATTCGACAACATCCAATGTGGTTGGAAGACAGATTGGCGATATTAAGCTTCCTGTTGGTGCGATGATTGCGGCAATTTTACGCAAAAATGAAGTAATCATTGCTCGTCGTCAGGTTATTATTGAAGAAGGTGATAGTGTCATTGTTTATATTAATGACAAGAAATCTGTGTCAGAAATAGAAAAATTATTCCAACCAAGTGCATTTTTTATTTAAATAACAGTTTACTTTTTAAGCTGAAAATCTATAATACGCACTCTTTTAATTTTTTAAACCAACACAAAAGGAAATTTTATGAGCTTTCTTAAAGAATTCCGCGAATTCGCAGTACGCGGCAACGTAGTAGATATGGCAGTCGGTGTGATCATCGGTGGTGCTTTTGGTAAAATCGTAAGTTCACTTGTCGGTGACGTAGTAATGCCTGTATTAGGTATTTTAACTGGCGGCGTGGATTTCAAAGATTTGAAAATCACGTTAGCTCAAGCTGTAGGTGACACTCCAGCAGTAACTTTAAACTACGGTGCATTTATTCAAAACGTCTTTGATTTCATCATCATTGCATTCGCAATCTTCATGATGATCAAAGGTATCAACAAAGTGAAAAAACCAGTAGAAGAAGTAAAAGGTCCTTCACAAGAAGAATTACTTACTGAAATCCGCGATTTATTAAAAAAATAATAAGAATTTAATCTAAATAAAAAAGGTTGGTATTTTACCAACCTTTTCTTTTACCTAAAATTTAAGCCTTTAATAATAAGGCGACAGCCTCGCAAGCAATGCCTTCACTTCGACCTGTAAAGCCAAGTTTTTCTGTTGTGGTTGCTTTCACATTTACTTGCTCAATATCACAATGTAAATCTTCTGCAATTTTTGCTCGCATTGCATCAATGTGAGGGCGCATTTTAGGGGCTTGTGCAATAATGGTTACATCCACATTACCTACTTTATAGCCTTTTTCTTGTACTTGGCGAAATGCTTCTCGTAATAAAACACGACTATCTGCATTTTTATATTGCATATCGGTATCAGGGAAGAGTTTACCAATATCACCTAATGCTACTGCACCTAATAAGGCATCCGTTAAGGCATGTAAGGCGACATCACCATCAGAATGGGCAATAAATCCGGTATGGTAAGGCACTTCAACGCCACCAATAATTAAAGGGCGATCTTCACCAAAGGCATGAACATCAAACCCATGTCCAATTCGTATCATAGAATTTTCCTTGTTAAATAAAATTCGGCTAAAGCTAAATCTTCTGGACGCGTGACTTTAATATTATCACTTCGTCCTGCGATTAAGTGCGGTTGAAATCCGGCGAGTTCCATTGCAGAGGCTTCATCTGTAATATTAGCACCTTGTGAAAGCCCCTGTTCAAGTGCATTTCTTAATAGATCGCAACGGAAAAATTGAGGTGTTTGTGCAAGCCAAAGTTCTGAGCGATCTTCTGTTTTAATAATATCTTGTTGTTTATTCGCTCGTTTAATCGTATCGACCGCAGGAATGGCCAAAATAGCGCCGTGTTCATCATCGATTTGGAGCAATTTATCTAAATCTTGATGTGTTAAACAAGGTCTGGCTGCATCATGCACCAATACCCAAGCTTGGTCATTTTTGATCGCGTTTAGTCCATTTAGAACTGACTCAGCTCGTGTTTCACCACCTTCAACGAGGGTGATGTTTTGATGAGGGAATAAGGTAATTTCAGAAAGATAGGGATCATTTTTTCCTACTGCAAGAATAATATGATTGATTGCAGGGTGGGATAGAATGACAGAGAGCGTATGTTCCAGAATCGTCTTGTCTAGGATTTTCAGATATTGCTTCGGTTTGTTTGCCTGCATACGGCTTCCAACGCCTGCTGCAGGAATGACGGCAATAATTTCGCGGCTCATTATTTATGCTCTTTGACGATGTGATAGAACACTTCGTTTGGTTTGACCATATCATGGCTCATGCGTGCACGCTCTTCAATGGATTCAAAACCTTTTGTTAATCCTTGAATTTCGGCGGAAATCATTTGATTTCTTTGTGAGAGCTTTTCATTTTCAGCTTTATTCTCTTTGATTTGAGCTTCGACATCTTTGTAGTCAAAATAGCCGTTTTTACCAAACCAAAGATCGTACTGAAATAGCACGAGAATACCCACTAAAATTCCAATGAAAAGACGCATAAATTACCTATTATTTCTGAAAACTAGGGATAGTTTACCGTGAAATACAGCGAAATGCGATGAAAAAGTGCAGTTAAAAAATAAGATGATTTTGAAATGATCTCATTGGGTTTGTTAGATAGCTTCAAAATAAAAAATGTGATCTATCTCACAAATTAGTCATAAAGTTTGATAAACCCATAGTCACTGCCCAAATAGGCTTGTTATACTTTTGCCTGTCATTATGACTTTTTAACAGAAGGAAAAATCAATGAAAACAACATTAAAACTTACCGCTATTGCAGCGATGTCAGCATTTATTTTAACCGGTTGTGCGACTCAAGATAAGAGCGCAGAAGCAGATGCACAGCTTCAACAACAAGCGGTATTAGGTCTTAACTGGATTCAACAATCAGGTGAATACCAAGCCCTTTCTTACCAAGCATACAATGCGGCAAAAGTGGCATTTGATCACGCTAAAGTGAAAAAAGGTAAGAAAAAAGCTGTTGTGGTGGACTTAGATGAAACTATGTTAGATAACAGCCCTTATGCAGGTTGGCAAGTTCAAAACAATAAACCATTTGATGGCAAAGACTGGACTCGTTGGGTAGAAGCTCGTCAATCAGGTGTTGTACCAGGCGCAGTAGAATTCAATAACTATGTAAATACCCACGGCGGTAAAATGTTCTACGTTTCTAATCGTAAAGAAAGCAATGAAAAAGCAGGTACGATCGATGACATGAAACGTTTAGGTTTTAATGGTGTTGAAGACTCAGCGTTTTACTTGAAAAAAGATAAATCACCAAAAGCAGCACGTTTTGAAGAAATTGAAAAACAAGGTTATGAAATCGTCGTTTATGTAGGTGATAACCTCGATGACTTCGGTGATGCAATCTACGGTAAACAAAATGCAGAACGTCGTGATTTTGTGGCACAAAACAAAGCGAAATTTGGTAAAACATTCATCGTTTTACCTAACCCGAACTACGGCGGTTTTGAAGGTGGTTTAGCGAAAGATTACTTCAAAGGTGATTCAAGTAGCAAAGTGAAAGCGCGTTTAGATGCGATTAAAGCTTGGGATGGTAAATAATTCCCTTTTTTAGATAAAGCAACACCCGCAGAGATGCGGGTGTTTTGTTTTAGTCGAAAAGTGCGGTCTATTTTCGCATCATTTTTTCTTTATGCGCCGCAAAATCCCCACCTTTAGCAAGCATGCGAAGCTGTAAGATAACGCGTTCTTTTAACAAATCTTGTTCAGCTTTGGTCATATCTAAGGCATTAGAACCTGCCGTGAATACGATGGTTACCATGCCTTCTGCTTGTACATAAGAGACATATTGAGAGTAGTGATTTTTCTTCGCAATGTACTCAGCTAATTCATCCACAAAGTGTTTGATTTCACGAGCGGCTGCGGTACGGAACGCTTGAGAGGTTCCCGAACTTTCACGTAAAAGCAAACGGAACACGTTGGTGCTGTGAGTGATAAATTCAAAAAAGGTTTCAACAGAAACACGGATGACACTGCCGCCGGCATCAATGCGTTTACGCGCTTGGCGCATTAATTGGCGAAGTGTTAAGCCGGCCTCATCAACCATTTCTAGTCCGAGCTCATCCATATCGCTAAAGTGGCGATAGAAAGAGGTTGGTGCAATGCCTGCTTCACGTGCAACTTCACGTAAGCTTAAATTAGAAAAGCTTTTTTCTGCACTCAACTGATTGAACGCTGCGTCAATTAAGGCTCGACGGGTTTTTTCTTTTTGGATTGCTCGAACGCCTGCCATTTTGTTTTCCTCAGTCTATGATGAATTATTTTTTATTCGCTAAAATTGATTTAACTTGTTCACTGATCGCATTTGCAACGCGTTCATAACGATTACGTAATGGCGATCCTGGGCGATAAACAAGCGCAATAGTACGAGACGGTTCTGGGGAATGGCACGGAATATATTTTACACCTGCACGTGTGCCTTCATTTAATACAGCAAGTTCTGGCATAAAGGTGATGCCTGCATTAGCTGCCACCATATTACGCAACGTTTCAAGGCTAGTGGCTTGGAAGTGAGGGTCTTCTTTAGCACCGGCCATAAAACAATAATCGAGCGCTTGATTACGTAAGCAATGCCCATCATCTAGCATGAGCATTTCTTGCCCTTTTAAGGTATTCATGGCAATTTTGCTTTTTGATGCCCATGGATGCTGTTCTGAAACTGCCAGTAACATTTTTTCATCAAAAATAGGCACTTCGATAAACGCTTCAGTTTCGGGTACGCGAGCCACAATCGCACAATCTAGGCGACCTGTTTCTAATTGTTCTAATAGTTGGTGAGTTTGGGCTTCGTAAAGAAATACTTCTAAATCTGGGAAAGTTTCTTTCAATGTTGGTACAATATAAGGAAGTAGGTAAGGACCAACGGTTGGGATTAATCCAATGTGTAATGGACCTGTCATTTCTTTACCTTGATTGCTAGCCATTTCTTTAAGTAATTTTACTTCTCGTAATACAGTGCGAGCTTGATCAACAAGTAACATACCAGATTGCGTGAAGAGTACTTTACGGCTAGTACGTTCAAGTAAAATAATGCCTAATTCATCTTCTAGTTTGCGAATTTGGCCACTTAAAGTCGGTTGGCTAACATTGCAAAAATCCGCCGCTCGACGGAAATGTTTGAACTCGGAAAGGGCTACTAAGTATTCTAAATCACGAATGTTCATAGGGTTCTCACTTTATAGAATATGTCAATTAAAAGGATAGAATTAATTGATTATGACTATATCACAAAACTTTCTATAATGCCTATTAAGTTTTTAAGGTAAATTCATTTAACTAACAGAGGAGACACATTATGTCTAATATGGAAGGAAAAAAAGTTCCACAAGTTACATTCCGTACTCGTCAAGGCGATCAATGGGTTGATGTGACCACATCTGAATTATTTGATAACAAAACTGTTGTTGTTTTCTCATTACCAGGTGCATTCACGCCAACTTGTTCATCTTTTCACTTACCACGTTATAACGAACTTGCGCCAGTGTTCAAAAAACATGGCGTAGATGATATTTTAGTTGTGTCTGTAAACGATACTTTCGTTATGAATGCTTGGAAAGACGCAGAAGAAGCACACAATGTAAAATTCATTCCAGATGGTAACGGTACCTTTACTGAAGGTATGGGCATGTTAGTTGGAAAAGATGATTTAGGTTTTGGTAAACGTTCTTGGCGTTATTCTATGCTCGTGAAAAATGGCGTAGTGGAAAAAATGTTTATTGAACCAAATGAGCCAGGCGATCCGTTTAAAGTATCTGATGCCGATACCATGTTGAAATATATTGCACCAGATTATCAAGTACAAGAATCAATCGCCATCTTCACAAAACCAGGCTGTCCATATTGCGCGAAAGCAAAACAACTTTTACGTGATAAAGGTTTAAGCTTTGAAGAAATCGTATTAGGTCAAGATGCAACTATCGTGAGTGTACGTGCGGTTTCTGGTCGTGCAACTGTGCCACAAGTATTCATCGGTGGTAAACACATCGGCGGTAGCGACGATTTAGAAAAATACTTTGCATAATTGATTGCTAGGTAGGAAATTTTTTTATATTTTTGATTATTAGGAACATAAGTTAAAAGGGAGCGAAAGCTCCCTTTTTGTTGTTTGTGATTTTGTTTTTATATTCTTAAGCATTAAAGCCAATATAGCAAACCGAAACTAAAACAATGTAAAAAATGACCGCGCTTAGCAGTAATAATTTTACGGCAAGTTTAGGTTTGCGCTGGTGCAGTTTATAAAGCAAACGTGCAATCAAAACTAAAATAAAGGGATACACCCAAAAGATAATCGAGAAAAGATCGATCTGAAAGTCGCTTAATGTTGGGTTTTTCGCAAAAGCAGTGGAAAGCAGAGAGGCCATAGGCCACAGTAAAATGGGTAAACAAAATGCCGCGATTCCCCAAGCGAAGCCGCTAAATCCTGTTGGCATAGTTTGTTTTTTCATAATGAACCTTATATGATTGACGAAAAATAAAAAGGAATATAACAAATGCCGTCTTTATTTGATAGTGAAACCGATGTGCCAGAAGAGAGAAAAGTATTGAAACGCACATTGAGCGCACAAAAAATCACGTTTATTTTGACCGCACTTTGCGCGGTGATTTATCTCTTGCAGAATGTAGGGTTTGAAGAGCCAATTATGGATTTATTCCATTATCCTGCTTATTCTTGGGAAGAGCAGGAAATATGGCGTTATTTCACTCATGCTATCGTTCATTTGTCGGTACCCCATATTTTATTTAATCTTTCTTGGTTCTGGTTATTTGGTGGTGCGATTGAACGCCGATTTGGTTCTTTCCATTTTTTATTATTGGTCTTAGTGTCTGCCGCAGTGAGTGGCGCCGTACAGAATTACTTTACTGGTCCCGCCTTTTTCGGATTATCTGGTGTGGTTTATGCCGTGTTAGGTTATGTGTTGGTGGTGGACAAATTGCACCCGCATAGCTTTGACTTACCAGAAGGTTTTTTTACAATGTTACTGGTAGGTCTTCTCTTTGGCTTTATTAGTCCGTTGTTTGGTATTAATATAGGCAACGCAGCTCATATTTCAGGCTTTATCTTAGGATTGGTTTGGGGATTTCTGCAGAGTAAAATTAATATTAAAAAGTTTAGCTAATTCAAATTTATAGGCATTTATATGAAACAATCATTACGCCATCAGAAAATTATTGAGCTTGTGACGCAAAAAGGCTATGCCAGCACAGAAGAGTTGGTGGTAGAGCTGGATGTAAGCCCTCAGACGATTCGTCGCGATCTGAACATCCTTGCGGAACAAGATTTAATTCGACGCCATCATGGTGGTGCGGCACCTTCTTCTACCGCAGAGAATTCCGATTATATTGAACGTAAACAATTTTTCCCTTCCCAAAAAAGTGCTATTGCCCGTGAGGTAGTAAAACGTATTCCAAATGGTGCCTCCTTATTTATTGATATTGGAACCACGCCTGAAGCGGTAGCAAGTGCCTTGTTAAATCATGAACGTTTACGCATTGTGACAAATAATCTCAATGCGGCTCATTTATTACGTCAAAATGAAACCTTTGATATTACGATGGCGGGTGGTTCTTTGCGTAAGGATGGGGGAATTATTGGTGAGGCAACGGTTAATTTTATTTCGCAATTCCGTTTAGATTTTGGGATTCTGGGTATTAGTGCGATTGACCTTGATGGTTCATTATTGGACTATGATTATCACGAAGTCCAAGTGAAGCGAGCGATTATAGAAAGTTCGCGTCAAACTTTATTGGCTACCGATCATTCGAAATTCTCTCGACAAGCCATTGTGCGATTAGGGGAGCTTAAAGACGTGGATTATCTTTTCACTGATGATGTGCCAAAACAAATTGCGGATTATTTAGAAAATAGCAACACCAAGTTGGTGATTTGCAAATGATAGAAATGGGAAGTGCGGCCAAAATTGACCGCACTTTTTGGTAAGCATCCATGCCTAGCCACTGCTGTTTCGACCAATTCAAAATTAACTTCATTCACCCAACCTCCTTATTGATGTGAGATGAAACTAATTTTGCTGCAATAGTTGTTAATTTTTAGGGATACAAATGGAGGGCAAATCATTCGACTGCCAATTTTTTATTTAGGACAACGGGGAAGGTTTGCTTGAAGAGTCAAGAAAGACTAGAGCTTGATAGATCAAGTGGGTACATCGAGATCCCTCTCTAAATGTAATTTATTTATACTGCTATTTTGGTAAAAAGGGAATCTTAAAATTATAAATATGTGATCGAGATCACATATTAAATGCAAAAAGAAAGCTGCTTATTTTTGTTTGGAAAATGAGCAGCTGTTTTAGTGGTTTTTATCGATTTAAATTCACCGCGCCTTCGTAACCAAGTTGTCGCCAAGCTTCATAAACTGCAACGGCTACAGAGTTAGATAAGTTCATACTTCGGCTATTTGCGGTCATTGGGATACGGATTTTTTGTTCCATTGGCATCTTATCCAAAATAGACATGGGAATACCACGGGTTTCTGGGCCAAACATTAAATAATCCCCTAATTCAAATTGCACTTCGCTATGTGCAGGGCCGCCTTTAGTGGTGAGTGCAAAAAGACGTTTCGGTTTTTCGCTTTCTAAAAAGGCTTCAAAGGTTTTATGTTTTTTGATTTCAGCAAATTCATGATAGTCCAAGCCCGAACGACGTAATTTTTTATCATCCCAGGTAAAGCCAAGTGGCTCAATCAAATGAAGGCGAAAGCCAGTGTTGGCACAAAGACGAATAATATTTCCCGTATTTTGCGGAATTTCAGGTTCGTATAACACAATATCTAACATAATGATTTCCTAATCTTTTTGATACAGGCGGTAACTCACCATACCTGTAGTTTTTTCTTTTAGTAATTGCCAATTTTCAGGCACGCTTAGCGGTTTGTCTTTTTCTGTTTCCACATAAATCAATGCATGAGGTAAGAGCCAATTCTTTTCCTCTAATAGGGTAATTGCTTGTTCAGCTAAACCAAAATGAAAAGGTGGATCTAAAAAAACCACATCAAAGTGCGGTTGATTTTGCGCTTGTTTTAAAAACTCTAAGCTATTTTGATTGATTACTTGAGCTTGTTCATTCGTCGTTTTTAGCGTTTGCAAATTTTTCTTTAATTGATTCGCCACGGTTTTATCTAACTCTAAAAACGTTACCTGTTTTGCTTGGCGAGAAAGAGCCTCAAAGCCAAGTGAGCCACTACCCGCAAAGCAATCAAGACAATGGCTATCCACAATATAAGGCATTAACCAGTTGAATAAGGTTTCTTTCACGCGATCACCTGTAGGGCGCAAACCTTCCGCATTTAAAACCGGCAATTTTCGTCCACGCCAAAGACCCGCGATGATTCGAACTTCGCCTTTGGCATTTTGAACTTGCATTTTTTTCATAAAGAAACAGATTTTTAGTGAAAATTGTGCTTAGTTTAGACGATTTTTTGCTAGAATAGGCAGTATTTTTTAAAGATTTGTGTTTAAGAGAAGAATTTATGTCAGAAGAAAAGAAAAAAGGCGGGTTTTGGGCCTCTCTTTTTGGTCGCAATAAAAAGCAAGAAGAACAAAAAATTGAGCCAATTATTGAGGAGCCATATGTCGAATCTGCCGACGTTTCGCCTACGGAAGAGATCGTTCACAATGAGGAGAGCGTTCAATTAGAGCAAGTTGAACAGGAAGAATTACAGGAATTAGCTGAACAACTGCAAGAAGATAAAACAGAAGAGGTCGTTGTTGAGCATCTTGAACCTATCGTAGAACAAGTGATTTCACCTGAAAGTGCGGTCAATATTGAACCTGTTTTAGATACACCTGTGATTGAAGCGGTTGATGAAGAAACGGTAAAAACAGAAGAAATTTCAACCGCACTTCCTACAGAAGAGCCAGCAGAAAGCATTATTGAACCAGATAATGTGATTGAAGATCTTCCTGTGGTTGAAGCGGAGATTGAGCCTGAAATTGTTGAAGATGTTAAAGACGAATTACGTTCAGATATCAATACCGAAACGCAAGAAAAAACAAGTGAAGGCGGCTTTTTCAGTCGATTAGTCAAAGGCTTACTCAAAACCAAACAAAATATTGGCGCGGGTTTTCGTTCTTTCTTTTTAGGCAAAAAAATTGATGATGATTTGTTTGATGAGTTGGAAGAGCAGCTTTTGATTGCCGATATTGGTGTGCCAACAACTAATAAGATTATTAAGAATTTAACGGAGCACGCAAGTCGCAAACAATTACAAGATGCGGAATTACTTTACCAACAACTTAAAGTGGAAATGGCGGAGATCTTAAAACCTGTCGCGCAGCCACTAGTTATTGATACGACTAAAAAACCGTACGTTATTTTAATGGTTGGCGTAAATGGTGTAGGTAAAACAACCACAATTGGTAAGTTAGCTCGTAAATTCCAAAATGAAGGTAAATCAGTCATGTTAGCAGCGGGGGATACTTTCCGTGCTGCTGCAGTAGAGCAGCTCCAAGTGTGGGGTGAGCGTAACAATATTCCGGTGGTGGCACAAAGTACGGGTTCAGATTCTGCGTCGGTGATTTTTGATGCGATGCAATCTGCCGCAGCACGTAATATTGATATTTTAATTGCGGATACGGCAGGTCGTTTACAAAATAAAAATAATCTCATGGATGAATTGAAGAAGATTGTTCGTGTCATGAGAAAATACGATGAAACCGCGCCGCACGAAATCATGCTTACCTTAGATGCGGGTACAGGGCAGAATGCAATTAGCCAAGCTAAACTCTTTAATGAGGCGGTTGGGTTAACAGGTATTACATTAACCAAATTAGACGGAACAGCAAAAGGTGGGGTAATTTTCGCCATTGCAGATCAGTTTAATTTACCAATTCGTTATATTGGTGTAGGTGAAAAAATTGAAGATTTACGCGAATTTAATGCAGAAGAATTTATTGAAGCATTGTTTGTTCACGAAAATGAAGAATAAAAAGGAATAATAAAGTGATTCGATTTTCAAATGTCTCTAAAGCTTATCACGGTGCGACTCAGCCGGCCTTGCAGGGTTTGAATTTTCATCTTCCTGTTGGAAGTATGACTTATCTTGTTGGGCATTCTGGCGCGGGTAAAAGTACCTTGCTTAAATTAATCATGGGAATGGAAAAGGCGAATGCTGGTAATATTTGGTTTAATGGTCATGATATTACGCGTTTGTCTAAATATGAAATCCCATTTTTACGCCGCCAAATCGGTATGGTTCACCAAGATTACCGTTTATTAACGGATCGTAGTGTGGCAGAAAATGTGGCATTGCCATTGATTATTGCTGGCATGAACCCGAAAGAAGCACATACACGCGCATTGGTTGCATTAGATCGTGTGGGCTTACGTAGTAAAGCGAATTATATGCCGCCACAAATCTCAGGTGGTGAGCAACAACGCGTAGATATCGCGCGTGCAATCGTACATAAACCGCAACTTTTATTAGCCGATGAGCCCACAGGCAACTTAGATGGTGAACTTTCTTTAGGGATTTTCAATCTGTTTGAAGAGTTTAACCGTTTAGGCATGACAGTGTTAATTGCGACACACGATATCAATTTAATTCAACAAAAACCAAAACCATGTCTTGTTCTTGAACAAGGCTACTTACGCTATTAAGGATAAAAAATGACAAGACGTATTGATGCTTCTTTTGGCGTGCAAACTGCTTATACTTTGCGTTCTGTTTTGAACGATTTAGTAAAACGTAAATTTGGTACATTGCTAACAATTTTAGTTATTGCCGTGTCTCTTACGATTCCAACGGTGAGCTATTTGTTATGGAAAAATTTACACTTAGCGACAACTCAATTTTATCCGGAAAGCGAGCTCACAATCTATTTACATAAAAATTTAAGTGAAGAAGATGCTAACTTGGTGGTAGAAAAAATCCGTCAGCAAGAAGGTGTGGAATCGTTAAATTATGTTTCTCGCCAAGACAGTTTGAAAGAATTTAAAAGTTGGTCTGGTTTTGGTGAAGAGTTAGAAATTTTAGATGACAACCCATTGCCGGCAGTGGTGATGGTGAAACCATCTAAAGCGTTTAATGAATCAGAAAAACGAGCTGAGTTACGCGCAAATTTAAATAAAATTAAAGGCGTGCAAGAAGTTCGACTAGATAACGATTGGATGGAAAAATTGACCGCGCTTTCGTGGCTTTTCGCACACGTGGCAATTTTCTGTACAGTGTTAATGACAATAGCCGTATTTCTTGTTATCGGAAATAGCATTCGTTCCGATGTTTATAGCAGTCGTGCAAGTATTGATGTGATGAAGCTATTAGGTGCAACGGATCAATTTATTCTTCGTCCTTATCTTTACACTGGTATGATTTATGCAGTGCTAGGTGGATTTGTCGCAGCTGTATTTAGTAGTCTTATTGTGGGTTACTTTACTTCAGCCGTGAAGTATGTGACGGATATCTTTGCGGTCACCTTTGAGCTCAATGGATTAGGTGTAGGCGAGCTGATCTTCTTATTAGTAAGTTGCTTGATTATGGGCTATGTTGGCGCTTGGATTGCTGCAACAAGACATATTGCAATGTTAGATAACAAGCTGTAGATTTCATTTTATAAAAGTGCGGTCATTTTTTCAGGTGAAAAATACTCGAGAAAATGACCGCACTTTTTTATTTGTGGAAATTAATTGAACAAAAAGCTTGCATAATTAGGTGTTTTTGTGTAATATCCACGGGCTTTCAGATATTGAAAGCCGTTTAATGTAATCATTTATTAAACGAGTATTACGATATGTAATACTAACAATGTTTCCGATTTGGAGACTATATAACAGGTAACTTACACCTCCTTTTCTATTTTGAAGTTAGAATTGTGATTGGTGTTAGTTTTTTATTAGCTAAATTTTATTGGAGCTCTGGTCTAATGCAGAACCAAAGAATCCGTATCCGCTTAAAAGCTTTCGATCACCGTTTGATCGATCAATCTACTGCGGAGATCGTAGAAACAGCTAAACGTACTGGTGCACAAGTTCGTGGTCCAATCCCTTTACCAACTCGTAAAGAGCGTTTCACCGTGTTGATTTCTCCACACGTGAACAAAGACGCGCGTGACCAATACGAAATTCGTACACACAAACGTTTAGTAGATATCGTAGAGCCAACAGAAAAAACTGTTGATGCATTAATGCGTTTAGATTTGGCTGCCGGCGTGGACGTGCAGATCAGCCTAGGTTAATTAAGAGGTTATTACAATGATTGGTTTAGTCGGTCGTAAAGTTGGTATGACCCGTATCTTCAATGAAGACGGTGTTTCTGTACCAGTTACCGTTATCGAAATCGAAGCCAACCGCGTAACTCAAGTTAAAACTCTTGAAAACGATGGCTATACTGCAGTTCAAGTTACTACTGGTTCTAAAAAAGCGAATCGTGTAACTAAACCTGAAGCAGGCCATTTCGTGAAAGCAGGTGTTGAAGCTGGTCGCGGTTTATGGGAATTTCGTACTGAAGGTGAAGAATTCACTTTAGGTCAAGAAATCAATGTTGACATCTTTGCAGATGTTAAAAAAGTAGATGTTACTGGTACTTCTAAAGGTAAAGGCTTCCAAGGTGGTGTTAAACGTTGGAACTTCCGTACTCAAGATGCTACACACGGTAACTCTTTATCACATCGTGTACTTGGTTCTATTGGTCAAAACCAAACTCCAGGTCGTGTGTTTAAAGGTAAAAAAATGGCAGGACATTTAGGTGCTGAGCGTGTAACCGTTCAATCACTTGAAGTTGTTCGTGTAGATGCTGAGCGTAAATTGCTATTAGTAAAAGGTTCTGTACCTGGTGCTATCAATGGCGATGTTATCGTTAAGCCGGCAGTTAAAGCATAAGTCTAGGAGATAGAGATGGAATTACAAGTTGTAGGTGCAAACGCACTAACTGTTTCTGAAACTACCTTCGGACGTGAGTTTAACGAAGCTTTGATTCACCAAGTTGTTGTTGCTTATGCAGCAGGTGCTCGTCAAGGTACTCGTGCGCAAAAAACTCGTGCTGAAGTGTCTGGTTCAGGTAAAAAACCTTGGCGTCAAAAAGGTACAGGTCGTGCTCGTTCTGGTGATATCAAATCACCAATCTGGCGTTCTGGTGGTACAACCTTCGCGGCTAAACCACAAGATCACAGCCAAAAAGTGAACAAGAAAATGTACCGTGGTGCTATCAAAAGCATTCTTTCTGAATTAGTTCGTCAAGACCGTTTGGTTGTTGTTGAAAAATTCGAATTAGATGCACCAAAAACTAAAGTATTAGTACAAAAATTAAAAGATTTAGCAGTTGAAGATGCGTTAATTATCACAGCAAGTTTAGATGAAAATCTATTCTTAGCGGCACGTAACTTATATAAAGTTGATGTACGTGATGTTCAAGGTATCGATCCAGTTAGCTTAATCGCTTTCGATAAAGTGATTGTTACTGTTGACGCTGTGAAACAAATTGAGGAGATCCTAGCATGAGTCAAGAACGTTTGCTAAGCGTGCTACGTGCACCGCACATCTCTGAAAAAGCAACTAACAATGCTGAAAAATCTAACACTGTTGTACTTAAAGTTGCTTTAGATGCGAACAAAGCTGAAATTGCTGCTGCTGTTGCTCAATTATTTGAAGTAAAAGTTGACTCAGTTCGTACTGTGGTTGTTAAAGGTAAAACTAAACGCCGTGGTAACAAAATGGGTCGTCGCAGCGACTGGAAAAAAGCTTATGTAACTTTAGCCGAAGGCCAAAACTTGGACTTCGTGGACAGTGCAGAGTAATCGGAGGAAATTAGAGAATGGCTATCGTTAAATGTAAGCCGACCTCCGCTGGTCGTCGTCACGTTGTTAAAATCGTGAACCCTGAATTATACAAGGGTAAACCTTACGCGCCTCTTCTAGATACTAAATCTAAAACTGGTGGTCGTAACAATTATGGTCGTATTACCACTCGCCACATCGGTGGTGGTCATAAACAACATTACCGTTTAATCGATTTCAAACGTAACAAGTTAGATATCCCAGCGGTTGTTGAACGTTTAGAATATGATCCAAACCGTTCAGCTAACATTGCTTTAGTGCTTTATAAAGATGGTGAACGCCGTTATATCTTAGCACCTAAAGGTTTGTCAGTTGGCGATCAAATCCAATCTGGCGTTAACTCACCAATTAAAGTGGGTAACACATTACCAATGCGTAATATCCCAGTTGGTTCAACAGTACATAACGTTGAATTAAAACCAGGTAAAGGCGGTCAAATCGCTCGTTCTGCTGGTGCTTATGTACAAATCATCGCTCGTGAAGGCAACTACGTAACTTTACGTTTACGTTCAGGCGAAATGCGTAAAGTATTAGCTGAATGTGTTGCTACAATCGGTGAAGTTGGTAACTCAGAACATATGCTTCGCGTATTGGGTAAAGCTGGTGCTAACCGCTGGAGAGGCATTCGCCCTACAGTTCGTGGTACTGCAATGAACCCAGTAGATCACCCACACGGTGGTGGTGAAGGTCGTAACTTTGGTAAACACCCAGTAACTCCTTGGGGCGTTCAAACTAAAGGTAAGAAAACTCGTCACAACAAACGTACTGATAAATATATCGTACGTCGTCGTGGCAAATAATTTAAATTAATAAGAGGATAAGCCATGCCACGTTCTCTCAAGAAAGGTCCTTTCCTTGACCTACACTTGTTGAAGAAGGTAGAGAAGGCGGTGGAAAGCGGGGATAAAAAACCAATCAAAACTTGGTCCCGTCGTTCAATGATCATTCCTTCAATGATCGGATTGACCATCGCAGTCCATAATGGTCGTCAGCACGTTCCTGTTTATGTATCTGATGAAATGATCGGCCATAAATTAGGTGAATTTGCACCGACTCGTACATACCGCGGTCACGCGGCAGATAAGAAAGCTAAGAAATAAGAGGTAAATAGATGGAAACTATCGCAAAACATCGTTACGCTCGCACTTCTGCCCAAAAAGCTCGCTTAGTTGCCGATTTAATTCGTGGTAAAAAAGTTGCGCAAGCATTAGAAATCTTAACTTTTACTAACAAAAAAGCTGCGGCTTTAGTGAAAAAAGTATTAGAGTCTGCTATTGCTAACGCAGAGCATAATGATGGTGCAGATATCGATGATCTTAAAGTTGCTAAAATCTTCGTTGACGAAGGTCCTAGCATGAAACGTGTTATGCCACGTGCTAAAGGTCGTGCAGATCGTATTTTAAAACGTACTAGCCACATCACTGTGGTTGTGTCAGATCGTTAATAAGTAGAGGAATAGCAATGGGTCAAAAAGTAAATCCAAATGGTATTCGCCTAGGTATTGTAAAACCTTGGAACTCTACTTGGTTCGCGAATACACAAGATTTCGCCGACAATCTTGACGGTGACTTCAAAGTACGCAAATTCTTAACTAAAGAATTAGCAAACGCTTCGGTTTCACGTATTACTATTGAGCGTCCAGCGAAAAGTATTCGTGTAACAATTCACACAGCTCGCCCTGGTATCGTTATCGGTAAAAAAGGTGAAGATGTTGAAAAATTACGTAACGCAGTATCTCAAATCGCTGGCGTTCCGGCTCAAATCAACATTGCTGAAGTGAAAAAACCGGAATTAGATGCAAAATTAGTTGCAGACAGCATCGCTTCTCAATTAGAACGTCGTGTAATGTTCCGTCGTGCTATGAAACGTGCGGTACAAAGCGCAATGCGTTTAGGTGCTAAAGGTATCAAAGTTGAAGTTAGCGGTCGTTTAGGTGGTGCAGAAATCGCACGTTCTGAATGGTATCGTGAAGGTCGTGTACCTCTACATACTCTTCGTGCGGACATCGATTATAACACTGCTGAGGCTCATACTACATACGGCGTAATCGGCGTTAAAGTATGGATCTTCAAAGGTGAAATTTTGGGTGGAATGGCTGCAGTTGCGCAATCAGAACAACAACCTGCCGACAAGCCTAAAAAGGCTCCGCGTGGCAAAGGTCGTAAGTAAGGAGAAACGCTAAATGTTGCAACCAAAACGTACAAAATTCCGTAAAGTTCACAAAGGCCGTAACCGTGGTATCGCGGGTGGTACTGAAGTTAGTTTCGGTACATTCGGGTTAAAAGCAGTTGGTCGTGGTCGTTTAACCGCTCGTCAAATTGAAGCGGCTCGTCGTGCAATGACACGTGCAGTTAAACGTCAAGGTAAAATCTGGATCCGTGTTTTCCCAGATAAACCAATTACTGAAAAACCATTAGAAGTCCGTATGGGTAAAGGTAAAGGTAACGTTGAGTACTGGGTAGCCTTAATCCAACCGGGTAAAGTACTTTATGAAATGGATGGTGTGTCAGAAGAGATCGCAAGACAAGCATTTGCATTAGCAGCTGCTAAATTGCCAATTAAGACTACCTTCGTAACTAAGACGGTGATGTAATGAAAGCTCAAGATTTACGTACAAAAAGTGTTGAAGAGCTGAATAATGAATTAGTGAACCTTTTAGGTGAACAATTCAAATTGCGTATGCAAACAGCCACCGGTCAGCTTCAACAAACCCATCAGGCTAAACAAGTGCGTCGTGATATCGCACGTGTTAAAACCATTTTAACTGAGAAGGCGGGTGAGTAATGACTGATAAAATTCGTAGCGTACAAGGTAAAGTTGTTAGCGACAAAATGGAAAAATCTTTCGTTGTTGCTATTGAACGTAAGGTAAAACACCCGTTATACGGTAAATTTATCCGTCGTACAACTAAATTACACGTACACGATGAGAACAACGAAGCCAAATTAGGTGATGTAGTAGAGATTCGCGAATGTCGTCCTCTCTCTAAAACCAAGTCTTGGACTTTAGTTCGTGTTGTTGAGAAAGCAGTTATTGCTTAATTAACAAATTAAAAATAAAAGCCAATGGTTATGCCGTTGGCTTTTTTCTTTCCAAGACTTGCTAAAAAGTCATAAAAATTTGACCGCACTTTAAATACGCTAACTTAAGTATAAAATTTTGATTGCGTTTCTAGCTTGATTTTGGTAAACTCCGCCACCTATCCGCCATATATCTTTATAAGGCATGGATAGGTTCGTCCCGCAAGGGTGTATTATTAACTTAACGGAGCATAAAATATGATCCAAGAACAGACTATGCTGGATGTTGCCGATAACTCTGGTGCTCGCAGCGTAATGTGTATCAAGGTTCTAGGTGGATCGCACCGTCGTTATGCTGCTATTGGTGATATCATCAAAGTTACTGTGAAAGAAGCAATTCCACGCGGTAAAGTTAAAAAAGGTGATGTATTAAAAGCAGTTGTTGTGCGCACCAAGAAGGGTGTTCGTCGCCCAGACGGATCAGTCATTCGCTTCGATGGTAACGCTTGTGTAATTTTAAACAATAACACAGAGCAACCAATCGGTACTCGTATTTTTGGACCGGTGACTCGTGAACTTCGTTCTGAGAAATTCATGAAGATCATTTCTTTGGCACCAGAAGTACTGTAAGGAGAAGTGAGAAATGGCTGCAAAAATTCGTCAAAACGATGAAGTAATCGTACTTGCCGGTAAAGACAAAGGCAAGCGTGGCAAGGTAACTAAAGTGTTACCAAACGGTAAAGTGTTTGTTGAA
The DNA here is from genome assembly GCA_019423025.1 of Haemophilus sp. Lineage (GTDB taxonomy): Bacteria > Pseudomonadota > Gammaproteobacteria > Enterobacterales > Pasteurellaceae > Haemophilus_D. The sequence goes on along the minus strand of JAHZCD010000007.1, from coordinate 91,830 downwards.
GGTATCAACATCATCACTAAACATGAAAAACCAGTTCCTGCTTTAGGACAAGCTGGTGGTTTAGTGAAAAAAGAAGCGGCTATCGATGCTTCTAATGTTGCGATTTTCAATCCAAAAACAAACAAAGCTGACCGTGTAGGTTTTAGATTCGAAGACGGCAAAAAAGTACGTTTCTTCAAATCTAACAATGAAATTATCTAACAAACTGGAGTAATGCGATGGCGAAACTGCATGATTACTACAGAGATCAAGTAGTAAACGAGTTAAAAAATAAATTCGGCTACAAATCTGTCATGCAAGTCCCACGAATCGAAAAGATTACCCTGAATATGGGTGTGGGTGAAGCATTGACCGATAAGAAATTGCTAGACAACGCAGTAGCGGACTTAGCAGCAATTAGCGGTCAAAAACCTTTAGTAACTAAAGCTCGTAAATCTGTTGCTGGCTTTAAAATCCGTCAGGGATATCCAATCGGTTGTAAAGTAACACTACGCGGTGAGCGTATGTGGGAGTTCTTTGAACGTTTAATTACAATTGCTGTTCCACGTATTCGTGACTTCCGCGGTTTAAGCGCGAAATCGTTTGATGGTCGTGGTAACTACAGCATGGGTGTGCGTGAACAAATCATCTTCCCTGAAATCGATTACGATAAAGTAGATCGTGTACGTGGTTTAGATATCACTATCACAACTACTGCTAAGAATGATGAAGAAGGTCAAGCACTACTTGCTGCCTTTAATTTCCCATTCCGTAAATAAGGCAGGTTATAATGGCAAAACAATCAATGAAAGCACGCGATGTAAAACGCGTTAAATTGGCTGAAAAATTCTTCGCTAAACGTGCAGAATTAAAGAAAATTATTTCTGATGTCAATGCCTCTGACGAAGATCGTTGGAATGCAGTGTTAAAATTACAAACTTTACCACGTGATTCTAGCCCTAGTCGTCAACGTAACCGTTGCCGCCAAACTGGACGTCCTCACGGCGTTTTACGTAAGTTTGGTTTAAGCCGTATTAAGGTTCGTGAAGCTGCTATGCGCGGCGAGATCCCTGGCCTTAGAAAAGCGAGCTGGTAATATACCACTTTATTTTGGAATCGGAGAAAAAGTACAATGAGTATGCAAGATCCAATCGCAGATATGTTGACCCGTATTCGTAACGGTCAAGCTGCGAACAAAGTTGCAATCAATATGCCTTCTTCCAAGCTAAAAGTGGCAATTGCCAACGTATTAGCTGCTGAAGGTTATATCGAAAGCGTTAAAGTTTTAGAAGGTGCAAAACCTGAATTGGAAATTACTTTAAAATATTTCCAAGGCAAACCGGTTGTAGAAAGCATCCAACGTGTAAGCCGTCCTGGTCTTCGTATTTATAAACGTAAAGACGAATTACCAAAAGTTATGGGTGGTTTAGGTGTTGCTGTAATTTCTACATCTAAAGGTGTTATGACTGACCGTGCAGCTCGTCAAGCGGGCTTAGGCGGTGAGATCATCTGTTACGTAGCTTAATAGAGGGGTAGGAAAATGTCTCGTGTTGCAAAGGCACCTGTTAATATTCCTGCCGGCGTTGAAGTTAAACTCGACGGTCAGCTATTAACAGTAAAAGGAAAAAATGGCGAGTTATCTCGCACAATTCATCACTCAGTTGAAGTTAAACAAGATAATGGTCAATTTACTTTCACTCCACGTGAAGGTTTTGTTGAAGCGAATGCTCAATCGGGTACAGCTCGTGCATTAGTTAATGCAATGGTTATCGGTGTTACTGAAGGCTTCACTAAGAAATTACAATTAGTGGGTGTTGGTTACAGAGCTCAAGTTAAAGGCAACGTAGTTGCATTAAGCTTAGGTTTCTCTCACCCTGTGGAGCACACTTTACCAGCAGGTATTACTGCTGAATGCCCTTCACAAACGGAAATCGTTTTAAAAGGTGCTGACAAGCAGTTAATTGGTCAAGTTGCAGCAGATATTCGTGCTTATCGCCGTCCTGAACCTTATAAAGGTAAAGGTGTACGTTACTCTGATGAAGTAGTACGTATGAAAGAGGCTAAGAAGAAATAATTAAGGTAACACTATGGATAAGAAATCAGCTCGTATCCGTCGTGCAGCTCGTGCACGTCATATGATGAGAGAGCAAGGTGTAACTCGTCTAGTTATTCACCGTACTCCGCGTCATATCTACGCACAAGTTATTGCACCAAACGGTTCAGAAGTGCTTGCCGCTGCTTCAACTGTTGAAAAAGCAATTCGTGAGCAAGTTAAATATACCGGTAATAAAGATGCCGCAGCAGTAGTAGGTAAACTTGTTGCTGAGCGCGCATTAGCAAAAGGCGTTAAAGACGTTGCTTTTGACCGTTCCGGTTTTAAATATCATGGTCGTGTCCAAACTTTAGCGGACGCTGCACGTGAAGCTGGTCTACAGTTCTAATGAGGTAAATTGAGATGTCAAACATCGAAAAACAAGCTGGTGAACTGCAAGAGAAGCTAATCGCAGTAAACCGTGTATCAAAAACTGTAAAAGGTGGTCGTATTATGAGCTTTACTGCTTTAACAGTAGTAGGCGATGGTAACGGTCGCGTAGGTTTTGGTTATGGTAAAGCTCGTGAAGTTCCGGCAGCGATCCAAAAAGCGATGGAAAAAGCACGTCGCAATATGATTAATGTCGCTTTAAATGAAGGTACATTACAACACCCAGTTAAAGGTGTTCACACTGGTTCTCGTGTATTTATGCAACCAGCTAGCGAAGGTACAGGTATCATCGCCGGTGGTGCAATGCGTTCAGTGTTAGAAGTTGCTGGTGTACGTAACGTTCTTTCTAAAGCGTATGGTTCAACTAACCCAATCAACGTTGTTCGTGCAACTATTGATGCATTAGCAAATATGAAATCACCAGAAATGGTTGCTGCTAAACGTGGCAAAACCGTTGATGAAATTTTGGGGTAATTGATAATGGCTAAAACTATTAAAGTAACTCAAGTTCGTAGCTCAATTGCTCGTTTACCGAAGCACAAAGCTACCTTGCGTGGTCTTGGTCTTCGCCATATGCACCATACTGTTGAGTTAATCGATACTCCGGCAGTACGTGGTATGATTAACCAAGTTTCATACATGGTTAAAGTGGAGGAGTAAGAGATGCGTTTAAATACTCTATCTCCGGCTGAAGGTGCTAAGCACAGCGCAAAACGCCTTGGTCGTGGTATTGGTTCAGGTTTAGGAAAAACTGGTGGTCGTGGTCATAAAGGTCAAAAATCTCGTACTGGCGGCGGTGTTCGTCGTGGTTTCGAGGGTGGCCAAATGCCATTATACCGTCGTTTACCAAAATTTGGTTTCACTTCAATGAAATCAGCAGTAACTGCTGAAGTTCGTTTAAACGAATTAACAAAAGTTGAAGGGAATGTTGTCACTTTAGAAGCATTAAAAGCTGCAAACATTTTAACTAAAGATATTCAATTCGCTAAAGTTATCTTAGCCGGTGAAGTGAAATCTGCAGTTACTGTTCGTGGTTTACGTGTAACTAAAGGTGCAAAAGCAGCAATCGAAGCTGCTGGCGGTTCAGTTGAGGAATAATTAGCAAATGGCTAAACAACCAGGTTATCAAAGCAGAAGTACTAATAGTGGTACTGGTGAACTAAAAAGCAGATTGCTTTTTGTATTAGGTGCACTTATCGTTTATCGTATTGGTTCTTTTATTCCGCTTCCTGGTATTGATGCCGCCGTGCTAGCTCAATTAGTTGAACAACAAAAAGGCACCATCATTGATATGTTAAACATGTTCTCTGGTGGTGCATTGAGCCGAGCATCAATTTTAGCATTAGGTATTATGCCGTATATCTCGGCATCTATTGTGATGCAATTGCTTGCTACGGTTTCACCTGCTTTAGCAGAATTGAAAAAAGAAGGTGCAGCAGGACAAAGAAAAATCACCAAGTATACTCGTTATGCAACGGTGGTTTTTGCTACTATCCAAGCTATCGCAATTTCTACCGGTTTACCGAATATGTTGCCACAGTTAGTGCCAAATATCGGTTTTACTTTTTACTTCACTGCAGTAGTGAGTCTTGTAACCGGAACCATGTTCTTAATGTGGTTAGGTGAGCAAATTACTGAAAGAGGTATTGGTAACGGTATCTCAATTCTTGTTTTTGGTGGTATTGTTGCAGGATTGCCGCATGCAATCATCGAAACAGTTGAGCAAGCTCGTCAAGGACAAATGCATCCTTTAGTTCTTCTACTAATCGCTGCTATTGTTTTTGCAGTAACTTATTTTGTTGTCTTCGTAGAACGTGGACAACGTAGAATTCGTGTTGAATATGCTAAGCGTCAACAAGGACGTCAAATTTTAGGTGGTCATTCAACTCACTTACCATTAAAAGTTAATATGGCAAACGTAATGCCAGCAATTTTTGCTTCAAGCATTATTTTATTCCCAGCTACATTGACACAATGGTTTGGTCAAAATGATAAGTTTGAGTGGTTAAATGACTTATCAATGTTGTTGAATCCTGGACAACCTTTATATCTTCTTGTTTATGCGGTAGCGATTATTTTCTTCAGTTTCTTCTATACTGCGATGCAATATAATCCACGTGATACAGCAGATAATCTAAAAAAATCTGGTGCATTTATCCCAGGAATTAGACCAGGTGAACAAACATCACGTTACATTGATAAAGTAATGACTCGTTTAACATTAATTGGCGGTCTTTATGTAACGTTCGTATGTTTAGTCCCTTATATTATGACATCAGCATGGGATGTTAAATTCTACTTCGGTGGTACTTCCTTATTAATCGTTGTTGTTGTAATTATGGATTTTATCGTGCAAGTTCAGAGTCACTTAATGTCGTCTCAATATGAATCTGCGTTAAAAAAAGCAAACCTTAAAGGTTTTGGACAGTAATTGTTCATTTAAGTAAAAAGGATAAGCAATGAAAGTTCGTGCTTCCGTTAAGAAGATGTGTCGTAACTGTAAAATTGTTAAGCGTGAAGGTGTTGTTCGTGTATTATGCAGCGACCCTAAACATAAACAACGTCAAGGTTAATTAACATTTCTTCTTGCAAAGAACCGGTTGAGTAGTTATACTACTCAACTCATTTATGTCCTTGGTATTCTGTTTGAGTATCCTGAAAACGGGCTTTTCAAGATCAGAATACCAAATTAGTTAAAATAATAGGAGTGCATAGTGGCCCGTATTGCAGGCATTAACATTCCTGATCACAAACACGCTGTAATCGCTTTAACTGCAATTTACGGTATCGGTAAAACTCGTTCTAAAAGCATTTGTGCTGCGGCGGGTATTGCTGAAGATGTTAAGATCAGCGAATTGTCTGAAGAGCAGATTGACAAACTGCGTGACGAAGTTGGTAAATTTACCGTTGAAGGTGACTTACGTCGTGAAGTAACACTAAACATCAAACGTCTTTTAGACTTAGGTTGTTACCGTGGTTTACGTCATCGTCGTAGTTTACCGGTACGTGGTCAACGTACTAAAACTAATGCGCGTACCCGTAAGGGTCCACGTAAGCCGATCAAAAAATAGTCGGGGTAAATAAAGAATGGCTAAAACACCAGTTCGTGCACGTAAACGTGTAAAAAAACAAGTTGTAGATGGCGTAGCACACATTCACGCATCTTTCAATAATACAATCGTTACCATTACTGACCGTCAAGGTAATGCTTTAGCTTGGGCTACAGCAGGTGGTTCAGGTTTCCGTGGTTCTCGTAAATCTACCCCGTTCGCTGCACAAGTTGCTGCAGAACGTTGTGCTGAAATCGTTAAAGAATTCGGCTTAAAGAACTTGGAAGTTATGGTTAAAGGTCCGGGTCCGGGTCGTGAATCAACAATCCGTGCATTAAATGCAGCGGGTTTCCGTATCACGAACATCACTGATGTGACTCCGATTCCTCATAACGGTTGTCGTCCACCGAAAAAACGTCGTGTTTAATGGCGTAATAGGATAGTTGGAGAAAGAAAATGGCAAGATATTTGGGCCCTAAACTCAAGCTCAGCCGTCGTGAAGGCACTGATTTATTCCTTAAATCAGGTGTGCGTGCGATTGATTCAAAATGTAAAATTGATACAGCACCAGGTCAACACGGTGCTCGTAAACCGCGTTTGTCTGACTATGGTAGTCAATTACGTGAAAAACAAAAAGTTCGTCGTATCTATGGTATTTTAGAGCGTCAATTCCGTAACTACTATAAAGAAGCAAACCGTTTAAAAGGTAATACTGGTGAAAACTTACTAGTATTATTAGAAGGTAGATTGGATAACGTTGTTTATCGCATGGGATTTGCTGCAACTCGCGCAGAAGCTCGTCAATTAGTGAGCCACAAAGCGATTGTCGTAAATGGTCGTGTTGTAAATATCCCATCTTTCCAAGTTTCTGTAAATGATGTCGTTGCTGTTCGTGAGAAATCTAAAAAACAAGCACGTATTAAAGCATCATTAGAATTAGCAGAACAAAGAGAAAAACCAACTTGGTTAGAAGTTGATTCTGCGAAAATGGAAGGTGTGTTCAAACGTGTTCCTGAACGTTCTGATTTATCAGCAGACATTAACGAACATCTGATCGTTGAGCTTTACTCTAAATAATAGTTAAGCTTAAAAGCAAAGAGAGGATAAAATGCAGGGTTCTGTTACAGAATTTTTAAAACCACGCTTAGTAGATATCGAGCAATTTAGCTCTACTCATGCTAAGGTGATCTTAGAACCGTTAGAGCGTGGCTTTGGTCATACTCTAGGGAATGCATTACGTCGTATCCTTCTGTCTTCAATGCCAGGTTGTGCTGTAACTGAAGTAGAAATTGATGGCGTATTGCATGAATATAGTAGTAAAGAAGGTGTTCAGGAAGATATTCTTGAAGTTCTTTTAAACCTTAAAGGTCTAGCGGTTAAAGTACAGAATAAAGATGATGTTATTCTGACATTAAATAAATCTGGAATTGGCCCTGTTGTTGCAGCAGATATCACCCACGATGGTGATGTTGAGATTGTTAATCCATCACATGTAATCTGTCACTTAACAGACGAAAACGCATCTATTAATATGCGTATTCGTGTTCAACGTGGTAGAGGTTATGTACCTGCATCTGCTCGTACTCATTCACAAAATGAAGATCGTCCAATCGGTCGTTTATTAGTAGACGCTTGTTATAGCCCGGTTGACCGTATTGCTTACAATGTTGAAGCAGCACGTGTTGAACAACGTACTGACTTAGATAAACTAGTTATCGAGTTAGAAACTAACGGGACTATTGATCCGGAAGAAGCAATTCGTCGTGCAGCAACAATTTTAGCAGAGCAACTCGATGCATTCGTTGATTTGCGTGATGTTCGTCAACCTGAAGTCAAGGAAGAAAAACCGGAATTTGATCCGATTTTATTACGTCCTGTTGATGACTTAGAGTTGACAGTTCGTTCTGCTAACTGTTTGAAAGCAGAAACAATTCACTATATCGGTGACTTAGTACAACGTACAGAAGTTGAGTTATTAAAAACGCCTAATCTTGGTAAGAAATCTCTTACTGAAATTAAAGACGTTCTCGCTTCACGTGGCTTGTCACTTGGTATGCGCCTTGAGAATTGGCCACCAGCAAGTATTGCTGAAGACTAGTTTGGTCATAGGTTAAGATTTTTCTGAGAAGGATAAGATCATGCGCCATCGTAAGAGTGGTCGTCAACTAAACCGTAATAGCAGCCATCGCCAAGCGATGTTCCGTAACTTAGCAAGTGCTTTAGTTAGTCATGAAATCATCAAGACAACTTTACCAAAAGCTAAAGAATTACGTCGTGTAGTTGAACCGTTAATTACATTAGCAAAAGAAGATAGCGTTGCAAACCGTCGTTTAGCATTCGCTCGTACTCGTAACATCGAAACTGTTGCGAAATTATTCAATGAATTAGGTCCACGTTTTGCTCAACGTGCAGGTGGTTACACCCGTATCTTAAAATGTGGTTTCCGTGCAGGTGACAACGCTCCAATGGCATACATTGAGTTAGTTGATCGTCCAGAAGTTGCAGAAGCAGCAGCGGAATAATAATTTGTTATAAAATAAAAAGGCTCACTGATGTGAGCCTTTTTTATATCTCGTTTTCCTAAAATTCAGCTTTAGCTCTGAATGTCATTTTTTCACCTGTGATAGGGTGCGTAATCGTAAGTTCTTCTGCGTGTAAGCATAAGCGAGGTGACATTGATTTAGCTTGTGGGTGAGAATAAAACTTGTCCCCTAAAATGGGATGTCCAAGCGCAAGCGTATGTAAACGAAGTTGATGCGAACGTCCTGTGATTGGAGTCAGTTTCACTCGAGTACAGTTAGTCGGTAATCGTTCTAAAACTTCATAAAAAGTGACCGCTCTTTTGCCAAATACAAAATCGATGCGTTGACGAGGGCGATTTTCCCAATCGCAAATCATTGGAAGATTTATTTCCCCACTATCTCGTTCTAAGTGTCCCCATACTAAAGCTTGATAATATTTCTTTGGCTCACGTTCACGGAATTGACGTTTCAACTCTTTATCTGCCGCTTTACTTAATGCAAAAAGAATAATCCCACTTGTGGCCATATCTAAACGGTGTGCAGGTTCACAAAATCCAAATTTCTCTTTTACCCGACTCATTGCACTATCGTAGTATTCAGGTTGATTGCCAGGAACTGAAAGTAAACCGCTTGGTTTATTTACCACGCAGATATGATTATCTTGATAGATAATATCTAAATACGGTTCTAAAGGGGGATGGTATTCAATAAGTGCCATATTATTCCTTGTTTGTCACTATTACCCGAAGGCTATCTAATCGCCAGCTTGCTTTACTTAACTCTTCCAGAGAAAGCATGCGTTGTTTTTCTAATACATCAATTTCTGCCTGACGAATATTTTTATTTACTGCTTTCAAGGCTATAAGTCGATTGAGCTCTGTGCTCAATATTTGATCGGCTAATTTGCTGGCTTCTTGAATTTGAGCTTGTGCGATTTCAGTCATTTTGTGATCGCCTATTTTTATTAATTGCTCAATATTTGGACGAGCCATTTTGACCATTTTATTCGTAATGTCTTTACCTAGCGGCTTAAGTTTATTTTGCAATGTATCAAAATTAACTTGTCCGGCGAGATCGTTTCCTTTGCTATCCAGCAATAAGCGAACAGGTGTAGGCGGAAGAAAACGATTCAGTTGCAAACCTTTTGGTGATTGGCTTTCAATCATATAAATCAATTCAACCAACAGCGTGCCAGCAGGCAGCTGTTTATTGATTAATAATGCCATCGATGTTTTGCCAATGTCACCAGAAGCGATTAAATCAATGCCTTGGCGTATCATTGGATGATCCCAAGTAAGAAATTCTAATTCCTCACGAGCAAGAGCAAGTTGTCGGTCAAAAGTTACTGTAACACCTTCTTCTTTTAATCCAGGAAAATCAGGAACAAGCATGGTGCCCGTTGGTGTGATAACAATGCTGTTTTCACCTAAATCATCTTGTTCTACACCAATAATATCAAATAAATTCAGTGCAAAATCGACTAATTGTGGCGAATTATCTGTTTGAGCAATTTCTGACGCAAGTCGTTGTGCCTTTTCTCCACCATTAGAATTTAATTCTAACAAACGATCACGGCCTTTCTCTAAGGCTAAGCGCAATGCTTTTGCTTGTTTTTGCGTTTGGAGAATAAGTTGTTCAAAATTTTCTTTGTTTTCTGACCGCACTTTTAGTAACGATTCATATTGTTCAAACAATGCCATGCCAATAGGGCAAGTTTGTTCAAAGGCATTTAAACCTTCATGATACCAACGAGCTAAATCTTGCTGCGCAGAGTTTGAGAGGCAAGGTACATAAATTTGTACATCTCGCGTTTGTCCGATACGATCTAAACGCCCAATACATTGCTCAACTAAGTCAGGATTTTCTGGTAAATCGAAGAGTACAAGATGACAAGCAAATTGGAAGTTTCGACCTTCAGAACCAATGCTAGAACTCAGTAAAACTTGTGCGCCATTATCGGTATCGGCAAAATAAGCCGCCGCGCGATCTCGTTCAATAATCGACATTCTTTCATGGAAAACGGCACTGCGAATGGCTTCTTTTTCTCGTAAAATTTGCTCAAGTTGAATTGCCGTTTGTGCTGTTTTACAAATGACTAAGATTTTTTCATTTCGGTGTGATTTTAAAAAATCAATTAACCAATGAATTTTTTCGTCTACTTCAGCCGCATCAATCGTTATTTGATGGTAAACCCGATGCGGGAAGCCTTTCACCCCTTGGCGTGTATTGCGAAATAAAATACGGCTTGTGCCATGTCGGTCGATGAGATTTTGAATGAGTTCTTGTCGTGCCGCTTGCTTTTCGTCGTCATTATGACAGGCTAAGGCTTTAAATAATGGTTCGACATCCTGCTCATGAAGTAAATCAGAAATATGATTTTTTTCGACCGCACTTAGCGGCTTCTCTGAGAGTAAAGATTGCACGGCATTCGCAACAGGTTGATAATTTTCCTGTTCCTTCAAGAACGCTTGGTAATCATAAAAACGCTCAGGATCAAGCAAGCGTAAGCGTGCAAAATGGCTTTCTAGACCCAGTTGTTCAGGCGTTGCGGTGAGTAATAAAACGGACGGAATAGCGTTGGCTAATTGTTCCACCAATAAATAAGCGGTACTTGGTGCATTTTCAGACCAAGCCAAGTGATGCGCTTCATCGACAATTAAACAGTCAAATTCAGCTTCAATGGCTTGTTGTACGCGATGAGGATGAGCTTTCAACCAATCTAATGCACATATAATTAAGCTTTCCGTGCTAAATGGATTGATGGCTTGTTCGGCAAAATCTTCACAACGTTCTTCATCAAATAATGAAAAATGTAGATTAAAACGACGTAGCATTTCCACAAGCCATTGATGTTGCAAGGTTTCCGGTACAATAATTAACACACGTTGTACTTTTTCAGCAAAAAGCTGGTTCTGCAAAATCATCCCTGCTTCAATGGTTTTACCTAACCCCACTTCATCCGCTAAGAGCGCGCGAGGATTGATACGATTTCCCACTTCTTGCGCAATATGAAGCTGGTGAGGAATTAAACCCGCACGATTACCTCGTAAGCCTCGCAAAGGCGATTGAAATTGAGCTTGTTGATGCAGAAGGGTTTGATAGCGCAACGCAAAATGTTCACTACGATCAATCTGTGATGAAAAGAGGCGATCTTTTGCTTGGCTAAAAGAAATTATCGGAGAAAGTTCTTTTTCATTGACGATAATGTCTTCGCCTTGCGCATTTTTGACTAAATAAAATAAGAGACCATTCATTTCTTGAACATCGAGGACCTCACCTTGCCAACCTGTTTGGTGATGAAGTTGTTCCCCTTTATTCAATGCAATTCGGGTTAATGGCGCTTGTGTCACCGCATAAATTCGGGTTTCATCTGTGGCAGGAAAGTGAAGGGTAACCGAGCGGAAATCTAAGGCGGTAATCATCCCTAATCCGAGGCTATTTTCTGTTTCGCTAATCCAACGTTGACCGATTGCAAATGACATCATCTTCCTCTTAATGAATCTCTTAAAATGGGGCGATATTGTAGTCTGATTATAAGGGAATGCAAGGTACAGGCGAGTAAAAGCATGAAAAATAAAGTGTGATTTTTCTCACAATAATTAAATTAAATGTTACCTAAGCTTTACTTTAAAAAAGTGCGGTGTAAAAATGACATACTTTTTCATAAAACAGGAGTGTTCCATGAATTGGACAGAACGACTTAAAGAAGAATTTTTATCAGGTTGGAAGCCTTTTGAAGTGGCATGGGTAGTTATTTTCCTTGCAGCACAAATTATTGCTTATGTTCTTATGCCGGATAGCGCATTAGGCATGATTTCGGGGATTGCAGGTATTCTCTGTGTAGTATTTGTGAGTAAAGGAAAAATTAGTAACTATTTCTTTGGGCTTATTTTTGCTTACACGTATTTTTATGTCTCCTGGGGAAGCAATTTTCTTGGTGAAATGAATACTGCGCTCTATGTATATATCCCATCACAATTTATCGGGTATTTCATGTGGAAACAAAACATGCAAAACGATGATGGTGGTGAAAGTGTGATTGCCAAAGCCTTGACGCCAAAAGGTTGGGCAATTTTGCTTGTGAGTGTTGCGATTGGTACTCTTTGTTTTGTACAGGCTCTAAAAGCAGCGGGTGGGAGTTCTACAACGCTAGATGGTTTAACCACAATTATCACTGTAGCGGCGCAATTATTGATGATTTTGCGTTATCGTGAGCAATGGTTATTATGGATTGTCTTAAATGTGCTTTCCATTTTGCTTTGGCAAGGGCAGCCAGCGATGTATTTAATGTATAGTGCTTACTTACTTAACTCATTATATGGTTATTACAACTGGACGAAACTATCAAAATTAGGGTGAGTTAGGACAAAATTATTAATAATAGAGAAGGCAAGCTAATAGCTTGCCTTTTGAGTTTATTGAATAAAATAAAAAATTCTTCATATTAACCAAGTACGAACATGATACTTCTAATAAGACCTAATGGAAAAAATATATAATCAGCTATTGCTAGAAGAATATTCCCATTTTGAAAATCATGATATGCCGCATAGAGTGGTGCGATTGTCCATAAAATACCCAAAATACCAATTGTTGATGTTTTATTACTCATTTTTGGATCCCTCCTAATGATTTTTTTACACATGCTCAGTTGAAAATGATATTGCCCAACCAACTTATATTTAGCTAATAATGCCATTTATTAACTAAATATGCTTATCGATTGTAACATTTGCAAAATGCTCTTTAAAGTGCTACTAACAACTTATTCGGCTTTATATTAGGGTTTATAACGTTTTAACACCTAAGGTGTGTTTATTTATATTAAAAATGTAGGTAAAAATTTTGGGTTAAAGTAATAAATGCAGCTGTATATCGATTATTATCATCATAGATAACTAAACGGTCTTTTACCTGTAGTAAATGCTCTCGGCTAAACGTGAGTAACATCCGTTGTGGTACTTTCCCTATTTTTGTAATGACATCAGTCTGCTTAATGCAATAAAGTGCGGTTGAATTTATCAATGTTTTCCCCGCCTCATAAGGCAAGACAAAACTGATCTTTCCTTTTTCGGATAAACAACTCGCCGCCCAATTTAACCAATCTAAATGGCTTTGTTGAACATAACGGGCAAGCGCTCGTTCGTCATTTTTACATTCCACACCTTGTGCAAAATAGGGAGGATTAGCCACAATTAAATCAAATTGATGCGCTGTTTGTTGGCAATAAGTTTGTACGTCTTGGCGTGTTAAATGAAGGCGATTGTGCCATGGCGAAGCCTGGAAGTTTTCTTGTGCTTGTTGTGCTGCAAGGGGATCAAGTTCAACGGCTTCAATTTGGCAATGCTCATGACTTCGTTGGGCAAGCATTAGTGCAATCAAGCCTGTGCCAGTTCCCATATCAAGAATTCGCTGACAATCAGACACATCCGCCCAAGCACCCAGTAAAATGCCATCTGTGCCGACTTTCATTGCACAATATTGTTGATTAATATGGAATTGTTTGAAGGTAAAGTTGCTCATAAAATCTTGCGGAAAATGACCGCACTTTCAGGTATAATCAGCTCCAATTTTAACAAATTAACGCAAAATAATGAATTTATCCCCATTTGAAGAATTCGATCTTTCCCCCGAATTATTAAAAGCCTTAGAAAAGAAAGGCTATACCCGCCCAACTGCCATTCAATTAGAAGCGATTCCGGCAGCCATGGAAGAGCGTGATGTGCTCGGTTCTGCACCAACAGGCACGGGTAAAACGGCTGCATTTTTATTGCCAGCAATTCAGCATTTATTGGATTATCCGCGTCGTAAACCAGGGGCACCTCGTATTTTAATTTTAACGCCAACTCGTGAGTTAGCGATGCAGGTTGCAGAACAAGCGGAAGAGTTGGCGCAATTCACGCATTTGAAGATTGCTACGATTACTGGCGGAGTGGCGTATCAAAATCATGGGGAAGTGTTTAATTCAAATCAGGATATCGTGGTGGCAACGCCGGGACGTTTATTGCAATACATCAAAGAAGAAAACTTTGATTGTCGTGCGGTAGAAATGCTGATTTTTGATGAAGCAGATCGCATGTTGCAAATGGGCTTTGGGCAAGATGCGGAGAAAATTGCCGCTGAAACGCGTTGGCGTAAACAAACCCTCCTTTTCTCTGCCACATTAGAAGGGGACTTATTAGTTGATTTTGCAGAACGTTTATTGAATGACCCAGTAAAAATCGATGCAGAGCCAAGTCGTCGTGAGCGCAAGAAAATCAATCAGTGGTATTATCACGCCGATAGCAATGAACATAAAATTAAGTTGCTTGCACGTTTTATCGAAACCGAGAACGTGAGTCGTGGTATTGTGTTTGTCCGTCGTCGCGAAGATGTACGTGAGCTGTCTGAAACCTTGCGTAAACGTGGTATTCGCTCTACTTATCTAGAAGGCGATATGGCACAAACTCAACGTAATAATGCCATTGATAAATTAAAATCAGGTGTTGTTACTGTGTTAGTGGCTACTGATGTGGCTGCTCGAGGCATTGATATCGATGATGTGACACATGTCATGAACTTCGATTTGCCTTACAGCGCAGATACCTATTTACATCGTATTGGTCGTACGGCTCGCGCAGGGAAAAAGGGCACTGCTGTTTCCTTTGTTGAAGCCCATGATTACAAATTGCTCGGTAAAATTAAACGCTATACGGAAGAGCTTTTGAAAGCGCGTATTTTAGAAGGATTAGAACCTCGTACTAAACCACCAAAAGATGGTGAAGTAAAATCTATGTCTAAAAAGCAAAAAGCGCGTATTAAAGAAAAACGTGAAGAAAAGAAAAAATCAGAGGTGAAGAGGAAAGCCAAATTACGTCATAAAGATACGAAAAATATTGGTAAACGCCGTAAACCAAGCACAGAAAAAACAGATGAGAAATAATAAAAAAATAACCGCCACTTATTAAGTGCGGTTATTTTTTTGACTATTTATTGACTTGGCTACCGATTACACCACCTAATGCGGCACCACCTAATGTGGTCGCGGTATTACCACCAAGCATATAGCCTGCTGCACCACCAATAGCTGCGCCAGCTGTTGTATTTTTTTGTGTACGGTTCATATTTCCACATGCAGCAAGGGAAATAATAGTCATCGCGATAACAAGTGATTTTCCAATTAATTTCATAGGATCTCTCCGTGTTTAACATATAAAACTATCCATATTGATAGTACTCCATAAGACAAACGGAGATGAATGAAAGTTCAAAAATATGCGTTTTTCGATGTTTTTTTGAACAATTGAATATATTGAATGTTAATCTTTAGCTTGATCTAATACTTTCGCAACCACTTTCAAATATTCAATCGCCAATCCATGGTGTCCTGTACTCGCATTAAATACTAAATCTTCACTTAATACACCACAAGGCATATCCTCTGGGATTTTACCGTCCTCATAAGCTTGATAATCGTCTCGCCAGTCACCATCAAAATAATAGTGTTCTAAGGTTTTCATTTTTGGTAAGAAAGCTTGCCATTTTTCAAGAAATTGTTCCGCGTCAGCTAAGAAACTCTCCGCTTCATTGAGAAGGTTTTCCATTTCTGAAATTTTATCTAAGCGTGATTGAGGTAACATAGGTTTCTCCAAAATAAGGTAAAAATAAACCGCACTTTATTCGAACAAAGTGCGGTGAGTTTATCATGAGTTTTTAGACTTACACATCATAAGTGGTAGATGCTGTGTTGCCACCGCGACCTGTCCAGTTGGTGTGGAAGAATTCACCACGTGGTTTATCAGTACGTTCATAAGTGTGAGCACCGAAGTAGTCACGTTGTGCTTGCAATAAGTTTGCTGGTAAGCGTGCTGATGTGTAGCCATCTAAGAACGTAATCGCAGATGCCATACATGGCATTGGAATGCCCACTTCGATAGATTTTGCCACCACTTTACGCCAGTCGCTTAATGCGTTTTCTAAAATGCCTTTGAAGTAGCTATCTGAACCCAAGAAGATTAAATCTGGATTTGCTTCATATGCATCCCGAATGTTGCCTAAGAAACGGCTACGGATAATACAACCTTCACGCCATAATAATGCCGTTGCGCCGTAGTTGATGTTCCAGTCAAATTGTTCAGAGGCTTCACGAATCAGCATAAAGCCTTGTGCATAAGAAATAATTTTAGACGCCAATAAGGCTTTACGCACCGCCTCAATCCAAACTTTTTTATCGCCTTCAACAGGTTGAATTGTTTTGCCGAATAATTGATTAGCGGCAACACGTTGATCTTTAAATGAAGATACGCAACGAGCAAAGACAGATTCAGTGATTAAGGTTAATGGAATACCAAAATCTAATGCATTGATACCTGTCCATTTACCAGTCCCTTTTTGGCCAGCTGTATCTAAGATTTTTTCAACTAATGGTTCACCATCAGCATCTTTATAACCAAGAATATCGGTAGTGATATCAATTAAATAGCTATCAAGTTCAGTTTTTTTCCATTCTGCGAAGATAGCTTGCATTTCTTCATAGCTTAAGCCTAAACCTTCTTTTAAGAATTGGTAAGCTTCACAGATTAATTGCATATCGCCATATTCGATACCATTGTGAACCATTTTTACAAAGTGGCCAGCACCTTCTCCACCAACCCAGTCACAGCAAGGTTCACCTTGTTCTGTTTTAGCAGAGATTGCTTGGAAGATTGGCTTAACATATGGCCATGCTTCGTGGTTACCACCAGGCATAATAGATGGCCCATGACGAGCGCCTTCTTCACCACCAGAAACACCCGAGCCGATAAAGCGAATGCCTTTTTCAGCCAATGCTTTTACACGACGGTTAGTATCAGGATAGTTTGAGTTACCACCATCAATAATGATGTCACCTTCTTCTAAATGTGGCAGTAATGCCTCAATGAATTGGTCCACTACATCACCCGCACGCACCATTAACATCACTTTACGTGGTTTTTCTAATTTAGAAGCTAAATCTTCTAAAGAGTATGCGCCGATAATATTCGTGCCTTTTGCTGCACCTTGTAGAAATTCATCCACTTTTGAAGTGGTGCGGTTATATGCTACGACTTTAAAGCCATGATCGTTCATATTTAAAATGAGGTTTTGCCCCATTACGGCTAAGCCGATAACACCGATGTCGCCTTTTACTGACATTGTTTTCTCCTGTTGTAGTGTGGGGATGCCCACCGTGATTTTGGAAATGGTTAATAGTGGGACAAATCCCACTCTAAAATATAAATTATTTATTTTTTATAATATAATCAAAAACATCTCTATTAAAAAATCCTGAGTTATAGCTATTTGTTCTTTCCCGTAAAGGAGTAATAATTCCTTCATTTATATATTCAGGTAAGTTTTCAATAAAAATAACATCTGAAGGATCTTTATGATATCCAAGATAAATTAGAATTTGAGCTTGTATATCATTTATCTGAACTAACTTTACTCTATCAAATTTATATCTTTGATAATCAACAGCAATCAGATAGCCGATAGCATCTAAATATTCTTCGAATTTTTCTCTGCTAAAAAAAGAATTGTGACAAAAGTCGTGTAAAAAACTATTAGGATTTTCTTCATAATTATCATCAATAATTTTTTTCGCATTTTCAATCTGTGTTGTAGACATCAAGGTTTCCCTTATACAATTAAATTAACTCTTTGCCCACGCACTCATATGTTGCATAAATCTAATGCGGATAATAATCTACAGCTTACGTAGCAGATAAAAGCACAATTTTAGCTTGTGGATGTAAGACTTGTTTAGTGTGTTCAATCAATTGCAAGATGATACCTTGTTTCAGATATTCTATAGAAAAACTTCTTTTAAATTTCTTTAATTAAAGAGCTGCCTTGCTCTAACGTGTCTAGCCACTGCCATTTTTCATGACCGATGAGTTTGCTTTCTTCTAAAGAAAATGTTGTACAGCAACGCCCCAAACGATTTTCTAGAGATTGATTTAAATGTTGATACGTAAATTCAATTTGAGTATCGTTAATCCACTTCCCAATTAAAAAGCCTTTTAAAAT
Source organism: Haemophilus sp. (assembly GCA_019423025.1). GTDB lineage: Bacteria > Pseudomonadota > Gammaproteobacteria > Enterobacterales > Pasteurellaceae > Haemophilus_D. The sequence continues at coordinate 73,768 of JAHZCD010000007.1, read as the reverse complement.
TTCACCACCACAATATTCGGCCCAAATCATTTTACCTTGTTGATGGTAATGAAATTCTGTTTGGCTACTCACCTCACCATTTTCGGTGTTTTCAACAGCAATAAATTTTTTATTATCTAAATTCAACATTAAAGTCACTCTGCATCTGATGTATCTATATCTTATTTTTGCATAATGTAATGCATTTCTACATTTTTCGCTTTTGCGGCTTTTTCTAGATCTGTTTTATCACTTTGACTATCTCCAACAAGGTATAAAGATACATCCTTGCCGACCTTTTCTGCATTATTTAGTCCATACATAGCAACTGCTTTATTCACAGATTGACTGTTTCCTGCAATTCCAATGTGTAAATTATCTGTAGCTAAAAGAGATACGAGTCGTTTTCCTGAAGTACCACCTGCGGTTCTAATCGTTGCTACTAGCATTCCATTTGAAACTGGGTTTCCTGCTTCCGGAACTTGAAGCATTACTGAGCGATTATCTTTTGGCATTTGTGCCGCTAACTGATCTAAAGATGGACCAGATGAACAAGCAAATAACAAAGTTGAAGTAAGTAGTACAAACAGTTTTTTCATTTTTGTCACCATATCATTCTAATAAATTAACTCTTCGTCCATGCACTCATATGTTGAGTAAATCCAATATGCGGATAATAATCCACTGCTTGTGGAGCGGATAAAAGCACAATTTTGGCTTGTGGATGTAAGGCTTGTTTAGTGTGTTCAATTAACTGCAAGCCGATACCTTGTTTTTGATATTGTTCATCAACCGCTAAATCAGATAAATAACAGCAGTAGGCAAAATCTGTCACGGAACGTGCCACACCCACTAATCGTTCACCATCCCAAGCGGTCACTAATAAATCTGCATGGTGTAACATTGCCGCGACACGCTTTTCATCCTCTAATGGACGGCGCGCCCCAAGCGTTGTCTTATTTAGCAATTCAATAAATTGTTTAACTGAAATTGGTTCATTCACTTTGTAGTCTATCATTTTGCAAACCTATGATATTTGATACTCAACTTGTTATAGCAATTTAGCCGCCGCTTTATCCAAATACCATTCCGTCACGCCGTTTTTCGCCTGAATTTTGGCAGCAGGGTAAGGCAGATTTTCTGCAGGAGTCGTTTGGATTTCTTTTAAAATATCCGCTTTGCTTTCGCCAGTGACCAAATAGGTAATGCGTTTGGCTTGTTCAATCAGTTTGGCTGTTTTAGAAATGCGGATTTGACCGCTTTCAGGGTGTTTTGCAATAACAGCAAGGTTTTCATCATCAAAATTGGTTTGATGTGGGAAAAGAGAAGCGGTATGACCATCAGTTCCCATACCTAAAATGATCCAATCAAAAATACCGTTTGGAATGACCGCACTTAATTCTTCTTCGAAGCGTTTTAGTTCAAAGTGCGGTTCATTTTCTCCACGAATTCTGTGGATGTTTTCCGTTGGAATTTGAATATGATCGAATAAGAGTTTTTGCACTTCACCATAGTTGCTTTCTGAATCGGTTGGTGGAACCATGCGATCATCACCCCACCAAAAATGCAGATTTTTCCAGTTAATTTGTTCCGCATAAGGCGTTTGGGCTAAGGTTTTGAATAACAGCTTAGGCGTTGAACCGCCAGAAAGAGAAATATGCACAGGGTGATTTAATTGGCTATAAATCACAAATTCTTCGGCAATCTTTTCAACAGCATGCTGAGCTGTTGGGAAAGTAATGGTGTTCATGTTCGCTTCTCTCTATTCGGTGATAAGCCTTCTCCTATTGAAGAAGGCGAGATATTAATAATTAAACCTTTTTCTTCATTTTGCCGCTTGGTTTACGCCATACACGACCACTTTTTGCGATAAGTTTTTCCGCCGCAACAGGTCCCCAAGTTCCCGCTTCATATTCATGAACTCGGCCGCCCGCTTCTTTGTAGTCTAAAATTGGTTGAACGAATTTCCATGCAGCATGAACGGCATCAGTACGAGCGAAGAGTGTTGCATCACCTTTCATCGCATCGAGCAATAAGCGCTCATAAGCCGTCAGGACTTGGTCATCGGCTAAATCAGCATAACGGAAATCCATTGAGACTTCTTTGGCTTCAAAGCCTGCCCCTGGTTTTTTCAAACCGAAGCGCATTGAAATGGCTTCATCAGGTTGAATACGGATGATCAATTTATTCTCAGGCGCATTTTGACTGAATACTGGATGTGGTGTGGTTTTAAAGTGAATCACAATTTCCGTCACACGTGCTGGTAAGCGTTTACCTGTACGTACATAGAAAGGTACGCCCGCCCAACGCCAGTTTTCGATTTCGCAACGTAAAGCCATAAAGGTTTCAGTGCGAGAGTTAGACGGCACGCCTTTTTCTTGTAAATAACCTTTGACTTCTTTGCCATCAATTTCTGCTGCGATGTATTGACCTAGCACTAAATTATGCTCAACGTCATCTTGCGTTAATGGACGTAAAGAGTGCATGACTTTGGCCACTTCATCACGCATTGAGTTCGCATTAATGATAGCAGGTGGTTCCATGGCAACCATGGCTAAAACTTGTAATAAGTGGTTTTGGAACATGTCACGCATTGCACCGGAACCATCATAATAGCCACCACGTTCTTCTACACCAATGGCTTCGGCTCCCGTAATTTCGACATAATCAATGTAATTACGGTTCCAAAGCGGTTCGAATAAACCATTTGAGAAGCGTAAAACAAGTAAGTTTTGTACGGTTTCTTTACCAAGATAATGGTCGATACGATAGATTTGATGTTCTTCAAAGAAACGATGAATTTTGACGTCGAGTTCTTGTGCGGTTTTTTCATCATAACCAAAAGGTTTTTCGACAATAATCCGTTTCCAACCGTCTTCTTCTGTGTTTAAACCATGAGCTGCAAGGCATTCTGGAATCACACCATATAAGCTTGGTGGCGTAGACATATAGTAAAGGGTGTTGCCATTCGTTTGATATTTAGTATGTAATTCTTTTAAACGTGGGACTAATTTTCCGTAATCGGCCGCATCAGATGTGTTTACCGCTTGGTAATAGAGATGACTACAAAAAGCGTCTAGCGTTTCAGGTGTGGTTTCTTCTGTTTCAAGTAACGCTTCACGCATTTTTTCACGGAAAGTCTCATCGTTTAATTCTGAACGCGCGACACCTAATACAGAAAATTTGTTTAAACGACCAAATTTAAAGAGATTATAAAGTGCTGGAATGAGTTTACGGTGAGTCAAATCACCGGAAGCACCAAAAATCACGATACAGTTATTATTAGTTTGCATATTATTCCTTATTGTTCCGAGTAGTATTTTTAAATAATGCAATATATTACTGCACTTTACCAATCGAACCAATCAATTAAATTGAAAGACAGATGCCCAATTTTGTGTATTATCTGCCACCATCACAAAGGGGGGATTAATTAAACTTTCACGCTGATTATAGGTGAGCGGCTGATAGTGCGGATCGAAAATCATTCCATTGATTTCAGCTAATAAAATTTCAGCGCCTGCCGTATCCCATTCGCCAGTTTTACCGAGTCGAACATAGCAATCAACAGCTCCCTCAGCAACCAAAGCGCTTTTCAAACTGCTCGAACCCACCACCGTAAATTCGCATGCCAAATTCTTTGCTAAAATTGACCGCACTTTTTCTTGTGAGGTAGTGGCGCCTACGGCGATTTTTAACGGTTTGGTGAGATCGATTTTTCTGGGTTGTAAGGTTTTTATTTCTTTGTTGCTTTGCTTGAATGCCCCAAAACCTTTCATTGCGTAATAGGTGATATTCAAAATAGGGAAGTGGATAACACCCAGTACAGGTTGATGGTTTTGTACGAGTGTAATCAATACGGAGAATTGATCTGTGCGATCAATAAATTGCTGCGTGCCATCAAGGGGATCGATTAGCCAATAAGTTTGCCAAGTTTGGCGTTGTTCAAAGGGAATATTGCAGTTTTCCTCTGAAAGAACAGGAATGTCAGGGAAAAGTGCGGTCAGTTTTTTGATTAAAAATTGGCTGACAAATAAATCTGCTTCCGTGACAGGGGTGTTATCCGATTTAGTTTGTATTTTTACATCCTGTTGGTAAAAATGAGCTAAATGTTTTCCCGCTTCATTAGCGAGTGCACGGACTTGATCGAGAAGAGATTGAGATAATTGCATGTTTATTTCCTACTTTGATTTCGGTAATAACAAGGAGAGGAAAATTGTCGTATAGATTGCCAGGATGACAGAACCCTCTAAGACAAATAATACGCGGTCAGTCAGATATTGAGTATTTTGTGCGATGAGAAGGTTGCCGATACTCCAATAACAAAAAAGAATGATGAATGAAAAAATGAGAATTTTATTCCACTGATGACGTAGATAGCCGCGGTATTTAGCAAAGTAAGCATTGATTATTGCTGGCACGGTGAGAGGCCAAAATGTTAGAAAGAAACCAAATAATGCGGCATCGAAGTTGCCTTCTTTGCAGTAGTCCATTCCGAAAGCGACATAAGCAATAATGCTACCGATTAGCTGTGTAACCAATGGGAAGATGATAATTGCTTTTAGATAAGGGGATTGCGTTGACACCTTAAGCTCCTAGAAAAATAGGCTATCCGAGGACAGCCTATTTTCATCCATTATTTTGATTTCTTCGCACGTAATACACGAGAAACGAAAATAAAGACACCGAAGATAAACACGGCAAGACCGAGTAATTCGCCCATATTATCCCAGTTTTCTAACGCCAAGGCTAATGGTGCTTCAGATCCGCCAGATGTTACAGATGCCGCAATAATGAAGGCTAAGATGACGCCCATCAAGCTTTCACCCACAATTAAACCCGCAGCGAAAAGTGTGCCGAAACGTTCTGCTTTTTTCTCTACTTCAGTATCGTTAGTGCGTTTTGCATAGTTTTTAATGTGACGGGTGATAAACCATGCCATTACCGCACCGACCACAACCGGCATATTGATTGATGGTGGAAGGTAGATACCAATCCCAACCGCTAATACTGGTAAGGCAAAGCGGCTGTCACTGGTTTTACGCATGAATGCATCCACAATGATCAATACAATACCTAAACCTACACCTGTTAAAATGTAGGTCCATTCTAAATGGTCGGTGAAAATACCTTGTGAAATGGTGGTCATAAGGGTTGCTTGTGGCGCTGAAAGCGCTTGTGCTGGATCCATATCTGGGCGTGGTAATGCGCCAGTGAAACCATAAGCGTGGTATAAAATTTCTAATACCGGTGCAATCACTAATGCACCAACGAAACAACCAATAATCAATGCAACCTGTTGTCTCCAAGGGGTCGCTTCAACTAGAAGACCGGTTTTTAAGTCTTGTAAGTTATCGTTTGAAATAGTTGCTGTAGTTAATACGATAGATGCCGTGAATAAGGTCAATGCCGTTAAGAATTTTTGACCGTCAGCTGTTTCAAATAAACCACTGCTTTTACCAATGGTCACTAAAACAAGTGAAATCACGATAACAGAAATGATCCCGATACCAGAAATAGGGCTAGAAGATGAGCCCACAAGTCCAGCCATATAACCAGACGCTGCTGCAACGAAGAAACCAATTAACACCGCGAGTAGCGTACAAACAACTACTAATAACACGGCAAGCTCAGCAGAAATTGGTGCGGCTGCAATGAAGTGATATAAAGAAATCACGATTAGCACGACAGTCGCCAATAAAATGTAAATGATAGTTTTTGGCGATAAGTCGATATCAATACGATGTTCTGACTCAGCTTGTGAGCCTTTTAACATACGGAAAGAATGAACCATCCCTTCAATCATTGGTTTGAAAAGGATTAATAATGTCCAAATTGCCGCAATACCGATAGTACCCACACCGATAAAGCGAACTTTCGTTTTCCATTCAGCCATGGCATAACTAACAATAGAGGCATCCGTTGGCATATCGCCTGTTGCAGTGAAATAAGGTACCGCAATACCCCAAGCAAGGAATGTACCGAATAACATGGCAAGACCGCCCACGATACCAATTAAGTAACCCGCACCCACTAAGGCAAGAGAGAAACCCATCGGTAATTGGAAAACGGCTTTACCGTTAGAGAACCATGCGCTCGCGCTATCAGACATGACACGTAATGCGTTGGTTAAGAATGCAACAGTTCCTGCAAAAATACCGCCGTAAGCAATATCTTTTACACCACTGTCGCTTTCGCTATTGTTACCTGCTTTTAAGATTTCAGCTGCCGCCACACCTTCAGGGTAAGGTAAGTCGCTGTTTACAACCATCGCACGACGTAATGGAATGGTAAATAGTACGCCCAATGTACCGCCAGCGGCACAGATTAGCACTGTTTGCCAGAATGGAAATTCTTGCCAGTAACCCATCATTAACAGGCCTGGAAGAACGAAAATAACAGAAGACAATGTTCCCGCTGATGAAGCTTGGGTTTGCACCATGTTATTTTCTAAGATACTGGAATCCTTGAAGAATTTTAAAACTGCCATAGAGATAACAGCAGCAGGAATGGAGGAGGCAAATGTCATCCCCACTTTAAGACCTAAATAAACGTTAGATGCAGTGAAGATCACTGTAATTAACGCGCCAAGGAACATTCCTCGGAAGGTCAATTCTTTTAAATTATCATGCGACATAAATTTTCCTGTTTATTTTGAAAAATGGCGATACATTCTCAAAAAAAGAATATTTATGCAAGTTTTATTTAAAGTTAATCGCTTGCGATTAGAATTTATCTAAATTTATTCGATTTATTTACGTTTTTTCAAAAAATCTCGTAAAGAATAAAGTGCGGCTAGGTTTCTGGCTTCATTAAATTCATCACTGACTAAAAGCGTATCAAGTTGCGATAAAGGATAACGCACGATTTCTAATGGTTCAGGCTCATCGCCTTCTAGTTGATTTGGATACAGATCTTCACCTAATAACACGTGCATTTTATGTCCCATAATTTGTGGATTGATTTTCATGGTACGTAAAAATGTCCATTTTTTTGCGCCAAAACCAATTTCTTCCTGCAATTCTCGATTTGCACTTTGTTCGGGCGTTTCTCCCATATCCATTCCACCTTTTACAAAGCCTAACTCATATTGTTCTGTTCCGACCGCGTATTCACGAATGAGGAGTAAATCTTCACCATCAATCGCAATCACCATCACTGAATCTCGATTGAAAGGGCGGAATCGTTCATAAGTGCGGTCAATTCCATTGGAGAATTTGAGTTCGACAGCTTGAATTTCAAACAAACGGGATTTTGCTACCGTAGAAAGGGAGAGAATGTGTGGAAGTTGTTTTTTCATGATATTAGCCCTATTATCTTGTCATTGGCTCATCATACGCAAAGTGAGAGAAATAGGAAGAGTTATGGCTGAAAATAACGAAGTACGGTTAGATAAATGGCTTTGGGCGGCGCGTTTTTATAAAACCCGTAGCATTGCGAAAGCGATGATTGAAGGGGGAAAAGTCCATTACAACGGTCAGCGTGCAAAAGTGAGTAAAACCGTCGAAGTCGGTGCAATGATTAAACTTCGCCAAGGCAGCGATGAAAAAGAAATTGAAGTGATAGCTTTGAGCGATCAACGTCGTGGCGCCCCTGAAGCACAATTGCTTTACCAAGAAACGGCGCAGAGTGTGAAAAAACGCGAGGAAATGGCGTGGGCAAGAAAAAATAATGCCCTTTCAATGCCACATCCTGATCGTCGACCAAACAAAAAAGAACGTCGAGATTTATTGAAATTTAAACACCAAGATGAGTTTTAGAAGACAAAAGTGCGGTCAAATTTGACCGCACTTTCGAAAATATTATTTACTATTTAAGCACATTACCATCTAATGCTACGTTAAATGGTTTCCCGCCTTTAATTCCTGGCATAATGACCTGAGGGCTATCGAAGTTACAAGTTTTATCTTTAAGCATATCGCACGGTAAGGCACAAAGTGACGGCGCTGGGCTTGGTTCACAAGATGAGCCTCCTTTTGCTTGGCAATTTTCAACCGCCATTTCTTTAGCGTGCTCAGGAATGATGCTATTTCCGAAGTAATCTCTCAAACCACTACTATCTCTACCACTAGCTAGTCCTAGACACATATTACTTATACCAATCGCTAATTGGCAGTCTTTACCTCCATACTCTTGACACTGTTTTAGTGCATCTTGTTTCGCCTGTTCAAGCGTACTATAGGCAGCATCTGAAGCCCACATCATTTTATTAATTTCTGGAGAACGAGCAATAGCTGCCCATAATCTAGGTTTAATTTTGCGTTTTTTTAGTTCTTCTGGCGTAGCAATTTTTACTGCTTCTTGATATTCACCACAACCAAATTCTTTTTCAATGTCGCCAAACCCGGTGGCATCTCTAATCGATGTGATTTTATGGTTTGCATCCGTAAATACATAAGTCCATGTATGGCCACCAGTATATACTTTTTCTGTTGTCAGAAAGATTGTTCTAGCGTTTCTGCCAACTTCATAGGTTTGTAAATCATAAAGAGCAAGTCGATAAGCGTGAATATAACTTCTTTCATTGTCTTTAAAGCATTGATAAGATTCATCTGGTAAACGTTTTCGAGCAAAAAACTCATAGTCTTCTTTATCATGCCAGTATAAGGTGTCTAATGGGTTATACATTGTTGAACAACTTGTTAAAAGGAGCGTGAATGCCGTGAGACAAATTAGCTTAATCTTATGAGATAACATGAGATATATTTCCTTATTAAGAGATAAAGGTACGTGAAAATAATATAGTGATTTACTCAGGTTATCAAATTTTATTGTAAGTATAAAGTGAATATTTTTATAGGTTTAAATAAAAAAGTGCAGTCAATTTTGACCGCACTTTGTGTATTAATGGTTTTTGTGACTTGTACTGTACAGAATTTTGTCGGTATAGGCCATCGCAATCGCTGAAATCAAGAAAGAAAAATGAATAATCACTTCCCACATAATCGTTTTTTCAGGAATTTTTGAGGCATTTACAAAAGTTTGCAATAAGTGAATAGACGAAATGCTGATAATTGACATAGAAAGTTTAACTTTCAGTACGGTCGCATTCACATGGCTCATCCATTCAGGTTGATCAGGGTGGTTTTTCGTGCGTAGTTTTGAGACGAAAATCTCATAACCGCCTAATGTTACCATTACCAATAAGCTTGCAATCATCACCACATCAATGAGATTGAGGACGGCGAGCATGATGGTGTCCGCATCCATTTCATTAACATTGGTGATGATATACCACAAGTTTTTCATAAACTTGTAGGCATAGATGCCTTGTACAACAATTAAACCTAAATAAATAGGCGCTTGTAACCAACGACTTGCAAAAATCGTTTTGCTTAGAAAACTGGTTTGTTCGTTATATTTTGCACATGGATCCGTGATTTCTTTTTGTTCTGTCGCCATAAAATTCCCCACAAATAAAAAATTTAAATAAAAAGCGGCAAGAAAATAGCCGCTTTTAAAGAAAAATTCAACAGGTATGCTTTATTTTACCCCGTTCTCGGTGGTGATAAGGGATAGGCGTGTTAAATCCACGTCATTATTGAGCAATTCAATGTTTGGCATAGTCTTGTTAGCCTTCGCTGACAAGTCTTTAAAGCGTTCTACTTTCCCCACTAAACCTTGTTGCCCCACAAGGGCGGTGACAGTGCTGTTGTATTGATTGCTCACAGTGGAAAGCGTGTTGCCCAGTTTATTCAAGCGCTCTGCCACCAAGCAAATTTGGTTATAAATTTCCCCTGCTTTTTCTGCGATTTCTTTCGCTTCGGCGTTGCCGCGTTCGATACGCCACAAATTTGCCACAGTACGCAAAATTGGCATAAGGGTCGTGTGTGAAACCATAATCACATTTTTCTCATAGCCATAATTAAACAGACTTGGATCTAATTTTAAGGCTTCAATATAAGCAGGTTCCACAGCGATGAACATCAAGACAAAATTAGGACTGCGCATGCCAATCAAATTGCTGTAATCCTTGCGGTGCAAGTCATCAATGTGATTTTTCAGGGCTTTAATATGCTCCCTTAGTAAACGCTCACGTTCGAATTCATCCTCAGAATTGACCGCATTTTCGTAAGCATTTAACGACATTTTGCTATCAATGATGATGTTTTTCTCATCGGGTAGATTCAGTACAAAATCAGGATAGTTTCGTCCGCCCTGCTCATCTTTAAAATGGGCCTGCGCACTGTAATGCAAGTTCTCAATTAAACCAGCCAACTGAAGTGCGCGCTCAAGTTGTACTTCTCCCCAGTTGCCTAAGGTTTTCTTTTCACCTTTTAGTGCAGAGGTTAAATTATTGGCTTCTTTCGACATGTTTAAGCCAATTTCCAACACCTTTTTGATTTCCGCTTCTAAACCCGCATTGCCTTTTACTGATTCCGAATGGATTTCATTGACTCGTTTTTGAAAGCCTTCGATTTGTTCACGGAAGGGCTTCAACAAGGTTTCCAATGCCGTCTGATTGGTTTGATTAAAGGATTGGCTTTTTTCTTCCAAAATGCGGTTGGCCAGATTTTGGAACTCTACGCCAAGCTGTTGTTTGGATTGTTCAATATGCTGTTGCTGTTCAGCAAAATGTTTTTCTTTTTCGGAAAGCGTGGTTTTGAGCTCTGTTAATTCCTGTGAAAGTGCGGTCAATTTTTCCTGCGTTTTTTGCTGCTCTTGTTCTTTTCTAAGTAGATTTTCCTGAGCTTGTTGTAATTGACCTTGCAAGCTTTCGGCTTGTGCAGATGCTATCCCAAAACGTTCTTTTAATGCGGTGATTTGCCCGCCAATTTGATCGTGACGGAGTTGCTCTTCATCTAATTCTTTTTCTAAATATTGGATTTTTTCATCACGTTCATTAAGGCGAGTTTGCAAACCTTCTGCATGAGTTTGCGCTTTAACGGCTTGTTGTTCTAATTGATTTTTGACCGCACTTAAAGAATCAAAACGCTCCGCTAATTGATTGTAATCTTCGATAGTTTTATTGAGATCTTGTTGTAATTCTTGCGTATCTCGTTTGCTGCGGCTTAATAGAAAAAGCATCACAATACTGATAAAAACCAGCACGGCAATGATGATTAAATATTGATTAGACGTGAGTTCTGACATAAATAGGCTCCTAGAAACGCAAAAATTTTAGCATATTCCCAGAAACTTTTTAAAAATTAAGATTGTTAATTAGATAAGAAAAGTGCGGTCAAAATAACCGCACTTTTTTTATAAAGATTAGTAGTTTGAGTTAATCAATACTTCTTCGCCGTAGCCACCAAGGGTTGGCATTGGTTGGTAAGTAGAGTTTGCTGCACGCATTAAACGAATACCACGAATACCTGCTTCTTTTGCGGCTAGGATATCGTCATCGCTGTCACCATAGTGAATACTCACTTTGTGCTCAATAATACCCGGTGTTTTGTTATATTTAGTTGGAAGTTTGCGACCACCCATGAATTCTACAGGATGCATGTCTTTAATATTAAAGGCTTTTTGTAGCACTGGTGTCACACCATCTTTATCGCCTGCTGTACGACCCGTAATGAAATAAATTTGGTCACCACGTGCTTGGTGCATATTAATTAAATCTACCGCAATTTGTTTTGGAATAGAATATTGGTCACAACCCGCATTTACTTCATTCCAGAAATCTTGATTTTTTAAGTAATCATTTTTACCTGGTGAGTATTTTTCTTGGCCGTGATAGAAACAAGGACTACTGAAAAGTACAGTATCGTCAATGTCGAAGCTCACATTAATGGGTGCTTTGCCTTCCAATTCTTTTTTCAATTGTTCAACAGAGATCCAGTGAATCGGTTTTTGCTCTGTCATTTCACGAGCATTCGTACCTTGTTCAGTGTAAGGTTCTTTGTTTGATGCAAAAGTAGAGACTGCGCTTGCCGCTAAAATTGCAATGGCAGAAAGTTTAAGTAAATTTTTCATGTTTTCCTCATTAAGTAGTTTGTTTTACTTGTAACAAATCATATCCCTTTAAAATATGGGTGTGAAATAATAGCAATCGTTTGCTATTTAAAAAAGTGATCTTTGTCACATTTTTTTGAAATGGTTGTTTAATAAAGCATCAAAGAAAAATTTCCCCTTGAATTTGGCGGAATCGATCGCCATATAACGAATAACTTTTCTTAAAAGAAGGATAAAAAAGAATGACAACAATTGTAAGCGTACGTCGTAATGGCCAAGTGGTTGTTGGGGGCGATGGACAGGTTTCATTAGGCAACACCGTCATGAAAGGGAATGCCCGTAAAGTACGCCGTTTATATAATGGCAAAGTTTTAGCCGGTTTCGCAGGTGGTACAGCCGATGCGTTCACCTTATTTGAATTATTTGAGCGTAAATTAGAAATGCATCAAGGGCATTTGTTAAAAGCCGCCGTGGAATTAGCGAAAGATTGGCGAACCGATCGTGCGTTACGCAAGTTAGAAGCAATGCTGATTGTAGCGGATGAAAAAGAAAGTTTAATCATTACCGGTATTGGTGATGTGGTGCAACCGGAAGCCGATCAGATTTTAGCCATTGGTTCTGGCGGTAACTATGCATTATCGGCAGCCCGTGCGTTGGTGGAGAATACTGATTTATCAGCTCGTGAAATTGTGGAAAAATCTTTAAAAATTGCCGGTGATATTTGCGTGTTTACCAATACAAATTTCACTATTGAAGAATTACCGAATAAATAAGGAAAAATTATGTCTGAAATGACCCCTCGTGAAATTGTTTCCGAATTAGATCAACATATTATCGGCCAAAAAGAGGCGAAAAGAGCGGTTGCGATCGCATTACGTAACCGTTGGAGAAGAATGCAGTTGCAAGAACCACTTCGCCATGAAGTCACCCCTAAAAATATTTTAATGATTGGGCCAACGGGTGTGGGTAAAACCGAGATTGCACGTCGTCTTGCAAAATTAGCCAATGCGCCATTCATTAAAGTGGAAGCAACCAAGTTCACCGAAGTGGGCTATGTGGGGAAAGAAGTGGATTCCATTATCCGGGATTTAACGGACAGTGCGATGAAATTGGTTCGCCAACAAGAAATTGCGAAAAATCGTGCGAAAGCAGAAGATGCGGCGGAAGACCGTATTTTAGATGCATTATTGCCCCCACCGAAAAATCAATGGGGTGAAGTCGAAAACCACGATACCAACAGCAGCACTCGCCAAGCGTTCCGTAAAAAATTACGCGAAGGGCAATTAGACGATAAAGAAATCGAAATTGATGTGTCTGCGGGCGTGTCAATGGGCGTGGAAATCATGGCACCTCCAGGCATGGAAGAAATGACCAATCAGTTGCAATCCATGTTCCAAAGCCTGGGTTCGGATAAAACCAAAAAACGCAAAATGAAAATTAAGGATGCATTAAAAACCTTAATTGACGATGAAGCTGCCAAATTGATTAATCCGGAAGAATTGAAACAAAAAGCCATTGATGCAGTTGAACAAAACGGTATCGTGTTTATTGATGAGATCGACAAGATCTGTAAAAAAGGCGAATACAGTGGTGCAGATGTTTCTCGTGAAGGTGTGCAACGTGACTTATTACCATTAGTGGAAGGTTCAACAGTTAATACGAAACACGGGATGGTGAAAACTGATCATATTCTCTTTATTGCATCAGGAGCATTCCAAGTGGCGCGTCCATCGGATTTAATTCCAGAATTGCAAGGTCGTTTGCCGATTCGTGTTGAATTGTCTGCATTAACGGCAGAGGATTTTGAGCGTATTCTAACTGAGCCAAATGCGTCTTTAACGGAGCAATATAAAGCGCTTATGGCGACAGAAGGCGTGAGCATTGAGTTTACACAAGATGCCATTAAGAAGATTGCTGAAGCCGCCTTCCGTGTGAATGAGAAAACGGAGAATATCGGTGCAAGACGTTTACATACCGTTATGGAACGTTTAATGGATAAAATCTCATTTGATGCGAGCGATATGAACGGACAAACCGTGAATATTGATGCGGCCTATGTGATTGAGGCATTAGGCGAAGTGATTGAAAACGAAGATTTAAGTCGATTCATTCTGTAATGAAAGTTTAGATAAAGAAAAAGTGCGGTTATTTTTAACCGCACTTTTTTATCTCTTAAATGAAGATTAGTGACCGCCACAACCACAGCCGCCATGACCGTGTCCGTGATCATGATCGTGATGATGACCACCGCCACAGCAACCGCCGTGTCCGTGATCGTGATCATGGTGGTGATGACCGTGACCGCCACACCCACAACCGTGACCATCTTCGTCATCATGATGATGGTGGTGATCATGTGCGCCATGTACGTGACCGTGAGCAATTTCTTCTAATGTTGCTTCACGAGTGCCAACAACTTCCACAGTGAAGTGTAATTCTTGGCCCGCTAACATGTGGTTACCATCAACTACCACTTCATCACCATCTACTTCCGTGATCACAACAGGAACCGGGCCGATGTCTGTATCTGCTAAGAAACGCATACCAACCACCACTTCATCAACGCCTTGGAATACCTCTTTGGGTACACGTTGAACCATATTTTCATTGTATTCGCCGTAGCCTTCTTCAGGTTGAACACGCACTTCAAATTTGTCGCCAACTTCTTTACCTTCTAAAGCATTTTCAAGACCAATGATTAAGTTATTGTGGCCTTGTAAATATTCTAATGGTTGATTTGCTGGTGCTTCATCAACTAATACACCGTCTTGAGTACGTACTTGGTAAGCGATACTCACAACCGTATTTTTTGCTATTTTCATAGTGTTTTCCTTATTAAAAAAATCGTCGTTCATTGTATAGAAAATTATTCTTTAAGCAATGCAATTCGCGCATTCACACTGACTTTAATTTTCTCTTTGCCACTTTGAGTGTAAGTTTCATCTTTTTCATCCGAGTAAGAGAAACTTTTTGCCATCATTGCCCCTGCAGCATAAGGGCGGAAATCATTCGCGGAATCATTGGCAGAAGACACGTCAAGGCTTTGTGTGTGATAACCTTTCATCTGCAAAGATTCTTGAATTAATAGGGCTTTATCTTTAACTTTTGCTAAAGCCTCTTTGGTTAATTCATTTTCTAAACTACTTAATTTCTCACGTGAAACAGAGGCACTTACGCGATCAATGGCTAATACGCCATCTAATTCATGTACTAATGTTGATAATGCTTGAGAATCTTTACTTTCTAAGGTTAATTCTGCACGCGCAATCCAGCCTTGTTGTTTGCCTTTATTGTCATAGCGAATCCAGGTATTGCGAGAATTATCTTTAATTTCAACCGCACTTTGTGCTTTTGCCAACTCAATGGCTTTATTCATTTTTTCCGCCATAGTTTTATTGAGTGCGGATAAATCATTGCCTTCCGCTTGGTAAAAAAGGGACACTTGCAATAAATCTCGTTCTACCTCTCTTTCAGCTTCAACACTAAAGCTGACATCCGTTGACTGATGAAATACGGGTTCTGTTGCAAAAGAAGCGATAGGCAAGGCAAGTAATGCTAAAGAAAGCGTTTTGAGTTTCATTGTTTCATTCCTATTTGGGTAAGATAAAAATTAAGGGCGGTTTAATACGCCCTTTGTTATTATTAATGTAAACGTTCGTTGTCGTCTTCGACATCTTCATCGTCAAAAAATTCGCCGTCATCGCCGTATTCATCGTCCTCGGCATTCGGATCTTCAAAATACGTGCCCCAGCCATCATAAATGCCTTTGTATTTTTCCACTAATGGTAAAATTTCTTTTTGTTGTGCATCGATAATTTCGGGCTTTAATTCTACTTCACTGATGATGTCAAAGCAGAAAATGACCTTGCCACTTTCATCTTCAAATTCTTCCGCTTCTGACACTTCATAGCCTGCTTTGAAAGCATCCACAGCAATTTTTTCTAATGTATCAAAATCATAATGAGCGATGTGATGTTCGATAATATAAAGGGCATCCGGATCGCTGCCGTCATTTAATAAATCCGTAATGATTTCACGAGTTTCTTCTTGGAGTTCGTTAAAGTTCGTCATAAGGCATTCCTTTTGTCAGAAAAAGTGCGGTCATTGTAGGGGATAAAGATGAAAATGTCGCTAAAAATTTATGCTCATTTCAGTTTGCCTTGACGGGGAGGAAAGGTTAAAATTCTGCGCGAATAAATTGTGTTTAACATGCCCAGCTGATCACGCTATTTATTGCAGCGAAAAAGTTGGGCTTTCTTATTTTAGAACGAAAAAAATGGTCAAACATCTCCCTTATTTCACCTTAAAAACACCGCCAAAATCAACCGCACTTTTAAAGCAAGCGTTCGCTGACTTTATTGTTAAAGAAGATCTCGGCTATGAAATGTCAGGCGAAGGCGAATTTGTGGCGGTAAAAATCCGTAAAACGGATTGCAATACATTGTTTGTAGGCGAAAAGTTAGCCAAGTTTGCAGGTGTTTCTGAGCGAAATATGGGGTATGCCGGTTTGAAAGATCGTCATGGCATTACGGAACAATGGTTTTGTTTACAAATGCCGGGGAAGGAAACACCAGATTTTAGCCAATTTCAGTTGGAAGGCGTCGAGATTTTAGACGTCACTCGCCACAATCGTAAAATTCGTACGGGTAGTCTTCAAGGAAATGCCTTCGAGATTTTATTGCGCGGTGCAAAAGAAAGTGATGAGTTGAATGTACGCTTAAATTTTGTGGCGAAATATGGTTTCCCTAACTATTTCACCGAACAACGTTTTGGACGCGACGGTCATAATCTGACTCAAGCGATTCGTTGGGCGAAAGGGGAGATTAAGGTCAAAGATCGTAAAAAACGCAGTTTTTATCTTTCAGCAGCTCGCAGCGAAATTTTTAATTTAGTTGTAGCAGAACGAATTGAACAAAATGTGGCAGATCAGGTTCTAAGAGACGATATTGTGCAATTAAACGGATCGCACAGTTGGTTTAAGGCCGATGAAAATGAAGATTTAGCAGTCTTACAGCAACGTTTGAACGAACAAGATATTTTGCTCACCGCGCCTTTAATTGGCGAAGAAAATTTATCTGCAAGTGCGGTCGAAAATAAAGTGGTTTTGGAACATCAGGTTTTCCAAGAATTAATGAAACAAGAAAGAATGAAAGCCGCTCGCCGCCCTTTATTGATGCAGGCAAAAGATTTCCATTGGACGTTTGTTGAAGAAGGATTGAAGCTCTCATTTTATTTGCCGGCAGGGAGTTATGCCACTGCATTGGTGCGAGAGTTAGTGAATATTAAGGAAGAAGAATAATGCGAATTTTAGTCAGCAATGATGACGGTTTTCATGCCGAAGGGATTCAAGTTTTAGCAAAAGAATTACGCAAAATTGCCGATGTGGTGATCGTTGCGCCCGATCGTAATCGTAGCGCGGCATCAAGCTCATTAACGCTTGTTGAGCCACTTCGCCCACGTCATTTAGATAGTGGTGATTATTGCGTGAATGGCACACCGGCTGACTGTGTGCATTTGGCACTAAACGGTTTTTTATCTGGACAAGTGGATCTTGTCGTATCAGGCATTAACGCGGGTTGCAATATGGGGGATGATACGATTTATTCAGGTACTTTGGCTGCAGCATTGGAAGGTCGCCATTTAGGGTTGCCAGCTATTGCGGTATCTTTAGATGGTCGTTTGCATTATGAAACAGCGGCTCGTGTAGTGTGCGATTTAATTCCGAAATTACATCCTCAATTATTGAATAAACGCGAAGTGATCAATATCAATGTGCCAGATTTGCCTTACGAAGAACTCAAAGGCATTAAAGTCTGTCATTTAGGTTATCGCTCATCCGCTGCAGAAGTGATTAAACAAGAAGATCCTCGTGGCGAAAATATTTATTGGATTGGCCCGTCAGGCTTGCCAGAATATGATGGTGAAGGTACAGATTTTCATGCGGTAAAAAATGGTTATGTTGCCATTACGCCAATTCAAGCGGATCTTACGGCTCATCAGTCAATTGCTGCTTTACAAGATTGGCTGGAAAGTGAATAATGTGCCGTTTTGAAACGAATTTTCCCTATTGAAGCAATAAAGGA
The DNA here is from genome assembly GCA_019423025.1 of Haemophilus sp. GTDB lineage: Bacteria > Pseudomonadota > Gammaproteobacteria > Enterobacterales > Pasteurellaceae > Haemophilus_D. Next base: position 55,808 of record JAHZCD010000007.1, on the reverse strand, counting down.
TAAGTGAATGAATATTTTTGGTGCGATGTATGATAAAACAATGCAATGGTCAAAACATCGCTTTGCCGTGTTTTGGTTATCCTTTGTGAGTTTTATTGAGGCCATTTTTTTCCCTGTTCCACCAGATGTGATGTTGATTCCGATGTCAATGTCAAAACCGAAAAGTGCATTTCGTTTTGCGCTTTATACGGCGGTCGCTTCAGTAGTGGGGGGAATGATTGGTTATGCTATTGGTTACTATGCCTTTGATTGGGTACAAGGCTATATTCAACAATGGGGTTACCAAGCCGCTTGGGAGCAGGCCATGGCGTGGTTTAAAGAATGGGGTATTTTAGTGGTCTTTGTTGCCGGTTTTAGTCCTATTCCTTATAAAGTTTTCACCATTTGTGCCGGCGTGATGCAAATGTCATTTATACCCTTTGTGATAACCGCATTTGTATCGCGTTTTGCTCGTTTTATTTTAGTGGCAAAACTGGCCGCATGGGGCGGAGAGAAATTCGCCGCGAAATTACGTAAATCCATTGAAATCATTGGTTGGAGTGTGGTTGCTCTGGCTGTGATTGCTTATCTTATTTTAAAATAACAGGATGACCTTTTTTATGAATAAATTACTCTTAATTATCTCGAGTGCATTGCTGATTTCTGCTTGTACGGGAGAGCCGAAAAAACAAGATTCCGATGCGTTACCTGATGGTATTATGCAGCCAGTCGAGGGAACGGGAGCGGTTGCCGGTGGTAGCTTTATGCCGGAAATTGAAAAGAATTCGATGCCAAATCAAATGAAATAAATTTAATGTTAAAGGAAGAATAAATGAAAAAATCGTTTTTATTGCTCCCTGTGAGTATCGCTATTTTAACGGCGTGTAGTTCAAATAGCCCTGCGCCAATTGAAAATGTAGATGGCACACTTTCTCCGGGTGTAATGCAGCCTGTTGATAATAATTCGAGCGGTACATGGCAGCCAGAAATCCAACAAAATACGATGCCAAATACCATGGGCAATAGCGTGCCAACGGGAACTCAAACACCACAACCAAGTTTCCAACCAACTTATCAACCGGTTCAACAACCTGCTGCAGCACAGCCTAAACCAACGCCAGCTCCAGCACCGGTTCAACCACAGACTAAAACAGTAACCAAAACGGTTTCTGATTGCACCAGCTCTGGCGCAATCAATGTGCCGCGTAATCCAAATACCAATGCGCCGGATTACAGCCAAATTCAAAAAGGTTCATACAAAGGAAATACCTATAAAGTAAATAAAGGCGATACCATGTTCTTAATCGCTTACTTAACCGGTATGGATGTAAAAGATTTAGCGAGCATGAACAATATGAAAGAGCCTTATAGCTTAAGTGTGGGCCAAACGTTAAAAATTTCAAATTGTTCAACTAAAACGGTTACCACGACTGTACCAGTGAAAACGACGGCACCAACTGCACCAACAGCTCCAGCTGAACCAGAAGTGACTTATACACCAGGTGCGAATGGTACTCAAATTGGCTCTGATGGTACGGTAATTGGTCCAATTAAAGCTGGTGTCGCAACTGGTGGTACATCAACCCCAGCGTTTACCAACAATACACCGAGTACGCCAGTGACAACGACGACAACACAAGTGGAAACTACAAACAATACACCAGTTAATGCGAACGTTGTGGCACCAGTGGCATCGAATGTGGCATGGCAATGGCCAACCCAAGGCAATGTGATCCAAGGCTTCTCTAATACCGATGGAGGTAACAAAGGGATCGATATCAGCGGTTCTCGCGGACAAGCGGTTAAAGCTGCCGCGAGCGGTCGTGTTGTGTATGCGGGTAACGCATTACGTGGCTACGGTAACTTAATCATCATCAAACATAATGATGATTTCTTAAGTGCTTATGCACACAACGACAAGATCCTTGTGAGCGATCAACAAGAAGTGAAAGCGGGTCAAGAGATTGCGAAAATGGGTAGCACAGGAACCAATGCTGTGAAACTTCACTTCGAGATCCGTTATAAAGGTAAATCTGTGGATCCAGTTAGATACTTACCGAGAAGATAATCTTTTCTCATAAAAAAGTGCGGTTAAAAATGACCGCACTTTTTGTTATACTCTCACCAATTTTTTCTCAATGCTTAGAATCTAAGGTTAATTCAATGCGTACAAGTCAATATTTATTCTCAACATTAAAAGAAACCCCAGCTGAAGCGGCCATTGTGAGCCATCAATTGATGCTTCGCGCAGGGATGATTCGTCCTCTTGCTTCAGGTCTCTATAACTGGATGCCAACCGGCTGGCGTGTGCTCCGTAAAGTAGAAAAAATCATCCGTGAAGAAATGGATAAAAGCGGCGCACTTGAAATCAAAATGCCAGTAGTACAACCGGCAGAATTATGGGAAGAATCAGGCCGTTGGGAACAATATGGCCCAGAATTACTTCGTTTTGAGGATCGTGGTAATCGTCACTTTGTATTAGGTCCCACACACGAAGAAGTGATTACGGATTTAGTTCGTCGCGAAGTGTCATCATACAGACAACTTCCAATCAATTTATACCAAATTCAAACTAAATTCCGTGATGAAGTACGTCCTCGTTTTGGTGTCATGCGTTCACGTGAATTTATTATGAAAGATGCGTATTCTTTCCATGCTGATCACGCGAGCTTGCAACAAACTTATGATGTGATGTACCAAACGTATAGTAATATTTTTAATCGCTTAGGTTTAGATTTCCGTGCAGTACAAGCGGATACCGGTTCTATCGGAGGGAGCGCCTCACATGAATTCCAAGTGTTAGCAAACAGCGGTGAAGATGATGTGATTTTCTCTACGGAATCAGATTACGCAGCAAACATTGAGTTAGCAGAAGCGGTGGCGATTGGTGAACGCGCCGCGCCAACGAAAGCAATGGAATTAGTTGATACGCCAAATGCAAAAACAATTGCTGAGTTGGTGGAACAATTCAATTTGCCAATTGAGAAAACAGTTAAAACCTTAATCGTAAAAGGGGCAAGCGAAGAGCAACCGTTAGTGGCATTAGTCATTCGTGGTGACCATGAATTAAATGAAATTAAAGCAGAAAAATTACCTGAAGTGGCTTCACCATTTGAGTTTGCGGATGAAGCTGTTATCAAAGCAAAAATTGGTGCGGGTGTTGGTTCATTAGGCCCTGTTAATCTCAATATTCCAGTGATTATTGACCGTTCAGTGGCATTAGTGTCTGATTTCAGCGCGGGTGCAAACATTGATGGTAAACATTACTTCAATATCAACTGGGAACGTGATGTAGCGTTACCAAAAGTAGCGGATATTCGTAACGTAGTTGAAGGTGATCCAAGCCCAGATGGTAAAGGTACCTTATTGATCAAACGTGGTATCGAAGTGGGTCATATTTTCCAATTAGGTAAAAAATATTCAGAAGCCATGAATGCAACCGTTCAAGGTGAAGATGGTCGTCCAATGGTCGTAACCATGGGATGTTACGGTATTGGTGTAACGCGTGTGGTCGCTGCTGCGATTGAACAACATTTTGATGATCGTGGTATTGTGTGGCCAACAGATGAAATTGCGCCATTCACCGTAGCCGTCGTGCCTATGAATATGCATAAGTCTGAAAGCGTTCAAAAATATGCCGAAGAATTGTACCGCACTTTACAAGCACAAGGTGTAGAAGTGATCTTTGATGACCGCAAAGAACGCCCTGGTGTGATGTTTGCCGATATGGAACTTATCGGTGTACCACACATGGTGGTAATTGGGGAGAAAAATCTCGCAAACGGCGAAATTGAATACAAAAATCGCCGCACCGGTGAAAAACAAATGATTGCAAAAGATCAGTTGTTAGATTTCTTAAAAGGACAAATTAAAGCTTAATTAAGTCTTTGATGATTAAAAAGGAGATTGAGGCATCCACTTCAATCTCCTTTTTTATTATTGATTAGTAATTGCTTGAGGTATTACCAGAAGTACCAGTTACAATGGCAATCCCTGCGCTTGCGCCAATTCGAGTAGCTCCCGCTTCAATCATCGCTAGTGCGGTTTGGGTATCACGAATACCGCCAGAGGCTTTCACGCCGATGTTGCCTACCGTTTTCTTCATTAAAGCAACATCTTCTGCGGTTGCGCCGCCTTTATTGAAACCTGTTGAGGTTTTAACGAATGCCACACCCAACGCTTTACAGATTTCACAAGCTTTTACGATTTCTTCTTTGGTGAGTAAGCATGTTTCCAAAATCACTTTAAGCGGTACACCATGACAAGCGGTTAATACAGCTTGAATATCATCTTTTACGGCATCCCATTTATTGGATTTAATCAAGCCGACATTAATTACCATATCGATTTCACCCGCCCCAGCTTTGATGGCTTCTTGGGTTTCAAACGCTTTGATAGAGGATAAGTTGGCGCCAAGAGGGAAACCAACAACCGTACAAATTTTGACGTTTGAGCCAGCGAGTTTTTCTTTGGCTAAAGGAATATAACCTGAATTAATGCAGACGGAATAAAAACCGTATTGAATAGCTTCATCACAGAGTTTAAGAATATCCTGTTCTGTTTTTTCTGCAGTAAGGGCGGTGTGATCAATATATTGTGCTAATTGTTTACTATTCATATTTTTTCTCCTTATAAAATGATGTGATTATCATAACAAAATCTCTGTAATTTTGACCGCACTTTTCTGATCGATTACAATCCATTTATCCTAGATCATGAAATTTTATTGTGAAACTTAAAACATTATTAAAAAATGCGATTTCGGTCCTGCTGACGTTGATTGTCGTAAGCAGTATTCTCGATTTTATTCGTAAACCTAATATTCCGCCTGAAATTAATGCAACGGCACTTTATGATTTGCAGGGAAACGCCTTCTTTTTACCTCAATTAGATCAAGCTAAGCCGACAATCATTTATTTCTGGGGAAGTTGGTGCGGTTATTGTCGTTATACTTCTCCAGCGATTAATTCACTTTCAGAAGAAGGCTATCCGGTAGTCTCTGTCGCGTTACGTTCAGGAACAAATAAGGACGTGGAAGATTATTTACAAACGCATCACTATCAGTTTACAACGGTGAATGATCCTCAAGGCAAGATTGCGGATCAATGGCAGGTGAATGTGACACCGACGATTATTATTTTAAACAAAGGAAAAATGGATTTGGCTACAACAGGCTGGACGAGTTATTGGGGCTTAAAAGTGCGGTTGTTTTTCACAGAGTTTTTTGGCTAAGCGGCACAAAATCTATTACAATACACAGACTTATTTTAAAGAGGACAGAATTATGATTATCGTAACAGGTGGCGCCGGCTTTATCGGCAGTAATATCGTTAAAGCATTAAACGATATGGGACGCAAAGATATTTTAGTGGTGGATAATTTAAAAGACGGGACTAAATTCATTAACTTAGTGGATCTTGATATCGCAGATTACTGCGATAAAGAGGACTTCATTGCGTCAATTATTGCAGGTGATGATTTAGGCGATATCGATGCGGTATTCCATGAAGGGGCTTGCTCGGCGACCACTGAATGGGACGGTAAATACATCATGCATAATAACTACGAATATTCAAAAGAGTTATTGCATTACTGCTTAGATCGTCAAATTCCGTTCTTGTATGCATCAAGTGCGGCGACTTATGGCGACAAAACTGAATTCCGTGAAGAGCGTGAATTTGAAGGCCCACTGAATGTGTACGGTTATTCTAAATTCTTATTCGACCAATATGTGCGTGCAATTTTACCTGAAGCGCAATCACCAGTATGTGGTTTCCGTTATTTCAACGTGTATGGTCCGCGTGAAGGTCACAAAGGTTCAATGGCAAGCGTGGCATTCCACTTAAATAACCAAATCCTGAAAGGCGAAAATCCAAAATTATTTTCTGGCAGTGAGCACTTCCGTCGTGATTTCGTTTATGTAGGCGATGTAGCACAAGTCAACATTTGGTGCTGGCAAAATGGCATTTCGGGTATATTCAACTGTGGTACTGGTAATGCTGAGTCTTTTGCTGAAGTGGCAAAAGCGGTGATTAAATTCCACGGAAAAGGCGTAGTGGAAACCATTCCATTCCCAGAGCATTTGAAATCTCGCTATCAAGAATATACACAAGCTAACCTTGAGAAACTTCGTGCAACTGGCTACGACAAACCATTTAAAACCGTAGCGGAAGGTGTGGCTGAGTATATGGCGTGGTTAAATAAATAAAATTATTGAACAAATAATGTCGTTCAATACTAGAAAATGAATAAAGTGCGGTTAAAATTAGTCTTATTTTTAGCCGCACTTTTGTTATAAGGTCAAGCATGAATATTTTAATTATCGGCCCGTCTTGGGTCGGCGATATGATGATGTCGCACAGTTTGTATCAACAACTCAAACTGCAATACCCTGATTGCCAAATTGATGTGATGGCACCCAATTGGTGTAAACCGCTTTTAGCTCGTATGCCAGAAGTGCGCCATGCCATTGAAATGCCGCTTGGGCATGGCAAGTTTGCTTTGTGTGAACGTTATCGTTTAGGTAAGGCATTACGCAATCAATATGATATGGCAATCGTATTACCAAACTCGTTGAAGTCAGCCTTTATTCCCGCCTTTGCAAAAATTGCGATGCGTCGTGGCTGGAAAGGGGAAAGCCGTTATTTCTTGCTTAACGATTTGCGCAATAACAAACGTGATTACCCCATGATGGTGCAACGTTATGTCGCGTTGGCCTTTGAGCAAAATGCGGTACCGAAAGCGGCTGATATTCCTGTTCTAAAACCTTATTTAACCGTTGATCCCACTCAACAAGCGGAAACCTTAAAAAACTTTGAAAAACAGACCGCTCTTTTAGGTGAACGTCCGATTATCGGGTTCTGTCCTGGAGCTGAATTTGGACCAGCTAAACGTTGGCCGCATTATCATTATGCTAAATTGGCTGAAATGTTAGTTGAAAAAGGCTATGCGGTAGAATTATTTGGTTCACCAAAAGATGTGGAAGCAGGAGAGCAAATCCGCAATGCGTTGCCAGCAGAACTACAACCATTCTGTTTGAATTTAGCAGGGCAAACGAATCTTAATCAAGCGGTAGATTTAATTGCTAACTGCACAGCAGTAGTGAGCAATGACAGCGGCTTAATGCATATTGCCGCTGCGACAGATCGTCCATTGGTTGCACTTTACGGCCCAACGAGCCCAACTTATACGCCACCATTATCTGATAAAGCGGTGATTATTCGTTTAATTGAAGGCGATTTAATTAAAGTGCGTAAAAGCACAGATAGCTCGGAAGGGTATCATCAAAGTTTGATTGATATTACACCAGAAATGGCATTAGAAAAATTAGAGGCATTATTAGCAAAATGAACCCTCTCCGCATACACTTACAATTAATCGGAATGGCTATTTTATGGGGGGCATCTTGGCCTTGGGGGCGAGTGGTCGCCCAAGCTATGCCGACGTTTGTTGCCTCCAGTTTGCGATTTTTCTTTGCGATTATTCCGCTCATAATTTGGTTATATGCGGTAAATCGCTTTAAATATGCGAAACAACTAAGAGCAAACCAATGGATAGGTTTGTTTGTGACTGCCTTTTTCGGTGTTTTTGCCTATTCCACGTTTTTTATCTGGGGACTGAAATATCTTCCCGCAGGGCAAGCTGCCGTTATTGTGGCAACAAATCCAGTTTTCACGACGCTTTTGGCAATTTTTTTATTTAAAGAAAAATGGAATCGATGGGTAATACTCGGAATGATTATTGCCATGAGTGGATCGCTATTGGCTCTCACAAAAGGGAATTTTTTACAGATGATGGATTCCTTTGGTTTTGGGCAAATATTATTAATTGGGGCGCTAATTTGTTGGGTTGTTTACACCTTATTGGCGAGAAAAGTACTGGCGGGCATTGATTCACTCACTGCGACCACATTATCTTCCATTTTTGGTTTTTTACTGTTATTTATGAGCGCGTTATGCGTGGAAAGTGCAGGCGATTGGCTTACGGTGCTGAATTTATCTCAAGGTGAGTGGATCAGTTTGCTTGGTCTCGCATTTGGAGCAACAGTATTGGCCTATGCATGGTATTTTGATGGGGTGAAATACTTAGGGGCAGGTAATGCCTCAGCTTATATCATACTTGTGCCGATTTTAGGCATTTTATTTTCAGCCGTTTGGTTGAATGAACAAGTGGATTCATCCTTAATTATTGGTGGTATTTTAGCTGTATCAGGTCTCGGTATTATGCACTGGGGAAGAAGGTTAATTAAATGAAAGTATGCGTGATCAAAACGTCTTCTATGGGCGATGTAATCCATACTTTGCCGGCATTGACTGATGCGCAGCGTGCTATTCCTAATCTCTCTATTGATTGGGTGGTGGAAGAGAATTTTGCCGAAATCCCACGTTGGCATTCTGCCGTGAATCAAATCATTCCAATTGCCTTAAGACGTTGGCGAAAATCACCTTTTTCGGCTCAGACCAAAAACGAGTGGAAATCTTACCGCACTTTATTGCAAGCCAATCAATATGATGCCGTGATTGATGCGCAAGGGCTTTTTAAGAGTGCTTTTTTTGCAACACGCTTAGCCAATGGCGTTAAACATGGCTATGATTGCAAAAGTATCCGTGAGCCGATTGCCTCATTTTTCTACGATAAAAAATACGCTATTTCCTATCAACAACATGCGGTAGAACGTATTCGTCAACTTTTTGCGCAAGCATTATTTTATCCATTACCGAAAGAAAAAGGGGATTATGGTATTGCTCGTCATTTTATTTCTGCAGATTCTATCGAGCCTTATGTGATCTTTGTTCATTCTACGACAAGAGATGAGAAGCATTGGCCAGAACGAGAATGGCAAAATTTAATCGAAAAACTGACCGCACTTTCTGTTCAAGTCCGTTTACCTTGGGGAAACGAAAAAGAAAAGACGAGAGCAGAGCGATTGGCTGTCGGCTTATCTCATGTAGTTGTTTTGCCTAAGCTTTCATTGCATGAATTGGCTGAACAAATTGCCAATGCGAAAGCCGTGGTATCGGTAGACACAGGGCTTGCCCATTTGACTGCCGCACTGGACAAACCAAATATTACGCTTTATGGCGCAACAGCTCCGACCTTAATTGGCTGTTATGGTCAAAATCAGCATTATTTAACAGCGAATTCAATGGAAAATATTACCTCAGAACAAGTATTTTCTGCGCTTAATTTATTAATTAAATAGGCGATAAAATAATCGAATATGTATTTATCTGGATTGATTTTAGTCAAAATATTGCCTATTTTCTGATAGTCGGCAAAATTTAGGGTTGACCATTTAGGTTGTAGTGTATAAACTGCAAAAAGTTCAATTTTTTAATAAACTTCATTAAATAATAGGGAAAGCGTTATGAAAAAAAACACTTCTTGCTTTATCTGTAGCGGCATTAGCAGCAGGTTCTGCACAAGCTTATAACTTCCACATTGACCAAACTGGTACTGATGTTGATTTTTACGGTTCTTTACGTGTTAAATGGGAAAGCACCTCTAACAAAACTAACTATGTAAATGGTGATGTAACTAAAGAACACATCAACCACGCAGTTGATAACAACGGTTCACGTTTTGGTTTCAAATTAAAACAAAGCTTAGGTGGCGATTTCTACGCTTTAGGCCGTGCTGAATGGCGTATGCGTGGTGAAGCACCTTCACAACATGATTTTGACCATGTTTATACTCACCAACTTTATGCCGGTTTTGGCCATAAACAATTCGGTGAATTAACTTACGGTAACATGGTAACTATCACTGATGAAGTAAAACAAACCGACTTAGCGAATACTTATAGCTTATCTGATGGCTTATTAGATGGTTCTGCACGTCGTGTAACTCAATATGTGTACAACGGTAACTATGGAGATAACAAAGTTAAATTTGGTGCATACTACGGTGGTTCAAGCAAACGTAGCATGAAAAACCTTGATTTAGCGAACAAACGTAAAAATGCTTGGGGTACAGGTCTTATCTTCAATCATGCAATTGATAGTATCCAAAATGTAACCGTAGCAGCTGGTTTTACTCGTGAAATTTCTGAAAATGCGAATAATACTGCATACTACCGCAATGCTTATGGATTAGGTTTAGCGTATAACTTCGTTCACACCACTTATGGTTTAGATTTAGAACGTCAAGTAACTAAAAACCAAGGTGACAAACGTACTAAAAATGAAGTGCGTGCGATTGTTCGTCAAGGTTTAAACGAAGATTGGAACGTATATGCAATGTATGCGTATAAAACAGATAAACAATTTGGTGATACAGACAGAACTCGTCAATTCATGGTAGGTACTGAATACTACGTATATAATCAAGGTTCTTTAAAAGTGAAACCATTCTTAGAATGGCAAGCGACTCGTACTAAATACGAAAACAGCACTGTAGATCGTAGCCGTGATTTCAAAACTGTTATCGGTTTACGTGCATACTGGTAATTTATCAGTTTAATCGTTATAAAACGAGCGGATAGTGAAAGCTATCCGCTTTTCTTTTTGGCTTGTAATTTTGATTTTCACCCCCATAATACTGCACAGGCACAAAGTGCGGTAACAAAACAACATCTTTTTTGAACGTTTACAATTTATTCTCAAAATTGACCGCACTTTTTACTCAAAGAATAAATAGGAACAAATAATGAATTACACTCAAGACAATGACAAACTTTACCGTTACCTTTTCCAAAACCGTGCCGTGCGTGGTGAATGGGTACGATTAAACCAAACTTTTACCGATACGTTGAACACTCATCATTATCCAAAAGCGGTAAAAAACTTATTAGGTGAGATGATGGTGGCAACGAATTTATTGACTGCAACATTAAAATTTAACGGTAATATTACGGTTCAAATTCAAGGTGACGGTCCATTAAAATTAGCCTTAGTTAATGGCAATGATCAGCAGCAAATTCGTGCATTAGCTCGTGTACAAGGTGATATTCAAGACGGCATGAGTCTACATGATATGATCGGCAAAGGCGTATTAGTAATTACGATTGCACCAAACGAAGGTGAGCGTTATCAAGGCGTTATCGGTTTAGATAAACCAACCATTACGGAATGTTTAGAAGACTATTTTGTGCGTTCAGAACAATTACAAACCCAACTTATTATTCGTACAGGTGAATATGACGGCAAACCAGTTGCTGCAGGAATGTTGCTACAGATTATGCCGGATGGTCAAGGTACGCCAGAGGATTTTGAGCATTTAACCACTTTAGCTGCAACCGTAAAAGATGAGGAGTTATTTGGATTACCCGCAGAAGAATTGCTTTATCGTTTATATCATGAAGAAGTAGTGGAAGTTTTTGAACCGCAAACTGTTTCTTTCTTCTGCGGTTGCTCACCGGAGCGTTCAGGCGCTGCATTATTACTGATTCCAGAAGCTGAAATTGATGAAATCTTAGAAGAGCATAAAGGCAGTATTGATATGCAGTGTGAATGTTGTGGCACACATTACTTCTTCAATAAAGAAGCGATTGATAAACTCAAACAAGCCCAATAAGAAAAACCCCCGTTTAGTATAACGGGGATTTTTTATAGCCTTTTATTGTTGAACTTGTTCCAAACAATGTTTGATAGCGTCCGGAATCGAGCCACCATGATTTTTATTGGGAATGGAAATAAATTCCACGGAATTACCTTGTTTTTCCAATATTTCCGCCAACTGATGCGCATTGATTGTTCGCATTTGTTTCCGTTGATTAATACGTTGTAATTGTTCTTCGGTGATATTTGGATCCTGCTCAGGATGCTCTTCATAATAGCCTAATGTAATCTGGATATGTGATGGTTTTTGGCGAATCCAAGGTTCGGTTTGAGGTAAAAATGAACCATTCCCCCACCAAAGAGAAGGGCTTGCCAAGGTGTAATATTGAAATAAATCTGGTTGATGGAAGAGTACATATAATCCAAATAACCCACCAAAAGAATGGCCAAAGAAATATTGTTTTTCCTTATTGATGTCGAAATGCTGTTCAATATAAGGCTTTACGTCTTGTTGAATAAAACGTAAAAAATCGGCCGCTTTTCCTCCTTTGGCGAATTCGGCACCTTCTGCAGGAAAGGTGTAGTCTCTTGTGCGTTCTTCAATGACGTAAGCTTTATCAGATATATAACCAATACTGACAATAAGAGGGAGCGGTTTATTGGGGTTAACCGCATTTACCGCCATTGGAAATTGAGCATTGCCATCTAACGTATAAAGTGCGGTCAGTTTTTGCGATGTTTTTGGCGGTACCGCAATAAACAAGCGGTAATGTTTGTCTTCAAAAGTAAAATCTTTTTGTTGAATTTGATACATTTTTTTCATGCTTTCTTGAATAGGTGGAATCTTAAAGTCAGGTTCTGCTTGCGTGCTTTGTGTAAACATCAGCAGACAAAATAAAAAGGGTAAACGCAGAAATGAGAACATGGTTATCCGGTCTTAATTTGAGAATGGTTATCACTATATAGTAAAAGTAAAGGTGAAATCAACCGCACTTCATCTTGGCTCCCCAAAACACCCTAAAAATAGGTAGAAATTTTCAATGAATGTTCAAAAATTTGATCTAGTTAACATTTTTTTTCTGGCAATTCCCCTACAATAACCACAGGAAAAATTTTTAAACTTTAATCAAGAGGTGAACTATGACTGACATTAAAAATGTAATTAAAGAACTTGAAGCCATTGGTATTCATGACGTAAAAGAAGTGGTTTATAACCCAAGCTATGAACAACTTTTTGAAGAAGAAACCAAACCTGGCTTAGAAGGCTTTGAAAAAGGTACACTTACCACAACTGGAGCGGTGGCTGTTGATACAGGGATCTTTACCGGTCGTTCGCCGAAAGATAAATACATCGTTTTAGATGATACCACAAAAGATACTGTGTGGTGGACTTCTGATGTGGCGAAAAACGATAACAAACCAATGACTCAAGAAACTTGGTCAAGCTTGAAAGGTCTTGTGACTAAACAACTTTCTGGTAAACGTTTATTCGTGGTTGATGGTTTCTGTGGCGCAAGTGAACAAGACCGTATCGCAGTACGTATTGTGACTGAAGTAGCATGGCAAGCACACTTTGTGAAAAATATGTTCATTCGTCCGACAGAAGAACAATTAAAAACCTTTAAACCTGATTTCGTGGTAATGAATGGTTCTAAATGCACCAACCCGAACTGGAAAGAACAAGATTTGAACTCTGAAAACTTCGTTGCATTTAACTTAACTGAGCGTATCCAATTAATCGGTGGTACTTGGTACGGCGGCGAAATGAAGAAAGGTATGTTCTCAATGATGAACTACTTCCTACCGCTTAAAGGTGTAGGTGCAATGCACTGTTCTGCTAACGTAGGTAAAGACGGTGATGTAGCAATCTTCTTCGGTTTATCAGGTACAGGTAAAACCACCCTTTCCACCGATCCAAAACGTGAATTAATCGGTGACGATGAGCACGGTTGGGATGATGTAGGTATCTTCAACTTCGAAGGTGGTTGCTACGCGAAAACTATCCATCTTTCTGAAGAAAATGAGCCAGATATCTATCGTGCAATCCGTCGCGATGCGTTATTAGAAAACGTCGTGGTTCGTGCTGATGGTTCAGTTGATTTCGATGATGGTTCTAAAACAGAAAATACTCGTGTGTCTTACCCAATTTATCACATTGATAATATTGTTAAACCAGTATCTCGTGCTGGTCACGCAACGAAAGTCATTTTCTTAACTGCGGATGCATTCGGTGTATTACCTCCTGTGTCTAAATTGACACCAGAGCAAACCAAATACTACTTCTTATCTGGTTTTACCGCTAAATTAGCTGGTACAGAGCGTGGTATTACTGAGCCAACTCCAACCTTCTCAGCATGTTTCGGTGCGGCGTTCTTAACTCTCCACCCAACACAATATGCTCAAGTATTAGTTAAACGTATGCAAGCTGCTGGTGCAGAAGCGTATTTAGTTAATACTGGTTGGAACGGTACGGGTAAACGTATCTCAATTAAAGATACTCGTGGTATTATCGATGCAATCTTAGATGGTTCTATAGAAAAAGCTGAAATGGGTGAGTTACCAATCTTTAACTTAGCGATTCCAAAAGCATTACCTGGTGTAGATCCTGCGATCTTAGACCCTCGTGATACTTATGCTGATAAAGCACAATGGGAAGCGAAAGCTAAAGACCTTGCAGGACGTTTCGTGAAAAACTTCGAAAAATATGCGACTAATGCAGAAGGTAAAGCACTTATTGCAGCGGGTCCAAAAGCTTAATTAGATAAACAGAATCTAATTAAACATCTCTAAAAATAACCGCACTTTGGTTCTTAAATCAAAGTGCGGTTTTCTTTATCTTCAATTTTTATGTGAGTGACATCTTTTGATATGGGGAATAGTAATTAAGCGAATATTACAGGGGTAATACAGAAAGTATTATGCTTACGATAAATAAAGAAAGTCTGTTTAGATATGAGGTATTCTGGTCTATTGAGTTAAAATTCCCATAAAAATAACCGCACTTTGATTTAAAAACCAAAGTGCGGTTTTTTATATTAAGTTTTTTGCGAGCTATTCTTTTGCTACGGTGAGAATAGACCAAATATAAGCCAATATAACCAATACCGCAGAGACAGAAAACATTATGCTTATCACATCAACGAAAAAGAAACTTTCCAGAATCGGTTTAGTGAAGATGCGTTCCGCATATCTCGCGACAAAAGTGATGATATAAGCCCATAAAGCCCAGGTAACTATATCTAGTACAAAGCTTTTGGCTTTAATCAGCAAGGGAAGGCTGCTACCTTTATTAATAACCATCAATTGTTGTAAAGTGGCGGTTGCCATTATTTAAACTCCTCTGTCAGGGCTTGTCCATACAGCTAATTTGGACTTGTTTCTAAAAATCGCTTTTGGGATTCCAATGAGTAACGTTACCGTATTGAGTAACCAATAAACGTAGGGATACCAAATGCAAGAAATTCCATATTGGATCAATCCTTTTTCATAACGAGAGTCGATGTATAAGCTTAAGAGACACTGTAAGAAGAAGGAAAAAAACATGATCGAGATATTTGTTTCAAACAGCTCCATGTTTTGAATACCTATACCTAAGGTAATCTTGCGGTATAGTGCAAGCGCAACCAGTACAACCAATAAGATTGCCCAAGTTGCGGTAACAAAATATTCGGCATACATTGGCCATAGACGGCGGTTTTTCCATCGCCAGACCTGAGGAAAATATTTGATGATGGTTTCTGCGCCACCTTGTGCCCAGCGTAAACGTTGTTTGTATAAACCATATAGACGTTCAGGCATTAATACCCAACATAAAGCACGGGGTTCATACATGATGTTGTAACCGGCTGTTTGAATTTTCCAACTGACATCAATGTCTTCGGTGATCATATTGGTGCTCCAACCACCAATTTCTTCCATTACATCTTTTCTAAATAGGCAGCATACTCCAGATACCGTGAAGATGGTTCCCATCAGGCTTTGAGCGCGTTTGATTAAACCAATAATGGAGCTAAATTCAGACACTTGTAAGCGACCTAGGATGGTACTGCGGTTACGTACGCGTGGGTTGCCTGTAACAGCACCATAAGTGCGGTTTAATTCAAGGGATTGCACCATATAGTCGATAGCATCAAAATCTAATACGGCATCGCCATCAATACAGGCCACATATTCCCCTTTAGCGACCAATAAGCCATGGTTTAATGCGCTGGCTTTACCTTGGTTTTCTTGATGAAGAGCTACGATTCGCTCATCTTCTTTTGCCCAACGTTCAATAATTTCGCCAGTGTTATCTTTACTGCCATCATTGATAAAGATCAGTTCATAGTTTGGGTATCTGAGTTGGAGCAAGTAAGGAATAGCTTCATCTAGATTGTCCCCTTCGTTGTAGCAAGGCACCATAATGCTGACCATAGGAACGCGTTCTTTGGGCATTTGTTGGAAAGTCGGTTGCCCGAGTTTTCCTTCCATGAAAAGGTAATAGCAGAGACTTGCAGTAACCCAATATATTGCCATTCCGGCAGGATACATGAATACGAAGATACTCACTGCTTCTAAGAATTGTTGGTTCATGATCAATCCTTATTTTTTCCCTGCATTCGTATTTACGGAAAAATACGGTTTCATTTTGTTCATATCCGGTTGGTTTGTTAAAAAGTTATCCGGATAGTAGCCATAGCTATAAATATGATTTTTTTGTAATAGCGTCATCCAATCAATCAATTCGGATTCAGGAATTGGTTTTTGAGTTCGCCAATTCACCGCTTGGAATTCAAATAAGACTTTATCTAATGGCGCTTGGGCTTTCACATTTTCAATGAGAGAAGCAAACCATTGATAGGCTTCTTTTTGTGAAATAGGCTGTTCATTTTCCATGTATGGCATCGCCATGATGGCAGTGGTATCGTAATTGTCGGTGAGCGTTTTTAAGTTTTGTGCCAACCATTCTTCTGCATTTGGATTTGTGATCACTGATGCATAAAGATTACGAGCCGTTTTAAGAGAATATGAACCACGCAAGAAATAAGGTTTTAACGCATCGGTGAGTTGATGGGTTAATTGGATTAAATCTTGTGTTTTTTGTTTTGCTTGCGGGCTAACCATACCTTCAGCATGATCACCTTCTGCGCCCTCAAAATCGGTTAGGAACGCGTCATCGTGGAATAAAATGCCATTAAATTTGGCATAGAATGACAAATCGTTATAAATGGATTTAATGATTTCAACATTCTGTTTGTTATAAGGTGAAAGGCGTAAATAAGCCTTTGTTGAAGGCTTGCCCGTGCGGCTATCAATGACATATTCCGCCTCTTTTACGCCTTTTCGTAAATCAAAGGCGAGTATAGGCATCCAAGCGTAGACTTGTACGCCAGCGCGCGTTTGCAATTGCCAGGCAATTCGGCCAAAAATATCATCTCGTACGGGAAGGTATTTATTTGGAAAATACAAGGCATCCGCTACACCATCCCCATCGGGATCAGAGAATGCTTGAAGATAAACTGTCGTCACACCATAGCGATAGATGCGGTCGATTAACTTATCAAGGTTTTTGGCTTGCTGAGCTTTATCCGCATCATAGACATAATCTAAATCGACATGCAGTACTCGTTGAATTTGTTTGCTTTCATCAATGCCATCAAGATAGTTTTTAACGGTATTTAGATCGGTTTCTGCATTAAGTAATAAGCGTCCAATATGTTTATCGCCCACTTTATTGATGATTTTTTCACCTAATGAGAAATAGTGTGGCATTCCTGCTTGTTGTGCAAGTTGCACAGCAACATCATTAAATTGTCCATAAGGCCACACCATGACACGTGGTTTCTTACCGATATGATTGACTAACGTTTGAACAGAACGAGTGAAATCAGATTTCAATCTGTTTTTGTAGGCATCTTCAGTGTCATATTTTCCGTTTTTATATTCAGGTGCAATCACTGAGGGTAATTGACCACCAGATGGGTTGGCATTTATACCGTTATGAAGATTATGAGTATGTGAGGCTACTTCAACGAGCCCACTTTGTTCCATTTCTTTGACTTGCGACCAAGTGGCAAAAACGGAACGATCTAACATTTTATCGGCATAAGCGATTTTTTGATCTGCCGGCGTATCTAACCAGCCTGTCACTGGCGCAAAAACAGCAGGGTAGTTATAGGCCTTTAATAGAGGAAAGACCACGTTATACATGGTTTCATAGCCATCATCGAAGCTTAGCAATACCGCATTATCAGGTAATGTGCCTTTACCATTTTCAGCATCGATAACTTGCTGCCAACTGATCACGTTGTATCCGTTTTCTTTTAGCCAATTAAAATGTTTAATTAAGGTTTGGGCTGAAATCGTTTGAGGAAAATAATGTTTTTGATTTTCAGCCGCACTTTCATCTACAACAGAGTGATAAGCTAATACGCCATAACGATCTTGCGCAAAGACAAAAGCCGAAAAAAGGGAAAGCGTGCAAATAATGATTTTTGCAAAATGTTTTAGAGATCTCATAAAGTTATACCGCTTAAGTATTTAATAATAAATAGAGAAGTTTAAATTTCCGAAATTGTTGAATTCAGCACTGCCGTCGTAAATATTCTTTTTACGACCAATTTCATAAGACACGCCAAATTTTTTACCAACACGCCATTGGTGTCCGTAACTTATCGACCACATTTTTTCTCGACTGAGTTCTGCCTGTTTATAAGCACCCACACTGGCTTTCAGGTGATGATTTAAGACTAAGCCATAATTCAGTGGTTGGTAGTAACTTAAATCCGCACCGAATTCCAAGCTTGTCGCTTTTGATGGGTTGTAATATTCTGCAGAATCAATGGTTTTATTTTTGCTGTAATCGACTCTGAAATTGTTGGTTAGCGCCCAACGGTCATGTTTAAATGTATTGAGATTCAACCAGAAATTGGCTTCTTTTCTTAAGTTGCCGTCATCAAATTTCATGACGCCACCACCTAGTCCAGCTTGGAAAATATCGGAATAGGAATACGTGGTAGAGAAACCAATATCTTTGGTATACACACCTTTATTGATGGCTTTAACCGGTGTGCCACTACCATTAATATTAGCGTCTAAATTAAATGACCAATGTTGGTTGAGCGTATAATTTGCCTCTGTAGAGAAATAGGCTTTATCATTAAGCTTAATGCCTTTCCCGCTTTCCATTTTTACTTGGAGTGGATAGAAATTGAGCTCTGTTCCCACACCAATTCGGCGAGAAATGAGACTTTCTTTATCATAAGGAGAGCGTGTTTCTAAGTAATGAACGTAGAGATCGTGACCATTTGCTGTTTTCGGTGTGTAAATCGCATAATCTTGACTACTTTCATTGCTATAACTTATTGGTGAAGTGCGATGCTGTATGCCGACGCTCCCTACAATTTTGCCAGAACGCGCTTGTTCATAACGCTTAATAAGGGATTGCGCTGACTGACGTTGTTCTTCATTCATTGCATCAATCGTTTTTGAAACTGTTGGTAAATCATTTTGACTTAAGGCGGTTTCAGCCAGGTTATTATGAGCTTCTTGCTGATCATTTTTACTCAAAAAATAACCGGCTTTTTCCGCCCATAATTTGGCATCATCATAGTTGCCACGATTTCGCTCAAGTTCCGCTTTTTGCAACATAACCCATGGGTCACCAGGCGTTTTGTTAAATAGACGATCATCAATAAGTTGCTGAGCTAATTTGCTGTTACCACGCCATAAAGCTAAACGTGCCAAACCAAAATAGCGAGAATCGTAGCCTGGATTCAGAATTTTTGATGTTCGGGTATAGTCATTGATATAAATATTTGAATTCATACGCTCTAAATATTGTTGCGCC
The DNA here is from genome assembly GCA_019423025.1 of Haemophilus sp. GTDB lineage: Bacteria > Pseudomonadota > Gammaproteobacteria > Enterobacterales > Pasteurellaceae > Haemophilus_D. The sequence continues at coordinate 36,503 of JAHZCD010000007.1, read as the reverse complement.
AATTCAAATTTGCCTGCATCGCTTGCGGTCAGAGAGAGTTTATGAAGTAAGCCATCGCTCACAGCGAGTTTATTGTTTAAGGCTTGTTGTTCAATTGATTGATAAATTGCTAATGCTTTGTGTGGTGAGCCTTTTGCTGCCCAATAATCACCAAAGGCTTCTTCTAAATACGCGGGCACATTAGGTTGAGCCTGTAATGTATTGAAGTCATCCTCTATTTCATCAAATTTATTCAATCGGACACCCATCACAAAATGATCTTGCAATGCTTGTTGATACAAAGGATGTTCAGGGTTAATTTTAGCCAAAAGTGCGGTCAATTCTTCAAATGATTTTTCTTGCTGTGCAGGCGTTGTCGCATTTTTTGAGGAGGTAATCGTCTTACCATGCTCAAACCACATCATGTCTTTTTGATTAAATTGATCTGGATAGGCTTTTTGTAGTTTCTCTTGTAATGGCAGAAGGTTGTATTTTGATGCTAAACGATACAACTCTCTCATTAAGGTGATATTTTTCGGATTTTGTTCTAACTGACGTTGCCAACGGCCAAGTTTAGCCATATCGGGTTCAGTGAAATCAAGCAAATAACTCTCAGCATCAAGATAGGCATTATCTTGTCCAAAACGTTTTTTATAAACACTCAGTGCATTTTTTGCCGCATTGTAGTTTTTGGTTTCTGTGAAAGCTAATGCGCCACCAAGCCAGCCATTTGGATTATCAGGGTATTGCTTTTGCAATTGGGAATAGAATGCAACGGCACGATCGTATTGTTTTTCATTTCGAGCGGCTTTGCCTAAATTTTCGAGTTCATTTTGGGAAAATTGCGCTGGTGCGCAGCTTTCGCAAAGTGAAAGTGCTTTAGCGGATTGATTCGTCCTCAGATAGAGTGTCATTAAATCATCGCGCACTTTTACATCGTGAGTCCTCTTAAATAAGGTCTCAAGTTTTGGAATAGCTTGATTTAATTGGGTATCTCCTTGACGGGAGAAAATGATGATATTTTCTCGTTCGGTATCAACAGAGGATTTTTGGGCATAGGCAACCTGTGCTACTGAGGTACTGACACCCGCTAATAGCATTGCCTTAAAGACATGGGCTAGAGATTTCATTTTAAGTTCTACTATATTAATAATAATTATCTAGTGCTTCGTTATTTCAGACAGTGTAAAGAAGTGTAAGCTTTGCAAAGTGGTCGGATCTCTTTGCGGGCGATGGAAAATATTAATTGCGTATAAACGCAGGTGTTTTAGATAGAAAAATAGGCGTTTTAGTAAAATAAAACGCCTATCTTATATATTAGAGATATATTAGAGAAGTGATTTAGCGTTATTTCAAAATAAACATCGGTGTGTTGCTGATAGGATCACGATGAATGATGACATCCAAATCAAACACATCCTTCAGCAACCCTTCGGTCATCACTTCATCAGGCGTACCTTGTGCCATCACTGCACCTTTTTTCATGACGATTAAGTGATCGCAATAGCGGCAGGCTTGGTTGAGGTCATGCAACACCGTAATCACGGTTTTGCCGTTTTGTTGCATTTGTCGCATCATGCCCATGAGTTCAGCTTGGCGGTTTAAATCTAGATAAGTAGTCGGCTCATCGAGTAGCACTAATTCAGCATCTTGCGCAAGAGTCATAGCTAAAAATACCCGTTGTTGCTGACCACCAGATAAATCGGAAACTAACTGTTCGGCGAGTTCGGCAGTTTGTGTTTGTGTCATCGCCCAATTAACCAATTCTTCATCTTTTTGGCTGAGTTTACCCCAGAGGTTTAAGTAAGGCGAACGCCCGTAAGCGATCAATTCGTGTACTTTAATCCCTTCTGGCACTAAGTGTTGCTGCGGGAGAAAAGCCAATTCTTGGGCATATTCTTTAGGGCTTTTTTGCCAAATATCCTGACCTTTATGGGTGATTGAGCCTTGCTTTGGCTTAAGCAATCGAGCCACCGCTTTTAATGTGGTGGACTTACAGCAACCATTTGGGCCGATTAACGCAATCACTTTATTTTTCGGGAATTTTAGCGACAGATTTTTAACCACGAGTTTATCTTGATAACCTAAAGATAAATTATTGATTTCAATGCTCATTATTTAGTTCTCATCAATAAGTAGAAGAAATATGGCGCACCGATAATCGCGGTAAGAATACCCGCTGGTAGTTCAGTTGGTGGGTCAATCACCCGCGCCAAAATATCCGAAAGTTGTAATAAGAGGGCGCCAATAATCAAGGCTGCCGGTAATAGGGTGCGATGTCTGCCACCGACTAAACGACGGGCAAGATGCGGCGCAACCAAGCCTAAAAAGGCAATTGGACCACAAATTGCCACGGCTGTAGTGGAAAGGGCCACCGCTAGCACTAAAACGCTGATTTGCACTTTATTTACGGTTACACCCAAGGTGGAGGCTTTATTTTCACCTAAACCAAGGGTGTCGAGATCGCGACAGAAAATAAATGGCAAGGGCAGCAATACCAGTAACCATGGCAATACCACATTCAAATAAGACCAGCTGCGCCCCCACAAGCTTCCTGTGAGCCATAACATTGCTGTATTGATCTCGACCGGATTGGTGAGCATCAGATAATGACTAATCGCTGCCCACAATGCGGACAGTGCGACCCCAATGATTGCCATTTTGATAGGACGGAAGTTAAAACCACATACGATCCATAAAATGACAAAAGAGAGCACACCGCCCAAAAAGGCAAAAATCGGCATCCAGTAAAATGCTAAGTTTGGCAAGAACATCAATACCGAAACAGCAATCAACCCCGCAGCATTGTTAATTCCTAAAATATCGGGAGAGGCAAGCGGATTACGCACCACACTTTGCACTAATACACCGGAAATCGCTAAGGCGCCACCCAATAAAATCGCTAACACTGCTCGCGGTAGGCGATATTCCATCAAGGTAAAATAGTTTTTATCGTCAGGCTGAAAGGCCGCCCAAATTTCCTCAAAAGAAAGCGTATAAGTGCCGAGGCGAATACTCAATCCAAAGAGTAGTACCATCAGGCTAAGCGTAATAACATAAAAGCCGATAGCACGAAAAGATACATGAGAGATTCGCATTAGTGTCTTCCTCTGGCAAATAATACAAAGACTGGGGCACCGATTAAGGCAAGTACCGCACCAGCAGGCACTTCACTAGGGAAGTTGACCGCACGGGCAATGGTATCTGCAGCGAGCATTAAAATTGCACCGAGTAACATCGCCATAGGGAGCGATTTTCGCAAGTCATAGCCAATCCAGTAACGAGCCAGATGAGGCACGAGTAAGCCAATAAAGGCAACTGGGCCAGCAACACTCACGCTTGAACCTACAATCAATAACGCCATGATGTTAGCGTACCAACGTAAACGGAAGAGATTGATGCCTAACGAACGCGCAGATTCATCGCTTAAATTGAGTAAATTCAAACGACTGGCAAAAAGCAGGCAGAAAAGTGCGGTCAAAATAAAGAACGGAAATAACGTCAATAATTCATTCCAACGAGCATGTGCAATGCCGCCAGCTAGCCAACTCATAATACCGAAGGCATGATCTTCCGCGATAATGAGCACCAATTTCGTGAGGGCGGCACAAAGTAGTGATACAGCAATCCCCGCTAAAATCACCCGGCTACGATCCCCACTGTTGTCTTTCCATCCGTTGCTGATCAGCATCACCACAAACCAACTCAGACCGCCACCGATACTGGCCACTAAGGCAATGCTATAACCAGAAAGAATCAAGGGGCTAAACGCACTGGTGGTCACCATGGCAAGACTGGCTCCTGAGTTCACGCTGAGTAATGTAGGGGAGGCTAGTGGATTACGCGTAATGGTTTGTAACAACGCCCCCGCCACCGCAAGATTGGCACCTAAAATCATGCCAACTAATGCGCGCGGTAAGCGTAAATCGGTTACCGTAATTTTGGCAATTTCATCGCCATCGGGGAGGAGCGCTTGTAAAGCTGCAAGCGGTCGAATTTCGATGGGATAATACAAAAACAGGCTTCCCCATAATAGAAAAGCCAGAATGATAAGGGAAACTCCCCAACGGAAAGTGGACTTCATCATTATTTTTGTTTCACGAAACCTTCAATTTGTTTTGCCATAATTTTGCTCGCTTCTAAGCCACGACCGCGAGCCCACATGTCAGCGTCAACGCTGTAAACATGATTCGCTTTTACGGCAGGAATGGCTTTCCAAAGTGGCTCGGCTTCCCATTTGCGCGCAATACTTTCATCACGATAATGGGCGATGAACAAGTATTCCGGTTTTTCCATTACTAATTGTTCAAGGTTGATTTCCACGAAAGCCTGATCGCTATTGAGTTTGGTTGGGGCAAAACCTAATGTCGTTAAGAAACTACCCACATAGCCATTGTCATTTTGGATATTAAATTTATCTTCTCGGGAAGTACCAAATGAGGCTTTTTTGCCTTGTACACCTAGATTTTTTGCAATGTTGGCAATGTAATCATTATGTTCATTGATCTTCGCTTTCATTTCAGCGCTTTTACCCACTAAATCACCAATTTTCTGCGCAGTTTCAAGATTTTCTTGGTAGCTTTCATGACGAGAATCGAACATCACTGTTGGCGCAATTTTTTTCAATTCTTCAAATACTGCAGTATGGCGAGATGGATCAGCAATAATTAAATCGGGTTTGAGGGAAGCAATCACTTCAAGACTCGGTTGAGAACGCGTACCAACGGATTGCCATGCAGCAATTTTTTCGCGTACTTGCGGCAGAATACGATCGATTTTGTTGTCGTCAGCCACACCTACTGGGCTTACACCGACTTGGGCTAAAGCATCCACAAAAGAATATTCCAATACCACAACACGGCTTGGGGTTTTATCAAGGGTAAATTCACCTTTCGCATCTTTAACCGTCACGGCGCTAGCGAATGCGGATACCATTAATAATGCGGAAGCTAAAGTAGTTTTGAATAATTTTTTCATGTTGTGTCCTCAATAATAAAAAGCATTTGGATTATACACTCAAACAATGTTATTGAGAATAGTTATATTCTAGCTATTTGGTCGGATTTCTCTATTTTGCCCGCATTCTGGCAAGTAAACTGACGGCAATAATAATGACTAATGAACCAATCCAGAAATTTAGGCTTGGTACGTTATCCCAAAATAGCCAGTCACAAATACTGGAGAAAATCACGCCAGTAAAAGCAAAAGGCGTAATGACATTGGCAGGGGCGTATTTAAAGGCACGAGTGAGTAATAATTGGAAAATAAGCCCGAATCCACCCACCAAAATCAATAAGGTGAATCCATGTAATGTTGGCATTTCCCATTGTGTGATGAAAAAGAGTGGCAATAAAATCGAGCCTAACAAGTGGAAATAAAACACGATATTTTTAGGTGAATTGTGTTTATTGAGCTCTTGTAAACTGATAAATGCCATAGCAGCCAATACTGCTGCACCTAACGCGTAGCCTACATGGATAGGGTTGATATTCATTGAGCCGTTGGTCAGCATAATGATGGATACACCGACAAACCCCATAAAACTGCAAGCTAATACTTTTAGTGGTGTTTTGACTTTAAAGAAAAACAGCAGTAAAGGCACAAAAAGTGCGGACGTATTCATCAATAAAATTGCAATGGAAATCGGCAAATATTTAATGGCGTAAAAGGTTAACAACATACTGGCAATGCCAGCAAGGTTGCGCAAAACGAGAAACTTCCATTGCGACATATCAACTTTGAAATCCCCATCTTTAATCAAAAAAGGCAGGAGAAAAACAAAACCAATAAAGAAACGGGAAAATAAAATTTCACTGGACGGTAATTCATCGGAGGCGTATTTTACAAAGACGCCCATTAAGGCAATGCTGATGTAAGCTAACACCATACAAACAACAGCTTTTTGATAATTATTGCGGAGATGAATGTTTGGCATAAAGGTTCCTTGCACAACGTGCGGTAAAAAATTGCCTTATTTTGTAAGAAAATGGGCTTGTCTTCGTCTAATGAAATGTAAGTTGAAGATTTTTCTATAATAAGGAAAGAAAATGAAATATACAAAAACATTTCTCATATTGACCGCACTTTTTAGCGGTTTGCAAAGTAGTTTAACGTATGCTGATAATCCAACTTCATCAAAGGAGCAAAAAATGACAATGGAAAGTAAACAAGAACAACGAATTATTTATCTTGCTGGTGGTTGTTTTTGGGGACTAGAAGCTTATATGGAACGCATTCAGGGCGTGATCGATGCGGTTTCGGGTTATGCTAATGGAAAAGGTGATACCACCAACTATCAATTATTGCATGCGACAGATCATGCAGAAACCGTGAAAGTAACTTACGATCCAAACAAAATTTCGCTAGATAAATTGTTGCAATATTATTTCCGAGTTATCGATCCAACCAGTATCAATAAGCAAGGCAATGATCGTGGCAGACAATATCGCACGGGCATTTATTATCAAAATGAGCAAGATAAAGCCGTTATTGAAGCGGCATTGAAAACCTTACAAAGTAAATATCAGGAATCGATTCAAATTGAAGTAGAACCGCTGAAAAATTATGTGGAGGCGGAAGAGTATCATCAGGATTATCTAAAGAAAAATCCGAATGGTTATTGCCATATTGACATCAAAAAAGCGGATGAGCCATTAATTGATGATAAAAAATACCCAAAACCAAGTGATGCAGAATTAAAGCAAAAATTGACCGCACTTCAATATGATGTGACGCAAGGCAAACATACCGAACGCTCTTTTAGTAACGAATATTGGGATAATTTCGCGCCGGGTATTTATGTGGATATCACCACGGGAGAACCGTTGTTTTCTTCCAAAGATAAGTTTGAATCCGGTTGTGGTTGGCCAAGTTTTACTAAACCGATTGCCGCTGAAGTGGCGGAGTATCAAAAAGATAATAGCTTTAATATGACTCGTATTGAGGTGTTAAGTCGCAGTGGTCATGCCCATTTAGGCCATGTGTTTGATGATGGTCCGCGTGATAAAGGCGGCTTGCGTTACTGCATCAACAGCGCATCGATTAAGTTTATTCCATTAGATGAAATGGAAAAACAAGGCTATGGCGATTTGATTCCCTTTGTGAAATAAGAGGAAAAAATGAAAAAAATATTGACCGCACTTTTATTATTTTTGAGTCCATTGAGTTTTGCACAAGAGAAGGTGTCTTTGGCGGATATCTCCTTGAAAACGTTGGATAATCAAACCGTCACCTTATCACAATATCAAGGTAAACCGCTTTATATCAAAATGTGGGCATCCTGGTGTCCAATTTGCTTGGCTGGTTTAGCAGAAATTGACGATCTTAGTGCTGAAAAGAATTTGGATTTTAATGTGATTACGATTGCCTCACCTGGACAAAAGAACGAACAAAATAGCCAAAAATTTATCAATTGGTATAAGGGGCTAGATTATAAAAACATCACCGTATTATTGGATGAAAAGGGTGAAATCATTAAACGTGCCAATGTATTAGGCTATCCGTTTAATTTGCTCTTGGATAAGGATTTAAATCTTATCAAAGTCCAACCTGGGCATCTCAATTCAGATCAAATAAAACAATTTGTGAAGGAATAAAAAAGTGCGGTCAAAAATGACCGCACTTTTTATATAGGCTTGATTATGCAAATGCTTGTAATTCAGGGTTGATTGGGGTTTCAGCAATGTTGTTCACATAGTTACATAATGTGGCGAGGCTAACCCCTAAAATCACATCAATAGCATTTTCTTGGGTATAACCCGCATCAAAAAAGGCTTTAAGCTGTGCTTCAGTTAATTTTGCTTTTTGCAAAATAACAGCAAGGGTGAAACGCGCTAAAGTATCGAGTTTTTTATCACTTTCAATACGAGCTGTCGCACGAATTTGGTTTACAAGCTCTTCTTCAAGTTTTAACACTTTTAACGCGATCTTCGTATGGCCTGCTACACAGAAACCACAACCGTTGACTACAGCCGCAGTAATTTGCACCACTTCGCGTTCTGTTGCCGTTAAGCTGTTACGACCATTAATGCCGCCCACCGTGCGATAAGTTTCAAGTGCGGTAGGGGCGTTCGCAAGAACACCAATTAAATTTGGAATAAAACCATTGGCATTTTTTACGGCTTTTAAAGCTTCTTGTGCTGCTTCAGGGGCTGATTCAATAGTGTGAATTTTAAATTGAGACATAAACTACTCCTAAGGGATAAATCATAAATTTCCGCTTGATAATACCTTTCTAACTTAAGTAAGAAAAAGAAGAAAAGCTTATTTCATATAGCTAAAAGTTATGATTATTTTGGATCAGCTATGCTAAATGCGTTTTGACGATAGACAGTAATCTCTCCAACTCTTTTTTGCCTTTTTCGGAAAGGACTTTGTTGTCGTGCAACATTTGGGTGGCGCGTGCTTCAATAAAGCGGAGGTAATCGCTGTTTTGGGTTTCTTGGAATTGCTTTTCGGCTAATTGCATTTCAGTGAAATCTTTATTGGTTTGAGCAAGCAGCACTTTTTGTCCGATTAATACAATTAATGCGGCAATTAAAGCGATGACGGCGCCATAGCCATTAGTGGGATAATAAAGAATGCCCGCCAGAACAAAAAGTGCGGTCACTAAATTGGATGAATTTTTAATATAGCCTTCAGCCGGTGGTGGCTTGATGAGATCTTTCCAGTTCATAGGATTTATATGTCATGCTAAAAAATTTGCCTTCCCTCAAGAGAAAGAGGGAAGGCAATACCATAATATATTATGCTAACACACCAAAATGATAGCCTAAAATACCCACGCCGAATAAGGCGAAGATGATGTACATAGCGTTGATTTTTTTACGTAATAAATACATACATAAGAAGGTTAAACCTAACGCTGCAAGGCCTGGGAGAAGGTCATTTAACACGCTTTGCACAGTGGTAACCACTTCTTCGCCCATTTGGTTTTTATAGCGGGAAAGTTCTAATGGAATGTTGATACTCGTCCATTTCGATACCAGTGAGCCCATGACAAAGAGACCGAGGATAGATGCCCCCTGCGTCAATTTTTGTAAGCGACCGCCACCCATATCGTTAACGATTGTGGTACCTTTTTCATAGCCGTATTTGAAACCATACCAACGAGTTACTGCACGGCAAAGGTTGATACCGATGAAGAAAAGTAATGGCCCTAAAAGGCTACCAGTAATGGCTAAGCCCGCACCAAGTGCCGCGAGTACAGGACGTAATGTCCCCCAGAAAATTGGGTCACCCACACCAGCTAATGGGCCCATTAAACCGACTTTCACCCCACTGATTGCGGAGTCATCAATATCGTTGCCGTTCGCGCGTTCTTGTTCCATCGCGGCGGTTACACCGATGATAGATGATGCCACCCAAGGCTGAGTATTAAAGAATTCTAAGTGGCGTTTTAATGCGGCTGCTTGATCTTCTTTTTTGCTGTAAAGACGTTTAATAGCTGGAATCATCGATACACAGAACCCCATTGCTTGCATACGTTCAAAGTTGAAAGAACCTAGCAAGAAAGTTGAACGCCAGTAAGTGCTACGGATATCGCCTTTTGTTAATGATTTTTTAGTTTGTTCAGTCATAATTTCTTCCTTATAGTCCTTCAAGTTCATCGTCAGCTAATTCACGTTTTGCAACTGCTTGTGGTGCAGTAGATTGATGGAAACGTGGGTTTAATTGAATGTAAATCATCGCTAAGCATGTGCCTAAAATACCGAGACCTACAAGGTTGTAATTGGTGAAAGAGGCGATTACGAAGCCTAGGAAGAAGAATGGCATTAATGCGCCTGCACGCATCATATTGATGACCATTGCATAACCTACGACCACGATAAACCCACCGGCGATTTGTAAACCGCGAGTCACCACTTCTGGAATCGCGTTCAATGCTTCGGTTACCGTATCCGTACCTGCTACTAACGCAACGAAGAAGGTTGGAATTGCTACACGTAAGGCTTGTAATGCAAGACCACTAAAGTGACAGAATTCAATGCCTCGGAAGTTGGCTTTTGCGGCAAAATCATCGGCTTTATGTTGAAGGAAGATGGTTAAAGTACGTACGAAGATAGTTAATACTTGACCTGCCGCCGCGACTGGAATCGCAATCGCTAATGCGCTCCCTTTATCTTGGCCGCCTTTGATGACGAGGATAGTTGCAATCACACTGGCTAATGCCGCATCTGGTGCCATTGCCGCACCCACGTTCATCCAGCCTAATGCCACTAATTCAAGGGTACCACCGACAATAATACCGGTTTCTAAATCACCTAATACTAAGCCGATTAGGGTACAAGCAACTAAAGGACGATGAGTTTGACGTTCGTCCAATACACTCCCCATACCGCAAATGGCGGCAACGAGTGTGACTAAAATAATTTCCATTGTTGTCATAATGAATTGTCCTCGTAATTAAAATTGAATCGCATCAAGCTCTTTGTGCGTGAGCATTGATTTCGGGCTGCTCGCCACTTGTTGTAAGCTTAATTCCACGCCTTTATCTAAAAGCTGTTTAAATGCAGCCACATCAGTTGGGTTGACGGCAACTGCTTGGGAAAGCATTTTGTCGCCTTCACGAAACGTCATACCGCCCACGTTAACTTTATCAATTTTTACGCCACCCTCGATTAAGCGCACGATATCTGTTGGGTTGGTTACCAACCAAAGAATGTTTTTGCCCGCATATTTCGGGTTGTGATACACCTTAATGGCTTTGTCTACAGGAATCACATAAGCTTTCAAATGTTCAGGGGCGATTTGGAGTAATAAGTCACGACGAAGCGCATCATTCGCCACATCATCATTTATCGCAAAAATCGCTTCACATTTCACTGCTTTCGCCCAAGAGGTCGCCACTTGACCGTGGATTAAACGGCTATCAATACGCAATAAGGAAATGTTCATATTGCCAGAAAGTGCGGTTGGATTTGGAGAGGTTTTTGGTGCTTCAGCTGGTTTAGCGGCTGGCGTTGGAGCAGGCTTGCTTTCTTTAGGTTGACGGAAGGATTTCACAGCAGCGACCCCGACTTCTTTCGCGGTTTCTACCAATTCATCTAAGCTGGCGCCATCTTTGGCATCAAGCACTTCTAGCAACATCGGTAGATTAATGCCGGTGACGATATCGGTATTATCCCTTTCACTGGCCACTCGGCTTGCCGCGTTGTATGGGCTACCACCAAATAAATCGACCAGAAAGAGCACCGGTTCATTTTCAGGCAGCGTGGCAATAATCGCATTGTATTTCTCGATTAAATGCTCACCGCCTTCACCCGGTAAGAAAGTCACGACATGGCAGTTTTCATCTTCGCCATACACCATAGCGGCGGAATTGACGATTTCTTCAGAAAACTTACCGTGCGTTGCAACGATAATGTGGGTCATGGATATTCCTCCCATTGAGTTGATAAAATCAGTCTATTTTGCTTTCAATACGCACTGCGCAAACGATTGCTCCGAATGGAGTTTAGTGTATGGATTTGAAGATTAGCGTCAAATAAAGAATAGTCAAATAGTGATCGAGATCAAATAAACAGGTAAGATGACTTACAACTTTTGAGGTATTTGTGAATGAAGTACAAAGTGCGGTTGATTTTGGGACGATTTTTGCCGAATAGAAAGCATTTCACGGTAAATTAGAAAAGGTTAAAATAAACTAAATTTTATGTTGGGAGTCTCGATGTTTTTTGTTTATCTCATCGTCGCTTTAGCGGCAGGCGTAGCACTCGCCACGCAATCAGCGATTAATACGCAATTGGCGAAAGCCATGAGTGGCGAAGCGGTGATCGCGACCTTTATTTCTTTTGCGGTAGGCACGATTTTTCTCTTTTTTATCGCATTGGCTAAAACTGATTTATGGGGCAATTTATCTACGATTCCATCACAACCTTGGTGGAAATTAATTGGTGGGGTACTCGGCGCAGTTGTCGTGTTCACAACCGTTTTGCTTGCACCTAAATTAGGCATTACTGCGATGTTATTTTTTATCATCGTCGGACAATTAATTACGGCAACAACTATCGATCATTTTGGTCTTATCGGTATGCCGATCCGAGAAGTAAATATCACAAAATTCATCGGATTAATTATTGTCGCCTTTGGATTAGTGTTTTATTTCTTTGGGGATAAGTTGGTTGAGCTATTTGGGGCAAGATAGGATAGAATACGCCTCTATTTATTGATTAATCGCGTAATTGGGGAATCTATGCGAAAGCGTTGCCTGTGGGTGTTGATTATTTTGTTGCTATTGATCGTAATAAGCATTGGCTTATTACGCGTTTTTGCGACCCCGAAACGTGTAGCGCAACTTACCAATCATTTTTTAGCACCGCATTATCACATTGAATTAGCCGATGACTGGCAATGGGAAACCACAGGTTTAACACTGCCAGAGCTAAAAGTGAAAACTGACCAATGTACGCTAGTGAACCTGAATAATACTCAGGTGACTTGGTGGAATACGCATAGTCTTGATGTTGAAAAGGCGAGCTTGAATTATGATTGTTTAACCCATTTACCCAGTGATAATGCTGAAAAAACACCGCCAAATTTGACCGCACTTTGGGCAGCATTGCCTATTTCTCATGTTAACGTTAAACACTTTCAATTAACGAATGCCGAAGCCTTGACACAAGGGGCTTTAAAACCTTTCTTATCGGCTGATTGGGCGTTAGACGCAAACTATAACGGCAACCAATTAGCACTCGAAGCTCAAGCCAATAATGACGAGCTTGAGCTGCATCATCAATCGACTGTCACGCCACAAGATGGCATTTTCCAATGGGCGGGCAGTACCGACATTAAACAAGCGGAAGATAAAACCTACGATCTTCATTTCTCTGCGAATTTTGATCCTGATCTTTCTCAACTGCCTCAACAAGGCAATGTCTTACTTAACTGGAATAACCCAGAGCTAGCCGTCACAAAAGGCGAGGCAAAAGTGTCGTGGCAAGGGGCGGATGGCCAGTTAAATGCCCAAGATTTAACAACTAATTCACCATTGTTGGATGTGCCTTTTGTGTTCACCAAAGACGGTTTGGATATTTCATGGGGGAAATTTTATTGGACCTTTGACAGCTATCAACCGATTAAAGGCTTCCTTGGCTTATCTATTCACCGTGCGGCAGAAGGCTTGTTGCCATTAAGCATTGATATGAACGTGATCTTGCAAACCTTTGGTGAAATGGGCAAAGGGGAGATCGTGATTTCAGGTAAAAATGGTGAAATCGGTGGTGGCGATGACAATAATGAATTGGATTTTGAGCTGAAAACCCGCGGGGATTTACGTTATAACGCTACCGTGGCACAAACCAATTTAACCTATCATCTCGGCGGGCTCTTCACCCATCCAGTGGTGTATTTTTACCCGGGTTCCGTCTTTAAAATGGATACCGTTCAGCCAGATACCAAGTTGTACGTTCGTTTACCGTTAGATGACATTATTATCGGTCGTTATGGCTTAGAAGGGCGTTTGCAAGCAACGTTGAATGGCACAACCCCGCAGTTTGAAAATCTCAATTTAAAATTAGACGGAAACGCCCACGAGTTTATTGCGGGTATTAAAACCGTGTTTGACTTCCGAGATGAAGAACATAAGTTGCAGTCGGTGGAAAAACAAGCGACAAACCGTTGGGATTGGATTATTAATGGCAGTGCAAACTGGAAATCCTTAAATACGCCAGTCAAAATGGAAGGTAAAGGCTTTTGGGAAGCGGATCATATTGAATTAAATCAACTTTCTGCCCATTCAAAAGAAGTCAAAATGAAAGAGGTAAAAATGGCACCGCTTTCGTTGGAACTTAAAGATCGACTCCGCTGGGATTATGAAGAAGAGCATATTCGCGGCTTGTTGCAAGCGAAAACTGATTGGATTGAACTGGCTTATGGCGGTCGTTTTGTTTCGCCAGTTTTTGGCTTAGGCATTGATGGTAAGAGTATCGGTAATTTCAATTTTGCAGGTGATTTAAAGGCGGGCTCGCTTGGGCCATTAGATGTCTTAGGCGTATATCAGAATAGTGCACTATCAGGTGAAATCAGCTGGAAAGAACAATCCGCAAAAGTATTCCAATCGCTCTTCCCACAAAAATGGAACTGGTTAATTCATGAGGGAAGCATCAAAGGACAGAGCAAATTTGTGATTAATACCAATGGTGTGAAAATGGGGGGAGAGCTGAACCTGAAAAACGGTAAAATCACCATGCCAGATGGCGAGATTTATGGCTTGAACATTCGCTTCCCGATGAATTATGAAAACGAGGCATTACAAGTGGCTTCGGGCAAACCCATTCATATTTCGACTAAAAATATTCGCTATGGCGCGCTTTCTGTCGCAAATGGGGAATTAGATTTATTCGGTCGTTATCCGAATACCATGAAAAATCCACTTATCTTAAAAAATGTGAAAGTTTCCTTATTTGATGGTGAATTGACGGTACCTCAGCTCACTTTTCCACAAAGTAAAATGGCGACACTTTCTTTTACCAATATCGATTTAGCCCAAGTGTTAGCTTTGGCACAATATAATCAAGTAACCTTAACCGGCCGCGCCAATGCAGTGATGCCATTTTGGCTTGGGCATAAGGAATGTTTGATTTGTAATGGCACATTGGAACAAGTGGGGAATGTGTCCATCAAATTAACCGATGAAATGGTGAAAGGATTGAAAAAAGGCGGGTGGACAGAGAATATCTTGGTGGATTTATTAAAAGAAATGGAACTGCAAAATTCCCATGCAGCGGTGACGCTCGATCCTAAAGGGCAAATGACGTTGCGGGCGAGTATCAGCGGATTTAATCCAACCAAGCGAACCAATAATCCGATAACGTTAAATTATACGCACCAAGAAAATATGTTTGAATTGTGGAATATGATTGACTACGGCTCGCAATTTGAACAAAATCTGCAATATAAACTTTATAAGCAATTAGACAAAGACAAATGATAAAACACCTTAAATTTCAACCGCACTTTTTTATTTTTGCGGCTATGTTTACACTTACGGCTTGCACACCGACCATTCAATTGGACACACCAAAGGAAGGCGTCACCATTAATATGAATGTGGTGGTGGACCACAATATTAAAGTGGAAATGGATGAGAAATCTCAGAAAGCTGTGGGTGAAGTAGAGCCTGTGAAGAAATAATCGAATAAATTGAAAAGGCCATCTGAATGTTAGATTTCAGACGGCTTTTTTCTTTTAAAGTGCGGTTAGATTTCAAAGCATTTTTGCAAATATTTTATCCCACTAAAACCGACGTCATACTGAGCGAACCCGCAATCAAATTATCATTGAAAAACGTAATCTCGTCTTGCGGTTCGCGTAATGCCATAATGTAAAGCAACGGCAAGTAATGATCGGGTGTTGGCACAGAAAGCTCGGCTTTTTCACCTAACTGCTCATAATGTACCAAGGTTTTATCATCTTGTGTTGCAATCGCCTGATTGACTGTTTCACGGAAAGCAAACGCCCAGTCATAACCTGCATCGATTTGATCGATATGCTCCCAACTGATCGCCCTCAGATTATGCACAATGTTGCCGCTGCCGATAATTAACACGCCTTGTTCACGCAAAGCAGCTAATTTTTTCGCCAAATTGAAATGCCATTCTGCCGATTGCAAACGGTTAAGGCTCAGTTGCACCACGGAAATATCGGCATCGGGATAGAGAAATTTCAACACTGCCCAAGCGCCATGATCAAAGCCTCGTGTTGGGTTTAGCTCGACATTTTCCGGCTGTAATAATGATCGCACTTGCTCCGCCAACTCAGGCGAACCAGGCGCGAGATATTGCACTTGGCTGAGTTCATCGGGGAAGCCGTAGAAATCGTAAATCATTTCAGGGTGTTCACCTGATGTCACCTGCAAACGGCTGCTGTACCAATGCGCTGAAATCATCAAAATGGCTTTTGGTTTTGGAAAGTTTTGTGTAATTAGGCTGAAATTCTGATTGAACGGGTTTTCTTTATCTAACACGTTCATCGGGCTACCATGCCCAACAAACAATACAGGCATTTTTTTCATTATTTTCTCCTCAATATTTGATGGAGCAGATTGTACGGTTAAATCTTTGTGTGAAAAATACCACTTTATGAACAACATCTTTTACTAATCGGAAATAATGAATGGTAAGGTTTAGAGATATGGGCGTATTAAATAGGGGAAATATGACAAAGTGCGGTTAAATTTCACGAAAATTTTACTTAATTTTTACTTCATTTACAGTTTATTATCTTTATATTTAGGCGTATGATGACTATTAGTTTTACATACCCCCTAAATTTAGGTAAATATATTATTTCTATTTAATAGGAGATTGAATAATGAAAAAATTATTCACAGCAGTACTTTCTGCGGCAGCGATTGCTGTACCTTTTTTTGCTTCTGCGAATACTGCACCACAAACAGAACAAAGCGCAGTACAACCGGAAAAAGCAAAAGGCGTTTGGATTGATGTGCGTTCAGCCGAGGAATTTAACGCAGGTCATTTACAAGATGCTGTGAATATTCCACACGATAAAATCATTGCACGTATTCAAGCGGTGAGCCCAGATAAAAATGCGCCCGTTAATCTCTATTGCCGTAGCGGTCGCCGTGCAGAAGCTGCATTGAATGAGTTGAAAAATGCAGGCTATACCAATGTGACCAATCACGGCGGTTATGAAGATTTGGTTAAAAAAGGTTTGAAATAAATATCACATCATTTAAAGAAAAATCCCCTAGATTTAGTATTTAGGGGATTTTTTTACTCCAAAGCACGGCCAAATTTTGAGGTATTTTTGCAGATCATCTTAAAAATTCGACCGCTTGTATTGTTCTCATTACATTAATTCTTATCTATTCGCTTAATCAATAAAAAGATCACCAGTACTAATGCAATCGCACCGCAAATCAAGCTTGGTATTGGGATGCCATTGAGCTGAGGGAGATTTTCGTTCAACGATAAAATAGACGCTGCAATAATGAGTGCGGCAATAATCAACATAATGCCCACTCGTTCGACAGTCTTACGAAAACGCTCTAATCCGTGGATTTCATGTTCAAGACGAATTTCCTTATTGCTGATTTTTTGTAAGAAAATTTTGACTTCTTCCGGAAGCGAAAGCCAGTTGTTGTAGCTGTCAGCAATTTTTTCGAAACTTTCACTAATCACGCGTTTAGGTGAAAATCGTTTCTTGAGCATTTGTGTAACATAAGGTTTAAGTACGGCTGCAATATCTAATTCAGGATAGAGATAACGTCCGATCCCCTCAATCTGGGCAAAACCTTTTGCTAGCAAATAAACGCCCTCAGGCATAATAATGCTATTTTCGCTCATAATTTTGGTAAAACGATTCATCAATTCACTGATATCTAACCCTGCCAAATTGCTTTCAGTGAGGAGCATGAAAATCTCAGAAAGATCATTTTCTAGCGCTTTTTCATTCGGCACATTATAACTGACAGCAAGCTGCTTAATGGTCTCGATGATTTTTCGCACATTTTTTTGAGAGGCATAGTACAAACAATTTCCAAGTAATTCGCGTTCTTTAGGGCTGAGTTTGCCCATTGCCCCCAAGTCAATAAAAGCAATCCGCCCGTCAGGCGTTAATAGAATGTTGCCTGGGTGGGGATCAGCATGAAAGAAGCCAAACTCAAATACTTGTTTCATATAGAGATCTAATCCAAGTAAAGCAACATCTTTAGCCAGTAAACCTTGTTGTTCAATCTGTGCTTTATTGGTTACTTTTGAGCCATACACAAAATCCATACAAAGAATGTTATTGTTTGATAAATTTGAATAGGTTTGTGGGACTAAAATACGTGAATCTTGCTTAAAATTATTAGCAAAACGCTCAATGCTACGACGCTCACTTTCAAGGGAGAGTTCTGTTGTAATGGATTCTTTGAAGGTATTTAATAACGCTTTAGGTTGAAGGTTAGAAATAATGTCGTTGCGTTGTTCTAGAAAATTCACGAGATCTTGTAAGATAAGTAAATCTGCCTTAATGACCTCATCAATGCCTTCTCGTTTGATTTTTACCGCAACATCTTGTCCGTTTTTCAACCGCCCTTTGAATACTTGACCGATAGAAGCTGATGCCATAGGCTCTGAAGCAAGCATTTCGAAATGTTCATGAATATCTATGCCTAATTCACGCTGAAATTTCTCTGCAATATCAATGGGCTGAACTTCTACTTTATCTTGCAATTTTTGTAGTTCAGTAATCATTTCAACTGGTAGCAAATCACGGCGATCACTTAACATCTGCCCTAATTTAACGTAAGTTGTGCCCAGCTCTTCCATCGCTCGACGGATACGTTCATATACAGACACGCTTCCACTTGATTCATTGGCTAACTTATTTGAAAGGGATTCCGGTAACCACTTCTCTAAATTACTGCGTTCAAAAAACTCATCTAAACCATAACGTAATAAGATTTCTGCAACCTGCTTGGTACGTTGAAATTTGTTAAAAATGGCCATTGTAACTTTCCTCTTTGTGCATGCTATTTAGCGAGTGTTTAAAATAAGGTTGATTTGCGACTAAATTGAGACAGGTCTTTTACATCTCTAACTGAAGATTTTCGAAAATTGCTGATGATTTCAGTTTATCCATTCTTCAATTGGATCTCTACAATTTCCCAGATAAATAGATATCGATTTCCTTGCCACTTAACCAGTTTTTCACTGCCAGTCATGCCATTGATATCGCGCTTTCCTTTGCGGATGGTGCTGTATTTCGCCCATGAGAGGAGTTTATCCAAACCACTATCATTAGTGAAAAGATCTCGTTCTAATAGCGGTTTATCACCTTCCTCCAAAGATCCACCCGTCGTTAACTCGGCATAAACGTCTTTATAGTCTTTGATTTTGATGCCCGCACTGCCAAAAAATGGCTCAGTTCCCTTATCGGCAATAAATCCTTCTGTTAAACAGACCCCCTGTTGCTGTGGCATTTCAGTATCTTTACGATCTCTCAATTTGTCGAAAAAATCATTCCGTATATGCCCAATAGCTTCGTCAACTTTACGTTTTTCCAGCTGTTTCAGGTTTGGGGGAGCTTTGCCGTTGACAGGCATAATGCGTACAAAAGCTCTAACCGTATAGGCATCGTTCTTACTTAATTTGAACCTAAAATCAAGATTATAAAGCATTCCATTTACCTGAGTTAATAATGGGCTATCCCATGAACCAGGAGCCTGTGTCACCATCGCTATCGCTTTATTAGGAAAGATTGTACGGTTTTCTATAAAAATATCACTTCCATTATATCCTTTTTCTTTAACCTCTAATACGGATTCTACTTCCAGATTCCAATAATCTGGTCGCACTCTTATCTGCCAACCATTATATTTAAGCCAACCAGTCCCACTTATACGGTTAGATGGTAAGTTAATTTGGTAGCGCCCACTGCAAAATGGCTGCTCAGTCCAATACATTGCCGCATTTTGAGCATGATTACTTGCTGTATTTTCTACTGTTGAGTGGGTTTGGGCATGTTGGCTGCAAGAAGACAACATAACACTAGTCAAAATAGTGCTATAAAACATCAGTCTAGAAATTTTCATCTTCGGCATGTGCTCTCTTCCTTACTGTAAATTTGAGAATGCTAAATAATATGGCAGTTTTGCTAACGTTTTTCTTTCCATATTGCTCTTAGTCGATAAGTTTACATGCTTTAAGTGTAAAGTGCAACTCTTCACTATTCAAAATAGTGTTGAGTTAATTAAGAGAGGATTCAATACATTTTAGGGAGAATAAAAGGCCTTTTGACATTTCAAAAGACCTTTTTCACGCCAAAGTGCGGGCAGATTTTCGTTTACTAAATACAATAATCTTCTTTTAATAAGTGACGATAGGCATAAAGATAAGATGCGCCGACAAATGCTGCACCACCCGTGACATTGCCTAAAAAGACAGGAATCATATTGAAGAAGAATTGGCTCCAAGTCACATTAGCACCGGCAAAAATCCCGGCAGGAATAATAAACATATTGGCGACAAAGTGTTGTAATCCGATAAGCACAAAAATCATCACTGGGAACCATATGGCGAGGATACGACCGGAGGTTTGTTTGGCGCCAAAATAGAACCAAATCCCCATGCAGACCATCCAGTTACAGGCAATGGCAGAAACAAAGGCGCGACCAAAATCCATTTGCACTTTAGCCTCAGCGATAGCAATGGTTTTAGCAGAGGCAGCACCTTCTGATAAACCAACATAATGCCCTAAGAAATATGCCATAAACAGCGCACCGAGCAGGTTGCCCAAACTCACTACAATCCAGTTACGAAATAATTTTTTAAGGCTTACTCGTTTTGTTAAACGGCCTAATGCCATCATCATCATATTTCCCGTAGCTAATTCACCACCACCGATTAGAATACAAATCAAACAAATAGGAAACACGGCCGCACCAAGTAATGTCGATAGCCCACTCCACTCAGGAGGAATACCGCTCACGACTTTTAAATAGGCCATATAACCAAAACTCACATAGCCGCCACCTAAAAAACTTAAAATAGCCAGTGTTTTTAAGTGCCCTTCCGACTTAGCATAACTTTTATCAATAACATCTTGTAAGATTTCATGGGGATAAAGATCGCGATGCTGCATAATTGTACCTCTAGTGAAAATAAGACGGTAAAAATGTAGCAAACCACATAGCAAAATCGAAAGAATTGTTAAATATATGTACTGATTTTTAGTTATAACGAAATTGAATAATAATCTGAACCTAAAATTAGGTGTCTAGGTTCTTTTTTTGAGGGGCAAAGTGCGGTCAAAATTTAATGAATTTTTGCAAGAAATTATAAAAATTTGACTGCTTGTATGTATAGAAAAAGCGTTGTTCTAGCGATATAGAACAACGCTTTTGTTTTTAAATTATATGTAACTTAAAAGGGTTGTTTCTATATAAGGAAAGAATGAAAAATAAAACTCTAATTATTTCAACTTGTTGCAATCAAATATTGATAACTTCCTTAAAAATACGTAAAAATAACCCCGATAACAGAGTAATTATATCATTATATTTTACAATATTAACGTAAAATTTTTACACATTGCTTTCAAGAGCCAACCATTTATGTTCTCTGTTTTACTTTTTGAAAATAAAAACAGAGGACTTCTATACTTTGGTGTAAATAATTCTCTTGAATAAATTTCTGTTCTATAGCTATGCTCTATTTTTGAGTTTCAAATGTAGTATGGAGTTATCAAAATTGACAACTCCATAAATAATATTCTTATTCTTTGTTTAATCTAACAAGAAAATGCTTAAATTGTTCTTCGTCGTTATTCAACTTTCCGAAAAATAACTCATCAATTTGCTCAATTAACGGAACAGCTGTTTGTAATATTTTTTCTCCTTTTGAGACCTTTGCAAAATCCCCTCAAAATCCCCTAAATTCCCACCAAGACATTTAGGGGATTTTTCATGAGCACCTTCTTCCAACAAACCGTCCAAGCCATGATTGCCAAACACATCGACCGCTTCCCGCTATTGAAGTTGGATCAAGTGATTGATTGGCAGCCGATCGAACAGTACCTGAATCGTCAAAGAACCCGTTACCTTAGAGACCACCGCGGCCGTCCAGCCTATCCCCTGCTGTCCATGTTCAAAGCCGTCCTGCTCGGACAATGGCACAGCCTCTCCGATCCCGAACTCGAACACAGCCTCATTACCCGCATCGACTTCAACCTGTTTTGCCGTTTCGACGAACTGAGCATCCCCGATTACAGCACCTTATGCCGCTACCGCAACTGGCGGCGCAAGACGACGCCCTGTCCGAATTGCTGCAACTGATTAACCGCCAACTGACTGAAAAAGACCTAAAAGTAGAGAAAGCATCCGCCGCCGTCATTGACGCCACCATTATTCAAACCGCCGGCGGCAAACAGCGTCAGGCCATAGAAGTCGATGACGAAGGACAAGTCAGCGGTCAAACCACACCGAGTAAAGACAAAGATGCCCGTTGGACAAAGAAAAACGGTTTATACAGACTCGGTTACGAAACAACATACCCGCATCGATTCTGAAATCGCTTTCAGATGGCATTTCCGTATCAAGTGCGGTCGTTTTACAACCAGTTTTTTAGCAGCCCGCGAACAAATCGTTCAGCCCTTCGGCGATGGTCGGGTGGGTGAAGATTTGGTTTTTGACATAGCGGGCAGGGACGCGGAAATCGATTGCCATTTTAAACAGGTTGATGATTTCGTGCGCTTCGGCGCAGAACAGGGTTACGCCGAGGATTTCGCCGCTGTGCGCGTCCACCACGGCTTTGAGCAGGCCGTCGGTTTGGTTGAGGATTTTGGCTTTCGGAATCGCGTCGGCTTTCAGTTTCAACACTTTCACCTCGCGCCCCGATTGCTGCGCGGCGGTTTCGGTTAAGCCGATATGGGCGAGCGGCGGCTCGGTAAAGGTGGCGGTCGGGAACGGGGTGCGGTCGGCGCGGTTGCGTTTGCCGTCGCCGAAAAGCTGTTCGCGCACGATGCGATAGTCGTCGAGCGAGATGTAGGTGAACATCGGGCTGCCCGCCACGTCGCCCATCGCCCAGATGTGGTTTTTGCCTTGCACGCGCAGATGGTCGTCAACGAGGATGAAGCCGCTCGGGTCGGTTTCGATGCCCGCGTTTGCCAAGCCCAATCCTTGCGTGTTCGGCACGCGGCCTACGCCCACCAGCACCGCGTCGGCGGTAAATTCGCCTTGCGAGGTGATGACGCTGGTGTCCGCCGTATTGTCGCGGAACGCTTCAATTTTCACGCCTTGCAACACCTTGATGCCTTTGCTGTTTAATACGCGCAGCATTTCTTCGGCGATGTCGCGATCTTCACGCGGCAGGAAGCGGTCGCCGCCATCGAGAATGGTGATTTCGCTGCCGAAAGCGTGGAACATAAAGGCAAATTCCAAGCCGATGTAGCCGCCGCCGATGATGACGAGGCGGCGCGGGCGTTCGTTCAGCGCGAGTACACCGGTGCTGTCCAGTACGCGCGGGCTGTCTTCGCCCGCTACGCCCAGGCGGCGCGGGGTGGCACCGGTGTTGATGAAAATGCGTTCGGCGGTAAGGGTTTGCTCGCCGCCGTCTGGGTCAGTCAGTTTGACCGTGCGATCATCGAGAAACTCGGCGCGCGCGTTGAGCACGGTTACGCCGTCCAGATTGTCCAGTTTGGCGAAATTGGCGGCGCGCAATTTCGGAATCAGGGTGTTTTTCGCGTTCATCGCCGCCGCAAACACCGCCGCTTTGTCGGCGTTATGCCCGCGCTGCTCGCTCTCGACAATCAGTTTTTTGCTGGGAATACAGCCGATGTTGATGCAAGTGCCGCCGTACATCTGCGCCGACTGTTCCACCAGCACGACCTGTTGCCCGTGTTTCGCCAAATCCGCCGCCAGCGTTTTGCCCGCTTTGCCAAAGCCGATAATAAGATTTTGTGTGTGCATAATTTGTCTCCGTGAAATGATGGATTGCGCACCAATTATAGACCTTATCGATTTGTTTTTACATAAGACCTTTGCAAAATTCCCCCAAAATCCCCTAAATTCCCACTAAGACATTTAGGGGATTTTTTATGACTACCTTCTTCCAGCAAACCGCCCAAGCCGTGATTGCCAAACACATCAACCGCTTCCCTCTATTGAAGTTGGATCAGGTGATTGATTGGCAACCGATCGAACAGTACCTGAACCGTCAAAGAACCCGTTATCTCCGAGACCACCGCGACTGTCCCGCCTATCCCCTGTTGTCCATGTTCAAAGCCGTCCTGCTCGGACAATGGCACAGACTCTCCGATCCCGAACTCGAACACAGCCTCACACTGCAAATGCTTGATCCCGAAATCGCCATTGAGTTTGACAGCGACCCCAAACAGGCACGCGCCAGCCGCCAAGACGCGCTCAAAGATGCCGCCACACGTAAAATCTAGATAGCTGGCGCACATATGCCCTTCCCCGGCATCGGACACATCCGTGCCGAAAGCAACGGCAGCTATACTTGGGTGCCGGTGGAATATACCCCGATCGAAATCGACGGCAAAGTACAATAATTTAACAAAAACCGACCGCACTTTTCTTAGAGGAAGCCGTCAAATGACGACTTTTTTGTGTTACGGCGATTTTTCTTTATAATACGAAAAATTTTTATGAATTAACAAAGGCAGGAATTATGGCGGTAGAAGCGGCTGACGGCGATTTATTGCACGTGGTGGAGTTATTGGGGGCGGCGGTAGTTGCCGTGCCGTTATTTAAACGTTTAGGTCTAGGCTCGATTCTGGGTTATTTGGCTGCGGGGCTGGTTATCGGACCCTTCGGATTAAAGCTCATTACCGATTCCCACGCTATTTTGCATATTGCGGAATTCGGCGTGGTGATGTTTCTGTTTTTGATCGGGCTGGAAATGAAGCCGTCGCATTTATGGAAATTGCGTAATCAGATTTTCGGCTTGGGTACCCTGCAGGTGACGCTTTCCAGTCTGGTCCTTACCCAAATCGGGCTGGCTTACGGTTTTTCTTTAGTGATGTCGTTTATTGCGGCGGTAGGTTTTACACTCACCTCCACCGCAATGGTCATGCAGATTATGGACGAACGTCATGAAATCAGCACACCGCAAGGTCAGCGCATTGTCTCCATTTTGCTGTTTGAAGATTTGCTGATTGTGCCCATGCTGGCGATTGTAGCATTTCTAGCACCCGATAATCCCAATGCCGTTGCCGATGCCGTACCGCTATGGCAGAAAATCGGTGTTGCCGCGCTTTCTTTGGTAGTGTTGATTGCGACAGGTATTTGGCTGCTCAATCCGCTGTTTAAAATTCTGGCAAAATCCAAAGCACGCGAGGTGATGACTGCCGCCGCGCTGCTGGTGGTACTCGGTGCGGCTTATTTAATGGAGCTGGGCGGTCTGTCTATGGCGATGGGTGCGTTTCTGGCGGGAGTGCTGCTGTCGGAATCCGACTTCCGTCATCAGCTTGAAGCGGATATCGAACCGTTCCGAGGCCTTTTGCTCGGGCTGTTTTTCTTAGCTGTCGGGATGTCGCTGGATGTGGCAACGGTGCTCAATAACTGGAAGGTAATTCTTTCCGCCACTGTACTGATGATTATCTTGAAATGCTTTGCCATTTATGGAGTGGCGCGTTTTACCAAAGCAAGCCATCACACCGCGATACACCGCGCCGTACTGATGTCGCAGGGCGGTGAATTCGCCTTCGTATTACTCGCCTCCGCTGCCGCACAACGGGCGATTAATGCGGAAGTGCTAGCGAATATGACGGCAATCGTGGTGCTCTCCATAATTACGACACCCTTCGGCGTTATGCTGTTCGACCGCTATTTCAATGAACCCCGCGCAGCTGCGGCAGTGGACGATGTGGAAGAACATGCGGGCGAACTCAACGGCAACGTGCTGATTATCGGATTCGGGCGCATGGGGCAGGTGGTCAGCCAAATGCCGCTAGCCTACGGTGCCACCATTTCCATTCTGGACAACGATCCCGACATCATCAACGTCGCACGCGAATACGGTTTCAAAGTCTATTACGGCGACGCCACCCGCGCCGACGTGCTGCATGCCAGCGGCGTAGAACACACCGACATCGTAGCGGTATGCGTGGACAACGGAGAAAGTGCGGTCAGAATTGTGGAAAATATTCATCATATCAACCCGAACGCCAAGGTGTTCGTGCGCGCCTGGGACAGACGCAATGCGCTGGCCCTAGTGAAAGCGGAAGCGGATTTCGTAGTGCGCGAAACCTTCTATTCTTCCATGAAAATGGGCGATGAAATCGTCAAGGCATTGGGTGCTAGCGTGCAGGAATTACGTGCCGTACACGACAAAGTACGCGACGCCGACAAAGAACGCTTCGCTTTGGAAATTGCCGGCAAGGAATTTGAAGGGCGCAGATTACTGTTGGGGAATATAAAGAAAAATTCGTAAAATAGAGCGCACTTTTGTAGCTGCAAGCGATGGAATTTAAGCGAAAAATTGCAAAAATTCCACCGCACTTTTACGCCCGTTCGGAACGCAGGCGGTGTTGGCGGATGTTTTTCAGCAGGCGGAACAGTTCCGCCCACGCGGAGCGTTTCGGCTGCGGGGTGTTGCCTGTGCCGATGAGCTTCATTTGATAAGCATACCAGCCCAGTTCGAGGAAGACGCCATAAGCCTCCAGCGCCAGTATCTGAACTAAACGCAGCTACTGATTTAAGCTCGCCTCCATAGCCTAGTTCCCAGCCTTTCCAGTCTTTTTCAGTAGCATTTGTCATATTAAAGTTAATAGCTTTGGATGTATGATTATAGACTTCAATCGGCAAGCTACTCGTATCTAAATGACTGCTACACGCAGTCAGAAATGAAGATAAGCCTACAAATAATAATGCGATTATTTTTTTTCATAGTTTACCTTTTATATTTATAAAAATAATTAGAGTGAACTCTATCTATTATACATTTGGTGTACCAGCAAGTCATCATGTGATTACTGAATTCTTATTCAGTGATAGTGATCTATTTCTCTAATTTCGCTTTAAAGCTTACCACTGCGTTTTTTTCTTCTAAAGTGCGGTCGGTGGTGGAACAATGTCGTCCAAGTTAGAAACGGTATAAGGAAACATCGTTTGTTACATTTTTCTATAAATCAAAATCCGCGTAAATTCAGTCGGGTAGTCCAATCTGAATGTCGTACCGGGTGAATGGTAGAGACGAAACTCAACGGTAACGTTAGGGTATTTATCGATAGAAAATTCATAGGATGTGAAAAAATATGTGGTTTCATCAAAAACTCTTCTCAATGTTTCTGATTTTTCCTCACTTTTTTTAAGATTCAGATGAAAGTATTTTGTCAATTCATCTTTGTCAAATAGGATATTTATTGAACCTTCGCTTTCATCCCAATAGAGATTAAGTTTCGTATTCTGTTTTAACTCTTTAGGTACAACCAAATGAACTTTTGATTTTTCCAAAGTGTAGCTTGTATAACCGTTTTTCATGTTTGTATGAGTAAGAACGTTGATATTCCTACGTTTATATTGCAATAAATCAGGATCAACAGATTGTTTTTTCTCCATAATTTCAGATGCAATATCAATCATTTCTGCTAAATAGGCTTTTTCCAATTGGATTTCGGTTTGTGTCATGGAAAATATATTTTGCGAATAGAACAATAAAAAAATAACAGATAATTTCGAAAGGATTTGTTTAAAATTTCCCATATATTCTTACTCCTAAAGATGTTCAAAGGAAATAAAGCAAAGATACATCGTTTTCTTTTTCCTGATTCGAGTGATGTTGCCCATCTAAGAAATGTTCTCCTTGATATCTATACTATTTTCCAGTATTCAAATAAAGATATATTAGATTCGGATGCGGTGCAATAAATTGAATATTTATTGCGTTTTAGTGCTTGATCGAGATAAGGCATACGAATAATTGATGTCAAAATGAGAGATAAAAAGAGACCTTTCAATGAAAGGCCTCTCTTCGTATAGATAATCTTGTATCAATACAATTTAGAATGGAATGTTATCATCAAATGCGTCCATTGGCGGCTCAGCTTGTGGTGCCGGCGCAGATTGTGCTGGACGAGATTGGTAGCTTGGTTGTGGCGCTGATTGTGCAGGTGCATAACCGCCCATCTCTTGATTACGACCACCTAACATTTGTAAGTTATCACCTTGGATTTCAGTGGTGTAACGATCTTGGCCATTGTTATCTTGCCATTTGCGGGTTTTTAAACGACCCTCAACATAAACTTGTGAACCTTTGCGTAAGTATTGCCCCGCAATTTCTGCTAAACGACGATATAACACGATACGGTGCCATTCGGTCACTTCACGACGTTCGCCTGTGTTTTTATCTGTCCAGCTTTCACTTGTTGCCACGCTGATATTTGCTACCGCTTCGCCATTTGGCATCGTGCGGATTTCAGGATCATTACCTAAATTACCCACGATGATTACTTTATTAATACCTGCCATAGAATCCTCTATATTTTAGAAATAAGGTGAAAAATTTTGGCTATTTTGCCTTAAAAGAAACAAAAGATCCATAAAAATTAACTGGATATTTGCACAGATATTGAAATATGCGATAATGGTCGCAATTTTTGAATTTATTTTCTTAAGGCAATCGCTTTTTTTATGGATACTATCGACATTCGTGGGGCTAGAACCCACAACCTCAAAAACATCAATTTAACCATTCCGCGCGATAAATTAATTGTGATTACAGGCTTGTCCGGTTCGGGCAAATCTTCTTTAGCATTTGATACGCTTTATGCGGAAGGGCAGCGCCGTTATGTTGAATCGCTCTCAGCTTATGCGCGTCAATTCCTTTCTTTGATGGAAAAACCAGATGTGGATTCGATTGAGGGTTTGTCGCCGGCGATTTCTATTGAGCAAAAATCCACTTCTCATAATCCGCGTTCAACAGTGGGCACGATCACCGAAATTTATGATTACCTGCGTTTGCTGTTTGCTCGCGTAGGGGAGCCGCGTTGTCCGGATCATGATGTGCCATTAACGGCACAAACCATCAGCCAAATGGTGGATAAAGTCCTAAGCTTGCCTGAAGAAAGCAAAATGATGTTGCTTGCGCCCGTGGTGAAAAACCGCAAAGGTGAGCATGTTAAGCTGTTAGATAGCTTGGCGGCACAAGGTTATATTCGTGCAAGAATTGATGGTGAAATCTGTGATTTATCTGATCCGCCAGAACTTGCTTTACAGAAAAAACATACCATTGAAGTGGTGGTGGATCGCTTTAAAGTGCGGTCAGATTTAGCCACGCGTTTGGCAGAATCTTTTGAAACGGCTTTGGAGCTTTCAGGCGGTACGGCAGTTGTGGCTGATATGGATGATCCTAAAGCTGAAGAGTTGGTTTTCTCGGCAAATTTTGCTTGCCCGCATTGTGGCTATTCCGTACCAGAATTAGAGCCTCGCTTGTTCTCATTTAATAACCCGGCAGGGGCGTGTCCGACTTGTGATGGCTTAGGTGTTCAGCAGTTCTTCGATGAAAGCCGTGTGGTGCAAAATGAAAGCATTTCTCTCGCAGGCGGTGCGGTGAAAGGTTGGGATCGTCGCAATTTCTATTACTATCAAATGCTTACCTCGTTGGCGAAACATTATAAATTTGATATTGAAACGCCATACGAAGATTTACCACAAAAAATTAAAGATATTGTGATGCATGGTTCAGGCAAGGAAGAAATTGAATTCCAATACATGAATGACCGTGGTGATGTGGTGATCCGCAAACATCCTTTTGAAGGGATTTTGAATAACATGGCGCGCCGTTACAAAGAAACGGAATCCATGTCTGTACGCGAAGAATTGGCGAAAAATATCAGCAACCGCCCTTGTGCAGATTGTGGTGGCTCGCGTCTTCGCCCTGAAGCTCGTAACGTGTATATCGGTAATATTAACTTGCCACAAATTTCAGAGAAAAGTATTGGTGAAAGCCTTGAGTTTTTCCAAGGGCTTACTTTAACCGGTCAAAAAGCACAAATTGCAGAAAAAATCCTGAAAGAGATCAGAGAGCGGTTAGAATTTTTAGTGAATGTGGGCTTGAATTATCTTTCCCTTTCTCGTTCAGCCGAAACCCTTTCAGGTGGTGAAGCGCAACGTATTCGTCTTGCAAGTCAGATTGGTGCAGGTTTAGTGGGGGTCATGTATGTGTTGGACGAACCTTCTATCGGTTTGCATCAACGCGATAATGAACGTCTGTTAAATACGCTGATTCATTTGCGTAATTTGGGTAACACCGTGATCGTGGTGGAACATGATGAAGACGCCATTCGAGAAGCCGATCATATTATTGATATTGGCCCTGGCGCGGGTGTACACGGTGGCCAAGTGATTGCACAAGGTACAGCCAAAGAGATTATGGCGAACCCAAATTCGATTACGGGTAAGTTCTTATCGGGTGAAGAAAAAATTGAAATTCCGAAAAAACGAACCGCACTTGATAAAAGCAAACTTTTAAAATTAAAAGGCGCGACAGGGAATAACCTGAAAGGCGTGAATTTAGAAATTCCAGTGGGCTTATTTACTTGTATCACGGGGGTATCAGGTTCAGGCAAATCAACGCTAATCAATGATACCTTATTCCCACTGGCTCAAAATGCTTTAAATCGTGCGGAAAAAACGGATTTTGCGCCTTATAAATCCATTGAAGGCTTGGAGTATTTCGATAAAGTGATCGATATTAACCAAAGCCCGATCGGTCGTACACCGCGTTCTAACCCGGCGACTTACACGGGATTATTTACCCCAATTCGTGAATTATTTGCAGGCGTGCCAGAAGCGCGTGCGCGTGGTTATAACCCTGGTCGTTTTAGCTTTAACGTGCGTGGTGGACGTTGTGAAGCGTGCCAAGGTGATGGCGTGCTGAAAGTTGAAATGCACTTCTTGCCGGATGTGTATGTGCCTTGTGATCAATGTAAAGGTAAACGCTATAACCGTGAAACCTTGGAGATCCGATACAAAGGTAAAACCATTCACCAAGTGTTGGATATGACGGTAGAAGAAGCTCGCGAGTTTTTTGATGCGATCCCAATGATTGCGCGTAAATTGCAAACCCTAATGGATGTGGGCTTGTCTTATATTCGTTTAGGTCAGTCTTCTACCACGCTTTCAGGTGGTGAGGCACAACGCGTTAAGTTAGCGACAGAGCTTTCAAAACGCGATACCGGTAAAACCCTTTATATTTTGGATGAACCGACAACCGGCCTGCATTTCGCTGATATTAAACAACTTCTCGAAGTGTTACATCGCTTGCGCGATCAAGGCAATACTATCGTGGTGATCGAACACAACTTAGATGTGATCAAAACCGCAGACTGGATTGTGGATCTTGGTCCTGAAGGGGGCAGTGGCGGTGGCCAAATTATCGCGACAGGTACACCTGAAGACGTCGCTAAAGTCAAAGGTTCGCATACCGCGAGATTCCTGAAAGATATCTTAGCAAAAGGCTAGAAAAACCAACCGCACTTTGGGCATCATCAAAGTGCGGTTATTTTTTTGAGATTTTTTAATGGCGATTTCCAAAAGGTGGTTTGGCGAACCAGACGATAATAAATAATGCCAAGAATGTGATAGCCGATAACCAGAAAATTTCATTAGCGCCAATAATAAAGCCCTGAGCAGTGATTTGTCTGGCGAGATATGATGCCGTTTGTTGTTCGTTTAAACCAAAACTTGCCATCGTTTGGAAGAACTGTTGAGAAATCGGATTATATGGGTTAATCGCTTCCGTGAGTTGAGTATGATGCACGGCTTCGCGGTTATACCACATAAATGTCGTGAGGGATGTTCCCACTGATCCGGCAAGGGTTCGAAGGAAATTAAATAAGCTCGATGCTGAAGCCATTTTTTCGGGTGGTAAACCAGAAAGTGTGATGGTTGTCAGTGGCATAAAGAAGCAAGCAACCGCTAAACCTTGCACAAATTGTGGCAATGCAACATCAGCAAAGGTCATGCCAGGCTCAAAGGTTACAGCTCGCCAATAAAAGGTCAAAGCATAAACCATAAAACTGATCGTGACTAAAATTCGCATATCAATTTTATGTCCTAGTTTACCGATGATTGGCGAAAGTAAAATTGGGAATAATCCCACTGGGGCGGCTGCAAGTCCTGCCCAAGTCGCGGTGTAGCCATAAACTTGTTGGAGTAGAAGTGGGATAAGCACAACAGACCCCAAATACACCAAAAAGGCGAGACTGGTTGAAAGGCAGCCGACACTAAAGTTGCGTGATTTGAACAGTGAAATATCCACAACGGGATTGTCATCAGTGAGTTCCCAAATAGTGAGTGCGATTAAACACACGACCGCAATCACGGTGAGGACAATAATCTCCGTTGAATTAAACCAATCTTGCTCTCTTCCTTGGTCCAGCATTAATTGTAAACAGCCTACGCCGAGAACCAGTAAAACAAGCCCAACAGTATCAATAGGTTGATGAGAAATTTGGCTTTCTCGATTGCCTAGAATCTTCCAACTCATTAAGACGACGGCTAATCCAATGGGAACATTGATGAAAAAGATCCAACCCCAATGAATGTTATCGCTGATCCAGCCTCCCAGAATTGGCCCGAAGATAGGTGCTACGACCACGGTCATTGACCAAAATGCGAGTGCCATGCCTCGTTTTTTAGGCGGATAGTTATTGAGTAATAAACTTTGAGAAAGCGGTATGATTGGACCGGCAACCGCACCTTGGATGACGCGGCAAATAATCAACATTTCCAAACTATGTGAAATGCCACAAAGCCAAGAGGCAAGGACGAAAAGTAAGGTTGAGATTAAAAATAACCGCACTTCGCCGAAACGTTTCGCTAGCCAGCCGGTGATAGGAATTGAGATCGCATTGGCCACACCGAACGAGGTGATGACCCATGTGCCTTGGCTGGATGAAGCCCCTAAATCACCTGCAATAGTAGGAATGGCAACGTTAGCGATGGTGGAATCTAACACCTGCATAAAAGTCGCAAGTGAGAGCGCTAACGTGAGAATAACCAGTGCACCGCCTTGTACCGGCGTAAAATGAGATTGCGACATCGTGAAACCTAGTAACTATTGTCGCGAATAATGGATTCGATCAAATTATTGACCGCACCTTCATCATATTGCAGCACATTGGTGGAATAAAGTGTTGTGTTTGGTGCCTGGTTACGCAAGGTTTCGCCTTGGCTATCACTCACATTTACTTTCACTGTAGCAGAAAGACCGATACGTAATGGGTTTTCAATAAGCTGTTGCGGATCTAGTTGAATTCGTACAGGCACACGTTGCACCACTTTGATCCAGTTGCCTGTCGCATTTTGGGTTGGTAATAATGAGAATGCACTACCCGTACCCATTTCAATTCCCACGACTTTTCCATTAAAGGTTTTATCTTTGCCGTAAAGGTCGAAATGAATTTCAACCGGCTGACCAATTCGCATATGGGTTAATTGTGTCTCTTTGAAGTTGGCGTCTAACCACATTTGATCGGTAGTCACCACTGCCATTAATGCTCCACCAACAGAAACCGCTTGTCCTACTTGCGCATTGCGACGAGCTACATAGCCTTTAATTGGGCTGCGGATTTTTGTGCGTTCTAAATTCAACCAAGCTTGTTTCAAATTACTGACCGCACTTTGAATTTGCGGTTGTTCACTTAAAGGCCCGTCTAACAACAAGGCTTGATTGGCCTCCAGCTGGTTTTGTGCGGTTGTTAAGTTTGCTTTGGCGAGTTCAACGGCTTCTTTGGCGTGTTGGAAAGATTCTTTATCGATCGCGCCATCTTTCACTAATTGAACGCGACGGTTTAAATTCCCTTGTGCTTGAGCAAGGGTGATTTCATTCGCTCGAACAGCAGATTTCAATTGTTTTACGGTGTAATTCAGTTGAGAAATTTGGCGAACGGCATTGGCTAAATTGCTTTTAGCTTGTTCGAAACTGAGTTTTGCATTGGTATCATCCAGTTCTAATAACACGTCGCCCGCTTGTACGGGATCCATATTATCGACATTAATTTTCGAAATATTTCCCGACACTTGTGATGAGACCATCACCTGATTGCCGCTCACATAGGCATCTTCGGTTTATTCAAAGCCTTTAATAAAGAAAAACCAATAAGCCGCAGAACCGATTGCAATCAGAAGAAGCAAAAGAATAAAAATGGAAAGCCCTTTTTTACGTTGTTGAGATTTATTATTTGAGGAAGTTTGTGTATCTGTTTGTTGATCGGACATAATGCGAGCCTTATGAGAAAATGCTGAAGTAAAAAAGGCTTCAGTCTATAAAATATGAATGTTCGTTCATTATGAACGTGAATTAAAATTATTTCAAGAATGACCGCACTTGTTTAGATAAAAGTGCGGTCAATTTTAATGACGTTTTTTCATAACAAACAGGTGTCGGTATTGCTAAAGCAGAGAGTGGGATTTTGTTATAGTTTCTGAGTATAAAAATAAAATAATTATGTATTTGTTTTTTTAGGATAATTTATTTACATACATTTACATAAATTATATTGAAAATGCCTAGATTTTATTAAGCGTGTGTTAGATAATGGGGATTGGTCTCTGCTTGGGTGTTTTGAGGCAGGCTCATAGTTTTATATTATTAAATTTATGCAAGGGAGTTTCATTTTTTATGAATAAGATTTTTAAAGTAATTTGGAATCGTACGACTCAGTCGTTGGTGGTGACGTCTGAGTTGGCGAAAGGTGCAGTTAAAGCATCATGTGAGAATAATAACCAGGAAAATAAAACTTCCTTTGGAAGAATTTTTAAATTATCAGCTATTGCGATAGCTTTAACTGGTGCCATTAATTATGCAAATGCTGCGTATACTGAAAATGGTTTTGCAAAGGCTGATAGTATTGCAATTAGTGGAAATGCAGGCAAAAAAGCTAATGCAATAGGAATTGGACCAAGTACCGATACAGGGAATATTGCTATTGGTACAGATTCAGCTGCTCAAGGTGGTAATTCTGTAGCAATCGGGTATGAATCTAAAACAAGAGGTAATGGTGGTACATCTGTTGGTCAAGGTGCTAAAGCTGGTGTTTCAAAAGATGATGGCTCAGCATCTTCAGCTTTTGGTTATTATGCAAATGCTGCTGCAAGTGGCTCAACTGCATTAGGCTTTCAAACTGTCGCTTCTACTAAACAGGCTACAGCAGCAGGTTATAAAGCTTCAGCCTCTGGCGAAGGTGCAACCGCTTTAGGTGCTAATGCAATAGCCTCCAATCAAAGTACAATCGCTATTTCTGCAGGTCCTAATACCACAACTGCAAGTGGAGTTGGTTCTATCGCCATTGGTACGAATGTAACTTCGAATGGAGCTGGAAATATTGCAACGGGTGCCAATGCCAATGCAACTGGAGATGGTGCTATTGCAACTGGTTTAGGTTCAGTTGCAAATGGAAATAATGCATTAGCAGTTGGAACAAATACAAGTGCAACAGGTGCTAATGATGTTGCGTTAGGTGCTGGTTCGGTTACAGGAAGTCGCAATGCATTAACTTCAATTACAATTAATGGAACTGAAGTTGGTAATAATGGTAAATCGAGTGGAACGTCTGTTCTCGCAGTAGGTAATAGTACCTCTGCTAGACAGGTTCAATATGTTTCAGCAGGCTTAATTAGTGCAACTTCTACCGATGCGATTAATGGTTCACAGCTTTACAACGTGATCACAGTCGTAAACTCAACAGCAAGTACGGCAACAGCCGCAAAAACGGCTGCAGATAATGCACAAGCCACCGCAGATAATGCTCAGACTACAGCAACAGCGGCAAAAAGTGTTGCAGATCTCAGTCAAACTATTGCTACAACTGCAAGTATGACTGCAACAACTGCAAAAAATACCGCAAATAATGCATTAGAGTTGGCTAACCAAGCCGCTAACATTTATTTCCATGTAAATGATGGAACAGAGGATATAGATAGACTTCCTTCAGAGGATAGTTTAAGAACTAATGGCGGCTCAGTTCGTTCATCTGCTGGTGCACAAGGTATATTTTCTATTACAGCAGGTATGGGAGCCACAACCACCGGAACAGCATATAATGCAATTGCTATGGGTAACGGTGCTTCAGCAGCATCTCAAGATGCTGTGGTAGTGGGGTCTAATAGTACAGCTCGCACAGGTACGGTAAATGCAACCGTATTAGGTGCTAATTCTGTGGCAGAAGCAAATTCAGTGAATGCGACTGTAGTGGGACAATTCTCTGCAGCGGGTAAAGATTCTGTGAATGCAACCGTTGTAGGTTCAAGAAGTTATGTTCGTCCAAATACAAATGATGGTACAGCATTAGGTCATTACGCTGGTGTAGATAACAGCACAACAAATGGTACATCAGTTGGTGCTCGCACTTGGGTTGGCGAAAATGTGAATAATGGCACCGCGTTAGGGGTATATAACCTTGTTGGTAATAATACTCAAAATACCATTGCTGTAGGTGTTGCAAATAATGTAAAAGATGGCGTTAAAAATAACACGATTATTGGACACGGTAATACTATTGCATCAAATGGCACAACCGTATTGGGTAATAACTTAAATATCGCTGCGGGTTTAGATGAAGCGGTAGTATTAGGTAATCATTCAACCACAGCAGGCTCACATTCAATTGCGAATGTAACTTCTGCAACTGTAGGTAATTTAACCTATAGTGGCTTCAAAGGAACCGTTGCAGGTGCAGGTAGCTTCGTAAGCGTCGGTGCGGCAGGTGATGAGCGTAAATTGATCAATGTTGCAGCAGGAAATATTTCCGCGACTTCAACAGAAGCGATCAATGGTTCACAACTTTATGCAGTAACTTCACAATTAGATAAAACAAACGAAACAGCGAAAACAGCAGCTTCAAGTGCAAGCAATGCGGTTTCTTTAGCCTCTACAGCAGCTTCAGCGGCAACATCAGCGGCGGAAGTGGTTACCAGCAACTTAAGTAAAATTGAAAGTGCTGCCTCAGCGGCTTTAAGTTCTGCTACAGCAGCAGATAAATCCGCGAAGTCTTCCGCAAGCTCTGCAACTGAAGCGGATAAATCAGCGAAATCTTCAGCGAGCTCTGCAGTAGAG
>JAHZCD010000006.1 GCA_019423025.1 Haemophilus sp. | reverse complement strand
AAGCGGACAAATCCGCGCAATCAGCAGCATCTTCTGCAACTGAAGCAGATAAATCCGCGAAGTCTTCAGCAAGTTCTGCAGTAGAGGCAGATAAATCAGCGAAGTCTTCAGCAAGTTCAGCTACTGCGGCAGCATCTTCTGCAACAGCAGCAGAAAGTTCAGTGAAACGTATTGAAGATTCAGGTTTGATTAGCAAAGATGGTAAAACCGCATTTGCAGCGGATAACACCAGCAAACGTGATAGTGCGAAAGCGAAAGGTAAAGACGCAACAGCGGTTGGTTATGGATCAAATGCAAGTGGCGAAAATGGCACTGCATTAGGTAATAACTCTCAAGCTTCAGGTAAAAACTCAACCGCTATGGGGCAGGGTGCGAAAGCAACTGCGAATAACTCAGTAGCTCTAGGTCAAGGCTCTGTAGCAAATGAAGCAAATACTGTTTCAGTTGGTTCAGTCGGTAATGAACGTCGAATCACTAATGTTGCAGATCCAGTTCGTGGTACGGATGCGACGAATAAACAATATGTTGATCGTTCTGTTGGTGCAGTTCGTAGCGAATTGAAGAAAACTGATAAGAAACTTCGTGGTGGTATCGCAGGGGCAACTGCTGCAGCGAATATTCCACAAGTGACTAAACCAGGCGGTTCAATGGTTGGCCTTGGAGTCGGTAATTACAAAGGTGAAAGTGCCGTTGCAGTAGGTTACTCCCGTGCAAGTGATAACAATAAAGTTATCTTCAAAATGAGCGGAGCCGCAACTACACAAGGTGATTACAATGTCGGTGCCGGTGTAGGTTATCAATGGTAATGATCGACTAAACTAAATAAATCACTCGGGTAGGAATTATCCGAGTGATTTTTATTATTTAACTTATTGAAAAACAGTTTTATTTTTGGCCATACTTTTAGATAATTTAGGTAATAGAAGAAGGAAAAAAGCATGCGTAAATATAAAATTGGGATCACGTTTAATCTAGAGTCAAAAGTAACCGACATTTGGGCAAATGGTGCTAATCAAAATGCGATCCATCTTTTTCATCTATTTCAACATTCATCTATGGTGGAAGATGTTGTTTTTGTTTCTTGGGGACCAGAAAAACGAACTACTCCTCCAGATGGTTTTATGTTAGATGGATTGAATCTTAAATATGCCTATATTGAAGATGTCATTGATCAATTAGATGTATTAATTGAAGGTACATTAGTTATTGAACCTCATCAAGTTAGCCGTATGCATGAGCATGGTGGTAAAGTCGTTTGTTATAAAATGGGCAATGATTTTATTATGGATGTGGAAAACTTCCTTTTTGAGAAGGAAGCGGGCAGAGTATTTAATGGTACATTATTTGATGCTGTATGGATGATTCCACAACATGAAAATACTTGTAAATCTTATTTTTCTATTATGTATCGCTGTTCTACTTATGTTGTGCCTGCAATTTGGTCACCAGTATTTTGTGATAAAGTAATTAAACGAATCAAGGATCAGCACAATCTTATTTTTGGTTATAAACCAGATGCTGAGAAAAAAGCAAAACGTATTGCATCTTTTGAAGCAAATATTAATGTAGTGAAAACCAGTTTTATTCCTATTTTAATTGCAGAGCAGGCTTATAGAGAAGCGCCAGAAAAAATTAAAAATGTTTATATGTGTAATACTTACGACAAAAGAGATAATCCAACATTTTTTAATTTTATTGGTCGAACTAATCTTGTAAAAGACGATGTGATGACAGTAGAAGGGCGTTATCAAATGCCTGATTTTCTTACCCGTTATGTTGATGTAGTATTAAGCCACCAATGGGAAAATGGTCTGAATTATGCTTACAATGATGCGTTATATGGTGGCTATCCTTTTATTCATAACTCCAAGTTATTACCAAAAGGTGTCGGGTATTACTACAATGAATTTGATGCATTTGAGGGCGCAAAAGTTTTACTTGATGTGATTGAAAACCACGATAAAAATCATGATAAATATGTAAAACGTGCAAATGAATATCTCGATTCGTTACTGCCAACAAATCCAATGAATATTTATCTCTACGAGAAAGAACTTAAAAGACTTTTTGAATAAAAAAGAAAATCCTTTGCTAAAGTGGCAAAGGATTTTTTATTAAGACGTGATTATTTCGGTAACCTTGTTGTGGCTTTTAACGCCATATACCCCACAATAGCTGAAACAGTGGAGCCGAATAAGATCCCTAATCGAGAAAGGGCGTTAATGCTTTCACCGGCATCAGCCTTGAAGGCAAGGCTGGCTAAGAACATTGACATGGTGAAACCGATACCACATAAAATCGCTACGGCAAAAATTTGTTTGAAGTTGATGCCTTGTGGAAGTTTTGCAATGCCCAGTTTAACGGAAAGATAGCTGAAACCAAATACACCAAGTGGTTTTCCGATAATTAAGCCTAAAGAAATCGCAAATAATAATGGTGATGAAAGCATGCTTGAGTCGATACCATCAAAACTTACCCCCGCATTGGCAAATGCGAATAATGGCAGGATAACAAAGGATGACCAAGGGGCAAGAATGTGCTCAAAGTCGTGTAATGGTGTTTCACCATTTTTGCCTTTCAATGGAATACAAAATCCGATGATAACGCCAGCAAGGGTAGCATGCACGCCTGATTTTAATACCGAAGCCCATAAGATTGTTCCCACTACCATATAGGCACAAAGTGCGCTCACTTTAAAGCGATTTAATGCAATAAGTACAGCAATTGCAATGGCTGCAAAGGCGAGTGCTTGCACACTTAATCCATGGGAGAAGAAGAGTGCAATCACGACAATCGCGCCTAAGTCATCAATGATGGCTAAAGCAAGTAAAAAGATTTTTAATGGGAGTGGCACTTGTTTGCTTAATAACGCCATGATACCGAGTGCAAAGGCAATGTCGGTTGCCATTGGGATTGCCCAGCCATCGGCTAAAGCGGGATCTTGTTGGGCGATAAAAATATAAACCAAGGCAGGAATAACCATTCCGCCAACGGCAGCAATAGCAGGGAATACCGCTTGTTGATAGCTTGAAAGGGAGCCCTCAAATAATTCTCTTTTGACTTCCATTCCAACTAAAACAAAGAATACCGCCATAAAACCATCGTTGATCCAGTGAATTAAGGTTTTATCGATAGAAAAAGTCCCTACTTGAATGCTGACTGGTAAGTTTAAAAAGTCGTTATAGTTTTGATTGAGCGGTGAATTAGCTAATAGCATTGCGACTACCGCTGAAAAAAGTAATAAAATTCCGCCAGCTGATTCCAATTTGAAAAAACGCTGAATTTGTTGAATCAAACTCAGTTTATTCATTCATTCTCTCCTAAAAAAGTAATAATAAAGCTTGGATACTATCACAAATTTACTAATTTAGGGAAAATAGGCTGTGGATAATGTGTGATTTAATCGGAATGAGATAGATTTCGTGATCTATTTCACAAAATTTATTTTCATTTTTGGAATAAAAAACAATTTAATAGTAAAATCCTTAAAATTTATTTATTCGAGAATACTTATGTTTTCAAAAAAAGACATCATCGTACTAGGTATGATGATTTTTGCTTTATTTTTAGGCGCGGGAAATATTATTTTCCCACCGATGGAGGGGTACTCCGCAGGTAACCATTGGGCAACAGCTTCGCTAGGGTTTGTGATAACAGGCGTACTCATGCCATTTATTACATTGGTTGTGGTGTCAGTGTTAGGACGTGGCGAAGAACTGACTAAGGACTTACCCAAGTGGGCAGGCGTATCCTTTTTAACCATTCTTTATTTAGTCATCGGTTCAACCTTTGCAATGCCTCGAATTACCAATGTCGCTTATGAAATGGCATGGCTACCATTGGGGCTCATTGAAGATAGTGCGACAACACGTCTTATTTTCTCTGTGATCTTTAATATTATCGCGATGGGGTTCATGATTCGCCCAAGTACCATTATTTCAACAGTGGGTGAAGTGATGACGCCGGCATTGTTAGTATTATTACTCGTTGTTGGGATCACGGTTTTTGTTTCACCTCTTTCTGAGA
Source organism: Haemophilus sp. (assembly GCA_019423025.1). Classification (GTDB taxonomy): domain Bacteria; phylum Pseudomonadota; class Gammaproteobacteria; order Enterobacterales; family Pasteurellaceae; genus Haemophilus_D. The sequence goes on along the minus strand of JAHZCD010000006.1, from coordinate 121,560 downwards.
TTGTCGCTCCTTCACAGGCTTATGCAGATAATTCAGCGTTAACCACAGGCCTAATTAGTGGTTATCAAACGATGGATGTTCTGGCTGCGATTGCCTTTGGTGGTATTGTTGCACGGGCGTTGTCTGCTAAAAATGTGACTAATCCACAAAAGATTGTTCAATATACGATTTCAGCGGGCTTTGTTTCTGTCATTTTATTAGGTTGTTTATATTTTGCCTTATTCTATTTAGGGGCGACTTCTGATGCTGTGGCACAAGGTGCAACAAATGGCGGCCAAATCTTCTCTCGTTATGTGAACAGTTTATTTGGTACGGCGGGAACCTGGATTATGGCGGGTATTATCACTTTAGCAAGCTTAACTACATTAGTGGGCGTAACCAGTGCTTGTGGTGATTATTTCTCCAAGTTTTCGACACGTTTTTCCTATCCATTTTGGATCGTCTTCTTCACCGCCATGACGACAATTATTTCACAATATGGTTTAACAAAATTACTCCGAGTGACGATTCCTGCCTTGTTGTTGATTTACCCAATGGCGATCATGTTAGTGCTTTTACAGCTTGTGCGTAATAAATTGCCTTCTATTCGATTGAGCTATTACACCACTATTTTTGTGACAGTTTGTTTTAGTTTAATTGATAGTTTGAAAAACTTGGATATGTTGCCAGAAGGCTTACATCAAATCATGACTCATTTCCCGCTCTATTCACAAGGGCTTGCCTGGCTTGTACCCGCATTATGTACTTTAGTGCTTTCCATGATATTCGGGAAAACGATTTCAAAATAATAAAAATGCCGATAATGATTTATCGGCATTTTTTATATCAAGTGCGGTTGTTTTTTCACGTATTTTTAGGCTGCAAGACGTTGTCTCACAATTTCAAATAAACATACGCCAGTCGCAACGGAAACATTCAGGGATGAAACAGAGCCCGCCATTGGAATACTAATGAGTTGATCACAATGTTCACGTGTGAGACGACGCATCCCTTCACCTTCGGCTCCCATCACCAAGGCTAGAGAACCCGTGAGTTTACTTTGGTAAATGGTTTCTGTTGCTTCGCCAGCTGTACCCACCACCCAAATATTATGGTTTTGTTGTAGATCTCGTAAAGTACGAGCTAAATTGGTTACGCGAATTAATGGTACGGTCTCCGCAGCACCGCAAGCCACTTTACGTGCAATAGAAGTGAGTTGAGCAGATTTATCTTTTGGCACAATAACAGCGCTCACACCGGCAGCATCAGCAGTACGTAAACAGGCCCCCAGGTTATGGGGATCTGTCACACCATCAAGCACCAATAAAAGTGGATTTTGTTTACGAGTAAGAAGTTCATCCAGATCATGTTCATTCAGCTCTTTCGCTTCTTGCACACGCGCAATCACACCTTGATGCACTTCACCGTTGGATTTTTTATCTAATGTTTGGCGGTTTACAAATTGCACCGCAATGCCTAAAGCATAGAGCTCATTGAGTAAGGGTTGTAGGCGTTTATCTTCACGGCCTTTCAGCACAAACACTTCAATTAAACGTTCAGGGCTATTTGCTAAAATGCTGTTTACAGCATGGATACCATAGATATTTTCTGACATAGGGTTCTCTTGTTTATTATTTTTTGTCATTATCCTCCCTCTTTAGCAAAGAGGAGGAAGGGGATATTCAGTAAAAATATTATTTCTTCCGTTTTCTAGTCGGTTTCTTAGAAACATCTTTATTTTTCACCGCACTTTTACGTTTTTTTGACGCTTTAGGTGGCAGTTCTTTAAAGACTTTTTTCGCTTTTTGTTTCGCTGTTTTTCCCACTCGACGTGGTTTTCTAGCACTTTCGACTAAACTGAAATCTACCATTTTTTGTTCTAAATGAACGGCGACCACGCGAATTTTTACTTTATCGCCAAGGCGGTAGATCGTACCACTATTTTCACCGATCAAACGTTGTTTTGCCGCATCAAATTGATAGTAGTCGTTATCTAACGTGGAAATATGGACTAAGCCGTCAATGAATAAATCATCTAAACGTACGAATAAGCCAAAGCCCGTTACAGATGAGATCACTCCGCTAAACTCAGCTCCCACGTGATCTTGCATATATTCACATTTCAGCCAATCAGCTACTTCACGAGTGGCATCATCGGCACGGCGTTCGGTCATCGAGCAGTGATCGCCTAATAGATCCATTTCATCAAAGGAGTAGTGATAGCCGCCAGTATCTGTGGTTTTACGTTTAGCGCCTTTTTCTTTTGCTAATAAATATTTAATTCCACGATGAAGGGTTAAATCCGGATAGCGACGAATCGGGGAAGTGAAGTGTGCATATTCCTCTAACGCCAAACCAAAGTGGCCGATATTATCCGCATGATAAACCGCTTGGCTTAATGAGCGAAGTAACATGGTTTGAATGAGTTCGTGATCCGGACGATCTTTCACTTGCTCTAACAATTTCGCATAATCTTTTGTGGTCGGTTTCATGCCACCTTCAAGGCTTAAACCACATTCACTTAAGAATGCACGGAAAGACGTCAGTTTTTCTTCACTCGGAGCGGCATGAATACGATAGAGTGCTGGCTCTTTATGTTTTTCCATAAAGTTTGCTGCTGCAATATTTGCAAGAATCATGCATTCTTCAATGATTTTGTGAGCATCATTTCGAACAACCGGTTCAATACGATCAATTCGTCCCATGGCATTGAAAATAAATTTGGTTTCAATGGTTTCAAAATCAATAGCACCACGTTGTTTACGGGCATTGAGTAACGCTTGATAGAGATGATGCAATTCTTCTAAATGTGGCACAAGCCCTTGATAACGCGTGCGGAGCTCATCATCGCCGTCTAAAATTGCCGCGACTTTCGTATAGGTTAAACGTGCATGAGAATTCATTACCGCTTCATAAAAACGATAATCCGTGAGTTTACCCTTTGCAGAAATGTGCATTTCACACACCATACACAAGCGATCAACTTGTGGATTCAGTGAACACAATCCGTTGGATAAAATCTCCGGCAGCATTGGCACAACACGATTTGGGAAGTAAACGGAGTTACCTCGGTTATAAGCTTCAGTATCTAATGCAGAACGTAAACGCACATAGTAGCTGACATCGGCAATTGCCACCCAAAGCTTCCAGCCTTTACCACTTTTTTCGCAATATACTGCATCATCAAAATCACGTGCGTCTTCGCCATCAATGGTAACCAGTGGCAGATTGCGTAAATCCACACGGCCTTTTTTCGCTTCTTCAGGCACTTCTTCCGTGAATTTTTTAACGTATTTTTCGACCGCACTTGGGAATTGGTGAGGAATGTCATGATTACGAAGGGCGATCTCCACCTCCATCCCTTTTGCCATATTGTCACCCAGAATTTCAGTGATGATGCCAATCGGTTGAGTAAAGGAGGCAGATCGTTCTTGCAATTCAACCACGACAACTTGTCCCATTCGAGCCCCATTGCGGTGTTCATTAGGGACTAAGATATCTCGTCCGATACGGCTATCATCAGGTACAACATAGCTAAAACCATTTTCTAAGAAGAAACGGCCGACAATTTGTTTTTTGCGACTTTCAAGTACACGAACAATACGGACTTCACGACGACCACGGCGATCTAAGCCTGCAGGTTGAGCTAATACAAAATCACCATGCATTACACGTTGCATTTGGTGATGAGGAATAAAGAGATCTTCTTTTTTGCCTTCGACTTGTAAAAAGCCATAGCCTTCGCGATGGCCAATAACCATACCTTTGAATAAATCCAATTTTTCAGGCAAGGCATAGCGTTTACGTTTAGTGAAAACTAACTGTCCATCATTTTCCATAGCGCGCAAGCGGCGACGCATAGCTTCTTGTTGTTCGTCACTTTTAATTGAAAGTGCGGTCAGAATTTCTTCCCGACTCATCGGGGCATTATTTTCACGGATAATTTGCAGAATGTAGTCTCTGCTTGGGATCGGATTACCATATTTGGCTAATTCTTTTTGATAATTCGGATCTGTTTTTTTAAAAGATTTTTTGGTCATTTATTGTTTATTTTATGATTAATTTTTAAGTTGTGGGGTAGTTTACAGGTTAAGGGGGGGAATGCAAGCTTGTTATCAGACGTTTGTGGCAGGACGGTTTACGGCAAACAAAAACCGCACCAAAGTGCGGTTTTATTTTTAAGCTGTTTTAATGCTTTAATTACGCTAATTTTTTGATTTGAGCAGCTAATTTAGCTTTGTGGTTTGCTGCTTTGTTAGCGTGGATTAAGCCTTTAGAAGCCATACGGTCAACAACTTTTTGCATTTCAACGAATGCTGCTTCAGCTGCTGCTTTTTCACCTGCTGCTACTTGAGCATATACTTTTTTGATGTAAGTACGCATCATAGAGCGTTGGCTTGCGTTGTGTTGGCGGCGTTTTTCAGATTGAACCGCGCGTTTTTTTGCTGACTTGATATTAGCCAAGGTCAAACTCCTAAAATTTCTGTTAGATGATTATGACAAAATAAGGGCGTAGAATATGCCGATTTTTTATACTTTTGTCAATGAATAATTTGTGTTGATTTCGGTGAGACACAACCGAAAGTAAGCATCGTTATTTAAAAAAAGCGCTTTCTATTGGCTCACACAAACGATGTGGGCAGGATTTTATCAGTTTTTTTCGTTGGAATATAGCGTAAAAACAAAAATTCTATACAATTAAGGCAAATTTTTTTGAAGAGACCCCTATTTTGAGTAAACGACTTTTAAAATCCGGCATTATCGTGAGTGGGATGACATTAGTGTCCCGTGTGTTAGGTTTAGTCCGCGATGTGGTGATCGCCCATTTAATCGGTGCTGGTGCAGCGGCGGACGTGTTTCTATTCGCTAACCGTATCCCAAACTTTTTACGTCGTTTATTTGCGGAAGGGGCATTTTCTCAGGCTTTTGTCCCTGTGTTAGCCGAATATCAAAAATCGGGCGATCTTTCTAAAACGCGAGAATTTATCGGGAAAGTGTCGGGTACGCTAGGCGGTTTAGTCAGTATTGTCACCTTGCTTGCTATGGTGGGATCACCTGTTGTGGCGGCGATCTTCGGGATGGGCTGGTTTACCGATTGGCTAAATGACGGACCCGATGCACACAAATTTGAACAAGCCTCTTTACTCTTAAAAATTACTTTTCCTTATTTATGGTTTGTCACCTTTGTGGCACTTTCAGGCGCGATTTTAAATACGATAGGCAAATTTGGTGTGATGTCGTTTTCGCCTGTTTTGTTAAATATTGCCATGATTGCAACCGCACTTTTCCTTGCACCAAGATTAGACAATCCTGATCTTGCTCTCGCTATCGGGATCTTCTTAGGCGGTTTATTACAATTTTTATTTCAAATCCCTTTCTTGAAGAAAGCAGGCTTGCTCGTAAAACCAAAATGGGCATGGCATGATGAAGGAGTAGCGAAAATCCGTCGATTAATGATTCCTGCCTTGTTTGGAGTTTCCGTAAGTCAAATCAACTTGTTGCTTGATACGGTCATTGCCAGTTTCTTAATGACGGGATCTATTAGTTGGCTTTATTATTCTGATCGTCTATTAGAGTTTCCGCTTGGGCTATTTGGTATTGCGATTTCCACTGTGATTTTACCGACGCTTGCTCGCCATCATGTGAATCGAGAAGATAATTCTTCCCAAAGTGCGGTTGATTTTCGCAACACAATGGACTGGGGCGTACGAATGATTTTATTACTCGGCGTGCCGGCTGCGATTGGTATTGCCGTGTTAGCCCAACCAATGTTACTGGTATTGTTTATGCGTGGCAGTTTTACCTTAACAGATGTGCATGCCGCCTCTTATTCTTTATGGGCATTCAATGCCGGTTTGCTTAGCTTTATGCTGATTAAGATCTTGGCTAATGGCTATTACGCACGGCAAGACACTAAAACGCCCGTGAAAATCGGGATCATCGCCATGGTGAGTAATATGGGCTTTAACGTATTGGCGATTCCATTTAGTTATGTGGGGTTAGCGATTGCTTCTGCCATGTCAGCAACCTTAAATGCTTATTTGCTTTATCGTGGTTTAGCTAAAGAGGATGTATACCATTTTTCACGTAAAAGTGCGGTCTTTTTTCTGAAAGTTTTAGGTGCAGCCTTAGCCATGGGCGGTTTGGTTTGGTATAACTGCCCGTCGATTCAAGAATGGGCTGCCATGACATTTTTAATGCGTATATATTGGTTGGTTTGGTTAATTGGGCTGGCTGCGGTCGTTTATTTAGGCGTATTGGTGCTCTTGGGTGTTCGTAAACACCATTTACTGACAAAACATTAAGTTACCGCTATAATGCACCGATTATTTTTCGTTTTTTGGATAAGATGTAATGCAATTAATTCGTGGGCTTCATAATTCACAGCCATATTTGTCAGGGTGCGCATTAACCATTGGCAATTTTGATGGAGTGCATTTGGGGCATCAGGCGATTTTGCGTCATCTTCGTCAGAAAGCGAATGCGCTGAATTTACCCATGGCGGTGATGCTTTTCGAACCACAACCGCGTGAATATTTTATGGGCGACAAAGCCCCTGCGCGTTTAATGCGATTAAGAGATAAATTGCATTATTTGGCTCAGGCGGGTGTGGATGTGGTGATCGTCGCGAAATTTGACCGCACTTTTGCTGATCTTCCAGCAGAACAATTTATTAAAGATTGGCTTGTACGCAAATTAAATGTGAAGTTTCTCAGCATTGGTGATGATTTCAAATTTGGTGCGAAACGTTTAGGCAATTTTGCGATGTTGCAGCAAGCTGGAAAGCAGTTTGGTTTTGAAGTAGAATACAGCCACACCTTCTGTTTAGATGAGTTGCGTATCAGTAGCACCGCTATTCGTGAAGCGCTGGCTAAAGATGATTTACAGCATGCGCAAAATTTACTCGGTAAGCCTTATCGTATTTTCGGTCGTGTGATCCACGGCAATAAATTAGGCCGCACCATTGGTTTTCCTACCGCGAATGTTCGTTTACATCGCCAAGTGAACCCGGTTAAAGGCGTTTATGCGGTGAAAGTGCGGTTGAAATCAGGCGAGATTTTTAATGGCGTCGCCAACATGGGAAAACGCCCGACCATTAACGGTACGATACAATTATTAGAAGTCCATTTATTTGATTTTTCTCAGAATATTTATGGACAAATGGTTGAAGTGGAATTCTGCCATAAGATTCGAGATGAGATAAAGTTTCCGTCTTTTGAGGCGTTGAAAGCTCAAATTGAACAAGACGTAAAAACAGCGAAAGCATTTTTTGCAAAATAGAATTATATTGAAATATAAAATTGGAAAATAACATGACAGTTGATTACAAAAACACGTTAAATTTACCTGAAACAGGTTTCCCTATGCGTGGCGATCTAGCCAAACGCGAACCTGTAATGTTAAAAAATTGGTATGACAAACAGTTGTATCAAAAAATTCGCCAAGCGACAAAAGGTAAAAAATCCTTTATTTTGCATGATGGCCCTCCGTATGCGAACGGCAATATTCATATTGGTCACGCCGTTAATAAAATTCTGAAAGATATTATTATTAAATCTAAAACGGCGTTAGGTTTTGATTCGCCTTATATCCCAGGTTGGGACTGTCACGGTTTGCCAATTGAATTAAAAGTAGAAGGTTTGGTGGGTAAACCAAACGAGAAAGTGACCGCAGCTGAATTCCGCCAAAAATGCCGTGAATACGCTGCAGAACAAGTAGAAGGTCAGAAAAAAGATTTTATCCGTTTAGGCGTGTTAGGCGATTGGGATAATCCTTATTTAACGATGAACTTCAACACCGAAGCAAACATCATCCGTACACTTGGTAAAGTGATTGCGAATGGTCACTTATACAAAGGTTCAAAACCAGTGCACTGGTGTTTGGATTGTGGCTCTTCTTTAGCAGAAGCAGAAGTGGAATACGAAGACAAAGTTTCTCCGTCTATCTATGTGCGTTTCCCTGCAGTAAATGTAGCCGAAATTGAAGAGAAATTTAACGCAGTAGGCAAAGGCCATGGCAAATTATCTGCGGTGATTTGGACAACCACACCTTGGACTATGCCGTCTAACCGTGCGATTGCGGTAAATGCAGACTTAGAATACAACTTAGTACAACTTGGCGATGAGCGTGTCATTTTAGCTGCTGAATTAGTTGAATCCGTAGCGAAAGCCGTGGGCGTAGAACAAGTTGAAGTTTTAGGTTCAGTAAAAGGTCAAGCACTTGAGTTAGTACGCTTTAACCATCCGTTCTATGATTTCACTGTGCCAGTGATTTTAGGTGATCACGTGACCACTGATGGCGGTACAGGTTTAGTACATACTGCTCCAGATCATGGTTTGGACGACTTTATTGTAGGACAAAAATATAATTTACCGATGGCGGGTCTTGTATCGAATGACGGTAAATTTATTTCAACGACTGAATTCTTTGCAGGCAAAGGCGTATTTGAAGCCAATCCATTGGTTGTTGAAAAATTGCAAGAAGTGGGCAACTTATTAAAAGTTGAGAAAATCAAACACAGTTACCCACACTGCTGGCGTCACAAAACCCCGATTATTTTCCGCGCGACTCCGCAATGGTTTATTGGCATGGAAACACAGGGTCTACGCCAACAAGCATTAGGCGAAATCAAACAAGTTCGTTGGATTCCAGATTGGGGTCAAGCACGTATCGAGAAAATGGTTGAAAACCGCCCTGACTGGTGTATTTCCCGTCAACGTACTTGGGGTGTGCCGATGACCCTATTCGTGCACAAAGAAACCGAAGAGCTTCATCCGCGTACTTTAGAGTTACTTGAAGAAGTGGCGAAACGTGTAGAGAAAGCCGGTATTCAAGCATGGTGGGATTTAGACGAAAAAGAATTATTAGGTGCGGATGCAGAAACCTATCGCAAAGTACCAGATACGCTTGACGTATGGTTTGACTCAGGATCAACCTATTCTTCTGTTGTGGCGAATCGTCCAGAATTTAACGGCCAAGATATCGACATGTATTTAGAAGGTTCTGACCAACATCGTGGTTGGTTTATGTCTTCTTTAATGCTTTCTACAGCAACAGACAGCAAAGCACCATACAAACAAGTATTAACCCATGGTTTCACGGTGGATGGTCAAGGCCGTAAGATGTCAAAATCTATCGGTAACATCGTGACACCACAAGAAGTCATGGATAAATTCGGTGGCGACATTTTACGTTTATGTGTTGCATCTACCGACTATACCGGTGAAATGACCGTTTCTGATGAAATCTTAAAACGTGCCGCGGATAGCTATCGTCGTATTCGTAACACCGCACGTTTCTTATTAGCAAACTTAAATGGTTTTGATCCGCAACGTGATGCGGTTAAACCGGAAGACATGATTAGCTTAGATCGTTGGGCGGTAGCTTGTGCGTTAGATGCACAAAAAGAAATTAAAGACGCGTACGATAACTATCAATTCCACACAGTAGTACAACGTTTAATGCGTTTCTGTTCTGTAGAAATGGGCTCCTTCTACCTTGATATTATCAAAGACCGTCAATATACCACCAAAGCAGACAGCCTTGCGCGTCGTAGCTGCCAAACAGCGTTATGGCACATCGCAGAAGCATTGGTTCGTTGGATGGCACCAATCCTGTCATTCACGGCGGATGAAATTTGGGGCTACTTGCCACAAACGGCAACTGCACGTGCAGAATTCGTCTTCACTGAAGAATTCTACGAAGGCTTATTTGGCTTAGGCGAGAATGAAAAACTAGACGATGCTTACTGGCAACAACTCATTAAAGTTCGTTCTGAAGTGAACCGTGTATTAGAAATCGCCCGTAACGACAAAGTGATCGGTGGTGGTTTAGAAGCAGAAGTAACGGTTTATGCTAACGATGAATATCGTGCATTGTTAGAACAATTAGGCAATGAATTACGTTTTGTGTTAATTACCTCAAAAGCAGAAGTGAAAGCATTAGCAGACAAACCTGCGGATGTGGCTGCGGGTGAGTTAGAGGGAATTGCCGTAAGCGTAGCACGTTCTAACGGTGAAAAATGCCCACGTTGTTGGCATTATTCTGACAAAATCGGCGTGAATCCTGAACATCCGACACTTTGCCCACGTTGTGTGGAAAACGTAGCGGGTAACGGCGAAGTACGTCAGTTCGCGTAAGCTTAATATCATAAAGAAAAAGTGCGGTCAAAATTGACCGCACTTTTTTTATGCTGAATTGCACAGAAATAAAAAAGGCTGATATTAACCAGCCTTAAAGATCTTATTGGTTAAAGGTATTACATACAGAAGGGTTGGCACTTTGTAAGCCTTTTCTGAACCATTCTAGACGCTGTGCAGATGTACCGTGAGTGAAACTATCCGGTACCACATAACCTTGGCTGCGTTTTTGTAAACGGTCATCACCCACAGCTTCTGCTGCATTAAACGCTTTTTCTTCATCACCGCGTTCAAATAAACCACTTTTCACCGCTTGGCTCGCCCAAACACCGGCGAAACAGTCAGCTTGAAGTTCTAATTGAACAGAAAGTTGATTTGCCGTTTTACGATCGCTGCTTTGTTGTGCGCGATTCACTTGCGGCAGAATGCCAAGCATATTTTGCACGTGGTGACCGACTTCGTGTGCAATTACATAAGCAAAGGCTGAATCACCTGCTGCACCCAGTTTATTTTTCATTTCATTATAGAATGATAAATCAAGGTAAACTTTGCGATCGCTTGGGCAGTAGAACGGGCCCATTGCAGATTGACCGGTACCACAAGCAGTTGGCGTTACACCATTGTAAAGTACCATGGTTGGCTCACTATAGGTTTTCCCCATTTGTCTAAAATATTGTCCCCAAACGGTTTCAGTATCCGCTAATACAACTTTAGAAAGACTCGCAAGCTGCTGTTCTTCTTGGGTTTCTAATCGTTGAGAGCTTTGTCCAGAAAAATCCGGTGTGCCCACTAAGCCTGAAAGATCCACGCCATAATAAGCACCAACTAATAAGATAATAATACCGAAAATACCAGTTCCTCTTCCGCCACCGAAGTTACCGCCGCCAGAGCCACGTCTATCTTCAATATTTGAGCTTTCTTTACGACCTTGCCAACGCATAATTTGTCCTTTCTGAGTGAGTAAATTAAAAATCGGCGTATTCTATCAAAGTGCGGTCAATTTTAGATCGGTTTTCTTGAAATATTTACATAGCTTTACACTCTGGTTTATAGACTTCTGAAGGGAATTTCAGTATCGTAATAATCCCTTAAACAAACATACAAAAGGAACTTTAAAATGGGTTTATTTGATTTTGTCAGTGACATTGGTAAGAAAGTTTTCTCTAAAGAAGAAGAGGCGTCTAAAGCAGTGACTCAACACATCGCAGAAGACAATCCAGGCGTGGAAAACTTATCTGTTACCGTTGAAAATGGTGTAGCAAATATCCAAGGTGTGGCATCAACTGCAGCAGCATTAGAGAAAGCAGTATTAATGGCGGGTAACATTCAAGGTATCCACTCAGTAACGAGCGATGCAAGCATCAATAACGGTGAAACCTTAGGCAATGATGAAACATTCTATGTAATCCAAAAAGGTGACACCTTGTGGAAAATCGCTGAGAAAGCTTACGGAAATGGCGCGAAATATACCGCTATCGTTGAAGCGAACAAAGAAGTGATTAAAGACGCGGATAAGATTTTCCCAGGTCAAAAAATTCGTTTACCGAAAGGTTTATAATTCGATAAAAAGTGCGGTTATTTTTGACCGCACTTTTTTCTTTATACAAAATTGTTGATAAATTGTGCAATTTTAGCGGGTTTTCCATTGAATTTTCCGGTTTCTATCGACTGTTTGATTTTCTTTCGCTATAATTTGGCGGTTTTTTATTTTTACAAACAATAACGTGTTCGGTGTGGTTTTTACCGAGTGCAACATTAATTGAGGTTACAAATGTCATTAAATATTGAAACAACTCAAGGTTTAGAGCGTCGTGTGACGATCACCGTTCCAGCTGAAGCTGTAGAAAAAGCAACTCGTGAAGAATTCAAACGTGCAGCAAAAAATGTACGTGTTGATGGTTTCCGTAAAGGTCACGTGCCAGCTCACATCATTGAACAACGTTTTGGCGCATCAATCCGTCAAGATGTGTTAAACGATTTATTACCACGTCATTTCTTTGACGCAGTAATCGCTGAGAAAATCAACATTGCAGGTCGTCCAACTTTCGCTATCGAAACGTTCGAACCTGGTAAAGATTTATCATTCACTGCAACTTTCGAAGTGTACCCAGAAGTTGAATTAAAAGGCTTAGAAAACATCAAAGTTGAGAAACCAACTGTTGAAATCACTGAAGCTGATATCGATAAAATGATCGATGTGTTACGTAAACAACAAGCGACTTGGGTTGAAAGCAAAGCTGCAGCGAAAGCAGATTCACGCGTGACCATCGACTTCGTTGGTTCAGTAGATGGCGAAGAATTCGAAGGCGGTAAAGCAACTGATTTCGTTCTATTCATGGGCCAAGGCCGTATGATTCCTGGTTTTGAAGAGGGCATCGTAGGCCACAAAGCAGGCGAACAATTCGATATCAATGTGACTTTCCCAGCGGAATACCATTCTGAAAATTTAAAAGGTAAAGATGCAAAATTTGCGATCACCTTGAAAAAAGTAGAAGAAATGGAATTACCAGAATTAACAGATGAGTTCGTTGCTAAATTTGGTCCTAACACCAAAACTGTGGCAGATTTACGTGCAGAAATCCGTAAAAACATGGAACGTGAATTGAAAAACGCATTAGTTTCTCGCGTTAAACAACAAGTCATCAACGGTTTAATCGAACAAAACCCAATTGATGTTCCAGCTTCTGCAGTAGAAGAAGAAATCAATGTGTTACGTAACCAAGCAGCACAACGCTTCGGTGGTAATGCACAACAAGCTGCACAATTACCACGTGAATTATTTGAAGCGGATGCAAAACGTCGTGTTCAAGTCGGTTTATTATTCTCTGAAGTGATCAAATCAAACGAATTGAAAGCGGATGAAGAACGTGCGAAAGCAATGATTGCGGATATCGCTTCTGCTTACGAACAACCAGCTGAAGTAGTTGAATATTACAGCAAAAATGAAGAGTTAATGAACAACATTCGCAACGTAGTATTAGAAGAACAAGCCGTTGATGCCGTTCTTGCTAAAGCTCAAGTGACTGAAAAAGCGTCTTCATTTGATGAGATCATGAATCCACAAGCATAATAATTGATAGAACGTGAATTAAATTCACAAGCATATCATCGAAAAGTGCGGTTGTTTTTTTCAATGAAAAGCGACCGCATTTTTGTTTTTACTGATTTTCGGGTAGAATATTGCCCGATTTTTTAGCACATATTTAGGGGCAAAAATGAGTGTAATTCCTATGGTTGTCGAACAAACCTCTCGTGGTGAACGTTCGTACGACATTTATTCCCGCCTATTAAAAGAGCGCGTGATCTTCTTGAGTGGTGAAGTAGAAGATCGTATGGCAAATTTGATCGTGGCACAGCTACTTTTCTTAGAATCAGAAGATCCGAAAAAAGATATCAATATTTATATTAACTCACCAGGCGGTTCAGTGACTGCGGGTATGGCAATTTACGATACCATGCAATTTATTAAACCGGATGTGCGTACTCTTTGTATTGGGCAAGCTTGCTCAATGGGCGCATTTTTACTTGCAGGAGGTGCAGCAGGAAAACGAGCTGCATTACCGAATGCACGAGTGATGATTCACCAACCGTTAGGTGGTTTCCGTGGACAAGCATCAGATATTCAGATCCACGCACAAGAAATTTTAAAAATTAAACAAACCTTAAACGAGCGTCTTGCTTTCCATACAGGTCAAAGCATCGAACGTATCGAAAAAGACACCGATCGTGACAATTTTATGTCGGCAGAAGAAGCAAAAGCTTACGGCTTAGTGGACGATGTGTTGATTAAACGTTAAGGATTTAACATGACAACAAATGATAACGATCTTCACTGTTCTTTCTGTGGAAGAGAAAAAAGTGAAGTAGGTAAATTAATTGCGGGTACAGATGGTTATATTTGTAACGAGTGTATCGAGCTTTGCCACAGTATGTTGGAAGACAGTGGAGAAATCGAAACACCTAGCGAACTGGCAGTTGAAGAAAAATTACCGACACCGCACGAAATTCGTGCGCACTTAGATGATTATGTGATTGGGCAAGATTATGCGAAAAAGGTCTTGTCAGTGGCGGTTTACAATCACTATAAACGCTTACGCACGAACCACCAAAGCAATGATGTGGAATTAGGTAAAAGTAACATCTTGTTAATTGGTCCAACAGGTAGCGGTAAAACCTTATTAGCACAAACCTTAGCGCGTCGTTTAAATGTACCTTTTGCTATGGCTGATGCGACGACGTTAACTGAAGCCGGTTATGTGGGCGAGGACGTGGAAAATGTTCTGCAAAAATTATTGCAAAATTGCGATTACGATACAGAAAAAGCAGAGCAGGGCATTATCTATATTGATGAAATTGATAAAATTAGCCGTAAATCAGAAGGCGCATCTATTACTCGAGATGTGTCTGGTGAAGGTGTACAACAAGCCTTGTTGAAATTAATTGAAGGCACTATTGCGTCTGTACCGCCACAAGGTGGACGTAAACATCCTCAACAAGAAATGTTGAAAGTGGACACCTCAAAAATCCTCTTTATTTGTGGTGGGGCATTTGCTGGCTTAGATAAAATCATCGGTAAGCGTACACAAACTGATACCGGAATTGGTTTTGATGCGAAAGTAGAGAAGGAAGAAGATAAAGAAAATCTTTCTGAATTATTCCGTCAAGTTGAGCCAGATGATTTAATGAAATTTGGTTTGATTCCAGAATTTATTGGTCGTCTTCCAATGATTGCGCCATTAAGCGAATTAGATGAAGAAGCATTAATTCAGATCCTTACTCAACCGAAAAATGCACTGACCAAACAATATCAAGCATTATTTGGCTTAGAAGATGTAGAGCTTGAATTCACGCCAGAAGCATTAAAAGCGATGGCGAAAAAAGCTCTTGAACGTAAAACCGGTGCGCGTGGTTTACGCTCAATCGTTGAGGCTGTATTGTTAGATACGATGTATGATTTACCTTCAATCGAAAACTTGAAAAAAGTGATTGTGGATGAAGAAACCATCGTTGATAACAAACCACCAAAACTCGAATATAAAAATTAACAGAAAGTGCGGTTGTTTTTTCTGACATTTTTCATAGGCAATTCCGAAAGAAAATGCTACAATCGCACGTTCTGAAATTAATCTAAAAATTATTTATCCCTTATTTTATACGGATTCAATTATGGCAACTGAAATTGTTGAGAAAAAGAAACACGACCAAGAACAAGTCGTAGAAGGAAAATCAAAAGGCTTAAACACGCTTCTTTGGATTCTTTCTGTGGCATTTTTTACCGCCGCAGCAATTGGTAACGTTTATTTTAAAGAAGCCTTTTCTTTACCTGTGCGTGTAGTTGGCGTAGTTGTCGCCTTATTAATTGCCTTTGGTTTCGCTGCAATTACCAACCAAGGTACAAAAGCTCGTACATTCTTTAGCGAAGCAAAAGTTGAAGGTCGTAAAGTGGTATGGCCAACTCGTGCAGAAACACGTCAAACCACTTTAATCGTGATTGCAGTAACCGTGCTTACCTCTTTATTCTTCTGGGCAATTGATTCAATTATCATTGCATTGATTAACTTCTTAACTGATTTGAGATTCTAAAATGAGCGAAACTGAAAACGTATCCAAAAAACGTTGGTATGTATTGCAAGCATTCTCAGGCTTTGAGAGTCGTGTTGCAATCACATTGCGTGAATATATCAAACAACAACAAATGGAAGATCAGTTTGGCGAAGTGTTAGTGCCGACTGAAGAAGTCGTTGAAAACGTAGCAGGTAAACGTCGTAAAAGTGAACGTAAATTCTTCCCTGGCTATGTATTAGTTGAAATGGCAATGAATGATGACACATGGCACTTAGTGAAAAGTGTACCACGTGTAATGGGTTTTATTGGTGGTACACCAGATAAGCCAGCGCCAATTTCTAAACGTGAAGCAGATTTAATTTTAAATCGTTTAGAGCAAAGTGCTGAAAAACCACGTCATCGTAAAGAATATCAACCAGGTGAAGAAGTACGTGTGACAGAAGGTCCATTTGCTGACTTTAATGGTACGGTTGAAGAAGTGGATTACGAAAAAGGCCGCTTAAAAGTGTCTGTATCTATCTTCGGTCGTGCAACACCAGTTGAGCTTGAATTTGGTCAAGTGGAAAAAACACGTTAATTTCCCTTTTCCAAAATAAGAGATTTAATGACCGCACTTAAGCAATAAAGTGCGGTTGTTTTTCGAGTAGTTTTTCTACTTGAAATTTCGAGGCTGATTAATTAAAATACAGCCCTTCATTAACAGGGGAGCCGATTTCGGCGTTATCACCCATTTAGAGGAAACTAAAAAATGGCAAAAAAAGTCCAAGCATACGTTAAGTTGCAAGTTGCAGCTGGTATGGCAAACCCATCACCACCAGTTGGTCCAGCATTAGGTCAACAAGGTGTGAACATCATGGAATTCTGTAAAGCATTCAACGCTCGTACTGAGAGCATTGAAAAAGGTTTACCAATTCCAGTTGTTATCACTGTATATGCAGACCGTTCATTCACTTTCATTACTAAAACTCCACCAGCAGCAGTATTATTGAAAAAAGCTGCAGGTATTAAATCTGGTTCTGGTAAACCGAATAAAGATAAAGTGGGTAAAGTAACTTTAGATCAAGTTCGTCAAATCGCTGAAACTAAAGCAGCAGATATGACTGGCGCGACTATCGAAACTAAAATGAAATCAATTGCTGGTACTGCTCGCTCAATGGGCTTAGTGGTGGAGGAATAATACGATGGCTAAATTGACTAAAAAAATGAAAGCAATCAAAGCTGGCGTAGATTCTACTAAAGCATACGAAATCAACGAAGCAATCGCGTTATTAAAACAATTCGCAACTGCTAAATTCGTTGAAAGTGTTGACGTTGCAGTAAACTTAGGTATCGATCCTCGTAAATCAGACCAAAACGTTCGTGGTGCAACTGTATTACCACACGGTACTGGTCGTGAAGTACGCGTAGCTGTGTTCACCCAAGGTGCTAACGCAGATGCAGCTAAAGAAGCTGGCGCTGATTTAGTAGGTATGGAAGATTTAGCAGAGCAAATCAAAAAAGGCGAAATGAATTTTGACGTTGTTATCGCTTCTCCTGATGCAATGCGTGTTGTTGGTCAATTAGGTCAAGTATTAGGCCCACGTGGTTTAATGCCAAACCCTAAAGTTGGTACCGTAACACCAAACGTTGCTGAAGCAGTTAAAAATGCTAAATCTGGTCAGATCCGTTATCGTAACGATAAAAACGGTATCATCCACACAACAATTGGTAAAGCAAACTTCTCTGAAGTTCAATTAAAAGAAAACCTTCAAGCATTATTGGCTGCTTTAAACAAAGCAAAACCAACTACTGCAAAAGGTATCTTTATCAAGAAAGTAAGCATCTCTACAACTATGGGTGCTGGTGTGGCTGTTGATCAAGCTTCACTATAATTAAGCGTTAAAACTTAATTCAAATTAACCGCACTTTGGGTAACTAAAGTGCGGTTATTTTTTTGCATTCTTTTCACCAAGTGAAATGTTGAGAATATAAAAAGAGCGGTCAAATTTCATTATATTTTGAATTTGACCGCTCTTTTTTATGAGAGATTACTTCGCTAAAGCGAAAATGGCTTCAATAGCTTCTTTGGTATACGTTTTTTCCACTTTCGCTCTGATAGCGGTTTGAACCGCATTATCGACAATTTCAGATACGGTTTTATCATCAATGCCAAGTTGTTCAAGAGTCGTTGGTGTGCTGATTTTATCAAACCAAGCTTTTAAGGCTAGGATACCGTCTTCAGCCTTGTCTAAGCCAAATATTTCTTTAGCAAAGCGTTTGAATTGAGCAGGTCTTTGAGATTGATACCATTGCATCCACGCAGGCATAATGACGGACAGCCCTGCACCATGTGGCACATCTGAAATCGCACTCATGGAATGCTCAATCATATGATTTGGGAAACCGTAAGGTGAGATACCTAAATGCGTTAAACCGTTCAACGCAAGTGTAGCCGCCCAGGCAAATTCACCACGTGTATTGAGATCTTGTGGGTCATTAAGCAAGATTTCGGTGGTGCGAATAACGGTTTTAATATTGCTTTCTACTAAGAAATCAATAATTTCAGGACGATATTCCGCCGTGAAGTAGGCTTCAATCGAATGAGCAATAATATCCGCAGCAGAATATACTAAATAATCACGACTGACGGTCGCTTGCAATTTCGGATTAATGACAGATACTTTTGGGAATAAATGATTGTTGTGAATCGAATATTTTTGCTGTGTTTCTTCATTGGTAATGACTGAGCCCCAGTTCATTTCACTGCCTGTTGCCGCAAGGGTGATCACATCGAAAATCATTAATGCTTTTTGTACCGGTGTGCCTTTAAAGAAGTCCCAAGTATCACCGTCATAGCACGCACCTGCCGCGATCGCTTTCGCACTATCAAGACAAGAGCCGCCACCGATACTCAACACACTATCTGCACCAAAGGTTTTAGCCATTGCAACGGCTTCACGGACTTTGCTGATTGTCGGGTTGCTTTTTACGCCACCACATTCAATGTATTCAATGCCATGTTCACGCAAACTTTTCGCCACATCTTCAAATAAGCCGGATTGTTTGACACGCTCACTGCCATAGATAATTAAGGCCTTTTTTGCACCGTATTCGTGCATATATTTCCCCATCTCTTTTTCTTTATCGAGACCAAATTCAATACGAGTAGGGTTTTGAAAACTAAATGGATACATATTTATCTCCTTATTATCTGTTAAGTGCGGTCAGTTTTTGCGTTGTTTTTATTCCACAAAGTAATGCGGAATAAAGTGGCTATCATTGCCGGTAACTGGGGTAAAATCTTCTCTTAATCCGATGCCGCATGCCACATCACCCACTACCCAAGAACCAATCATAGGATACATACCATCAAAATTTGGCAGTTCAAATTTTTGTTGATAGATGTAGCCTGCTTGATCGTAAAAGGCAGAGTGTTCGCTACCTTTGGCGGCAAATTCTAGACCATTACGTTTTTCATAGTAAGAAACATTGGCGCCCTCACGGCCTAAGGTTGGTTTTTTCACCCATATCGATTGGCGATCGGTAATATCATGCTTGCTAAAGTAAGCGGGTAGTAATAATGGGTGATTTGGGTACTTTTGCCATAATTTAGCTAATAGCACTTTATTGCTTAATAGTAATTTCCACGCCGGTTCAATAAAAGTGGTGGATGAATTAAGCATGTGTGGTGCATATTCTGTCGTGGTCATCCATTCAAGCGGATAGAGCTTAAATAAACAATCAATAGGTTGATTATTCAGATCGAGGAATTGCTGACTGTCTTTATCGTAGCCCACATCTTCAATGGCAAGCTGATGGATATGCCAACCCGCGTTGTAAGCCACATCTGCTAGGTAATCAATATTGCCCCAATCTTCACGCCCCGCTTCTTGCATGGCACTAAAATGGAAATCTTTTAGTCCTGTCTGTTGTTGAATAAACTGAAAGCGATTGAGTAATTCTTCGTGAATCCAATTAAATTGGTCACGATGCGCTAAGCCTTCAATTTGCTCTAACCATTGCCATTGCACAACAGCAGCTTCAAGCAGAGAAGTAGGGGTGTCGGCATTGTATTCAAACATTTTGAGGTTTTCGCCGTCATAGCCAAAATCAAAACGACCATATAAGTGCGGTACGTTTTTAGCCCATGTTTGTTCAATCAGATTTTTCTGTAAATCGGTAAAGCGATAATGGGCATAATCACCTTGTTTCACTTCATCGGCAACAAAGTCCATACACATTGCGTGCAATTCGTTGGTGGCGTCTTCAATACGATCGATTTCCGCTAGGGTAAATTCATATGCCACATTGTCCGACCAATAATGGGAGCCATCAGAGGAAGGCAGGTTATAGTAATCAAAGCCCACATCTAATAATTGTTGTACCATATTGGGGCGAGTAGGAAAGCCCGTGATTCGTTTCATATTTAACCGCCTGAGCTACGGCTGCTGCTTGAGCTAGCGCTTTTAAAGCCACCGCGTGAAACTGGTTTGCTGTAAGTGCTACCCGCATTACCTTTAACTAATACAGGCTTACCGACAGAACGATTAGTTTGCGGTTGAATAACTTGGCCCGTTGGCGTTGAAACGGCTCGGTTACTTGGATTGTAGCTAGGCCCTAAAAATGAGCCCATCGTACGCGCGATCATATAACCCATTGCGGCACCAGCAATTGCACTGCCCATACTGCCGTGTCCTTCTCCTGTTGCAGAGCTAGTGTGGCTTGTTCCTTCTGAACCGCTTGAGTTGCCAGAGTGAGTTGCTCCATCTGGATTTAAGGTTTGTTTGACGGTCTGATTGTCTTCTGACCATTCACTATTATTGCTTGGACGTGTATTTAAATTGCCCGAGAGAGAGGAACCAGATCCAGCATGTGCAGTTGTACCGCTGTTATTTTCATTAGATTGGTCAGCTTCGCATAATTCGATTTTTTGCCAATCGGCTAAACAATCCTCAAGACTGTTATAAACATCACGTTGAACTTGCTCTTCTGAGCAGCCGCCCAATAAAGCCACAATGGAAAGGCTGACGAGAACTTGATTTTTCTTTTTCATCATAGGGTTAAAGTGTTAATAATTCAGTTAAATGATTGATTTCTAATGTAGGCAAAACACTTGCTTCAGTAAATGAATTGAGGGTTTTGCCCGATAAATTAATCCATACTGCTTGGCAGCCTGCTTGAATGGCGCCTTGAACATCTGTGGTTAAGTTATCACCAATATGTAAAATTTCACTCGGTTTTACGCCAAAATAATGGGCGGTTTGATGGAATAAATCTTGATGAGGTTTCGCTCTGCCTTGCTCTCCTCCACGTAAACTCAGCTGAAAGTGTTCAAACCCAATGCGTGTTGCAATCACATTACCATTGGTAATCACGCTAAGCAGGTAGCGATCTTTCAGTTGATTCATCACTTCAATACTTTCTGCGGGGACTTCAATTTTATGTCGCCATTTAATAAACTCTTCCATCGCGAGCGCTAAAGTGCGGTCAATTTCAACCGCACTCTTACCATGATGCGCCAGTAAGTGCCGTAACGTTTCGACACGCCAGGCAATCACATCTTCAGCAATTAAGGGATCTTTCTCCGCCAGTTGCCATTTCCATCCTCGCCAATATTCTGAGGTAAGCTCGCTCAGTTGTGCGTGCTCTTGTACACATTGAAGAAAGCGTTCTTCGGCTAAACGAATGACATCACTGTTATCGTAAAGGGTATCATCAAGATCAAAACTCATAACCTTGAAAGGCTGAAGACCGCGGTAAAATCGCATAGTTAATCCTATTTAATGGTATTCACACCAAGCCATGCGGTCGCACGTTCATTGGTGATTTCTTCGTGTGTCCACATGCTCATTAAGTCAGGCTGAGGATGCTTGTTGGTGTTATAGCCGATCAAATGAGCAAAATCAAATACGGCATGGGGATAGCCGTTAATAAGCAATAAGGCTAAATAACCGCTTTCATCCCAGCAGATTTCTAATTTACGAGCTTCGTGGTGATTGCGTGTGTTATCGACGTTATAAACGTGTAAGCAATCGACAACAGGCTGCGCATTTTGACGCATATCTAATGCATAAAAATAGCCGGTTTCGCCATCATCTTCAAACATCACCGCCAGATGATCATGCACAGTCGAGTGTGTGCCGACTTGTTTTGGTTGACCGAGAAAGAGTTGATCTTCGAGGGTTAAATGTAACATGGTATTTCCTAATCAAATTGTGTAGTCCAGTGACTACTATGGTGTGCTTGAAAGCAAAGTTCAACCTGTGCGGGCGTATTTTTTTCTTCATTCATTGGCGGCAGTTCACTCAACGCAAAATAGGCAGATTGAACTGTTTCACTATTTGGTTGAAATTCACCACTTAATGGTTCGCACATGACGAAGGTTTTGAGTACAGGATGCGCAAAAGGCGGAAAATTTCGTTTATGTTGTTCGTGAATAGCAATAATGAACGTCGGTTTAACATTAAGCCCCGCTTCTTCGCGTACTTCTTTAATCGTATTACTATGAATGGTTTCTAGCACATCTATCCAGCCGCCAGGCAGTGACCAAAGACCATCATTTTCTTGTACTAATAAAATTTTATCATCTTTAAAAATAGCTGCACGCGAGTCGATTTTAGGGGTTTGATAACCTGCCCCATTGCAGAAAAATGATTTGACGGTTTCTTTGGGTATTGCTGTTTTATAAGCGAGCATTTCAGCAGACAAATCCCGCAAGCGTTCATAGCGTTCAATATCATAGATATTTTTGCAATAAGTTAGCCCGTTTTGTGCAATGCTTTGGATTTCGATAGCCCAAGATAGCCAAGGTTCAGTAAGAAGTGAATCAGATTGTGTCTTCATAAAAACACCTTAAAAAAACACCGCACTTTTGTGCAAAGTGCGGTGAGATTTTACAGTAAATTCAGCGTGAATTACGCTTGACCTTTAACCGCTTTTAAACCTAAGAACGGAGCTGGTGTGCCAGCACGTTCTAATGCTTCTTCGATACGGATTAATTGGTTGTATTTCGCAATACGGTCAGAACGGCTCATAGAACCAGTTTTGATTTGACCTGCTGCTGTACCAACCGCTAAATCAGCGATAGTTGCATCTTCGGTTTCGCCTGAACGGTGAGAGATCACAGCGGTGTAACCTGCATCTTTAGCCATTTTGATTGCTGCTAAAGTTTCAGTTAAAGAACCGATTTGATTGAATTTGATTAAGATAGAGTTTGCGATACCTTTTTCGATACCTTCTTTTAAGATTTTGGTGTTAGTGACGAATAAGTCGTCGCCCACTAATTGAACGCGGTCACCTAACACTTTAGTTTGGTATGCGAAACCATCCCAGTCAGATTCATCTTGACCATCTTCGATAGACACGATTGGGTATTGTTTGGTTAATTCTTCAAGATAGTGTGTGAATTCTTGAGAAGTGAATGAACGGCCTTCGCCTTTCATTTCGTATTTGCCAGTTTCTTTGTTATAGAACTCAGAAGATGCACAGTCCATTGCTAAAGTCACGTCTTTACCTAATACATAACCTGCTTTTTCTACAGCTTCTTTGATACATGCTAAAGCGTCAGCGTTAGAGGCTAAGTTAGGTGCGAAACCACCTTCATCACCTACAGCCGTGCTCATGCCTTTAGATTTTAATACTTTCGCAAGGTTGTGGAATACTTCAGCACCGATACGAAGTGCTTCACGTAATGTTTTTGCACCAACTGGTTGAATCATGAATTCTTGGATATCAACGTTGTTATCTGCGTGCTCACCACCGTTGATGATGTTCATCATTGGTAATGGCATAGAGTAAACGCCTGGCGTGCCGTTAAGTTCTGCGATGTAAGCGTAAAGAGGTAAACCTTTAGACGCTGCAGCGGCTTTTGCGTTTGCTAAAGATACCGCTAAGATTGCGTTTGCACCGAAGTTAGATTTGTTTTCAGTACCGTCTAAATCGATCATGATTTGGTCGATTTCAGCTTGGTTAGACGCTTCTTTACCCACTAATGCATTTGCGATAGGACCGTTTACAGCCGCAACCGCTTTTAATACACCTTTACCTAAGAAACGAGATTTGTCGCCGTCACGTAATTCTAATGCTTCACGAGAACCAGTAGATGCACCTGATGGAGCAGCTGCTAAACCAACGAAACCACCTTCAAGATGAACTTCAGCTTCTACAGTTGGGTTACCACGAGAGTCGATGATTTCACGACCAATGACTTTAACGATTTTTGCCATTTTGTTTTCCTCTGTTTAAAGTTAATTAAAATTAGTTAGGCGAACCTAAAACGGGAATATAATAAAGCAAATTTAGAAATTTGTCTTGGAAAAATGACCGCACTTTGATCTGTATCTTATTTTTCAATCAAGTGCGGTAAGTTTTTGTCTCTTTTTCGTCAATTATTTCTTTTATTTCAGTGGAATTGCCTTCAAAAGTTGGTTAAAGTTGCGCGAAATTTCGTATTATTTTACGACGAATTATTTATTCTTAATTGAGACTTTCTTGCATTGAAAAAGGAATCATTATGTCTCTTTCGACTTTTTTTCAGCAAACCAAAACACGAATAAAATCAGCGATATCAACTCATCCGATTGAAATCTTCATGATTGCTACGTTTGCTCTTGGAATTTGGTTTGTGGATATGAATTCAGAAAAAGATCATTTAGCTTATTGGCTATTTGAGCCGGTTCTGTTTGCCTTTATTTATTTATCTCGCCCTTATGCCTGGTATCGTTTTTCGTGGATTGTGCCGCTCATTGCTGTTTTCACCATTTGGCAAGTAAATGATAATGCTGATTTTTATGCTTATAGCCCTAAGTTTTGGGGCGCTCAATTTATTGTATTATTGATATTATGTGGCTTTCCATTTGTCAGAAACAATCAAGCCTTTACTTATCGTAATTTTACGACGCTATATTACATCACGTCATCCATTGCTGGCTGGGGGCTCGTCTCTGGTTTGGTCGCTGCAATTTTAGCTTCAATCAGTACATTATTTAACATTGATTTTAGTGAATGGTTTCAAAAGCATCTTTATTCCTCAATTACCGCATTTTGCCTTCCTTTGTTCTTTTTGGTCTTTCAACAGCGCCAAGAAAATACAGAGATGACGCTAAATCGTAGCATTGAAATTTTAGTAAATTTTATCTTAGCGCCAGCCTTAATGATTTTTACTGTTCTACTTTATGCTTATGTGGGCAAAATTATCTTAGCAGGGGCGTTGCCAAAAGGAATGGTGTCGAATATTGCGTTGCCTTACTTAGTTGTAGGCTTAGGTGTTTACGCTTTACGTAGTATTAGTGTTAAAGCCAATTGGGACAGTTTCTTTAAGTTTTTCCCATACCTTTCCATTGTGCCCATTGTACTGCTATGGTTGGCAATTGACCGTCGAATTAGTGCCTATGCTTGGACTGAACAACGGATTTATTTAGTGGCATTAGCCTCGGCGATTACGGTGGCTTATGCCATTTTAATCATCCCTAAAATTCGCCAATATCGTTTGATTTCTGTCGTTGTAATGACCGCAATTTTTGCCATGACTTGGGTAGTGAAGCCACAAGAAATCGCTTACCAAAGCCAAACGGAACGTTTTGAGCATTTACTCACAAAGCTTAATTTATCTGATGGACAAGGAAAAATTCGTGATGATGTGGATTTTTTAAGTCGTTTAGAAAATATGCCAGAAAACGAACGCCAAGATTGGAATGAATTAGATGATGTATCTGATTATTTAGTCCATCGTTTGGACTTAGGGGCTGATGACGGCTCTAATTATGAGGATAAACGAAAAGCCTTTGTACAAAGATATGGTGAAAAAGCGAATGAACTGATTTCATTGGATGTTTATGAGCATTCTTTCCGTATCAATGATAGCGACATTATTGCTCTGCAAAATAGCCCGGTTAGAGAAGCTGAGTTTGAATGGTCATCAATTGATGTGAGTTCGTATAAAAAATGGATCCATGTGCCAGTCTATCAATTCTATCGTGTGGACGATAACAGCTCGAAAAAAGAAGAGAATAAGCCAAAAGAACGAGCCGAAGTTTGTTTTGTTGAAGAACATGATAGATATTGTACCGATATGGATCAGCATATTAAACAGGTCTTTCAACAACATCATTTAGATTCAATGAAAAAACTGGCGGAATCAGATCTTAAACTAATCAGCAAAGACTTACTAAAAATTGATGCGCCAAGTTTTGCTATCTATTTAGGTTCACTTGAAATGCAATTTACTCAAGAAAAGGGCTATCACTACAAGGAATTAACCGTCGAAGCCATTTTTGAGAAATAGGTTAGATATGTAAAGTACGGTGATGTTATTGCAAAAAATTTGGCTAAAAATGACCGAACTTTGATATTAAAACGGATAAAAATCTCCCTAATCCTATTCAGATTGGGGAAGTAGTCTGATGAAGTAAAAGCTTTATTGCGTTCTTTGATACAAAAGCTTTTTCAAGAATTGTGTATGTGCATCTAAAATACTAAACATCGTTTCCCGATCTTCACCAAATAGTGAGATTTCATTATTTGAACGAACTTTGTCATAAGCTGAAAAGGCGATTTCAAACTCTTCAGTACGTAATTTAATGCTTTTCCCGTGCAGTATAAGGCTCAGTAAGCTGACTTCTTTAGGTGTTAATTTTGGAAATAAATGACTTATCCATAGCTCCATCGAGTATTGAATAGACTCGCTAATTTTGTCATGTATTTTACTCGCTTGGCCTTGGTGTATCCGATAAAACAATAATGGCTCTGGTAAATTCGCAAATTTCTTTTTATGTAATGCACATTGTACCCACATATGAAAATCGGGCGCTGTGGCTGTTTGGGCATAATTAATCGCGAGTGCCTTGATACTAGAATGTCGCCACATTGAAGAGGGATTAATGATATTGTCACGAGCTAAAGAAAAATGTGCTTTTATATCTTTATCTAAAAGAGGAAGTGTACTTACTTTAGACGCTTTATCAGTTTGCCCATCATTAAAGAGCAGTGCATTACTTCCTAAAATATCAATTTCGGGATGGTCATCTAAATATTGAACTTGTTTTTCAAAACGGTGTGACACACAAATATCATCGGAATCCATACGTGCAACATATTCAACATTCATATAGTTAAGCATATCCATGGCAAATTGCATTACAGCAGGCTCACCTTGGTTTTGTGGTAAATGGTAAACACGTAAGCGAGTATCTTTTGCCGCATAATTTTCGAGAATGTTACCTGTGTTATCGGTAGATGCATCATTAACCGCAAGAATACAAAAATCACTAAATGTCTGATTCAATAATGAATCTAAACATTCAGCAATAAAATTTTCTGCATTGTATGCGGGTAAAATAACAGCAAGTTTCATTTTTGGTTATCCATTATTAAATGAGTGAATAAGGTACAGATGATATTATTACCTATTAATACAAAGTGCGGTCAAAAACACAAGAATTTTTGACCGCACTTGTTTATGGAATTATCAGTAAATTACTTTTCAGTTTTTAACTGATTTTCTCTGGCTGCTTTGACAAAGCCTTCAAATAATGGGTGGCCATCACGCGGTGTTGATGTAAATTCTGGGTGGAATTGACATGCCACAAACCATGGGTGGTTTGGTACTTCAATGATTTCCACTAATTTACGATCCGCCGATAAACCAGTTACTTTAAGGCCCGCTTTTTCAATTTGTGGAAGCAGGTTATTGTTCACTTCATAGCGGTGACGATGACGCTCTTCAATCGTTTCTTTGCCATATAATGTACGCGCTTTTGAGCCTTCAATTAAATGGCATTGTTGTGCCCCTAAACGCATCGTACCACCGAGATCTGAATTGTCGTCACGGGTTTCAATGTGGCCTTCCGCATCTTGCCATTCTGTAATTAAACCAACTACTGGTTGTTCGCAGTGGCGATCAAATTCAGATGAGTTCGCTTTTTCAAGACCAGCAACATTACGTGCATATTCGATTAATGCAATTTGCATCCCTAAACAAATACCGAGGTAAGGAATATTGTTTTCACGCGCATATTTTGCTGTCAAGATTTTGCCTTCTACACCGCGATAGCCAAAGCCGCCAGGTACTAAAATACCATCTACGCCTTTTAATACGTCAGTGCCTTTGGTTTCAACATCTTGAGAATCAATGTATTTGATATGTACGCTTAAACGGTTTTTCAAGCCTGCGTGTTTTAAGGCTTCATTCACTGATTTATAAGCATCAGGTAATTCAATATATTTACCAACCATACCAATGGTCACATCACCCACAGGGTTCGCCTCTTGATAAAGCACTTGTTCCCATTCAGAAAGATCAGCTTCAGGACAGTCTAAGTGGAAACGTTGACAGATGAATTCATCTAAACCTTGTGATTTTAATAATGCCGGAATTTGGTAGATCGAATTCACATCTTTTAATGAGATGACCGCACGTTCTGGTACGTTACAGAATAAGGCGATTTTTGCACGCTCGTTTGGTGGAATCATACGATCTGAACGGCAGATAAGCACATCTGGCTGAATACCAATTGAAAGTAATTCTTTTACAGAATGTTGTGTCGGTTTGGTTTTTACTTCGCCTGCCGTTGGAATATATGGCACTAACGTTAAGTGCATAAAGAGAGTATTCTCACGGCCCACTTGTACGGCAAGTTGACGCAGTGCTTCTAAGAATGGAAGTGATTCAATATCACCCACAGTTCCGCCTACTTCCACGATGACCACATCATGGCCTTGTGCACCCGCAATCACGCGATCTTTGATTTCATTGGTGATGTGCGGGATAACTTGAATTGTCGCACCTAAATAATCACCACGACGCTCTTTGCGTAATACTTCAGAGTAAATTTTACCGGTGGTGAAGTTATTGCGTTTTGTCATTTTGGTACGAATAAAACGCTCGTAGTGACCTAAGTCTAAATCGGTTTCCGCCCCGTCTTGTGTCACGAACACTTCGCCGTGTTGGGTTGGGCTCATTGTACCCGGGTCCACGTTGATGTAAGGGTCTAATTTCATAATAGTCACGTTTAAGCCACGTGCTTCTAAAATTGCTGCCAATGATGCTGCAGCAATACCTTTACCTAACGATGAAACCACACCGCCTGTGACGAAAATATAATTTGTAGCCATAGTGAGAGACCTAAAATGTTGGGATAAAAATGATTATAGCCAATCATCTTTTATGCAAATATGCAAATTTGTGCAGAATACTGAAAAGTGCGGTCAAAAATAAAAGAAAAAGATGATTAGCTATCAAGACGGGAGGATAGTTTACAGGATTTGAAATTTTTATACAATCTTGTCTTGTCAGGAATGTATGAAAATTAAATGGCTTATCATATTCTCCATTCTACGATAGAATACGCCCAAAATTTTTATAAAGAAGAGAAAAATTTATGACAAATAAAGCATTAAGCGTGGTGATTTTAGCGGCTGGTAAAGGCACTCGTATGTATTCTGATTTACCTAAAGTCTTGCACAAAGTGGCAGGTAAACCGATGGTAAAACATGTGATTGATACGGCAAATCAATTAGGTGCGGAAAACGTGCATTTGATTTACGGTCACGGTGGCGAATTAATGCGTGAGCGTTTGGCAAATGAAAGCGTGAACTGGGTATTCCAAGCGGAACAATTGGGTACAGGACATGCTATGCAACAAGCAATGCCTTTTTTCCGTGATGATGAAAATGTTTTAATGGTGTATGGCGATGGCCCAATGATTACACCGGAAACATTGCAAAAATTAATCGATGCGAAACCTGAAAATGGTATCGCAGTGTTAACGGTCGTATTAGATAACCCAACAGGTTATGGTCGAATCGTACGTGAAAATGGCAACGTTGTAGGGATTGTTGAACAAAAAGATGCAACGCCTGAGCAACTCAAAATTCAAGAGATTAATACAGGTGTGTTAGTTTCAGATGGTGCAAGTTTCAAAAAATGGTTAGCGCGTTTAGATAATAATAATGCACAAGGCGAGTTTTATATTACTGATGTAATTGGCTTAGCTCATCAAGATGGTTGTCCGATTGTAGCTGTTCAAGCAACTGATTTTATGGAAGTTGAAGGGGTAAATAATCGCCTACAATTAGCCAAAATGGAACGCTATTATCAACGTAAACAAGCAGAAAAACTTTTACTTGCAGGCGTGATGTTGATTGACCCTGAGCGTTTTGATTTACGCGGCACATTAGAACACGGTAAAGATGTTGAAATTGATGTGAATGTAATTGTGGAAGGCAATGTGCGCTTGGGTGACCGTGTAAAAATCGGTGCAGGTTGCGTATTGAAAAACGTGACCATTGGTGATGATGTTGAAATCAAGCCTTATTCTGTTTTAGAAGATGCGACAATTGGTGAGAAAGCGGCGATTGGTCCATTCTCTCGTTTACGTCCAGGTGCTGAATTAGCGGCTGAAACCCATGTGGGTAACTTCGTGGAAATTAAAAAATCCACAGTAGGTAAAGGCTCCAAAGTCAACCACCTTACTTATGTGGGGGATACTGAAATCGGTGAAAACTGTAACATCGGTGCGGGTGTCATTACTTGTAACTATGACGGTGCGAATAAATTTAAAACAATCATTGGTAACAATGTATTCGTGGGCTCAGATACGCAGTTAGTCGCGCCAGTTACTGTGGCAGATGGTGCAACTATTGGTGCGGGCTCAACGATTACTCAAAATATTGAGAAAGATGAGCTTGTGATTACTCGCGTACCACAACGTCATATTCAAGGTTGGCAAAGACCGGTGAAGAAAAAGTAATTAACATTGAAAGGCGAACCAATGTGTTCGCCTTTTATGATTTGATGCCTTTTACTTTATAAAGGCTATTCGAGTTGCTAAAATCATCGTCCATTTATAAAGACAGATAATTTCCTATGACAAAAAATAAAACAGGGCTTTCGTTCCTTTGGGTAAGTGCGATCGCATTTATCCTTGATTTACTAACTAAATATATTGTAGTGCAACGCTTTGATCTCTATGAAAGCGTAAACATATTGCCCATTTTTAATTTAACCTATGTGCGTAACTATGGCGCAGCGTTTAGCTTTTTAGCTGAGCATGATGGTTGGCAGAAATATTTCTTTATCGTGCTAGCAATCGGGATTTCTTTGATGCTGGCTTATTTTATGAAAAAGAATTCTGCAGAACAAAAATTACAAAACTCAGCTTATGCACTGATTATTGGTGGTGCGTTAGCCAATATGGTGGACCGTGCGTATAACGGTTTTGTGGTGGATTTCTTAGATTTTTATTGGGATATTTATCATTATCCGGTATTCAATGTGGCAGATATTGCGATTTGTATTGGTGCGGGTTTATTAGCATTAGATGCCTTTAAAGGTGATAAAAAGAGCGGTCAAAAATGAAGATAATTTTAGCTAACCCTCGTGGATTTTGCGCGGGTGTCGATCGAGCCATTAGCATTGTTGAATTAGCGCTTGAAATTCATGGTGCACCAATTTATGTCCGTCATGAAGTGGTGCATAACCGTTTTGTGGTGAATGGTTTGCGTGATCGTGGGGCGATTTTTGTGGAAGAATTAAGTGAAGTGCCCGATGGTGCTATTGTGATTTTTTCCGCCCACGGCGTGTCACAAGCCGTTCGTCAGGAAGCGAAAGATCGTCAGTTAAAAGTATTTGATGCAACTTGTCCGTTGGTAACCAAAGTGCATATGCAAGTGGCTCGTGCAAGCCGTAAAGGGACGAAAGCGATTTTGATCGGACACAAAGGCCATCCCGAAGTGGAAGGCACAATGGGACAGTACAACAACGAGGAAGGTGGTATTTTCTTAATTGAAAGCGTGGAAGATATTGCTCGTTTGCCGGTTCAAGAAAGTGATGATTTAACCTTTATGACGCAAACCACACTTTCTCTTGATGATACGGCGGAAACTATCAGTGCATTGAAAGACAAATATCCTGCTATTCAAGGCCCACATAAAAACGATATTTGCTATGCTACAACCAATCGCCAAGAAGCCGTGCGTGAATTAGCGAAACAATGTGAGCTAGTCGTGGTTGTAGGCTCAAAAAACTCATCGAATTCTAACCGTTTAGCTGAGTTGGCATCGCGTATGGGCGTGAAATCAAAATTGATTGATGATCCAAATGATGTGGCAGCAGATTGGTTTGAAGGCGTTGAAACAATTGGCGTAACAGCAGGCGCTTCAGCACCTGAAGAGTTGGTGCAATCCGTGATTGGTCGATTAAAAGAATTTGGTGCCGATACTATTGAAGAGCTTCAAGGCTTAGAAGAAAATATGTTCTTTGAAGTGCCAAAAGAGTTAAGAATAAAAGAAGTAAACTAATTCTATTAAAAAAGTGCGGTTAATTTACCGCACTTTTTTTGTGTTATTTTATTTTTTATTGTGCACTTTAAGCCATTTTTGCATTTGTTCAATTTCTGCTTGTTGAGCGTTAATAATATTCTCAGCAAGCTTACGCATCTCAGGATCTTTTCCGTATTTTAATTCAACTTCTGCCATTTTTACTGCACCAATATGGTGTGGCAACATACCTGCTGCAAAAGCAACATCAGGATCTTTATATTGCGCAGCTGCCATCATGTCTTGATGCATTTGATTCATACCTTGCATAAATTCTTGTTGCATTTCAGAATCTGTCGACATTGGCATATTCATGTGTGCTTGATGCGGTTGTTCATTAGCTTGGGCATAAATTGAAACTGCAGCAGCGCTAA
This sequence comes from Haemophilus sp., assembly GCA_019423025.1. Taxonomy (GTDB): domain Bacteria; phylum Pseudomonadota; class Gammaproteobacteria; order Enterobacterales; family Pasteurellaceae; genus Haemophilus_D. The sequence goes on along the minus strand of JAHZCD010000006.1, from coordinate 89,210 downwards.
GTGTGATAAAAGTCATAAGTTTTTTCATGTTTTTCTCCTATGTGATAACTGAATGAGCACCAATCATAAACGTTAACCTAAGGTTAAGGTCAATATTTATTCCGAAAATTTTTGGTGAAATGCTAAAATAAGACAATGTTTGATATGAGGGACAGAATCATGAAACAAAAAATTGTGCTTGCCACAGGTAATAAAGGCAAAGTAAAAGAAATGGCGGATGTATTAGCTAATTTCGGTTTTGAAGTGATTGCTCAAACGGATTTAGGCATCGAAAGCCCCGAGGAAACTGGCTTAACGTTTGTCGAAAATGCGATCCTTAAAGCACGCTATGCGGCTGAAAAATCAGGTTTACCGGCAATAGCGGATGATTCCGGTCTCGTGGTGGATGCGTTAAATGGTGCGCCAGGATTGTATTCTGCACGTTATGCTGGAGTAGATGGTGAGGAAGCCGATGCGAAAAATCGTGAAAAATTACTGGCAGAATTAGCTGATGTACCGACTGAACGTCGCCAAGCAAAATTTGTGAGTACGATTGTGTTATTACAACATCCAAGTGATCCTTCTCCAATCATTGCTCAAGGTGAATGTGATGGTAAGATTATTTATGAAGAGAAAGGTGAAAATGGCTTTGGTTATGATTCGCTCTTTTTTAGCCCAGAAAAAGGTTGCACTTTTGCCGAATTAGAAACCGTAGAGAAAAAGAAAATCTCTCATCGTGCGAAGGCATTATCCGTTTTAAAATCAAAATTAAGCGTCTAAAGTGCGGTCAATTTTTAACGAGAATTTAAGGATACAAAATGATTGTGACAACAACCCCTAATGTCGAAGGGAAACAAATCGTAGAATACAAACAAGTCGTCTTTGGTGAAGTGATTGCAGGTGCCAATTTTATGCGTGATTTTTTTGCTGGCATCACAGATGTGATTGGTGGGCGTTCTAGTGTTTATGAGCGTCGTATTAGTCGTGCGCGTCAAGATGCGTTGAAAGAACTGGAAGAAAAAGCACATGCCTTGGGGGCTAATGCTATTGTTGGCGTGGAAGTTAACTACACAACGGTAGGCACGAAAAGCATGTTTATGGTGATTGCAAGCGGTACGGCAGTGGTGGTGCGCTAAGGTCGTTTTTTTATTTACTTAAATATAATTTTTGCGATCAGGATCGCAAAAGTGCGGTCAATTTCTTGCGTGTTTTCGGTGTTTCTTAAAAATGTCGCTGTTGATATGAATCAACGGTACTTTTTGTTAATAAAGGGCATTTTTATGAAATTGATGAAACATTTATTTAGTTCATTATTTGTTGCGACCACAATGTTGAGCTCGCAAGTATTTGCAGAGGAAAAGGTGGCTGAACAGGCTCAACCTCAACCTCAAGTGCAAGTTCAGCAACAAACCGCATCACAAACTACACAACAAGCAGTGAGTGATAAATTAAATATCAATACCGCCAGTGCATCAGAAATTCAAAAAGCGCTAATTGGTATTGGTACGAAAAAGGCGGAAGCCATTGTGCAGTATCGTGAAAAGCACGGTAATTTCACTATGGCAGAACAATTGCTTGAAGTACAAGGCATTGGCAAAGCCACACTAGAGAAAAACCGAGATCGTATCGTGTTTTAATGTTGTTATTTTTATATGAAAAGCGGAATAGTGATATTCCGCTTTTTTATTTTGGGATAGAAAATTTACCAAAACTTGCAAAATATCAAATTTTTTTGAAATAAATAGGGGATTTCTTGCAATGGTTTTATAAGAGAGTAGAATACCAAATGGGTATAGGAATACCTATGTTGTAGTATAAAAAATAATAAACCAACTATTTGGAGTTAGATATGGCATCAGAAAATTTAAATCAATCTTCTGTTGCTCTCACACCAGTTGAAGCAACGGATTATGCTGAAAGCGTTGCTGCGTATAAAGCGCAAAAACGCCCATTTTTATCATTCATGTCTGGTATTAGTGCTGGGGCTTGTATTGCTTTAGCCTTTGTATTCTATACGACGACACAAACAGCAAGCGCAGGAGCACCTTGGGGATTAACCAAGTTAGTCGGTGGATTAGTTTTCTCTTTAGGCGTAATTATGGTAGTAATTTTAGGATCGGAATTATTCACCTCTTCTACTTTAACCTTAGTTGCCCGTGTAGGCGGTAAGATAACCACAACACAAATGATCCGAAATTGGATTGTGGTATATTTGGGCAACTTTGTAGGCGGTTTATTTATTGCTGCAGTGATTTGGTTTGGGGGGCAAACCATGGCAGCAAGTGGTCAATGGGGTTTAACCATTTTGGCAACCGCGCAACATAAAATTCATCATACTTGGTTTGAGGCATTTAACCTTGGTATTTTATGTAACATTATGGTGTGTGTAGCGGTATGGATGTCTTATTCCGGTAAAACTGTTACAGACAAAGCATTTATTATGATTATGCCAATTGGCTTATTTGTGGCATCAGGTTTTGAACACTGTGTGGCAAATATGTTTATGATTCCGCTTGGCATTATTACAGCACATTTTAGTACACCAGAATTTTGGCAACAAATTGGTGTGGATCCAATGAAATATGCAGACTTAGATCTTTATCATCTCATTGTGAAGAATTTAATTCCCGTAACGTTGGGCAATATTGTGGGCGGCGCAGTTTGTATCGGCTTATTCCAACGTTATTTAACTAAAGCTCACTAATGTACTAACGAACTAACAGACTTATTTTTTATCAATTAAAAAAGGAAATGACTATGTCAGAACTTAATGAAGCACAAAAAGTTGCGTGGACAGGGTTCGTTGCCGGTGACTGGCAAGAAAACGTCAACGTGCGTGATTTTATTCAGAAGAACTACACCCCGTATGAAGGTGATGATTCTTTCTTAGCTGGTCCAACCGAAGCGACAACAAAACTTTGGGAAACTGTAATGGAAGGGATCAAAGTTGAAAACCGTACTCACGCGCCATTAGACTTTGACGAGCATACGCCTTCAACGATTATTTCTCACGCGCCAGGCTACATCAATAAAGACTTGGAGAAAATCGTAGGTCTTCAAACTGATGCTCCATTAAAACGTGCCATTATGCCATTTGGTGGTATTAAAATGGTGGAAGGTTCATGTAAAGTTTACGGTCGTGAATTAAATCCTGAAGTGAAAAAAATCTTCACTGAATACCGTAAAACACATAACCAAGGCGTATTCGATGTTTATACACCAGATATTTTACGTTGCCGTAAATCAGGTGTATTAACTGGTCTTCCAGATGCTTACGGTCGTGGCCGTATTATCGGTGACTACCGTCGTGTAGCACTTTACGGTGTAGACTTCTTAATGAAAGATAAATACGCACAATTCTCTTCTTTACAAAAAGACTTAGAAGATGGCGTAAATCTTGAAGCAACTATCCGTTTACGTGAAGAAATCGCAGAACAACACCGTGCATTAGGCCAAATGAAACAAATGGCTGCAAGCTACGGTTACGATATTTCTAACCCAGCAACCAATGCTAAAGAAGCAATTCAATGGATGTACTTTGCTTACTTAGCAGCAATCAAATCACAAAATGGTGCAGCGATGTCATTCGGTCGTACTGCAACCTTTATCGATATCTATATCGAACGTGATTTAAAAGCGGGTAAAATTACTGAAACTGAAGCGCAAGAATTAGTTGACCACTTAGTCATGAAACTTCGTATGGTTCGTTTCTTACGTACACCTGAATACGATCAATTATTCTCTGGTGACCCAATGTGGGCAACTGAAACCATCGCAGGTATGGGTTTAGATGGCCGTACATTAGTAACCAAAAATACATTCCGTATTTTACACACCCTTTACAACATGGGTACTTCTCCAGAACCAAACTTGACTATCCTTTGGTCTGAGCAATTACCTGAAAACTTCAAACGTTTCTGTGCGAAAGTATCGATTGATACCTCATCTGTTCAATACGAAAACGATGATTTAATGCGTCCAGACTTCAACAATGATGACTACGCAATCGCATGTTGTGTATCACCAATGGTTGTTGGTAAACAAATGCAATTCTTCGGTGCGCGTGCAAACTTAGCGAAAACATTGTTATACGCAATCAACGGTGGTATCGATGAAAAATTAGGTATGCAAGTGGGTCCGAAAACTGCACCAATCACTGATGAAGTGTTAGATTTTGACACAGTCATGACTCGTATGGACAGTTTTATGGATTGGTTGGCAAAACAATATGTGACTGCCTTAAACATCATCCACTACATGCACGATAAATATTCATACGAAGCAGCATTAATGGCGTTACATGATCGTGATGTATACCGTACCATGGCTTGTGGTATCGCAGGTCTTTCTGTTGCGGCAGACTCACTTTCAGCAATTAAATATGCGAAAGTTAAACCAGTTCGTGGCGACATCAAAGATAAAGATGGCAATGTTGTAGCAAGCAACGTAGCAATCGACTTCGAAATCGAAGGTGAATATCCACAATATGGTAACAACGACAACCGTGTTGATGACATCGCTTGTGACTTAGTTGAACGTTTCATGAAGAAAATTCAAAAACTTAAAACTTACCGCAACGCTGTGCCTACACAATCTGTATTAACCATTACTTCTAACGTCGTTTATGGTAAGAAAACAGGTAACACCCCAGATGGTCGTCGCGCTGGCGCGCCATTCGGACCAGGTGCTAACCCAATGCACGGTCGTGACCAAAAAGGTGCGGTAGCGTCATTAACTTCTGTTGCTAAACTTCCATTTGCTTACGCGAAAGATGGTATTTCTTATACCTTCTCAATCGTACCAAATGCGTTAGGTAAAGATGCAGAAGCACAACGTCGTAACCTTGCTGGCTTAATGGATGGTTACTTCCACCATGAAGCAACAGTAGAAGGTGGCCAACACTTAAACGTGAACGTGTTAAACCGTGAAATGTTATTAGATGCGATGGAAAATCCGGACAAATATCCGCAATTAACCATCCGTGTATCTGGTTACGCAGTACGTTTCAACTCTTTAACTAAAGAGCAACAACAAGACGTCGTGACTCGTACATTCACAGAATCGTTCTAAAACACGATAAAATTTAACCGCACTTTAGCGGGAACATAAAAATTATGAGCCTGATTTTAAGTCAGGCTCATTTTTTATAGATGATATTTTTGGTAAAATTTAGCTAGATTTATTTTTTGGAAATTTATTTATGTCTGTTCTAGGAAGAATTCACTCCTTTGAATCCTGTGGAACCGTGGATGGTCCCGGTATTCGTTTTATTTTATTTATGCAAGGCTGTTTAATGCGTTGCAAATATTGCCATAACCGTGATACTTGGGATCTTGATGGTGGTCGCGAAATCAGTGTGGAAGAACTTATGAAAGAAGTGGTGAGTTATCGTCACTTTATGAATGCAACCGGTGGTGGTGTAACAGCATCAGGTGGTGAGGCGATTCTTCAAGCTGAGTTTGTTCGTGATTGGTTCCGTGCTTGTAAAGCAGAAGGGATTAATACTTGTTTAGATACTAATGGTTTTGTACGTCATTATGACCACATTATTGATGAACTGCTCGATGTAACCGATCTTGTTTTGCTTGATTTAAAAGAACTTAACGATCAAGTGCACCAAAACCTTATTGGTGTACCAAATAAACGGACGCTGGAATTTGCGAAATATCTGCAAAAACGTAATCAACGTACTTGGATTCGTTATGTGGTGGTTCCAGGCTATACAGATAACGATCACGATGTTCATCTGCTCGGACAGTTTATTGAAGGTATGACCAATATTGAAAAAGTCGAGCTTCTCCCTTATCATCGATTAGGGGCTCATAAATGGAAAACCCTTGGCTTTGAGTATGAGCTCGAAGATGTTTTGCCACCGACGAAAGAATCGCTTGAGCATATAAAAAACATCTTAGAGGGATACGGACATACCGTAAAATACTAAGTGATAGTGTTAAACGGTAAACAGCAAGCTTCAGTAAGCTTTAAGGAGAGAAAAATGAAAAAATTAGCATTAACGTTTTTAGGTGTAGCCCTTTTAGCAGGCTGTTCAGCTGTTCAACCGCCACTTCCTCAAGAGGAGGTGAAACTAAGCCCACCTTCGAAAGATAGAGTGGGTTATGCTCGCTTGGTAAAAGACAAAAATTACTACATTGATACCGATTCTATTTGGGTCGATAACCAAGATTTAAACCAAGTACATTTTGATGCGGTAGTGAATTTGGATAAAGGCTTATATGTGTATCCAAATGAGAAAAGACGTTATGCACGTTCTGTTCGCCAATATAAAATCTTAAACTGTAAGAACTACCATTTAACTCAAGTTCGTACCGATTTTTATGATGATTTCTGGGGCGAAGGTTTACGTGCAGCACCGAAAAAACAAGAGAAATACACAATCAGCTTAAAGCCGAATACAACGCTCTATGCCGCAGCACAAATCATTTGTGTGAACTCAGATAGAAAACCTTCTTTAGAGTTAGAAGGCTCAAAAGCGAAATAATCAATCAAAGTGCGGTTAGAAATAGCTGCATTTTTTATCTTTCTGAAATTAATGAGCACGTAATAAAAAACGGTCAATATTTATCAAATATTGACCGCTCTTTTTATCTCATAATGAAAGATTATTTCACACGAGAAACGTATTCACCTGAACGAGTATCGACTTTAATCACTTCACCGATTTGAACGAAAAGAGGTACTTTCACCACAGCGCCAGTGCTTAATGTTGCTGGTTTACCGCCTGTACCCGCAGTATCACCTTTAAGACCTGGGTCGGTGTCGATGATTTCTAATTCTACGAAGTTTGGTGGAGTAACGCTGATTGGCGCACCATTCCATAAAGTCACGATACAATCTGCTTGGTCCAACAACCATTTTTCTGCATCACCGACTGCTTTTGCATCAGCAGAGTATTGTTCGAATGTTTCTGGGTGCATGAAGTACCAGAATGCATCATCTTTGTATGAATAAGTGAGGTTAAGATCCATAACATCAGCAGCTTCAACCGAAGTACCAGATTTGAAGTTTACATCTAATACTTTGCCTGAAATTAATTTACGAATACGAGTACGAGTAAAAGCTTGGCCTTTACCTGGTTTAACGAATTCGTTCTCAACGATCACACAAGGCTCACCGTCTTGCATAAATTTTAGACCTGGTTTGAAATCACTGGTAGTATATGTAGCCATATTAAAAATATCCTAAAAAATAGAGATTGTTTGAAAGTGCGTATTTTAACCCGAAATATTGCGATTAGAGAAGAACAAAATTGGTTAGAAACCCTAAAAAATGCGATTTCTGATCCGAAAATCTTATTAAAAACCTTAAATTTGCCTGTTGAAGATTTTGGCGAGGACATCGCTGCTCGTAAACTTTTTGCTATGCGAGTGCCTTTGCCTTTTGTTGAAAAAATGGAAAAAGGGAATCCTAAAGACCCGCTTTTTTTACAAGTGATGACGGCTCAACAAGAATTTATTGAAGCGGAGGGTTTTAGCCAAGATCCTTTAGATGAGCAGCAAAAAAATGCCGTGCCTAATATTCTGCATAAATACCAAAATCGCTTGCTGTTCATGGCAAAAGGAGGCTGTGCAGTCAATTGTCGTTATTGCTTCCGTCGTCATTTTCCTTATGATCAAAACCCAGGCAATAAAACCAGTTGGCAACAAGCAATAGACTATATTGCCGCACATCCTGAAATCGAAGAAGTGATTTTTTCGGGTGGTGACCCGATGATGGCGAAGGATAGTGAATGGGCGTGGCTATTAGAACGCCTTGAAAAGATACCGCACTTACAACGTTTGCGTATTCACTCTCGTTTACCGGTCGTGATTCCAGAACGTATTACGGATGAATTTTGTGATTTATTGCTAAAAAGCTCATTACAAATAGTGTTTGTGACACATATCAATCATCCAAATGAAATTGATGAAGAACTCGCTTTGGCTATGCAAAAACTGGCAGGTGCTAAGGTCACGTTACTCAATCAATCAGTCCTTCTAAAGGATGTGAATGATAACCCACATACATTAAAAGTATTAAGCGATAAGCTGTTTCAAGCAGGCATTCTGCCTTATTACTTGCATTTGTTGGATAAAGTGCAGGGGGCAAGCCATTTCTATATTTCAGATGAGAAAGCGTTACAAATTTATAAAGAATTACAGGCGCTCACTTCTGGCTATTTAGTACCCAAATTAGCTCGAGAAATCGGTGGAGAGCCAAATAAGACTTTATACACAGCTTAAGATCCGATAAAATACGATCCAATTTTTCACCGCACTTTTTGTGCGATCTTTAGTTTAGCAAATCGAGGTAATCCCGTGGATAATAAAAATCAACCTAACGACAATTCATCTCAAAATGAATTAGATTTAGGATTTAATCATTCAGACTCTGTGACCCCAAGAAAACCGGTTCAACAAAGTGGCTCAATTTTTGATAAAGCCAAAGGTTTATTTGGTAAAAAAGAACAGCCAGATACGCAATTCCATGTCCGTCGCGAACCAACTTTTGGCGCGGCAGCAAGCCAACCTTTTTCACCTTCTCAAGCATTCCAAGGTGAAAATGCTGAACAGTCAGCACCATCAAGTGCTTTCGGAACTCAAGAGCCCGTTGAGAATGTTCAAGTAGAAAACGTAGCGGAAGAAAAAGTTATTTTTGAAAATTCGCCTGCAGAAGAGATTGTAGAAGAAGTGACAACTCAAGCCGAAACAGTTGCACCAGCCGCCACTGCTGCTGCAGCAAGCTTGAAATCACCTGAAAAATGGAAGGTTCTACAAATGTTACCAGAAAAGCATCGTCGTTTATTTATTGCGATTTTGGGTTTAGTGGTATTACTGATCATTTTCTTCACCCTAAAACCAAACTCAGATACGGTGGAGTCTTTTGAACAACAAAACAGTAATGAAATTCCTGTTCAATTCCAATCATTGGATCAGTCTCAACCAGTTGAAACTACAGTATTAGATAACAATAATACTACGGCTCCTGCAACAACAGAACAAACAGCAAATGATGCTAAATCAGATACACCTCCAGCAATGGAATATGTAGGTGATAAAGCAGATGCCGCTAAATCACAAACTGCAGAACCTGCACAACAAACTGTTGCTCAACAACCAGCAACTCAACCTGTGCCAGTTAAACCAACTCTTGATGCAACAAGTAAAGAACCATTGCTAAGAACACTGCAGCCAACGGCAGAAAAACATACTGCAACGGTTGAGCATAAAGCAGAACCTCGTCGTGAACAGACACCAGTGGTTCAAGAGAAAAAACAACCTAAACCAGCAACTGAAAAAGCGACAGCTCAGCCGACTCAAACCGTGAAAAAAGAGCAAAGCAAAATTCAAGAAGCTAAACCTGTTGCGACTAAAGAAACTAAAGTTCAAATTGTGGAAGCGAAATCCGCAACCAACAAGACTGTGAAAGCTGTAGAACCAGTAGCTCAAACAGCTTCAACCGGTGCAACAAAAATATTAACTGTGCCGCAAGGTGTTTCACTGATGCAAGTATTCCGTGATAATAAATTGAATATTGCCGATGTGAATGCGATGACCAAAGCAAATGGTGCAGGTAATGCATTAAGCAGCTTCAAACCTGGTGATAAAGTACAGGTTTCTGTGAATAGTCAAGGTCGAGTAAGTGAGCTTCGCTTATCAAATGGCGGCAAGTTCATTCGTCAAGCCGACGGTTCATATCAGTATAAAAAATAATTTTTAGTGGGCGAGTAATCGCCCATTTTTCTAGATAAGATTGTTTATCCTTGCTCATTTTGCAAAGTGAGCAATCATAAACAACCCTTGATGGAAATAGAATTCATGTTAAAAAAATTAAGCGTAATTTTGACCGCACTTTGTCTTTCTGCTTGTTCACAAAATGTTGAATTAAGCAAACCCGCACCACAGAAAATGAAAGTACAAACCGTTGATAAAAAATCCCAAAAGGGTTCAGCGACGGTTTATTTGTGTAAAGGCAATAAAGAAGTGAGTGTGGTTCATACTAAGCAAAAACAGAAAAGTAAAAAAACACTTAGTCAGGTGACCGTTACTTTTAATGATATAACCGAAAAATTGACACGAGTGATTTCTGAGCGTGGGAGAAATTATGCGAATATTCGTTGGTATTGGCAGGAGCGTGATGACTTCAGTCAATTACAAACTAGCGTAGGTGAAGTGCTCGCAGAACGCTGTGTTAAACAACCAAGTGAATTAAAATCAGGCAAATAATTCTTTTATGGATCTCCAACGCGGCTTTGTATTACATCGTCGTCCTTATAGTGAAACCAGCCTTTTGGTGGATTTATTCACTGAAGAAACGGGACGTTTGACGGTTATTGCAAAAGGTGCACGTGCAAAACGTTCGGCATGGAAATCTGTCTTACAGCCTTTCACGCCATTACTTCTACGTTGGTCAGGGAAAGGTTCGTTAAAAACACTCACCAAAGCTGAGCCAGCTGCGATTACATTACCTTTACAACAGACGGCTCTATACAGCGGGTTTTATGTAAATGAGCTGATTACTCGAGTGATCGAGCCCGAAACGGCCAATTCACAGCTTTTTCAGCATTATCTACAATGCTTAACAGGCTTAGCGACTCAGCCGCAGGTTGAGCCTACATTACGCTTATTTGAATTTCATTTACTTAAAATCTTAGGTTATGGCATTGATTTTCTGCATTGTGCTGGCTCAGGTTTGCCAGTGGATGAATCGATGACTTACCAATATCGTGCGGAAAAGGGGTTCATTGCTTCGTTGGTGAAAGATAACTTGACCTTTTATGGTCGAGATTTACTCGCCTTTGACCGTTTAGAATTTACTGATGAGGCGGTCTTACAAGCAGCAAAACGTTTTACTCGCATCGCGCTTAAACCTTATTTAGGTGATAAGCCGCTGAAAAGTCGAGAATTATTTACGCAAAATGTACTTTATTTAAAATAATCCCTTTCTTTGATACAAATAGATTAAAACACCATCATGGCTTTACTTTACGCTCCACAAAAAAAACAGAAAACCACACAAAGAATCGTCGCTGAAATTCAGGATTTAGATTATCAAGGGCTAGGTGTCGCCAAAATTCAAGGTAAAACCTGGTTCATTGAAAATGCCTTGCCAACGGAAAAAGTGGAAGCAGTAGTGACCGATGAAAAACGTCAATATGGATTAGCCACTGCACAAAAATGGCTACAAGAGAGTAATCAGCGTGTTGAGCCACAATGTCGTTATTATGGGCGTTGTGGTGGCTGCCAAGGCCAGCATATTCCTGTAGAAATGCAACGTAAAGCGAAAGAGAAAGCCCTTTTTTCTCGTTTAAGTAAACTGCAAGCAGAGCCCATTCAATTAATGCCCATGATGTGTGGCGAACAATGGGCTTATCGTCGTCGAGTAAGATTAAGTTTACTGTGGAATGCGAAAAACAAAACCGTTGAAATGGGATTTCGTCAGAAAAACTCCAATCAGTTAGTCAGCATTAAGCAATGCTTAGTGGCAGAGCAAGCAATCAATGATCTTATCCCAAAATTGACCGTACTTTGGGCTCAATATTTAGCCCCAAAACAATTAGGGCATATCGAATTGGTTTCTGCTGAGAATGGCGTAGGCATGTTGTTACGCTATAAAGGAAATTTAGCTGAAACTGACCGCACTTTATTGCTCGAGTTTGCTCGTATAAATGCCGTAAATTTGTTTTTACAAGATGATCAAAGTATTCAACTTGTGCATGGTGAAATGCCTTATTATGCATTAGATGATATTCGTTTATCTTTTGATATCCGCGATTTTATTCAAGTGAATACGCACCTAAATCAGCAAATGGTTGAGACTGCTTTAGATTGGCTTGATTTGAATCAGGACGATCACGTTTTAGATTTGTTCTGTGGCATGGGCAATTTCACGTTGCCTTTAGCCAAACACGTGAAAAGTGCGGTTGGAATTGAAGGTGTTTTTGACATGGTGCAAAAAGCCCAAGCGAATGCACGCTTTAATCACATCGATAATGTTGAATTTTATCAAGCCGATTTAGACCAAGCTTTTTCAGAACAGCCTTGGACAAAACAACATTGCAATAAAATTCTTCTCGACCCGCCTCGTAGCGGTGCAGCTTTTGCACTGAATGCGTTATGTGAGCTTGGCGCAGAAAGTATTCTCTATGTATCTTGCAATCCCGCAACCTTAGTACGAGATGCTGAAATTCTCCGCTCTTTCGGTTATCGTATCATCAAAACGGCCATGATTGATATGTTCCCGCATACCAGTCATTTGGAGTCGGTGACATTATTTATCAAATAAAGTGTAAATTCTGATAGAATAGTCAGACTTTTTTGTTGTCTTAAAAAGACAACTCGGTTGACAGGATGTCACCGAGCCATATTCATCAACAAGGGGGTATTATGGTTGCAGTTCGTGGTTCTCACTTATCTAATCCACATGATTTTGTGATCGAACAATGGTGTTCGAGCCTTAAACTTGCTGCCCCTGTAGAAAAGTCTCTGATTGATGCCTGGTATTATGCTCAAGCCAAAATAGCCGAACATGCCGATCAAATGGAGAATGCCATTCTCACATTGCAATCTGGTGTGGAAATGGTGGAAATTCTGCATGAAATGAATATGGATAGCGAAAGCTTGCTCACCGCCATGTTATTCCCATTAGTGGCAAACCGAATTGTCGATTGGGACCAAATTCAAGAACATTTTGGCCCTAAAATCACCAAACTGCTTAAAGGTGTGGAGGAGATGGATAATATCCGTCAGCTCAATGCCAGCCATTCAGCTAATGCTTCTCAAGTGGATAACGTGCGCCGTATGCTCCTTGCAATGGTGGACGATTTCCGTTGTGTGATCATCAAACTTGCTGAACGTATTACCTTTCTTCGTAATGCGGAAAACCACTTTTGTGAAGAAGAAAAAGTATTGGCTGCCAAAGAATGTTCCAATATTTATGCCCCATTGGCGAACCGTTTAGGGATCGGTCAATTGAAATGGGAGCTTGAAGATTACTGCTTCCGTTATTTGCATCCAGAACAATATCGAAATATTGCCAAATTATTACATGAGCGCCGCTTAGATCGTGAGCAGTATATTACTGATTTTGTGACAGAATTAACCGGTTATTTAAAAGAAAGTATTGATCAGGTTGAGGTTTACGGTCGTCCAAAACATATCTATAGCATTTGGCGAAAAATGCAAAAGAAACATTTGGAATTCAGTGGGTTATATGATGTAAGAGCGGTCAGAATTATTGTGCAAAAATTGCAGGATTGTTATACCGCACTTGGTATCGTACACACTCATTTCAAACATTTACCAAAAGAATTTGATGACTATGTTGCCAATCCAAAACCGAATGGCTATCAATCCATTCATACTGTGGTATTGGGCAAAGGTGGTAAGCCGATTGAAGTGCAAATTCGTACTCAACAAATGCATGATGATGCTGAACTTGGCGTCGCAGCGCACTGGAAATACAAAGAAGGGACGACAGGTAGTCTTTCTGCTTACGAAGAAAAAATCACTTGGTTGCGTAAATTACTTGCATGGCAAGATGATATTACGGATTCTGGCGAAGTGATGGCGGAATTGCGTAGCCAAGTCTTTGATGACCGAGTATATGTGTTTACGCCAAAAGGTGAGGTAGTAGACTTACCAGCGGGTTCTACACCACTTGATTTTGCTTATGCGATCCACAGTGAAATTGGTCACCGCTGTATTGGGGCGAAAGTCGGAGGACGTATCGTGCCATTCACTTATCACCTGCAAATGGGTGAGCAAGTGGATATCATCACGCAGAAAAATCCGAACCCAAGCCGAGATTGGGTAAACCCAAACTTAGGTTTTACGCATACGTCAAAAGCACGTGCGAAAATCCAAGCGTGGTTCAAAAAACAAGATCGTGATAAAAACGTTCCTGCGGGTAAAGAGCTGTTAGATAATGAGCTTGCGCGTTTGAATATCAGTTTAAAACAAGTAGAGCAGGTTGCATTACCTCGTTATAACTTAAAAAATCTTGAAGATTTATATGCGGGTATTGGTAGCGGGGATATTCGTTTAAATCAGTTGGTGAATTTTTTACAAAGCCGATTGATTAAAGTGACGGCTGAAGAGGCGGATCAAGAAATTCTCCGTCATGTGGCGAGCAAAAGTGCGAATACTGCGCAGCAGAAGGCACAACAAAAAGCAGACCAGCAGCAGAAAAAAGGCTATGTGATTGTTGAAGGCGTCGGTAATTTACTGCATCATATGGCACGTTGTTGCCAACCGATTCCAGGCGATGCAATCGCAGGCTACATTACTATGGGACGTGGCATCTCAATTCATCGCTGCGATTGTGAGCAATTTATTGAATTACAAGCTGCACATCCTGAACGCGTGGTGGAAGCCCTTTGGGGGGATGATTATGCGGCTGGTTTCCATATTAATATTCGTATTGTGGCAAGTGATCGTAATGGTTTATTACGCGATATTACGACTGTGCTGGCGAATGAAAAAGTCAGTGTACTAGGTGTTTCAAGTCGTGCGGACACCAAAAAACAAGTGGCAACGATGGATATGGAAATTGAACTGAAAAATGTTGAAAGTTTAAGTAAAATACTGGCCAGATTAGCAAAGTTAGACGACGTTATCGAAGCAAAACGTTTATAGATTACAACATAGGAACTTTTATGTATAAAACCACGGGATTAACCCATTTAATTAACTCCACAAAATATTCCTTGCAAGGTTTAAAGAGTGCATTCAAAAATGAAACTGCATTTCGCCACGAATGTTTTCTTGCATGCATTCTGATTCCGCTCGCATTTTGGCTCGGCGAGACTAAAATTGAAATTACCTTGATGATTTCATCGGTTTTACTTGTGATGGCTGTAGAGCTATTAAATAGTGCAGTGGAAGCGGTGGTGGACCGTATCGGTACAGAACGCCACGAGCTTTCAGGGAGAGCGAAAGACCAAGGCTCAGCCGCGGTATTTATTGCGCTTTGTATCGTTGCTGTTGTTTGGGGAAGTATTTTATTTTTCTAAAGTGCGGTCAATTTTAAGTAAAAATGTCGGCTTATGTGTTTTACATAAGCCGTTTTTGTATAATGTACACAAACATTTATATACCTCAGCGGTATTGGATATAAGTAGGTATTTATGACAACTGTTTCGTCTTTCGGTGCATTAGTCGCGCTTATTGTGGCCATTTTTCTCATTTTGAAAAAAGTCTCGCCAGTCTATGGTATGTTGACGGGGGCCTTGATAGGCGGACTAGTTGGAGGCGCTGATTTATCCGAAACGGTGAACTTAATGATCGGTGGAGCCCAGGGTATTACGACAGCCGTTATGCGAATTTTAGCGGCGGGCGTACTAGCAGGTGTGCTCATTGAATCAGGGGCGGCCAGCACGATTGCCGAAACTATTACACATAAACTTGGTGAAGCAAGAGCGTTATTGGCTTTAGCCTTAGCCACATTAATTTTAACCGCAGTCGGTGTGTTTATTGATGTGGCCGTTATTACGGTTTCCCCGATTGC
Organism: Haemophilus sp.; assembly: GCA_019423025.1. Taxonomy (GTDB): domain Bacteria; phylum Pseudomonadota; class Gammaproteobacteria; order Enterobacterales; family Pasteurellaceae; genus Haemophilus_D. The sequence continues at coordinate 73,727 of JAHZCD010000006.1, read as the reverse complement.
ACTGGCGTTAGCTCGTCGCACCAATTTATCAAAATCAGCCGTTTTATTGGCGATGATTGGTGGGGGTAAAGCAGGAAACTTGATGTCGCCGAATCCCAATGCGATTGCTGCCGCAGATACCTTTCATCTGCCTTTAACGTCGGTAATGGTAGCGGGGATTATTCCTGGGATCTTTGGGCTAGCCTTAACCTATTTCTTAGCGAAACGTTTAAAAAATAAAGGCTCTTTTGTATCCGAACAAGAGAGCGTTGCCGTTGATACTCAACATTTACCCTCATTTTTGACCGCACTTGCTGCACCATTAGTGGCCATCTTATTACTGGCGCTACGTCCATTGGCGGACATTAAAGTTGATCCTCTCATTGCATTACCTCTAGGTGGTTTAATTGGTGCGTTATGTATGGGAAAACTTCGCCACGCGAATAGCTATGCGATTAGTGGCTTAGGCAAAATGGCACCGGTGGCGATTATGTTGCTCGGTACGGGGGCTTTAGCGGGTATTATTGGTAACTCGGGCATGAAAGATGTGTTAATTGAAGGCTTAAAACATTCTGGTTTGCCTCCCTATATTCTCGCGCCAATTTCTGGTGTCTTGATGTCTCTAGCAACGGCATCAACGACGGCAGGCACAGCAGTCGCATCCAATGTATTTAGCTCAACATTATTAGAACTGGGTGTAAGCAGCCTTGCGGCGGCAGCCATGATCCACGCTGGGGCGATTGTATTCGACAATATGCCACACGGTTCTTTCTTCCATGCAACTGGTGGTAGCGTAAATATGGACATGAAAGAACGCTTAAAATTGATTCCTTATGAAAGTGCAGTGGGGTTAATGATGACCATTGTGTCCACTTTAATTTTTGGTGTATTTACTTAGTTTAAGGAGAGAATATGAAAATTGTCATTGCGCCTGATTCATTTAAAGAAAGTTTAACCGCACTTGAAGTGGCTAATGCGATTGAAACTGGTTTTAAACGTATTTTCCCAAACGCTGAATATGTGAAATTACCAATGGCTGATGGGGGAGAGGGAACCGTACAATCTTTGGTTGATGCCACTCAGGGGCGCTTAATTGAGGCAGAAGTCACTGCACCGTTAGGCAACCAAGTAAAAAGCTTTTTCGGTTTATCGGGTGATGGTAAAACGGCAATAATCGAAATGGCGGCCGCGTCGGGATTGCATCTTGTCCCGATGGATAAACGCAATCCTTGTCAAACCACCAGTTTTGGTACGGGGGAGCTAATTAAGCAAGCCCTTGACCGGGGTGTTCAACACATCATTTTAGGGATTGGTGGGAGTGCCACAAATGACGGTGGTGCGGGTATGCTGCAAGCATTAGGCTTACGTTTATTGGATAAAAATGGGCAATCCATTGGCTTTGGTGGTGCAGCATTATCTAATCTTGCTGAAATTCAACTGGTTGATTTAGATCCTCGATTGCAACACGTACAAATCGAAGTGGCTTGTGATGTGAATAATCCACTTTGTGGTGAACGAGGTGCCTCTGCGATTTTTGCTCCACAAAAAGGTGCGACGCCTGAGATGGTAAAAGTACTCGATGCTGCATTAGCCCATTTCGCCGAAATTGCCGAGCGGGATTGTGGTAAACAAATTAAAGAACAATCAGGTGCGGGTGCGGCAGGTGGCATGGGCGGTGGTTTATTGCTCTTACCTAATGTGCAACTCAAAGCGGGTGTGCAGATCGTGTTAGATAATTTGAAACTCTCTGAGCAAGTTAAAGAGGCTGATTTAGTGATTACTGGTGAAGGCCGTATGGATGCGCAAAGTATTTTAGGTAAGACTCCAATCGGTGTGGCGCGCACGGCGAAACAATTTAATAAGCCTGTCATTGCGATTGTAGGTTGTTTGCGTGAGGATTATGAAGTGGTGTATGAACATGGCATTGATGCGGTGTTCCCGATAATTCGCAGTCTGGGTGATTTACCGACAATTCTCAAACAGGGCGAGCAGAATTTGGTTTCAACGGCTCAAAATGTGGCGAGATTATTGTCATTGAAATAAGTTTTTCATACAAAAGTGCGGTCAAAAATAACGATAAATTTGACCGCACTTTTTTATTTTATCCCCTCGGATGAAATCTTTCGTGAAGGTGTTTCAAGCGTTCTTTAGCGACATGAGTATAGATTTGTGTGGTGGAGAGATCGCTGTGTCCGAGGAGCATTTGAACAACACGGAGATCCGCACCGTGATTCACTAAATGTGTCGCAAAGGCATGACGAAGAACGTGCGGTGAAAGGGCATCCGTATCGATTCCAGCTAAGATAGCATAATGCTTTATACGATGCCAAAAGGTTTGGCGAGTCATTTGCTGAGCCCGTTGACTCGGAAAGACCACATCAGAACTTTGTCCATTGAGCAAAATAGGGCGACCGTAAAGTACGAATTGTCGCACCCAAAACGCGGCTTCTTCTCCCATTGGTACGATGCGTTCTTTGTTACCTTTACCAATCACACGCACGACACCTTGTTGTAAATTCATATTCTCAATAGTGAGCGTGACCAATTCCGTGACACGTAATCCAGTGGCGTAAAGTAATTCCAACATAGCTTTGTCGCGTAACTCGATCGGAATTTCGACATCAGGCGTATTTAATAAATCCGTGACTTGTTGCTCGGTTAAATATTTAGGCAAGCGGCTTGGCAATTTAGGTGAGCTCAGTACAGCACTCGGGTCATCCGTACGATACTTTTCACGATATAAATATTGGAATAATTTTCGCATTGCACTCAACATTCGAGCAGTACTCGTGGCTTTGTAACCTTGCTCTAAACGGCTGCCTAAAAATTGTTGCAGATCTAAAGGTTCGAGAGTTTCGAGAGATAAATTTTGTTTATCCAGCCAATCACAAAGTGCGGTCAAATCGATACGATAGGACTGCACGGTGTTTTCAGACAATCCTTTTTCGATCCAATATTCATTCAAGAATAAATCGACTAGCGTAAGGTTATTCATGTTTATACTCTATGTACCAAAAAGGCTTTCACGCCACGTGGAGTGATAAATAATCCGATGAAAGCAAAGGCGGCCATTAAACTAAAGGCATAAACTGGCGAAATTGGATAAAGTACGCCAGAAAGCGCAGTGAAAATCGCAATGGCTGCACATCCCGCCAAGGCATTGTATAAGCCTTGTAATTTCGCAATATGGGTTTGTGGTTGAGTGGTGATATAACGCACGGTCGCGTAATGGCCGACGACATAAGTAAGACTGTGAAAACATTGCAATAGGACGATTTCAGCAAAGGTGTCGGCATAACCGAAAGCGAGCCAACGCACGATAGCCGCAATACCGGTGAGATAGAAAAGGGCCGTAATGCTCCAGTTTTTGAATAATCGAGTGGAGAAGAAAAAGACCACGATTTCAGCTAATACACTGATTCCCCAAAATAAACCCGCATCGGAAACGGAGTGGCCATGATTTGTCCAAAAAATAGTGCTATATGAGTAATAAGCTGCATGCGATCCTTGAATGAGTGCTATCGCAATAAACAAACGAAGGGTGGTTTTATTTTTCAGTAAGTCTAAAAATCCAACAGAATTTTCAACCGCACTTTGAGGTTCATCTTGCGGCATTGGATTAGGATGAAGTAATTGAACGATGCTATAGAAAACGAGTATGCCTGTGATCATCCAAGTAATATATTGCTCACCCACGAGCCCAACAAAATAACCGAATACCATCACACCGACAACGAACGCAAAGGAACCAATTAAGCGCGCTTTGCCATAATCTAAATGAATTTGTTGTTGCCATGTACTGGCAAGGCTATCACCAATCGGCATACCGGCCGCATTCACCATGGAATACAACGCAAGTCCAATAGACAAGAGCCAGAAATTGTGCGACATCAGTCCAATTAAGGCCATTGTAATGGCACTGGCCACGCCTAAATAACGTAAGCCATTTACTAAGAGGGAAACGCGTTTGATTAAGCCGGAAAATAAAATACCGCCGCTGAAACGGAAAATGTAGGCACAGGCAAGCAATAAGCCGATGCTTTCTTCGCTATAAGATTGCGTTTTCAACCATGCCGGGAAAAGTGGAAGAAACACACCGTAGGCACAGTAGTAGCCAAAAAAGCTCAAGGCGAGCCAAGTAAAAGGACGAACTTGCATTAGAATAATTTTTCCATTTCTTGTGAGCGTGCCACACAGGCTTGCATCGCTTGTTTAATGATGTTGTTAAATTGATGTTGATTGAACACATTTAATGCGGCTGCGGTGGTGCCGCCTTTTGAGGTTACATTTTCTCGTAAAGTCGAAAGGGCTGTTTGAGGATTTTCAATCACCAACTTCGCTGAACCTAACATAGCTTGTTGTACCAACTCACGAGATTGGTTTTCATCTAATCCCATTTCCATTAGGCCTTGTTGCATGGCTTCTAAAAATTGGAAGAAGTAAGCTGGGCTACTGCCAGACGCAGCAGTGACTGCATGCATTTGATCTTCATTTGTCACCCAAGTGGTTTTCCCTACAGCTGAAAGTAAATCTTCCGCAAAAGCGCGGTCAATTTCAGGTGTGTTTTTATCGGCAAATAAGCCTGCCATGCCTTCACCCACTAATGCAGGCGTGTTTGGCATCACGCGAACAATGGATTTTGCTGTTGGGATGAGTTCGGCTAATCGGGCGGTCGAAATACCCGCCGCAATAGAAATGATTAATTTATCAGAAAAATCAACCGCACTTAATGGCTTGCAAACATCAGCAAGGACTTGTGGCTTAACCGCAAATAACACAACTTGAGATTGTGTGATGGATTGCTCGTTATCCGTAGAAACGGCGACGCCGTATTGAGCAAAAAAAGCACGTTTCTCTTCATTAGGATCATTAACGATAATTTTATCGGCAGGATAACCTTGTTTTAATAGGCCTAACACAATCGCTTGTGCCATATTGCCACCACCGATGAAGGCAATTAATTTCTGTTGCATCATTTTTTCCCGTGAGTTTATGGGCTACAATGTCGCGTATTTTACCCTATTATGAAGGAAGTGTTACGATGTGGTTTAAAAATTTAATGTCATATAGGCTGACTAAGCCCTTAGATTGGGATCTTAATGAATTACAACGCCAGTTGTCAGATTGTGAATTTCATCCTTGTGGCTCACAAGATCAAAGTAAATTTGGTTGGGCGAGTCCCTTGAAAGGCAGCGAGTTATTGTATTTTTCAGTGGGTAAACACATTTTGTTAGTTGCGAAAAAAGAAGAGAAAATGTTGCCGGCGAATGTGGTGAAACGTGAATTAGATGAACGCATTGAAAGCCTTGAGCAAAAAGAAAACCGTAAATTGAAGAAAACGGAAAAACAAACGTTAAAAGATGATGTGGTGATGAATTTATTGCCGCGTGCGTTCAGTAAAAATCAGCAAACTGCCGTGTGGATTGATACGGAGAACAATCTTGTTCATGTCGATGCGGCATCCAGTAAACGTGCAGAAGATGCGTTGGCATTGTTACGTAAATCACTTGGTTCCTTACCGGTTGTGCCGTTGGCATTTGCTAATGAACCTTCGACTATTTTAACGGATTGGATTGTGCAGGAAAAAATTCCGCATTGGTTGGTGGCGTTAGAAGAGGCTGAATTACGTGGAAGCCAAGAAGACAGCGTGATCCGCTGCAAAAAACAGCCTTTGGAAAATGAAGAGATTCTCGCGCTTTTACAAGATGGCAAAAAAGTGGTGAGTAAGCTCGCATTGGAATGGGAAGATACGCTGACGTTTGTGTTTAATGAAGATTGCACGCTCAAACGTTTAAAATTTGCTGATGCGGTGCGTGAGAAAAATGCGGATATTTTAAAAGAAGATTATGCGCAACGCTTTGATGCTGATTTTGTATTAATGACGGGTATTTTATCTAAACTGACCGAAAATTTACTCGATGAATTTGGTGGTGAGAAAGTCAGATTAGGCTAGTTTTATCATAAAATAAAAAGGCGAACATGATGTTCGCCTTTTGTTTGTTTAAAAGTGCGGTCAAATTTCCGCACGTTTTTAATTAGTGTGTGCTCGTACTGGTTGTTGTACGGTTTGCACGTTTACGATCGTTTTCCGTTAAGAGTTTTTTACGGATACGGATCGATTCAGGTGTGACTTCGACTAACTCGTCATCATCGATAAACTCGATAGCTTGTTCAAGTGTAAATTTCACCGGCGTGGTTAAGACGATTGCATCATCTTTACCTGATGCACGCATATTGGTGAGTTTTTTACCTTGTAAACAGTTTACGGTTAAGTCGTTTGTACGGCTGTGAATACCGATGATTTGACCTTCGTAAACTTCTACGTTGGCTTCGATCATTAATTTACCACGCTCTTGTAAACCAAATAGTGCATAAGCAAGTGCTTTACCGGTTGCGTTAGAAATTAATACACCGTTTTTACGTTGGCCGATTTCACCTGGTTTGATGTCATCGTAGTGATCGAAACTAGAGTAAAGTAAACCAGTACCAGATGTCATAGTCATGAATTCACCACGGAAACCGATCAAGCCACGGCTAGGGATGATATATTCTAAACGTACACGACCTTTTCCATCTGGCATCATATCGCGAACTTCACCTTTACGGATACCTAATGCTTCCATGACAGAACCTTGGTGTTGTTCTTCTACGTCGATGGTAACTTGCTCGTAAGGCTCTTGTTTTTTGCCGTTGATTTCACGGTAGATTACTTTAGGACGAGAAACCGCAAGCTCATAACCTTCACGACGCATATTTTCAATTAATACAGAAAGGTGTAATTCTCCACGGCCAGAAACACGGAATTCATCTGGGTTTGGTGTTTCTTCTACGCGTAATGCCACGTTGTGAACTAACTCTTTGTTTAAACGTTCAAGAATTTGACGAGAAGTCACATATTTACCTTCTTGACCCGCAAACGGTGAAGTATTTACACAGAAGAACATGGTTACAGTTGGTTCATCAACGGTTAATGAAGGTAAGGCTTCAACCGCATTGATATCACAAAGGGTGTCAGAAATATTTAATTCACCTAAACCGGTAATCGCAATGATGTCGCCCGCATAAGCGATATCTTCTTCATAACGTTGTAAACCAAGGTGACCTAATACTTGACCCACACGGCCTTGGCGAGTTTTACCTTCACCATCAATAATCGTTACAGGTTGGTTTGGTTTGATTGCACCACGTTTGATACGACCAATACCGATAACACCCACATAGCTGTTATAGTCTAATTGGGAAATTTGCATTTGGAATGGGGCATCAAGTTCCACTTTTGGCGGTTCAACGTGTTGAACAATCGCTTCAAATAATGGGGTCATGTCTTCCGCTAAATCTTCGTGTTCAAGACCAGCTACACCATTTAATGCTGAAGCATAGATAATAGGGAAGTCTAATTGCTCATCGGTTGCACCAAGGTTAACGAATAAATCGAAAACTTGATCCACCACCCAATCAGGACGTGCGCCTGGACGGTCAACTTTGTTGATAACTACGATTGGTTTTAAACCATGAGCAAAGGCTTTTTGTGTCACGAAACGCGTTTGTGGCATTGGGCCGTCAAAGGCATCTACCACTAAAAGTACAGAGTCCACCATAGAAAGTACACGTTCTACTTCACCACCGAAGTCGGCGTGTCCTGGGGTATCTACGATGTTAATGCGATAACCATTCCAGTTAATTGCGGTATTTTTTGCAAGAATGGTAATACCACGTTCTTTTTCTAGATCGTTTGAGTCCATTACGCGTTCATCAACATCACCACGCGTTGATTCAAATGTACCGGATTGTTGAAGAAGTTTGTCAACGAGGGTGGTTTTACCATGGTCAACGTGGGCGATAATTGCGATATTGCGCAATTTGTTAATATCAATGTCGTTTTTCATTTATTACGTTCTTAAAGTTTAAGTTTTGTAGGGTGGAATTTTAATGCCACCGAATAGTCCAAGTAGTTTGAATTAGTGAGTAAACTCACTCTACGAGAATCTCGAAAGGGCAAAAATTATACACGATATTTCGCTGCTCTGCTATGCCAGGACATAAAATAAATCTTATGAAAAAAGCAAGCGATTGCGTTATAATGCTCTTTTAATTTTTATAAAGATTATACACATAGCAAAATAGAGGACTCCTTATGCCAAATGCAAATGCAATTGCCAACGTATTCAAACTGATCGAAGAGAACGATATTAAGTTCGTGCTACTTCGTTTCACCGACATCAAAGGTAAAGAACACGGTGTTTCTATTCCGGTTAGCCTTGTCGATGAAGATATGTTTGAAGATGGCAAAATGTTCGATGGCTCTTCTGTTGAAGGTTGGAAAACCATTAACAAAGCCGATATGCTTTTAATGCCAATCGCTGAGACTGCGGTAGTCGATCCATTTGCGCAGATCCCAACCCTCTCTATTCGTTGTAGTATTTATGAACCAACAACCATGCAAAGCTATGATCGTGACCCGCGTTCAATTGCCATTCGTGCCGAAAACTATATGCGTTCAATCGGTATTGCGGATCAAGCATTCTTTGGTCCTGAACCAGAGTTCTTCTTATTTGATGATGTACGTTTTGATGTATCAATGAACCGTGCTTCTTTTGTCGTTGATGACATTGAAGCGGCTTGGAACACCAACAAAAAATACGAAGGTGGTAACAACGCCTATCGTCCATTGAAAAAAGGCGGTTACTGTGCGGTTGCTCCAATTGATACAGCACACGATATTCGTTCTGAAATGTGTTTGATTTTAGAAGAAATGGGCTTAGTCGTAGAAGCTCACCACCATGAAGTGGCGACTGCAGGTCAAAATGAAATTGCAACGAAATTCAATAGCTTAACCTTGAAAGCGGATGAAACTCAAATCTATAAATATGTGGTGCAAAACGTTGCATTAGAACATGGTAAAACCGCTTGCTTTATGCCAAAACCAATCACAGGTGATAATGGTTCGGGTATGCACTGTAATATGTCATTAAGCAAAGACGGTAAAAATATTTTCCAAGGTGATAAATATGCAGGTCTTTCTGAAACCGCACTTTATTACATTGGTGGTATCATTAAGCACGCTAAAGCATTAAATGCATTCACTAACCCAAGTACTAACTCATACAAACGTTTAGTGCCAGGTTTTGAAGCGCCAGTATTGTTGGCTTACTCTGCAAGCAACCGTTCTGCTTCAATCCGTATCCCGGCAGTAACTAACCCGAAAGCGATCCGTATTGAAGCGCGTTTCCCAGATCCATTGGCAAACCCATACCTGGCATTCGCTGCATTATTGATGGCTGGCCTTGATGGCGTAGTAAACAAAATCCACCCAGGCGATGCAATGGATAAAAATCTTTACGATCTTCCACCAGAAGAATTAAAAGATATTCCAGCGGTAGCAAGCTCACTAGAAGAAGCATTGAATTCATTAGAAAAAGACTATGAATTCTTAACGCAAGGTGGCGTATTTGCTAAAGACTTTATCGAAGCATTTATTAGTGTTAAACGTAAAGACGTGGAACGTTTAAATATGACACCACATCCTGTTGAGTTTGAGATGTATTATGCTTAGTAACAAACAGCGGAATTCTAGTGTTTAACAGGGAAAGTGCGGTCAAAAATGACCGCACTTTTTTCATAAGTATTGTATTCTTTAATTGTGAAATAGTATTATTTCAAATAGAATACAGGGTAATGTTTTATTTGTTAAATAACCAAGAGGATGAAAATGAGCAAAACAATTTTGGTTACTGGTGGTGCTGGTTTTATTGGCTCTGCAGTTGTTCGCCACATTATTGAAAACACGCAAGATAACGTGGTAAATGTTGATAAATTAACTTATGCAGGTAATTTAGAATCTTTAGAATCCGTAGAAAATAATCCACGCTATGCATTTGAACAAGTGGATATTTGTGATGCAAAAGCATTGGCACGTGTATTTGAACATCATCAACCTGATGCCGTAATGCATTTAGCAGCAGAAAGTCATGTTGACCGTTCTATTGATGGACCAGCAGCTTTTATCGAAACAAATATAGTAGGTACTTACACGCTATTAGAAGCAGCCCGTGCTTATTGGAATTCTTTAAATGATGAAAAAAAAGCAGCGTTCCGTTTTCACCACATTTCAACAGATGAGGTATATGGTGATTTAGAAGGAACAGATGACTTGTTTACTGAAACTACACCTTATGCACCTAGCAGTCCTTATTCAGCATCTAAAGCTTCAAGTGATCACTTAGTGCGTGCATGGTTACGTACTTATGGTTTACCAACGATTGTGACTAACTGCTCAAATAACTATGGTCCATTCCACTTTCCCGAAAAACTTATTCCACTAATGATTTTAAATGCACTAGATGGAAAGCCATTACCAGTTTATGGGAATGGTCAACAAATTCGAGACTGGTTATTTGTAGAAGATCATGCTCGTGCATTATATAAAGTAGTAACTGAAGGAGAAGTAGGAGAAACATACAACATTGGTGGGCATAACGAGAAAGCAAACATTGATGTAGTACGTACTATTTGTCGTTTATTAGAAGAACTAGTGCCAAACAAACCAAAAGGTGTAGCAAAATATGAAGATCTTATTACCTATGTAAAAGATCGCCCTGGTCACGACGTACGCTATGCGATTGATGCAGCCAAAATTGGCCGAGAATTAGGTTGGAAGCCACAAGAAACTTTTGAATCAGGTATCCGCAAAACGGTAGAATGGTATTTAAATAACAAAAAATGGTGGAGCCGTGTATTAGATGGCTCGTATAACCGTGAGCGTTTAGGTAACTAATTATTAACAAGCGGTGAAGTTTTTCTAATAATTTGCAAAAATTTAAGAAAATCTATCCGCTCTTTTAAAGGTATCCTTATGAAAGGTATTATTCTTGCAGGCGGTTCTGGTACTCGCCTCTATCCCATTACTCGAGGTGTGTCTAAGCAGCTTTTGCCTGTTTATGATAAACCGATGATTTACTATCCACTTTCAGTATTAATGTTAGCGGGTATTCGTGATGTTCTTATTATTACTACCCCTGAAGATAATGAAAGTTTCAAGCGCTTATTAGGTGATGGTTCAGACTTTGGTGTGAATTTACAGTACGCAATTCAACCAAGTCCAGATGGTTTAGCTCAAGCATTTCTTATTGGTGAAGAGTTTATCAATGGTGATAGCTGTTGCTTAGTATTGGGCGACAACATTTTCTACGGTCAACACTTTAGTCAAATGTTGCAAGAGGCAGTTAAACAGCCCCGCGGTGCAACAGTGTTTGGATATTTAGTGAAAGATCCTGAGCGCTTTGGTGTAGTGGAATTTGATGAAAACTTCAAAGCGGTTTCGATTGAAGAAAAACCAGTTCAACCAAAATCAAACTATGCTGTAACAGGTTTATATTTTTATGATAACCGTGTGGTGGAATTTGCAAAACAAGTCAAGCCCTCTGCTCGTGGAGAATTAGAGATTACTACTCTTAACGAAATGTATTTAAACGATGACTCACTCAATGTGCAATTGCTTGGACGAGGTTTTGCTTGGTTAGATACTGGTACACACGAAAGTTTACATGAAGCGGCTTCATTTGTTCGTACCATTGAAAAGGTGCAAGGTTTACAAGTAGCATGTTTAGAAGAAATAGCATGGCGTAATGGTTGGCTCACTTCAGAACAAGTTGAAAAACTAGCGAAACCAATGACGAAAAATGAGTATGGTCAATACTTGCTTAGAATAATTAAGGAAGAAAAATAGTGTGGCAAAATTCCTAATCACAGGGGCAAATGGACAAATAGGTTTCGCTTTGACACAAAGATTAAGGATTGAAAAAGGTCATGATATATTAGCTTTAAAACATAGCGAGCTTGATATCACGAATAAAAATGCTGTACTGTCTTTGGTTGATTCGTTTAAGCCGAATATTATTATTAATGGGGCAGCTTATACTCATGTGGATAGAGCTGAAACTGAAGAGTCACTGGTTCATGACGTTAATGTAAAAGGTCTAAAATATTTAGCTGAAGCTGCAAATAGAGTTAATGCAAGTATCTTACATATATCTACTGATTATGTATTTGATGGATATAAAAAAGGTAAATATACAGAAAGCGATATTACTTGCCCCTTAAGTGCTTATGGCAAAAGTAAGGCTGAGGGAGATAAGGTGCTTCTTTCCCTTTTTTCAAGAGTAATCATTTTGCGTACTTCTTGGGTTTTTGGCGAACATGGCAATAATTTTGTGAAAACTATGCTTCGCTTAGCAAGAAAACACGATACATTAAACGTTGTTGCGGACCAAATTGGTGGGCCAACTTATGCTGGAGATATTGCTAACGCGTTAGTTCAGATTGCCGAAAAAATTATTAGAGGCGAAAGTATCGAATATGGCATTTATCATTTTAGTGGAGAGCCCTATGTTAGTTGGTGTGATTTTGCTAAAGTTATTTTGGCTGAGGCTGTTTCACAAAATGTATTAGAGAAAGTTCCTTTTGTAAACGAGATTACCACTGCGGATTATCCAAGCCTGGCTAAACGGCCAGCCAATACTTGCTTAGATTTAACTAAAATTCAGCAAGCGTTCGGAATTAAACCAAGTGATTGGCGAAACGCGTTGAAAAATATTAAGGCTTATGCAGAATAAGAAGAAAATACGTTGAAAATATAAGGATTCATAATGAAAGTTATTAATACTAAAATCCCAGATGTAAAATTATTAGAACCTCAAGTGTTCGGTGATGAACGTGGTTTCTTTATGGAAACCTTTCGTGATGAATGGTTTAAACAAAACATAGCAGATCGCACTTTTGTACAAGAAAATCATTCAAAATCGGTAAAAGGAGTGTTACGTGGATTACATTATCAAACTGAAAATACACAGGGTAAGTTAGTACGGGTAGTGTTTGGTGCCGTGTTTGATGTTGCAGTCGATATGCGAGAAAACTCTCCTACATTTGGACAATGGGTAGGTGAAATTTTATCTGCTGAAAATAAACGTCAGCTTTGGGTGCCTGAAGGGTTTGCACATGGCTTTTACGTTTTAACTGATGAAGCTGAATTTACTTATAAATGTACTGATTACTATAATCCTAAAGCAGAGCATTCTTTAATTTGGAATGATGAGACTGTCGGTATTGAATGGCCTTTAGAGGGCGAACCGAGTTTGTCAGCAAAAGATTTAGCTGGGAAAATTTTAAAGGATGCGATGAAGTTTAAATAAGATGATATTGCTTATGAAACCATTTGTAAATCAAATTAAATATATCGAATTATTGAAGCAGTTAGTCCTTAAGGATATAAAACTAAAATATAGAAGAAGTTATTTAGGCTATATTTGGAGTATTTTAAATCCTTTGCTGATGATGATTGTATTAACAGTGGTTTTTTCAAACTTATTTAAATTCGATATTCCTAATTTTTCAGCCTATCTGCTTACAGGGCAATTAATTTTTGGTTTTGTTTCAGAAGCTACCTCTAGTTCTGTAACAGCTATTGTTCATAATGCTTCTTTAATTAAAAAGACATATGTACCGAAGTATATTTTTGTTTTATCTAAAATAACAAGTTCATTAGTTAATATGCTGTTTGCAATGATAGCCCTAATTCTTGTAATGATTTTTACCCAAGTAGAAATTACATTGAATGTTCTATGGGTTCCCATAATTTTCTTAGAGCTTTATATTTTTAGTTTAGGATTAGGATTCATTTTATCGGCTTCAACTGTATTTTTTAGAGATATTCAATATTTATGGGGTGTTTTTACTTCTATTTGGATGTATTTAACCCCTATAATTTATCCTGTGTCTATTATTTCTCAAGAATATCGTTGGTGGTATGATAACCTTAATCCTATGGTGAATTATGTTGAGCAATTTAGAGATGTAATTCTAAATAGTCAGAGTTTGTCAATAGAGTCTTTATCTCAAGGTTTTATTATATCGATAATTCTATTATTAGTCGGTATTTGGTTTTTTAATCGTAAAGAAAATGAATTTATACTTTATATCTAAATAATTATGAATGATATAGTGATCGAAGTAAAAAATGCTACAGTAAGATTTAATAAATCAGCTGAAAGTATTAGTGGTTTAAAAGAATATATTATTAAGATGTTAAAAAGAGAGCTAATGTTTCAAGAGTTCTTGGCACTTAAAAATATTAATTTTACTGTAAAACGAGGGGAGTCTTGGGGGTTGATTGGGAAGAATGGTTCAGGAAAATCTACTTTACTTAAATTAATTTCAGGAATTATCAGTCCTTACCAAGGAAATGTAACAGTCAATGGATCTATTTCACCATTAATTGAATTAGGAGCTGGCTTTGATCCGGAATTGACAGCAAAAGAAAATATTTTTCTTAATGGGGCTTTATTAGGCTATAGTAAAAGATTTATTGAATCTCATTTCCAAGAGATTGTTGACTTTGCAGAATTAAATGATTTTGTTGATGTTCCTATTAAGAATTTTTCTTCAGGTATGTCTGCTAGATTAGGATTTGCTATTGCAACAGTGCAGAAACCTGACATTTTGATTGTTGATGAAGTATTAGCTGTAGGTGATTTTGCCTTTCAACAAAAATGTAAAGAGAGAATGGAGAACTTGTTGAGTAATGGTACAACATTATTATTTGTTTCTCATTCAATTGAGCAAGTTAAAGAGTTATGCTCTAAAGCTATTTGGATTGATAATGGTGAAGTAAGAGCTATAGGGGATACTTCTTCTGTTTCTCAAGAATATATATCTTCTATGGTTAATAACTAAATCTAAGGAAAAAAATGAAAAGATTAGCAATTTATTTATTTTATGATCACGATGGAATAGTAGATGATTATATCCCATATAAACTTGAAAAATTAAAAGAATTTGTTCAGGATATCTGGTTTGTTTCAAATTCAGGATTAACTGTTGATTCGCGTAAAAAGATTCAACATTGCACAGATTATATTATGTGCCGAGAAAATGTAGGATTTGATGTCTGGGGATATAAAGAGGCAATTGAGAAAATTGGCTTCGATAAACTAGCTGAATATGATGAAGTTATTTTATTAAATTATACTTTCTTTGCGCCTATCTTCCCATTCTCAGAATTATTTGAGTGGTCAGAAAAGCAAGATGTTGATTTCTGGGGAATTTCGGATCATGCAGAAATAAAACCAAATCCTTATACGGGAACAGGTATTTTGCCTAAGCATATTCAATCACATTTTATTGCAATTAGAAAGACTTTATTAGTCTCTCATGAATTCCAAGATTATTGGAAGAATATGCCTATGATTCGTTCATATACTGATTCAGTATTAATGCATGAATCTAGGTTTACTAATCATTTTTTAACAAAAGGATATAATTATTCTGTTTATATTGATTCAGATAATTTCTCTGTAAATTACCCAACTTTTTTATCAATAGAAGATACGTTAAAACACCGCTGTCCTATACTAAAAAGAAGGCCTTTTTTTCATGACCCACTTTATCATGACGTAGAATGCTTATTTTTACGTAGAAGTATAGAGTATATTGAAAATAACTCTGATTATGATACGACTCTTATATTTAAAAATATACTTAGAACAACTAAACCTAAGGATATTTCGACTAACCTAACTTTATTGAAAGTTTTTGATTCACAGTGTGAAGAAGAAGTAAGATCAGATATTAAAATTTTAGTTATTGCGCATATTTATTATCCAGATATGCTCGATGAAATCGTTGGTTATACTAAAAATATACCTTGTTCTTATGATTTACTTATTACTACTTCTAGTACAGAAAATAAATGCAAGATTGAATCTAATTCAATATTGCGATCTAGTGGTGCAAAATCAATTAATGTAAAAGTAGTAGAGCAAAATCGTGGTAGAGATATGTCATCTCTTTTTATCACATGTAAAGAAGAAGTTTTATCAAATAAATATGATTGGATTTGTCGATTACATTCTAAAAAATCACCACAAAATTCCCATAATATGTCTCAACACTTTAAAGAGATGATGTATCTAAATCTTTTAAAAGATAAAGCTTATACATCTAAGGTATTAAATTACTTAGATAAAAATAAATCTATAGGATTTGCAATGCCTTCAATGGTGCATATAGGTCACCCTACTTTAGGCCATGCTTGGTTTACTAATAGGGAATTAGCTATAAAAATAGCAGAAGAGATTGGTGTTAAAATTCCATTTGATGACATTTCTCCATTTGCTGCATACGGTACTATGTTTTGGTTCAGACCAAAGGCATTGCGTAAACTTTTTGAATATAACTGGAAGTTTGAAGAGTTTAATAAAGAACCAATGCATTGTGATGGATCGTTGGCTCATGTTCTAGAACGTTTATTAGCTTATACCGCACATGATGCTGGTTACTTAGCATGTAACATTATGTCGTCAGAAATGATGGAGCTTAATTACACTAAGTTAGAATATAAAATGCAGAGATTAGTAAGTAATCTTTCTAATGGAGACATTCCATATCAAATTAGTCTGGCTCATAATGCTAAATATATGGTGGGAAATAATATTTCATCTGGAAATCCAAATATTAGCCGTTATTTTATAATTAATGTGGTTCGCCTATTAAAAAATCATGTATTAGGTAATTATCCTAAATTATCCAAAGTAACACGTATGCCATATAGAAAATTAAGACACTATTATCATAAATTAAGAGGACATTAATTCAATGAATATTATTGTAACGGGAGCCAATGGTTATATCGGTAGAAATGTCGTAAGAGGTTTATTAGATAAAGGACATCAAGTCACAGCAATGCTTTTTGATGGAGAAACACCCCATCATTTTTTAGATGGAGCAAGCTTATTTTATGGGAATATCTTCGCTTTATCTCAAGATAAAAAATGTGACTTAGTGAAAGATGCAGAATGTTTATTGCATTTGGCTTGGCAAGCAGGGTTTAATCATCGAGATCCTTCTCATTTAGCTAACGTGATGAAACATTATGAATTTCTCACATCTATGGCAGAATTAGGTATAAAAAATATCTCTGTTGCAGGAACAATGCATGAGGTTGGATACTTTGTTGGACCTATTGATGAAAATACACCTTGTAATCCTAGAAATCCTTATGGAATTGCAAAAAACTTCTTACGCCAAGCAATGTTTGATTTTGCTAGTGTAACGCCTGAATTAAATTTACAGTGGTTACGCTTTTACTATATTACAGGAGATGATCGTTTTAGTAATTCTATTTTTACGAAGATCTTAAAGGCTGAAGATGAAGGACAAGAGTTTTTTCCATTGAATAGTGGTGAAATGCTTTATGACTTTGTTGATATTAGAGAACTGTCAGAACAAATCGAAGAAAGAATTTCAAGCAAACAGTCTGGTATATTTAACTGTTGCTCAGGTAAACCAAAGAGTTTGCGAACAGCAGTAGAAGAATTTATTGCAGTACATAACCTGAAAATTAAGCCTAAATATAATGTTTTCCCTGCTCGACCTTATGATTCCATGGCTGTGTGGGGGAAAAAATAGGTAGAAATTTATGAAGGAAAAATTTTTCTATATTGATTTTATTAAAGTTATTTCTTGCATTGCCGTAATGTTATTTCATTTGGATATGCATTCTTTTTATGCAGATAATAATGCTCCGTTATTTTTTGGACTAAAATTTTTAGGAATGAATGTTGGAGATATCGCAGTATCTCTCTTTATTATATCTTCTGGTTTTGGTTTGGGGCTGTCAGCTAAAGAAAATTTTTCTCTAACCTCTTATATAAGAAAGCGATTTCTAGCTATTTATCCTTCGTATTGGCTTAGTTATGCTGCTGTTGCGTTATTATTTATATTATTGAGTAAGCCAATAGGTGAAGGTGTTCCAGGTATTAGGTTCTTGTTAACAATAATCGGTTTAGATGGACTATTCCTTTATAAGTTTCCTACTTTTTACTTGGTTGGTGAATGGTATACTGGATATATGTTAATAACATATATATTTTTTCCATTCTTATTTCTATATGGTTTAAAAAAGCCTTTGTTATCATTTCTCATTTTAATAGGATTAGTTGTTTCTTTGCACATAAAATATGGGGCTATATTTGAAATGTGGGAACCAATAAACCCTCTGATGCGATTACCAGAGTTCTTTTTTGGTATTTGTTTTGCTCAAAATATTAGAAAAGACAAGTTACTAAGAGGAATCTTGACAGTTGTTGCTCTAGCTATCCTAGTAAATACATCAATTTTACTAGATAAAATACCATATCATTTTGTGCTTATTATGGGTGGAATTTCTTTCTTTGTTATTATATCTAGCGTATTTGATATAATTTTTATTCCTAAATATATGAGGGAACTATTTAGCCAGTTATCTCGTTACAGCTTTCTAGCATTTTTAGTTCATCATCAAATTTTATTACTTTTTTATAGTGCATTTGATGTTACTCACTCAAATAATTTTGTGAAATTTTCTGTATTAATTACTGTAATAACATTAAGTTTTTTTTATGGTTACTTAGTCTATCCATTGGTTAATTACATAACAGAAAAACTAAACAATTTACTCTTTTATCGAAATAAAGAATTATATGGATAAAGCATTTAAATATGATGTAATTGTATGCACCTTCAACGGTGCATCTTTTATATCCTCACAATTAGAAAGTATTTTATCGCAAACCATTTTGCCGCAAAAAATTATTGTGTCTGATGATGGATCTTGTGACGAGACGCTTTCTGTTGTCAGAAATACCTTTGCTAATGCTAATTTTACTGCTTATGACATTATTCAAGGTCCGAGAAAAGGAGTGATTGCTAATTTTTTATTTGCACTAAAATATAGTGAAGCAGATTTTACCTTTTTAGCAGATCAAGATGACATTTGGCATATAAATAAAGTGGCTGAATTTGCTAAAATTGCCAAGCATAAAGATAATGCTATTCCAACGCTCATCTTTAGTGATGCGTGTTTGATTGATGAACAAAATAATGAAATTTCGCCAAGTTTTTTTACTTATCAGGCTTTAAGTGCGAAATGCTTAAGTGATGATTCGATTTTGTATAAAAACTGTGTGCAAGGCGCAGCTTGTATGATCAATCGAGCCTTACGTAATCTAGCACTAGATTCTTTATCTTATATTCAACTTTCTGAACTTTATATGCACGATTGGTGGTTGGCACTGTTAGCGCGCTATTATGGTGAAACACAATTTATAGATAAGCCTTTGCTAGATTATCGTCAACATTGCCAAAATCAAGTGGGGGTGTTTAACCATAAATTGCGTCTATTTTATTATTTTATTCGATTTAAGTCTTACTGGAAAAATATTCGTCAGGCAATCCGGCAAGTTAAAATGTTTGAACAATTTGCTACACAATATGGCAAACCACACTGTTTACCTCCCTCTTCAAAAAGAGAGTACCAAAGTGTGCCAAAATTAAAGCAGTGGCTATTATCCCTTTTGGTAAAATAAGGACGAAAAATGACCGCTCTTCAATTTGCATTATGTGTACCAACTTATAACGCGGGTAATAAATGGCAAGATTGGATCGCTGCCTATCAATCTCAACTCTTGAAAGCTGATAAAGTAATTGTAATTGATTCTTCTTCTTCCGATAATACGGCAGAACACGCAGATGAGTCGGGGTTCTTAGTACATTCTATCCCGAAATCAGAGTTTAATCATGGCGGAACTCGTAATCAAGCGGTTGAATTTGCCAAAAGTTTTGCGGATGTAGTGGTATTTATGACTCAAGATGCAATTTTGGCTTCACCAGATTCATTAGCGAATTTACTTGCCCCCTTTGTTGATCCTGAAGTAGCAGCTGTTTGTGGGCGACAGTTGCCGCATCATGAGGCAACACCGCTAGCAGTTCATGCTCGTTATTTTAATTATCCGTCTGAGTCCAGAGTGAGAACTATGGCTGATATTTCAGCGTTAGGTATCAAGACAGCATTTATGTCTAATTCTTTTGCTGCATACCGCTTATCTGTATTTGATAAATTAGGAGGATTTCCGGATAACACAATTCTAGCTGAAGATATGTATTTAGCAGCAAAAATGATTTTATCTGGATATAAAGTTGCCTACTGCGCTGAGGCAACAGTATTTCACAGTCATAACTACACACTAAAACAAGAATTCCAACGCTATTTTGATACAGGTGTATTTCAGCAAGAACAGAAATGGATTCAACAAAAATTTGGTAGTGCTGCTTCTGAGGGAAAAAGGTTTGTACTATCAGAATTAAAGTTTTTATCCATAAAGTCACCGCATTTAATTCCTAAAGCTATATTATCTACATGTGTTAAGTGGCTCGGTTTTAAATTAGGTTATTATTACTATAGATTACCTTATAAGTGGTGTAGGGTTTTTAGTATGCATAAAGGATATTGGGATAAAGTAACATGAATAGAGCCAATTTTATTAAGTTTTTTCAAATTTCTGTAGATTTTGTTTCTTTTTGGATTTCTATTTTTTTAGCATCCTTTGTTTTACTTAAATTTAGTAGGGCGAATGGTCAATATTTTCCCATAGAGCAGCTTTCATCTTTTATTTTTATTCATAGCCTTATGGGAGGATGCTGTGTTATTTGGTTTTGGATTCGTTTGCGTCATTACACCTACCGCAAGCCATTTTGGTTTGAGTTAAAAGAGATATTTAGAACATTATTAATTATTTTTGTTATTGAGCTAGCTATAGTTGCTTTTTCCCGTCTTTATGTTTCTCGTTATTTTTGGTCTATAACTTGGCTTTTTGTTTTTACTTTAGTGCCCTTGGGGCGAGTTCTAATCAAAAATTTACTTATCAAATTAGGGTGGTATTTGAAAGAAACCATTATTATTGGCAATGGTAAGAATGCGAAAGAAGTATTTGATGCATTAAATAATGAGCCATATTTAGGGTTTAATATTAAATTGTTTATAAATACTGAAGAATATAAATCAGAATTCATTGAAGGGGTGCCAGTTATGCGCCATAATCCTGAGTTGCTGATCAAACTGGTATCTCCAGAATTTACACAGTTTATTCTTGCTATAGATGAGGAAAATAAAGTAAAGCAGGATTTCTGGTTGCGTTATTTAATTCGAAAAGGTTGTCGTTCTATCTCAGTTATTCCTGATTTTCGAGGTATTCCGCTTTATGGTACGGATATGTCTTTTCTGTTTAGCCATGAAATGGTACTGTTTCGAGTAAATAATAACTTAGCAAAACGGTCTTCTCGATTTATTAAAAGAGTCTTTGATATATTGGGGGCCTCTTTTCTTTTGATTTTTTTATTTCCATTATGTATCCCATTGTATTTTCTTATTAAGAAAGATGGTGGAAAACTAATTTATGAGCATTCAAGAATTGGTCAGAATAAAAAAGAATTCAAATGTTTGAAGTTTAGAACAATGGTAAATAATTCTGATGAGGTTTTAGAAAGAATTTTAGCAACGGATGAAAATGCTCGTTTAGAATGGGAGAAAGACTTTAAACTTAAAGATGATCCTCGTATTACACCTATTGGAAGATGGCTAAGAGCTAGAAGTCTAGATGAATTGCCACAGCTTTGGAATGTTCTCAAAGGTGAAATGAGTTTAGTGGGACCTCGTCCAATAGTAAAAGAGGAGTTACCTTATTATCAGGAGGACGTTGATTATTATCTTATGGCAAAACCTGGAATGACAGGTTTATGGCAGGTGAGCGGACGAAATAATGTAAGTTATGATACTCGTGTCTATTTTGATACTTGGTACGCAAAGAACTGGTCATTATGGAATGATATCGTGATTCTATTTAAAACATTTAAAGTTGTATGGAAGAAGACCGGAGCTTATTAGCAAAGTAACTTATACAATAAATAAAGGAGAAGAACTACATGCAAATTACATTATCAACGGCTCCCGCTTCGGAGAGTTGGGGCAAAAATGCCATTTTAAGTTTTAATCAAGATCAAGCCGTTATTCATCTTAAAGATGATGAAAAATCGAACCTTGTTTTAGTTCAAAAAGCCGCACGTAAGTTACGTGGGCAAGGTATTAAAGATGTTGAACTTGTGGGGGAGGCATGGGAATTAGAAAATTGCTGGGCATTTTATCAAGGTTTTTACTCGGCGAAGCAAGATTATTCGATTGAATTTCCTCATTTAGATGATGAGCCACAAGATGAATTATTGGCCCGTATTGAATGTGGCGATTTTGTGCGTGAAATTATTAATGAACCGGCACAAACCCTTACTCCGGTTAAATTAGCAGAACGCGCGGCTGAGTTTATTTCTAAACAAGCCGAAAATTATGCCGATAAAAGTGCGGTCAGTTTTCAAATCATTTCTGGCGAAGCGTTAAAAGAGCAAGGTTACCATGGGATCTTTACTGTGGGTCGTGGTTCTATTAATCCGCCCGCTATGTTGCAATTAGATTTTAACCCGACTAATGATCCAAATGCGCCGGTATTAGCTTGTTTAGTGGGCAAAGGTATCACTTTCGATAGTGGTGGTTATAGCATCAAACCAAGTGACGGTATGAGTACTATGCGTACTGATATGGGCGGCGCGGCATTATTAACAGGTGCGTTAGGATTTGCGATTGCGCACGGTTTAAATCAACGTGTAAAACTCTATCTATGCTGTGCAGAAAACTTGGTGAGTGGTAATGCGTTTAAATTGGGTGATATCATCACGTATAAAAATGGTGTAACCGCTGAAATTTTAAATACTGATGCGGAAGGTCGTTTAGTATTGGCAGATGGCTTAATTGAAGCCGATAGTCAAAATCCACAATTTATTGTGGATTGTGCAACCTTAACCGGTGCGGCGAAAGTGGCAGTGGGTAATGATTACCACAGCGTACTTTCTATGGATGATGCGTTAGTAAATAGCCTATTCCAAGCTGCGAAAGAAGAAAATGAACCGTTCTGGCGGTTGCCTTTTGAAGCGTTCCATCGTAGCCAAATCACGTCTTCTTTTGCTGATATTGCAAATACAGGTACAGCGCCGGTTGTGGCGGGGGCTAGTACTGCAACGGCATTTTTATCGTATTTTGTGAAGAACTATCAACAAAGTTGGTTGCATATTGATTGTTCGGCTACTTATCGTAAATCAGGTAGTGATTTATGGGCGGTAGGTGCAACCGGAATTGGTGTGAAAACTTTAGCAAATTTATTAGTAACGAAAGCAAGTTAAGTAGGATTTTATGACAGAACGTACTTTTTCAATTATCAAACCCGATGCAGTAAAGCGTAATTTAATTGGTGCTATTTTAGGGCGTTTTGAATCACAAGGATTCCGTGTTGTTGCGCTTAAAATGGTACAATTAACTAAAGAACAAGCGGAAGGTTTCTATGCTGAACACCAGGGTAAACCGTTTTTTGAGCCGTTGGTGGAGTATATGATGTCTGGACCGATGGTGGTTTCTGTGCTGGAAAAAGAAAATGCCGTGAAAGATTACCGCACTTTAATCGGGGCAACGAACCCGGCTGAGGCGGCAGAAGGCACTATCCGCAAGGACTTCGCGTTAAGTCAGCGTGAAAACTCTGTCCATGGTTCTGATAGTGTTGAAAGCGCAAAACGAGAAATTGCTTATTTCTTCGTAGATTCAGAAATCCAACCATAATTCATTTCGATAAAAAAGCACTTAGTGAGTCGCTAAGTGCTTTTATTTTTATTGCTTTTCAATTTTTGAGATAGTCTTTTTCATTGGATCAATTTCAGCCCGAATATGAAAGGCTTTCGCCAAATTCTCCGCATTTAACACGGTTTGCGTTTCATCTACAGCTAACAATTTTCCTTTATCTAATAGAACAATTGCATCACAAAATTGATAAGCCAACGAAAGGTGATGAATGGCAACAACACACGTATGTTGTGGTGTGAGTGATTTAAGCTGTTCCATCATATCAATTTGATAATAAGGGTCGAGTGGTGCAATAGGCTCATCGACCAATAAAACAGGGGATTCCTTAATGCAGCAACGAGCGAGTTGTACACGCGCTTTTTCTCCTCCAGAAAGTTGTTGGAAAGGTTTGTCGAGCAAATGAGTTACAGCAAATTTTTCTGAAAACGCTTGAATTTTTGACCGCTCTTTTTCTTTTGGTAACGGAGCTGCCAAGCCTAACGCAATCACATCATAAACCGATAAATCCCAATGAATTTGCGTATTTTGAGCAAGATAAGCAATGTGTTGGCTTTTTTCAGTTGCATTCATTTTGCTTAATGGCTGAGCATCAAACCAAACCTCCCCTTGTTTGAGAGGTAAGATACCCGCAATGGTTTTCAATAAGGTAGATTTCCCCGCACCATTAGCCCCCATAATGCCGATCAATTTACCTGATGGAAGCGTACAGTTGATGTCATTTAAGCAATAGGATTGGGTGAGTTTTTCAATTCTAATCATAAATTTTTCTCTGTTGCGTTAATAACATCCAAATCAAGCAAGGCGCACCGATAAGTGCAGTCAATGTGCCGATGTAAATATGTGAGAACAGTGGGATATATAAAATCGCTAAATCCGCCAGTAACAGCAATAATGCCCCGATTAACGCACTCGTAAGGTAAAGCTGTGATGGCCGAGCTTTCAGTAAGATACGGGCAAAGTGTGGTGCGATTAAGCCGATAAAGCCAATGGTACCGGTTTGTGGAATGGTCGCCCCAACTAATAAAGCCACACCAAAGGTGCTGATGAAAAAGCTACGCTTTGGATCTACGCCCATAGTGCTCGCAGTTTCTTCACCAAAGGTGAGTAAATCTAAGTATCGGCGAGTGTGGTATAAGCAGAAAACCCCTACCAGAACAATCGGGAGTGAAATAAGCAAAGTATCTAATTTTGCCCACATCAATGAGCCTTGTAGCCAACGGTAAAGTTCGGCTAATGCCCATGGGCTTTCTGCGTTGGAAAGCAGTAATGCAATTGCTGAACCAAGTAACATATTTACTGCTAAGCCGCTTAGAATCATCATCGTGGTACCGTAGTTTTTGGCGATCAAATACACGATTAAAAAACTTAAAAGCGCACCAATCACACCACCGGCTAAGAGCAGTGAAAATGGTACAGCAAAATAATAAAGGATAAATACGCTAGCAGCCGTTGCGCCAGAGCTACTACCAAGTAAGCCCGGACTCGCTAATGGATTTTGGAAAATACCTTGCATCGCATTGCCGGCAATCGCGAGACTTGCTCCCGTCAATAAAGCTAAACCAATGCGTGGAAAACGAATATCCCACAGCACCATCGAACGCATATCCGTGAGCACGCCATCCGCATTTTTGAGATGGGCAAAGTCGCCGAGTTGATGATAAATCGCAAAGCCGCTAATCAACAGCAACGCGAAGAAAAGTGCGGTATTTAATTTTAGTGTTTTGGTCAATGATCAATTTCCTATGTAATCCAAATATCATTTGGTAATTTGAGTTTGTCAAATCTCCCCTAACCCCTCTTTGCTAAAGAGGGGGATTTCATTATTAAATTAACCTAGAGTGATGTAGTTACAATTTTTATATATGATAATTTAAATAAATATCAAAATTATAAATTATCACCATAATAATTCCCCTCTTTAGCAAAGAGGGGTTAGGGGAGATTTGTCAGCTACATTATTTTAACTGTTGATAAATCTTCTCCGCACCTTGCCATACGCCGTGATCGAAACAATAGGTATATTTCATTGGGATGCTGACAAGCGGTTGGTTTTTGAAAAACTCTTGCAACATAGGGTGGTGCAGTAATTCAGCTTGTGCATTGTAACCTTGTTTGTCAGTCAGTGAAATGAGCACATTCGGTTGGCTTAAAATCACTTTTTCTAACGAGAAATTTTGTGTGGTAAGTGGCGTTTTTAACGGGGTTAATCCGAGTAGGTTTAACAGCACAGGATATTGCGGATAATAACTCTCTACCACACCAGTTTCCGACAAAATTAGTGTGTCAGTAAGCGGTCGATTTAAGTGAAAGTTTTGTGATTTGAGTTTTGTTACTAAATCTGCCGCTTTTTGTTCATTACCCAGTTGCTTGCCTAAGTCTAGAATTAGCGTAAACAATTCATCAGGCGTTTGCGGGCTGTCGTTAATAGGAATAATCTTCACACCAAGCTTTTTCAGTTCTGCGACTAATTGTGGATAAAAAGTTTCATTAATCAGAATAGTTTTATCCAAATAGGGCAATAATTCCGTTAATTGCGGTTCCAGCACAGGTTTGTCGGTATTGATTTTATCCAACATCATCAACGGATTTTTTGAATAAGGTGACTGTGCAGCAATTTGTGAAGGCTCAACTAGTTCAATAAGTAATCTGTCGCTGCAAAGCGTGAGCGAGACAAATTGTTCCGAAGCCAGAGAGGTAAACGGAAGGAAAAGTGCGGTTAAAATTAAGCGAGTTTTTTGCATATAGATAATGATACGCTACGCCATCAAGAATGTAAAAAGGCGTGCTAAGCACGCCCTTGTAGTAGCTGATAATTAGAACGATCCTTTCAACCCAACGTAAACATTACGTCCATCTTGACCGTAGCCAAGGTAGTTTTCATATTTTTTGTTGAAGAGGTTGTTGAAGTTCGCATAAATCGTCAAGTTTGGAATCACCTGATAATTCACACCAAGGTTTGCCAAAGTATAAGCAGGCATTTTAGTGCGTAGCGGATAAGTGCCAATGCGTTTCCCAACGTAGGAAAGGCTAACATCGATGCTGAACTTCTCTGTGATTTGGTACGCTAAACCTGCATTGGTAGTATGTTTTGGACGATAAGCCACTTCAACACCATTACTGTTTTTCGCACGCATATAGGTGTAGTTAGTGTAAGCGGTCAATTTTTCGGTAAGTTTTCCGTTATATGCTACTTCTACACCTTTAATTTTGGTAATACCCTCAGAGTTAATTGAACGAGAAACAGAATTTGGCCATACGCCTATTGTTTCTGTGGTAATTAAACGATCTACATTACGTCCAAAGTAAGTAATATCAAGGCTGTGTACTTTATCGTTAGTTTCAATCAATAGACCAACATCTCCACCACGGCTGCGTTCAGGTTTTAAGTCAGGATTTCCGATAAATTTACCACTCCAGCCATAAAATTCAGTCATAGTTGGGTTTTGAATAGCAGTCCCTAAACTTGCATGCGCTTTAAAGTTTGGAGATAAGCGATAAGCTCCTGAAATACGTCCTGTCCATGCATTTTCATATTGCGAGCTGCTGTTGTAACGACCACTTACAGAAAGGCTATGATCATCTTCAGTAAAAAGGCGATATTCTGCCGCTGCACTTTTTTCTGTTAATTTTTTATTTTGGAAAGTAGCAAAAGAGGATTGGGCATCATAGTGCGTATTTTGATATTCACTTAAGAAGCTAACGCCTTGTTTTACATCACCTTCACGATCAAAATTTACATCTAATTGATAATTTGCGTTGAGTTTTTTACCATCATAGTAGCTATCATTTCCACTTTCTGTGGTATCGCTATCTGTTTTAACATGGCTCACGCTAACTTTATTTTTGAATAGTTCTTCATCGCTACCGATATAACCGCTGAGTTTGAATACGGTTTCACGCGTGCGAGTATAGCTGTCTGAAGTTGGGTTAATTTCAAGCAAATGACCATTACTAAATGAAGAATTATCATAATGCCCTGTTTGTGAAGAATGAGAAGCTAACACTTCTACGCCTTTATCGCCAACATCGTAGCCTAAACGAACAGAAGCATTATCGCGGTGGAATTTATCTTTTTCAAGAGCTCCACCTGTCGTAAATTGTGTACCATTTTCTGCGGTGTAATGGAAAGTGTTTGAGCTAATCGCTGAAATGCCATGAGTGCGATGACTGTCGCCGTGAACAGCATAATAGAAACCGTTATTTTGTCCTGAAACAGTAACTGAAGCATCTCGGGTGCGGTGAGATCCAGTGCCAAAATCGAAATCTACATTGAATGGTTTATCTTTGTATAAGCCACTTTTGGTAGTGATATAAATTACACCGCCCATTGCATCACTACCCCACAGAGCAGATTGTTCGCCACGTAGTACTTCAATGCGTTCAATGTTGCTCAATGATAAACCGCCGAAGTCATAGCCATAGCCTGTTGCAGGGTTTACTTTTACGCCATCAATAATCACAGCAGTGTGATTAGTTTCAGAGCCACGAACGGAGAAATTGGTTAATGTACCACGACCGCCATAAGCCATCATCGTTACTCCTGGCACAGTCTTCAACACATCACTGACATAAGTCGCACCACGTTGTGCAAAATCTTTTTCGGTTAAAACGGTAACGGATGAAGCGGTTTGATCTTGGTTTACTGGAGTAGCGTAAGCTGAATAAACATGAATGGGTTCAAGTTGAATTTCTTTTTCCTCAGCAGCCGCTAATGCCGGAATCGCTAATAAAATCGCAGAAGTAATCACATTTTTTTTCATTGTAAAATCCTTAGGATGAAAGTCCTTATAAAAACGCCAGCAGTTTACACACTTGCGACTTGGCAAGCAAATCTATGATGATGAAAATAACTCATCATGAAAATGAATGAAATTTAAGAGAAATAAAAAATTTAAGGATTTTTCTGACCGCACTTTTTCGCCTTTATCCGCCTTATAGTTTCAAGTATAATGCCTGTATTTTTCATCACATTGTTATTAAAAAAATTATGAGTACAAAATTCAACGTAAAAACATTCCAAGGCATGATTTTAGCCTTGCAAGAATATTGGGCAAATCAAGGCTGTACCGTTGTGCAACCTTTTGATATGGAAGTGGGCGCAGGTACTTCTCACCCCATGACTGCATTACGCGCATTAGGCCCAGAGCCGATGGCATTTGCTTATGTGCAACCTTCACGTCGTCCAACTGATGGTCGTTATGGCGAAAACCCAAACCGTTTACAGCATTACTATCAATTCCAAGTGGTGATTAAACCGTCCCCAGATAACATTCAAGAACTCTATTTAGGTTCCCTTGAAATGCTCGGTTTTGATCCAACACAAAACGACATCCGTTTCGTGGAAGATAACTGGGAAAACCCAACTTTAGGCGCGTGGGGTTTAGGCTGGGAAGTATGGTTAAACGGTATGGAAGTCACTCAATTTACCTATTTCCAACAAGTGGGTGGCTTAGAATGTAAACCGGTAACAGGTGAAGTAACTTACGGTTTAGAGCGTTTAGCCATGTACATTCAAGGTGTGGATTCTGTGTATGACTTAGTTTGGTCTGATGGCCCACTTGGCAAAACCACTTACGGTGATGTATTCCATCAAAACGAAGTGGAGCAATCGACTTACAACTTTGAATATGTGGATACCGATTTCTTATTCTACTGCTTTGATCAATACGAAAAAGAAGCGAAAAGCTTATTAGAACTAGAACGTCCGTTACCATTACCGGCTTACGAGCGTATCTTAAAAGCGGCACACAGCTTCAACTTGTTAGATGCACGAAAAGCGATTTCGGTCACAGAGCGTCAACGCTATATTTTACGTATTCGTGCATTAACCAAAGGCGTGGCGGAAGCATATTATGCGAGCCGTGAAGCCTTAGGTTTCCCAGGCTGTAAAAAATAGGCAAAAAACAACCGCACTTTAAGCATTAACACAACGATATAAGGAGAAAATGATGAAAGATTTTCAATACCCAGACGATATTTATACTGAAGCTGAAACCGATCCTAATACGCTCGCAAATTTAGGTCCATTGGCAAGATTAGCGGGTGTTTGGGAAGGTAAGCGTGGTGTGGATATCAACCCGAAAGCTGAAGGGCCAGAAAAAGATCCTTATATCGAACATTATGAAGCCCATCCAACAGATGGTCAAACCAATGGTCCGCAACTCTATTATGGATTACGTTATCACGCTCATATTGTACAACCGGGCGAAGTAGAAACCTTCCACGACCAAGTGGGTTATTGGTTATGGGAACCTGAAACAGGCAATATTTTATTAACGGGCAGCATTCCACGTGGCCAAACGTTTATTGCGGTCGGTAATGCACCGGCTGATGCGAAAGAGTTTACGGTAAAAGCGGTACGTGGTTCACTCACAAACGGCATCATTTCGAATCCGTTCTTGGAGCGTTCATTTACCACGGAAAGTTTTGAAATGACGGTGAAATTCCATAATGATGGCACTTGGTCATATGATCAAACCACAACCATGATTATTCCAAATTATGATGCACCATTTGAACATCGCGATCGTAACCGTTTAACGAAAATTGCTGACCCGAAATTAAATCCAACTGCGGCAGCAGAACAAGGAGGTGAATAATGAAACCTATCCTTTATTATGCAGCAGATTGCCCTGATACTGCGCCATTTGTGGCAGAGTTAAAACGCTTGGGCGTGGATTATGAGGCAGTGGAAGTATTATCTTCCATTCCAAACTTGAAACAATGGTTGCGTTTGCGTGATCGTCATGCCGCATTTGATGATGCAAAAGCACAAGGCTATGCGGGCTTTCCGGCATTATTGTTAGATGATGACCGTGTTATTTTAGATGAATCCAAATTAAAAGAGATTTTTTAAAGTAATGAAGAAAGTCAGTTTTTTGCAATTTTTATTTAGAATTGGTGATGACTATTTAATGTTTTTGCGAAATTTAACACCCGCTGTGTTGTTTTTATCACTCGCATTATTTATGTATTCTGAGCTGAATTGGACACATTGGGCGTGGAGTAATGTGCTCGTGCTGTTTTTAAGTTTGGCTTCAGGATTTATTGCACTCAGCGTCATGGCAATAAATACCGTCGCTTTTGTACGCAAGATGCTGAAAACCTTAAGAACACTAGGCGGAGAGAGCGAACTTGATGAAAATATTGGTACGCTCGCATTATTTAAAATGCTCTGGGTGGAGAGCAACAGTAAACAACTAATCTTTTTTGCGGTAGTCAATATTGTTGCAGTATTTATGGTGTTAGTTTACGGCACCAAATATGCCTTGAATTTTTATAGCTCAATTTCAACATTAAATGATTAAATCTCGAATATGAAAAAAATAACCCTAAAATTCACCGCACTTTTGCTTGGCTCAGCTTTAGCAAGTAGTGTGTTTGCAACAGAAAATGGTCAAACTTCCTCAAGTTCTGATTATGAATTAGAGAAAGTATTGATTTTCAGCCGACACGGATTGCGTTCACCAGTGGAAAAAGATCCGCAAGAAATGGCGAAATATTCCCCTTATGAATGGGCAAAATGGAATGTACCATCTGGCTATCTCACGGCAAAAGGGACGGTGCTAGAAACCTATTTCGGACAGTATTTAGGTCAATGGCTTGCAGATAAAGGGTTACTAACAACAGAACGTTGTGCATCGGGCGAAGGCATTTTTGCTTATGCAAATGGTGTGCAACGCACCATTGCAACAGGGCAAGCGATTGTTTCTGGTGCATTTGCGGGCTGTAATGTTCAACTGCAACATCACGGTAAAATTGGTTCAGAAAAAGATCCTATTTTTACTACAAAAGTCCACAACCCAAGCAAAGCCTTGATTGAATCTGCAAAAAATAACGTTGATTTAACCGCTTTACAGAAAAAATTAGCACCAAATTATGCGCTATTGAGTGAAATCATTAATTACAAAAATTCACCAAACTGTTTGCAAAAAGGCGAATGTGATTTAGGTGAAAAAGTCGGTGAGTACAGTATTAAAGATGGCAAGTCGGTCAAAATTACGGGTTCTATCAGCACTGGAAAGAAAATTGTCAGTGCATTATTACTTGCGCATTATGTGGGCAAGCCTGATTCTGAAATCGCAAACGGCCGCGTGGATAGCCAAGAAAAATGGCGTGCAATTAACGAAATTAAAAATGAATATTACCGCACGTTATTTAAAAATAACGAAGCGTTAGCACAAAATGCATCATACCCGCTATTGGCATTTATTCAGCAACAGCTAAATAGTGAAAACAAAATTAACTTGTTGGTTGGACACGATTCTAATATCGTCGCTCTGCTTGCCGCACTGGGTGTTGAGCCTTATGAGTTGGATGATTCGTTGGAAAATATCCCAATCGGTGGCAAGTTGCTATTTGAAGTGTGGAAACACAAACCCAGTGGTAAGCTCAAATTTAAGTTGGATTATGTTTATCAAACCACTGAACAGCTGATTAATATCACGCCATTAAGTTTATCAACACCACCAAACCAAACCGCCTTAACTCTCAAAGGCTGTGAAAAAGATGAAAAGGGCTTCTGTGATTACGAACGTTTTCAACAGGTGTTGAGGGAGAGTATTGAAAACGGTAAGAAGTAGCGTTCATGCAACCCTATGAAAAATACTTAAAAGAAAATTCGCAAAAACTTCGCAATAATCAAACCGATGCAGAAAATAAACTTTGGCAACGGATTAATCGGGATCAGTTATTAGGCTTTCGGTTTAATCGGCAAAAGCCACTTTTAAGCTATATCGTTGATTTTTATTGTGTGAAAGCAAAGCTGATTATCGAATTAGACGGTAGTCAGCACTATGAACCTGATTATCAGGAAAAAGATGCATTGCGAGATGCAGAATTAAATTCACTTGGTTTTACAGTGATGCGATTTAGCAATGATGAAGTCATACGTGAAATTGAAGCGGTAGTTGAGCAGATTTATTTATTTTTGGAGAATGTGAGGGGTGATTGAGTATGAGGTTGGATTAACTTGTGCCAAATCTCCCCTACCCCTCTTTGCTAAAGAGGGGAAAGTTCTTGAGTAAATTGACAGTAGCGGGCTATTTATACTTTAGCATATGGGGGATTATTGAGTATTAGGTTGGGGTAACCTCTGCCACAAACGTAAGCGTTTGAACGTTGCTTTAGCAATGGCACGAAGTGCGAGCGAAGCGAGTAAATCTCCCCTACCCCTCTTTGCTAAAGAGGGGGATTTCTTGAGTAAATTGATAGTAACTGACTCATTTACATTTTAATTTCAATAGAGATTAAATTATCTGCTTTCAAAAACATTAAAGTAGAACATAGATATTTAACTCTGCAAAGATCCAATCCCCTCTTTAGCAAAGAGGGGTAGGGGAGATTTGGCAGAAGTGAAAACAGAGAAATATAAAAGATGATTAAGAAACCATATTCAATAATTTTTATTTGCGTATTGTTAATAATAGGTTGTACGAATAGTAATTCCGTTGTTCAAAAACAAATAACACATATACGTTTTTTTGATAATTCTATTCATGTTCAGATAAATGAAAAACTGTATCATTTAAAGAGCAAAGATAAGAAAACAATACAACAATTTAAAGAATTTTATGATAGTTACCATTATAAAGTATCTAAACAAGCTTTAAACCTGCAAATACTAACGCAAAGTTCTAATGAGCTTATATACTCACTTTTTATTGATAAAAATCTATTAAGTGATGATGACTTAATCAAATTAAAAAAAGTATATCAAGCTGAAGCTTATGAAAAACAATATATAAAAGTAACATTCTTGGCTGATGCTGAGACTTTTTATGGTTTAAATAATTTAACTGATGAATATAAATTAGATACCCCACTACCAATAGTAGTAACTGACAAAAGACCTTTTTTTGAAACTGGTAACGGTCAATTGTTATTTATTTTAACAATGCCAGTTTGGGTACCATTTGCATTAGTATTTGGTTTAAAGCCTTAATATTTATAATGATATAAATTATGTTTACATAGAGACTCCAAAATGACAACCCAAAACTTCCTAGTAGAAATCGGCACGGAAGAGCTGCCACCAAAAGCTCTCAAAACATTAGCGACCTCTTTTGCGGATAACGTTGAAGCGGAATTAAACCAAGCGGGTTTAACTTTCGACAAAATCGAATGGTTTGCGGCGCCGCGTCGTTTGGCGGTGAAAGTGTTGAACTTAGCTACACAACAACCGAGCAAAGAAATTGAAAAGCGCGGACCTGCAGTGTCAGCCGCTTTTGATGCGGAAGGTAAACCAACTAAAGCGGCAGAAGGCTGGGCGCGTGGTTGTGGAATTACCGTTGATCAAGCAGAACGTATTGCGACCGATAAAGGTGAATGGTTAGTTCATCGTGCAAAAATTGAAGGTCAACCGACCAAAAACTTGCTGAACTATATTGTGGCTAATGCCTTGGCGAAATTGCCAATTCCAAAACCAATGCGTTGGGCCGATAAAACCGTGCAATTTATCCGTCCGGTTCATACCGTGACTATGTTATTAGGTGACGAGTTAATCGAAGGCGAAATTTTAGGTGTGGCAAGTGCACGCACCATTCGTGGACACCGTTTCTTGGGCGAGAAAGAATTTGAAATTCAACACGCAGACCAATATCCGCAATTATTACATGAAAAAGGTTCTGTGATAGCGGATTTCAACGAGCGTAAAGCCGAAATTTTGGCAAAATCTCAAGCAAAAGCGACCGCACTTGGCGGCGTGGCTGACATTGAAGAAAGCTTACTTGAAGAAGTGACTTCGTTGGTGGAATATCCAAACGTTTTAGCAGCAAAATTTGAAGAACGCTTCTTAGCGGTGCCCGCGGAAGCTTTGGTTTACACCATGAAAGGCGACCAAAAATATTTCCCAATTTATGACAAAGACGGCAAATTATTACCGCACTTTATTTTCGTATCGAACATCAACCCAGAAGACCCAACCGCGATTATTGAAGGGAACGAAAAAGTGGTTCGCCCACGTTTAACCGATGCGGAATTCTTCTTCAAAACCGACTTAAAACAAAAACTGGTCGATCGTTTACCACGCTTAGAAACCGTGTTGTTCCAACAACAACTGGGCACATTGAAAGACAAAACAGACCGCATTGAGCAACTTGCAGGCGAAATTGCAAAACAAATTGGTGCAGACGAAGCAAAAGCAAAACGCGCCGGCTTACTGTCAAAATGTGACTTAATGACCAACATGGTGTTTGAATTCACCGATACGCAAGGCGTAATGGGGATGCACTATGCCCGTCATGATGGTGAAGATGAAGAAGTCGCAGTCGCATTAAATGAACAATATATGCCACGCTTTGCCGGCGATGAATTACCAAAATCACTCGTTGCAAGTGCGGTCGCTTTAGCCGATAAATTTGACACCTTAACGGGTATCTTCGGTATCGGTCAAGCACCAAAAGGTAGCGCAGACCCATTTGCATTACGTCGTGCGGCATTAGGTGCATTACGTATTATCGTAGAGAAAAACTTACCACTTGATTTAGAAGATTTAGTGAAAAAATCAGCCGCACTTTTTGGCGATAAACTTACGAATAAAAATGTGGTTGCTGATGTGGTGGACTTCATGCTCGGCCGTTTCCGTGCTTGGTATCAAGATGAAGGTATTGCGGTGGATGTGATTCAAGCGGTATTGGCGCGTCGTCCAACTCGTCCCGCTGATTTTGATGCGCGCGTGCGTGCGGTTTCACACTTCCGTACTTTAGATTCAGCGGAAGCGTTAGCGGCAGCAAATAAACGTGTAAGTAACATCTTAGCCAAAGCGGATGCTGCAATTGGCGAGATTAATTTGACCGCTTGTGTAGAGCCAGCAGAAAAAGCCCTTGCTGAAGCGGTACTTGCATTACGCACTGAAGTACAACCGCTTATTGCAAAAGGCGATTACACCGCAGTATTAGATAAATTAGCGAACTTACGCGTACCGGTAGACAGTTTCTTTGATAACGTGATGGTAAATGCTGAAGATCCAGCATTACGCCAAAACCGCTTAGCGATTTTAAACACGTTACAAGACTTGTTCTTACAAGTGGCGGATATTTCGGTATTGCAATAATTCATTTGAAAAAAGGATGGTCAATTTTCCAACGACCATCCTTTTGTATATAGACTTCAAATGATTATTTCTCTATAATCAACCGCACTTTCCCCCCTTAGCTCAGTCGGTTAGAGCAGGCGACTCATAATCGCTTGGTCACTGGTTCAAGTCCGGTAGGGGGGACCATTCTCAGAGATCGCATTAGACGGTCTTTTTTATTGCCTTTCTCTAATGCGTTTTAGGCGTTATATCCTTTCAACAATTCAGTCCAATTTTCTTCATTAAATTGAATATTCATTCTGCCGACTTCTTTGACAAAAGAGCGGTGTAATCTTTCTAAGTTGCCTTGTTTCCAAGAATCTCCTGATTTTTGACCGCACTTATCGAAATCAATGAGCCAACATTTTTGTTCATTTTCGAGTTGTTGAACGAGAATATTATGAGCATTGAGATCCGTATGGCAAATTTGCAAATCATGCAATTGACGAATTAATTTACCAATGGCTTGCCAGATATCATTCGATAGTTGTTGAATTTGTAAAAGTGTGGTCAGATCTTGGGCATTTTCGATCTTTTCAGTCAAGATATCCGCTTGGTAACAAATACCTAATTTGCCTTTTTTAACACGTGCAGCAATCGGTTTGGGTACGGCTACACCTGCTTGATGGAGTTGATTTAAAAGCTGAAATTCTGCCACGCTACGAGTTTCACTCAATGATTGAAAACGATAGCGATCTTTGTT
This sequence comes from Haemophilus sp., assembly GCA_019423025.1. Lineage (GTDB taxonomy): Bacteria > Pseudomonadota > Gammaproteobacteria > Enterobacterales > Pasteurellaceae > Haemophilus_D. The sequence goes on along the minus strand of JAHZCD010000006.1, from coordinate 37,430 downwards.
GAATTTTCCCCATAAACCGCCGCGATAATAGTGACGAAGGGCAGTATTTACCCCAAACAGATCTTTTGTATTCATGAAGTAGGTTGTGCCACGTCCTTTGGCTGAACCGGTAATACGTTGTTGTTTTTCCCAAAAAGCCGATTCAAAAAATGAAGCTGGCTCTGTTGGTTTTTCCGTGAGATTAAAAAGAAAGAATTGATTATCTTGTTGGAATTCAAGCATTTTAGTTGAACCGAATAATAGAAAATGCCCTCATTCTACTTTAAAATAGACGGAAATTAAATGCGCGAGGAACTCAAATGTCCCATTCTCCACTTTTTACCTCTCCCCCTAAATCACTTTGTATTTTGCGTTTATCTGCTGTGGGTGATGTTTGTCATGCACTTGCTGTGGTGCAGCATATTCAACAGTATTGGCCGCAAACCAAATTAACGTGGATTGTGGGGAAAACAGAAATGGGCTTGCTTTCTGGCATTGAAGGCGTGGAACTTGTCCCTTATGATAAAAAGAGCGGTTGGAAAGGCGTGTGGAATTTATGGATGTTTTTGAAAAACAATCAATTTGATGCGCTTTTGAATATGCAGACGGCATTTCGTGCTTCGATTATCTCTCTTGGTATTCAAGCGAAATATAAAATTGGGTTTGGCAAAAAACGTTCTCGAGAAGGACAGTGGTTGTTTGTGAATCGTCGAGTTCAAGATCCTGAAACGCCTCATGTGCTAGATGGTTTTATGGCTTTTGCCGATTATCTAGGAGTGCCACCGGCAGAAATGCTTTCTTGGCAATTGGCAATTTCTGATTCAGATCGAGAATATGCCAAACAGTTTATTGATCCAACGCGCAAAAATCTGATTATTTCCCCTTGTTCCAGTAAAGCGGAGAAGGATTGGTTGGTGGAGCGTTATGCGGAGGTGGCGAACATTGCTCATCAACATAATGTGAATGTGATTTTTTGTAGCTCGCCGGCAAAACGCGAATTAGAAATGGTGAAAAAAATTATTGCACTTTGTGACTTTCAACCAGTTGATGTCTCAGGAAAAACCAGTTTGAAACAACTTGCTGCATTAATTCATCAAGCAAATTTAGTCATCTCGCCTGATTCTGGTCCTGCTCATATCGCGACCACGCAAGGAACACCAGTGATTGGATTGTATGCTTATCACAATCCATTGCGCACTGCGCCTTATCATAATCTGGATAATGTAGTGTCGGTATATGAAGAAAATGTGCAGAAGGAACAAGGAAAACCTTCAAGTGAATTGCCTTGGGCGACCAAATTAAAAGGTAAAAATTTAATGGCTGAAATTCAGGTAGAGCAAGTGGTGGCTCAGATGAGAGCTTTGAATTTATTTTAAAGTGCGGTCAATTTTAGAGATAAAAAAAAAGCCCTCAAATGAGGGCTAAAAGAATCATAAAGTTCCTTGCGAATTATTCGCCTTTTTGTGCGTTGTAAGCTTCTAATGCACGAAGAGAGTAGGTGTAAGCTGCACCTGCATTTAATGCGATAGACATCGCTAATGCTGCTGCCACTTCTTCTTCAGTTGCACCTGCTTTCACTGCTTCATCAGCGTGCACGCCAATGCAGCTTTCACAACGTGTTGTTACTGCAACTGCTAATGCAATTAATTCACGGGTTTTGGCATCTAATACGTTACCTTCTGCTGCCGCCGCACCTAATGCGCCATAAGCTTGTAACATTTTAGGGTATTTTTTACCTAATGCACCGAATGATTTTTTAACGTGTGCTACATCATTTTTCCAATCTGCAAACATTGTTTTTCTCCTTAAATTTAGTACAAATTTCGAGAGGAATTATAAGCAGATTAGCGTATGATACTTGTCAAATTGTCTTAACTTTTAGACGGAAAATCTCACAATGGATTATTTAGATAAATTAACACAGCTGGCGCAAGTGCGCGGGGAAATCAATATCCGCTGCTTGTTTCAAGGGGATTGGCAAGTTGAACATCAGCCAGATGTGGCGGAATATCAAGGTTTATTTCATTTAATCGAGCAAGGTGAGTGCTGGGTAACCTTTGTGGGAAAACAGTTTCATTTAAAAAAAGGCGATCTCTTTTTTCTCCCTCAAAATAGACCGCACTTTTTGGGCAGTTCTCAACAAAAAAGAGAGAATAGCCTACAGAGAGCGCAGTCAAACGCGCTTTTTAATGTCCATCAAATAGGTGCAGGTACGCCCGATCTGAAGATGTTTTGTGGGACATTTTATTACCAAAAACCGTCATTATTAATTGATTCGTTACCAGACTATTTGCATCTTTCGCTGCAAAATACACCTGTGCAGCCTTTGGTTTCACTTTTTTTACAAGAAGCTGAGAAACCGGAGCAAGGCACAAAATCCGTGATAGACGCGCTATCAAATGTGTTGTTTATTTATATTTTGCGCCATGCTCAGCAAATAGGTTTGCTCAATCAAGGCTTATTAGCCGCGTTGCAGGATAAAAGGCTGAATCAAGTCCTTGAAAAAATCCTGTTTTCACCTCAATTAGATTGGAATATTGAGCAATTAGCAGAGTTGGCATCCATGTCTCGTGCAACGTTTATGCGGATCTTTCAACAGCAATTAGGGATGCCACCAGGAAAATTTCTCACTCAAGTGCGGTTAGAAATGGCGGCAGTTTTATTGAAAAATACGCAAAAGACCATTTTAGCGATCGCTCTTGAAGTGGGGTATCAATCAGAAGCACATTTTAGTAAGGCGTTTAAAGCAATTTATGGGCTTTCACCAAGCCAATTTCGCAAAACTTAGCCCATCGTTTAAAACTTGCGTTATAATGACCGCACTTTAGGCGGCTCTGTCGCCTTGTATTTTTAAGGTATTGTTATGTTTAATAAAATATTTTCATGGTTTGAAAACCGTTTAAATCCTTATCCGGAAAGCAATCCAACGACGCCTGAAAAAGGCTTGTTCCGTTTTATTTGGTCAAGCATTGATGGTATGAAAGGCTGGATCTTTTTACTTGCGGTATTGACGGTCGGTACCGGTGTGATGGAAGCCTTACTTTTCCAATTTATGGGATTATTGGTAGATTGGCTAGGTGCTTATTCACCAACTACCCTTTGGCAAGAAAAAGGGCATTTGCTTGCCGGTATGGCAGCGTTGCTTATTTTCAGTATTGTATGGTCATTTGTGGGCGTGAATGTACGCTTACAAACGTTACAAGGGGTGTTTCCAATGCGTTTGCGTTGGAATTTCCACCGTTTGATGCTAGGACAAAGCTTAAGTTTCTACCAAGATGAATTTGCAGGTCGTGTATCGGCGAAAGTGATGCAAACTGCGCTTGCAGTGCGTGATACGGTAATGACCATTGCGGATATGCTCGTGTATGTTGCCGTCTATTTTATTACTTCTGGCTTAGTGCTTGCGGCTTTAGATACCTGGTTTTTAGTGCCGTTTTTCTTATGGATTGTGGCATTTGTGACTATTTTACGTCTGCTTATTCCTCGTTTAGCGAAAACAGCACAACGACAAGCCGATGCACGATCTTTAATGACAGGGCGTATTACAGATGCTTACTCAAATATTGCAACAGTGAAACTATTTTCACATGATGCGAGAGAAGCGAATTATGCAAAACGTTCCATGGAAGAATTTATGGTCACCGTGCATGCACAGATGCGTTTGGCGAGTTCATTAGATACCTTAACTTACGCAACCAATATCTTCTTAACGTTAAGCACTGCGATTTTAGGTGTGGTGTTATGGCAAAACGGCCAAGTGGGCGTGGGGGCGGTGGCGACTGCAACCGCGATGGCGTTACGTGTAAATGGGCTTTCTCGTTGGATTATGTGGGAATCAGCTCGTTTATTTGAAAATATCGGGACAGTGAATGATGGTATGGCAACGCTAACTAAACCGCATACCATTGTTGATAAGCCAAATTGTGTTGCATTAGAAGTAAAACAAGGCGAGATCAAATTTAACAATGTTTCGTTTGCCTATGATCCCAATAAACCGTTACTTAACCATTTTAATCTCACCATCAAACCAGGTGAAAAAGTGGGCTTAATTGGTCGTTCTGGTGCAGGTAAATCAACCATTGTGAATTTACTTCTACGTTTCTATGAAGCGCAAGAAGGTTCAATTACTATTGATGGTCAAAATATTTTAGATGTAAGCCAAGAAAGCCTTCGTAGTCAGATTGGTCTTGTAACACAAGATACCTCGCTTTTACACCGCTCTGTTCGCGATAATATTATTTATGGTCGCCCAACAGCGACAGATGAAGAAATGTTCAATGCAGCTAAACGTGCGGAAGCAGCCGATTTCATTCCTTATCTCAGCGATGCTCAAGGCAGAAAAGGCTATGATGCTCATGTTGGTGAACGTGGGGTGAAACTATCGGGTGGTCAACGTCAACGTATTGCCATTGCGCGTGTCATGTTAAAAGATGCGCCAATTTTACTGTTGGATGAAGCGACCAGTGCGCTGGACTCCGAAGTGGAAGTGGCGATCCAGGAAAGTCTCGATAAGATGATGGAAAATAAAACGGTTATTGCCATTGCTCACCGTTTATCCACTATTGCGGCAATGGATCGTTTAATCGTGTTAGATAAAGGACAAATTGTCGAACAAGGAACTCACGCAGAATTGCTTGAACAAAATGGCCTTTATGCTCGCCTTTGGAAACATCAAAGTGGCGGCTTCTTGAGTGAGCATGCTGAGTAAAACACAGGAAAAAATGACCGCACTTTGCAAAGGTGTAAATCTTGAGAGAGTTTAGATAGAGATTGAACTTTTCTCATAATTAGTGCGAATTTCCTTTGACTATTTTATTGACAACAGGTAATATTCGCACCCTATGCAAAAGGTAAAACTACCCCTAACCGTTGATCCGGTTAAAGACGCTCAACAAAGAATTGATTATGATGGTTATTATACCGCTAGTCAGTTAGTGCGTTTAGCTGAATCTACGGGGAAAGTGCTCAGCGATGCACAGGTAACATTATCGTTTTATATTGATCCACAAAAATTAGTGGTGATGAAAGGGCAAGTACAAGTTGATGTCGAATTAGACTGTCAACGTTGTGGTGAACCATTCAAACAAACATTGGAGTGTCATTTTATGTATAGTCCAGTGGCTAATTGGGATCAGGCTGATGACTTGCCGGAAATTTATGAGCCAATCGAATTTAATGAGTTTGGTGAAATAGATTTACTTGGTGCAGTGGAAGACGAACTTATTTTAGCTCTACCGCTTGTTCCAATGCATTCATCTGAACACTGTGAAGTGTCCGCGCACGAACAGGTTTTTGGCGAATTGCCTGAAGAATTGGCAAAAAAACCGAACCCGTTCGCTGTATTAGCTAATTTAAAGCAAAAGTAAATTAAATTTAGGAGTATAGCCAATGGCTGTTCAACAAAACAAAAAATCTCGTTCACGTCGTGATATGCGTCGTTCACACGACGCATTAACTACTGCTGCAGTATCAGTGGATAAAGCAAGCGGTGAAACCCACTTACGCCACCACGTAACTGCTGATGGTTACTATCGTGGTCGCAAAGTGATCAATAAGTAATTTTACTTATAAGGTATTCACTTGAACCGTCTAACCTTAGCGTTAGATGTGATGGGCGGGGACATTGGTCCCCGTATTACTATCCCCGCATCTCTTTCAGCGTTGGAAGCAGATCCAATGCTCTCTTTAGTGCTGTTTGGCGATAGCCAACAAATTTCCCCCTTACTGGAAAATGCACCTTCTTCTCTTTTAGAACGTATTCAAATTCATCATTGCACTAAGACTATTGATAACAATCAAGGTATTTCTCATGCATTGCGTCATAGCAAAGGCACGTCGATGCGTTTAGCTATTGAAATGGTTCAGAAAGGTGAGGCGCAAGGTTGTGTCAGCGCAGGAAATACAGGGGCATTGATGGGGTTGTCAAAGGTTCTCTTACAGCCTTTAGAGGGGATTCAACGCCCAGCGTTGGTATCCTTATTACCGTCGATGACGGGTGATAAAACCGTGATGTTAGATTTAGGCGCAAACGTAGAATGTTCTGCTCAAAATCTTTATGAATTTGCCATCATGGGCTCGATCTTTGCCGAAAACCGATTGAACTTAGTTTATCCACGTATTGCCTTACTCAATATTGGTGTGGAAGAAATTAAAGGGCATCAATCCATTCGTGAAGCTGCGAATTTATTAGAAAAATCGACCGCACTTAATTATACCGGCTTTATTGAAGGTAACCTTTTATTAAATGGTGTGGCTGATGTGATCGTGAGTGATGGGTTTTCGGGAAATATTGCATTAAAAACCCTTGAGGGGGCTGCTAAAAATCTGTTATCTCTTCTGAAAGGAAAAGAAAAACAGCCTATTTTTAAATCGCTTGCCAAATTTATTCTGCGTTTTTTCTTTAAAGATGCTTATCATCGCTTGAAACGCATTAACCCTGATGAATATAATGGGGCGTCTTTACTTGGATTAACGGCTGTTGTGGTGAAAAGCCATGGCAGCGCAAATGTGGATGCATTTGCTCGTGCAATTGCGGATGCAGCTTTGCAAGCGCGTTTGCAAATTCCACAAAAAATCTTGGCGGGTTTACAACGTTATTAATTAATAAGTTTTGATATGATGAATAGTAGAATTTTATCCACCGGTAGCTATTTGCCGAGCCATATTCGTACCAATGCGGATTTGGAAAAAATGGTTGATACTTCAGATGAATGGATCGTGACACGTTCAGGCATTCGTGAACGTCGTATTGCAGCAGCAGATGAAACTGTTGCGACAATGGGATTTGAAGCAGCCAAAAAAGCACTTGAAATGGCCAATCTTGATCCTCAAGAAATTGAGTTGATCATCGTTGCAACAACCAGTGGTTCTCACGCTTATCCAAGTTCAGCTTGCCAAGTTCAAGGCTTATTAGGTATTGAAGATGCGATTTCTTTTGATTTAGCGGCAGCTTGTACCGGTTTTGTTTATGCTTTAGGTGTAGCGGATAAATTTATTCGTTCAGGTAGCGTGAAAAAAGCCCTTGTGATTGGTGCAGATCTTAACTCGCGTAAATTAGATGAAACCGATCGTAGCACTGTCGTGTTATTTGGTGATGGTGCGGGTGCGGTGATCTTAGAGGCATCAGAGCAAGAAGGCATTATTTCAACGCATTTACATGCATCGCCAGATAACAATGCGGCATTGCTACTTCCACAAGCAGAACGTGGTGTGGAGAAATCTGGCTATATTGAAATGCAAGGTAATGAAACCTTTAAATTAGCGGTACGTGAGCTTTCTAATGTAGTGGAAGAAACCCTTTCAGCCAATAATCTCCAAAAAACAGATATCGACTGGCTTGTGCCACATCAAGCGAATTTACGTATTATTACGGCGACAGCGAAAAAATTAGAGATGGATATGTCGCAAGTCGTGGTGACGCTTGATCGTACAGCTAATACCAGTGCGGCGACTGTACCAACCGCTTTAGATGAAGCAGTGCGAGATGGTCGAATTCAACGCGGTCAATTGCTTTTACTCGAAGCTTTTGGCGGTGGTTGGACTTGGGGTTCAGCATTGGTGCGATTCTAATTAATTTGTTAGAATCTCGACAGAATTTTAAAAGTGCGGTTAAATTTGACCGCACTTTCAACATTTAAACGATGAAGAAATAGGAAGAAAACATGAAAAAATTCGCAATGGTTTTTCCAGGACAAGGTTCTCAAGCGGTTGGTATGTTAGCTGATCTTGCTAACGAATATCCGGTAGTCACCGAAACTTTTAAACAAGCATCAGAAGCCCTTGGTTATGATTTATGGAACTTGGTTCAACAAGGTCCGGCAGAAGAATTAAATAAAACTTGGCAAACTCAGCCTGCATTATTAGCGGCATCCGTTGCGATCTTCCGTGTATGGCAAGAAAAATACCCACAATTCCAACCAAGTGTGATGGCTGGTCACAGTTTAGGTGAATATTCAGCATTAGTCTGCGCAGGTGTCATTGATTTTAAAGATGCGATTAAATTAGTCGAATTGCGCGGTAAATTAATGCAACAAGCAGTACCAGAAGGTACTGGTGCAATGTATGCGATTATTGGTTTAGACAATGAAGCGATTATCAATGCATGTAAACAAGCAGAGCAAGGTGAAGTGGTATCTGCGGTAAACTTTAACTCACCAGGCCAAGTAGTCATTGCGGGAGCGAAAGAAGCGGTAGAACGTGCGGCTGCATTATGTAAAGAAGCGGGCGCAAAACGTGCTTTACCATTAGCGGTAAGTGTTCCTTCACATTGCGCATTAATGAAACCGGCAGCAGAACAATTAGCCGTAACACTTGAAGGCATTACGCTTAATGCGCCAGCAACACCAGTATTAAACAACGTGGATGTCAAAGCAGAAACAGAAAGTGCAGAAATTCGTACCTCACTTATTCGTCAATTATATAGCCCTGTTCGTTGGACTGAAACTGTTGAGAAAATGGCACAAGATGGCGTAGAAGTTTTAGTTGAAATCGGCCCAGGTAAAGTATTAAACGGTTTAACAAAACGTATCGTGGCAGAATTACAAGCAACATCAGTAAATGATGTGACATCATTAGATGCTGTTGAAGCATTATTAGCATAAAAGGGGATTAAAAATGCAAAATAAAATCGCATTAGTGACAGGTGCAACACGTGGTATTGGTCGCGCAATTGCAGAAGAATTAGCATCAAAAGGTGCATTTGTAATTGGTACCGCAACCTCTGAAAAAGGTGCAGATACAATTTCTGCTTACCTTGGCGATAAAGGTAAAGGTTTGGTATTAAATGTAGCAGACAAAGAAAGTATTGATGCCGTATTAGAGCAAATTAAAGAACAATTTGGCGATATTGATATTCTCGTGAATAACGCAGGTATCACACGTGATAACTTATTAATGCGTATGAAAGATGAAGAATGGTTTGATATTATGCAAACCAACTTAACTTCTGTATTCCATCTTTCTAAAGCAATGTTACGTTCCATGATGAAAAAACGTTTCGGTCGTATCATTACAATCGGTTCAGTGGTGGGCTCAATGGGTAACCCTGGTCAATCTAACTATTGTGCAGCAAAAGCAGGTTTGATTGGTTTCTCTAAAGGTTTAGCGAAAGAAGTGGCATCTCGTGGCATTACTGTAAACGTTGTGGCTCCAGGCTTCATCGCAACGGATATGACAGAAGTGCTTACTGAAGAACAAAAAGCGGGTATTCTTGGTAATGTCCCAGCAGGTCGTTTAGGTGAGCCAAAAGATATCGCAAAAGCGGTGGCGTTTTTAGCTTCTGATGATGCGGCTTATATTACCGGTACCACATTACATGTGAATGGCGGCTTATATATGAGCTAACCCTTTAGAGGATATATATCTGGGATTTTGTCTATAAAATATAGCAAAGCAGTTTAGTTAATGATAAAATCCCAATCGCAATGTAACTTTTTCTCTGTATGTGTTTTTACATTGCCTGTTTTTTTGTGGTGCGACCACCTAAGAAATAGTTGCAACTTTATCAAAAATGCATACACTAACCGCTCTTAAATGAGTTAAAACAACAATAGGAAAAACAAATGAGTATTGAAGAACGCGTGAAAAAAATCATCGTTGAACAATTAGGTGTTAAAGAAGAAGACGTAAAACCAGAAGCTTCTTTCGTTGAAGATTTAGGTGCGGATTCTTTAGATACAGTTGAATTAGTAATGGCTTTAGAAGAAGAATTCGATATCGAAATTCCTGATGAAGAAGCTGAAAAAATCACAACTGTTCAATCTGCGATTGACTACGTTCAAAACAATCAGTAATTTTTAAGTTGGGCGATCTTTTAGGTCGCCTAATTTATTTCTTTAAATTCCTTTCTAAATTACTTATCTTCAAATAAAACAAGATACATCTAAATCTTTTAAATTTCAGACCGCACTTTCCTTTATTTAATCTCTCTCAGATTTGCTTTTATTGTTGGTTCCCCTATTTTTTGATTTAAAACAAAATTTACCCTAAAAATACTTATTATGAGTTAATTTTGGTGCTAATATTTGAGTCAAATTTTTTTCTAATTAACCATAAAATGATTCGGAGTATCTTATGGATTTTCTAATGAACCTAGGTGAAGGTAGCCAGTTTGCGATTCAGCTTGCTATTGTTCTTATCTGTTTATTTTACGGGGCAAAAAAAGGTGGTATTGCACTGGGTATGCTCGGTGGAGTAGGCTTAATTGTTCTTGTTTTCGGCTTTGGTATTGAACCAGGTAAGCCCGCTATCGATGTGATGTTAACCATCCTTGCGGTGGTGGTGACATCAGCAACATTACAAGCCAGTGGTGGTTTAGATGTCATGTTACAAATCGCGGAGAAAATGCTTCGTCGTAACCCGAAATATGTCAGTATTTTGGCACCATTCGTCACTTGTTTCTTAACTATTTTATGTGGTACAGGACACGTGGTTTATACCATGTTACCAATCATCTATGATATCGCAATCAAAAATGGTATTCGTCCTGAACGTCCAATGGCAGCAAGTTCAATTGCCTCTCAAATGGGTATCATCGCGTCACCAGTTTCTGTGGCTGTAGTGACTTTAACCACATTCTTAGTGAATGCTAAAACCCCATTAGCAGGTTTTGATGGCTATTTAGATTTATTAAAAATTACTGTACCTTCAACCCTTTTCGGTGTATTAGCTATCGGTATTTTCAGCTGGTTCCGTGGTAAAGATTTAGATAAAGACCCAGAATTCCAAGAGAAATTAAAAGATCCCGAATTCAAAAAGTATGTTTATGGTGATAGCACATCATTGTTGGACAAAAAATTACCACAATCTAGCTGGAATGCGATGTGGATCTTCTTTGGTGCAATTTTAGTGGTAGCGGTCTTAGGTTACTTTAAAGATTTACGCCCATCCTTTGAAAAATCCACACCAGCCCAAGTGGTTGAAATTGTTTCTGCTGATAAAGCTGTGAAAACCTTTAATGTTAAAGACGGTAAAATTGTGGCATTAGCGAAAGACGGTACATTAGTGCTTGATGTTAAAGACAGCAAAGCAAAAGCAAAAACAGCCTATAACAACGTTGCGATTTATAACGATAAAGGTGAAGTTGCTCAAACAATTACCGCTCAAGATAACAGTGTTGTGATCACAGCGGGAGATAAAACTGAAACGATTGATAACGCTGCAATCGTCTTAAAAGATACCGCGAAGAAAAAAGTGAATTTAAGTATGGTTCACGTTATTCAAATTTTCATGTTATCAGCGGGTGCATTAATTGTTATCTTTACCAAAACTGATGTAGGCAAAATCAGTAAAAATGAAATTTTCCGTTCAGGTATGATCGCGTTAGTGGCTGTATTCGGGATTTCTTGGATGGCAGAAACCATGTTTACTGTTCATACACCGATGATGAAAGCTGCACTTGGTGATGTGGTAAAAGCACATCCTTGGACTTACGCCGTGATGTTGTTATTAATTTCTAAATTCGTAAACTCACAAGCGGCAGCATTGGTTGCATTCGTTCCACTTGCTTTAGGTATCGGTGTTGATCCTGCGATTATCTTAGCCTTTGCTTCAGCTTGTTACGGTTACTACATTTTACCAACTTACCCAAGTGATCTTGCAGCAATCCAATTCGACCGTTCAGGTACAACCCACATTGGTAAGTTTGTAATTAACCACAGCTTTATTTTACCGGGCTTAATCGGTGTAATCACTTCATGTATCTTTGGTTACATTTTCACAAGCTTGTTTGGTTATCTATAATTAACTGACCAATAAAAGAAAAGGCTATTCGTTTGAATAGCCTTTTTTGTTTGTAAAGTGCGGTTAAATTTTAGGATGTTTTATCTCGATGCTCTATTTGACTTTATCATTCATTAAAATCCCTAAAAAACTGACCGTACTTTTGCACTTCTTAAAATAAATTCCCGCTAAAGGTTGAAACATAGGGGGATTTATTGCGATAATCTTCATTATTTTTTGGGTGATCTTTCGGGCTGCCATTTTTTCAGGTGGCCAGTTTTTATTAGGAAAGATTAATTTGAACATTATTTAAGTAAGTTAGAAGAATAACAATGGCTGAAAAACGTAATATTTTTTTAGTCGGTCCGATGGGCGCAGGTAAAAGCACCATTGGCCGTCAGCTTGCGCAACAATTGAATATGGACTTTGTCGATTCAGATGCAGTAATTGAGGAACGTGCGGGCGCAGACATTAGCTGGATTTTTGATTTAGAAGGCGAAGAAGGTTTTCGTAAGCGTGAAGAGCGCATTATTAATGAATTAACCCAATTACAAGGCGTTGTGCTTTCCACTGGTGGTGGAGCAGTGATGTCAAAAGAGAATCGTAATTATCTTTCTGCTCGTGGTATTGTGATTTATTTAGAAACCTCAGTAGATAAACAATATCAACGTACGCAACGTGATAAAAAACGTCCTTTATTACAAGGAACAGATAACCCACGCCAAGTGTTGGAAGATTTAGCTAAAGTACGCAATCCGTTATACGAAGAAATTGCAGATATTACTTTGCCAACAGATGAGCAAAATGCCAAAGTAATGGTTAATCAAATTGTTGATTTAATTGACAATCTAAACGGCTTAAACGGTTCACTCTAAGGATTTAAAATGTTGTGCGTAAATGTTGAATTAAAAGAACGTCGTTATCCTATTTATATTGGGGAAGGTTTACTTAAAGATGAAACCTGTTACCCGCTGAAGAAAGGGGATAAAGTGATGATCGTGACTAATCCAACTGTCGCACAATATTATCTTGAAACCGTTACACAAACCTTAGAAAAAATCGGCTGTCAGGTTGAATCAGTATTATTGCCTGATGGCGAAAAATATAAAACGCTCGATTCTTTAAACCTTATTTTTACCGCACTTTTAAAACATAATCATGGGCGAGATACCACTATTATTGCATTAGGTGGTGGTGTGATTGGTGATGTGGCAGGTTTTGCTGCAGCAAGTTATCAGCGTGGTGTGCGTTTTATTCAAATTCCTACCACATTATTAGCCCAAGTGGATTCTTCTGTTGGTGGCAAAACAGCCGTTAATCATGAGTTAGGCAAAAATATGATTGGGGCGTTTTATCAACCTTCTACGGTGATCATTGACACCCTTACACTCAATACCTTGCCAAAACGTGAAGTGAATGCGGGACTTGCGGAAGTTATTAAATATGGGGCGATTTTAGATTATGCCTTTTTTGAATGGCTTGAAGCTCATATTGATGAATTAGTCGCATTAAATCAACATTCACTGCAGCATTGCATTGCGCGTTGTTGCCAAATCAAAGCGGATATCGTTGCGCGCGATGAAACTGAAAAAGGTGATCGTGCATTATTAAATCTTGGTCATACTTTTGGGCATGCGATCGAAACACATTTAGGCTATGGGAACTGGTTACATGGTGAAGCTGTTGCAGCTGGAACTATGATGGCTGCGGTGTTATCTGAACAATTAGGCGATCTTTCTTTTGAAGATGTTGCACGTTTAGAAAAACTTTTAGCGCGTGCTAATTTGCCGACTGTTTCGCCTGATACCATGCAACCAGAGGATTATTTACCGCATATGATGCGAGATAAAAAAGTACTGGCAGGTAAATTACGTCTTGTGTTGCTAAAAGCCCTTGGTCAAGCCTACGTAGCGACTGATACTGACAAATCTCTTGTGCTAAACGCCATTGAGCGTTGCACACAACATGACTAACTGTCATTGCTCTCATGTTGCGTCCGAAAAATAACAAAACGAAACCTCGAATTAAACACCGCCCGTTTTTGAAATGGGCGGGCGGTAAATTTCGTTTAACGGACGATCTCAACCGAGTCTTTCCAAAAAGAAAACAGTGTTTGATTGAACCCTTTGTTGGCGCGGGTGCTGTTTTTTTAAATTCTCATTTTGAACGTTATATTTTGGCGGATATTAATCCCGATTTAATTAACTTGTTTAATATCGTCAAAGACAATGTGGATGCCTATATTGAGGCTTGTAAGCCAATTTTCTTTGCCGAAAATGCCAATACAGCCGACTATTATTATGCTCAGCGTGAAGCTTTTAATCAATCAACTGATCCTTTCGTGCGTTCGGTGTTATTCCTTTATTTGAACCGCTTTGGGTTTAACGGATTATGCCGTTATAACAGTAAAAATGAGTTTAATGTACCCTTCGGCGCTTATAAAACCCATTATTTCCCTGAAGATGAATTGCGATATTTTGCTCATAAGGCACAAAGTGCGGTCTTTTTATGTGCTGATTTTCAACAGACCTTTGAATTAGCGGATAAACACAGCGTGATCTATTGTGATCCGCCTTACGCACCGCTTCCACAAGATACTAATTTTACAGGATATGCGGGGAATGCTTTTGGCCTTGAGCATCAAAAGAATTTAGCGGAATGTGCAAAAAAAGCACAAAAAGAAAAGCAAATTTCTGTTGTGATTTCTAACCACGATACGAAATTTACGCGTGAGATTTATAAAGGGGCAAAATTTAAACGCGTTAAAGTACAGCGCTCGATCAGTCAATCTTCAGAGAAACGAGTTAAAGTAAAAGAATTAATCGCTATCTTTAAAGGTTAGCTTAGCAGGTTAATTCTGGATTGATTTTAATCTCAAAGCCTTTTACTTCGGGATAAGTCGATTGAATTGCAGTGAGTAATTCGCTTTGTCGAAATAAAATCCCTTGGCGAACGACCGCACTTTTAACTTCGATAAAGAGTTTCCCATTCGTAATGGAGCCTAAACGAAAAAGTCCTTTAAATTCTTGAGGGAAAAGGCGGCTGATGTTTTGGTTCAGTTCATTCAACATTAACCCTTTCTGCATGATTTTGGCAAATTGAGATCCTTCTAGCACATCAATAATATTCATGGCTTTTTGATAACGCTCATGCTTGTTTTCCACAAAAATACCCCAATAATGACTTTACGTTGAATTTCCGATACAATACACACAAATTTTGTCAGAGACAATAAGATGATGAAATCAAACAAAGGTAAAACAAATTTCTGGTCGCAGTTGCTGTTAAGCATGATTGCGATTTTTGCTTTACCTGTCGCTCAGGGATTAGAAGCACCGCCTTCATCAAATATGAGTGGCGAAAATTACCAAACATCATCTGAACAACATATGTTGATTGCAGTGCGTGAAATTTGTCAAGCATTGCAGGTTCAACCTCAGCTAACAAATCGCAAAACCCATTCCAATCAAAAACACGAAAAAATTCAACCGCACTTTATCGCGGCAGAGTTTCCTGTTTTTGCCCCTATTCGCGCCGGTCCAGCCATCATTTAATTTTCTTTTATCTTTGAACGAGCCGATTTTTTAATCGGAAGATCCTTTTTATTTTTTATTTGAAAGAGAAATTATGAGTTTTTTAACAAAAATTTTTGGCAGCCGTAACGAACGCATTTTACGCAGATTAAGAAAACAAGTTGCGAAAATCAACAAAATGGAGCCAGCTTTTGAAGCATTAAGTGATGATGAATTAAGAGCAAAAACAGAAGAATTCCGTAGCCGTTTAGCTAACGGTGAAACCTTACAACAACTTTTACCTGAAGCGTTTGCTACCGTGCGTGAAGCGGGTAAGCGTGTGCTTGGTATGCGTCATTTTGATGTGCAATTAATCGGTGGCATGGTGCTCACCAATCGTTGTATCGCAGAGATGCGTACGGGTGAAGGTAAAACCTTAACTGCAACCTTGCCTTGTTATTTGATGGCATTGGAAGGTAAAGGCGTACATGTTGTAACCGTGAATGATTACTTAGCACGTCGTGACGCGGAAACTAACCGCCCATTATTTGAATTCTTAGGTATGACTGTTGGGGTGAATATCCCTGGTTTACCGCCTGAAGCAAAACGTGAAGCATATGCGGCAGATATTACATACGCGACAAACAGTGAACTAGGTTTCGATTACCTTCGTGATAACTTAGCGCATTCTAAAGAAGAACGTTTCCAACGTCATTTAGGCTATGCCTTAGTGGATGAGGTGGACTCCATCTTAATCGATGAAGCGCGTACGCCATTGATTATTTCTGGTCAAGCGGAAGACAGTTCAGAGCTTTATATTGCGGTAAATAAATTAATTCCGAATTTAATTAAGCAAGAAAAAGAAGATACGGAAGAATATACCGGTGAAGGCGATTACACTCTAGATCTTAAAACCAAACAAGCGTATTTGACTGAACGTGGTCAAGAAAAAGTTGAAAATTGGTTAATCGAACAAGGTTTAATGCCTGAAGGTGATTCTCTTTATTCGCCTGCACGTATTGTGTTGTTACACCATGTTATGGCGGCATTACGTGCAAACACCTTATTTGAGCGCGATGTAGACTATATCGTGAAAGATGGTGAGATCGTGATCGTCGATGAGCACACTGGTCGTACTATGGCGGGTCGTCGTTGGTCTGATGGTTTACACCAAGCGATCGAAGCGAAAGAAGGCGTAGAAATTAAGAGCGAAAACCAAACTGTTGCTTCTATTTCTTACCAAAACTACTTCCGTCTTTATGACAAATTAGCGGGCATGACAGGTACAGCTGATACCGAAGCCTTTGAATTCCAACAAATTTATGGTTTGGAAACTGTTGTTATCCCAACCAATCGACCAATGATTCGTGATGATCGTACGGACGTCATGTTTGAAAATGAAGAATACAAATTCAATGCGATTATTGAAGATATCAAAGACTGTGTCGCACGCAATCAACCGGTTCTTGTGGGTACCGTATCCGTTGAAAAATCTGAAATGCTTTCTCAAGCGTTAGATAAAGCGGGCATCAAACACAATGTATTGAATGCAAAATTCCACGCGCAAGAAGCGGAAATCGTTGCGGAAGCTGGGGCACCTGGTGCGGTAACCATTGCAACCAACATGGCGGGTCGTGGTACCGATATTATCCTCGGTGGTAACTGGAAAGCAAAAGCTGCAAAATTAGAGAACCCAACACCAGAGCAAATTGAGGCGCTTAAAGCTGAGTGGGAGAAAAATCACGAGATCGTGATGCAAGCCGGTGGCTTACACATTATCGGGACAGAACGTCACGAATCACGTCGTATTGATAACCAGTTGCGTGGTCGTTCAGGTCGTCAAGGTGACCCAGGTTCTTCACGTTTCTACCTTTCTTTGGAAGATGGCTTAATGCGTATTTATCTGAATGAAGGTAAATTAAATATGATGCGCAAAGCCTTTACCCAACCAGGCGAAGCGATGGAGTCTAAACTTCTCGCTAAAGTGATTGCATCAGCGCAAGCGAAAGTGGAGGCCTTCCATTTTGATGGTCGTAAAAACTTGCTCGAATATGATGATGTGGCTAACGATCAACGTCATGCAATTTACGAACAACGTAATTACTTGCTCGATAACGATGATATTTCAGAGACTATCAAAGCAATTCGCAGCGATGTATTTAATGATGTGATTGACCAATATATTCCACCACAATCGTTGGAAGAACAATGGGATATTAAAGGCTTAGAAGAGCGTTTAGCGCAAGAGTTTGGCCTTGAGTTACCAATTGAACATTGGCTAGAAGAAAATAACAATCTTCATGAAGAGAACTTGCGTGAGCGTATTATTCAAGAAGCGGAAGATGAATACAAAGCGAAAGAAGCGCTTGCGGGTGAAGAAACCATGCGTCATTTCGAAAAAGGTGTGATGTTACAAACTCTTGATGAGCTTTGGAAGGAGCACTTGGCGGCAATGGATTATTTACGTCAAGGTATCCATTTACGTGGTTATGCGCAAAAAGATCCAAAACAAGAGTACAAAAAAGAATCTTTCCGTATGTTTACTGAAATGTTGGATTCTTTAAAACATCATGTGATTACGACACTTACTCGAGTGAAAGTTCGTACACAGGAAGAGATTGAAGAAGCAGAACGTGCACGTCAAGAAATGGCCGAACGTGAAGCATTAACACATCAACCTGTAGATGAAAATACAGAGCAAGCTCAAAATGAGGACTATTCTGATCGCCATATTGGACGTAATGAACCTTGTCCTTGTGGGTCAGGTAAAAAATACAAGCATTGCCACGGCAGTAAAGCCCGATATGCTTAGTTAAGGAAAAGAGCGGTTAAATTTTTGCGTGTTTAAAACACCGCTAAAAATGACCGCTCTTTCTACTTTTGAGATAAGGAAAGACGATGAGTAAGCCTATCATTCAAGTTGCGGCAGGGATTATTCGTAATGAATTTGGGCAGCTATATTTGACCCAGCGTTTAGAAGGGCAAGATTTTGCGCAAGCATTAGAATTTCCAGGTGGCAAAGTTGATGCAGGTGAAACACCTGAAGAAGCTTTAAAAAGAGAATTAGAAGAAGAGATTGGCATTCACATTTTAAATGCTGAGCTGTACGAACGTTTTCAATTTGAATATCCAACCAAAATTTTAGATTTTAGTTTTTATCTGGTCACAGAATGGATTGGTGAGCCGTTTGGTCGAGAAGGTCAAGAAGGTTTTTGGCTTGAACAAAGCGAGCTTGATGCGGGGCAATTTCCGCCTGCCAATTTAAAGCTGATTCAGCGTTTAGTGGCTGAAAGTGCTAAATAACATTTAATTAACTTTATTTACTATGATTCCAAGTATTTTTCTGAGTTTATTTTTTATTGCGACGGTGATTTTTATCGTCAATTCGCACTATCGCTGGACATATTTTTTTGCAATCGCGCTATTCGTTTTGTTGTTTAGCTCAATGTTTGCGATAACTGGTCAATGGCAACGCGGATTGAATTTTGCGTCCGTGCTTTTTGTGGTGTTGATGTTATTCCATCGAATGAAAATTCATTACTACAAACAGCCTTTACTCATTTCAGATTTTTGGCTTGTGACAGACTGGCGAAATTGGGAAACCCTCTTACATTATAAAGGGGCGATTTTCGGTGTATTAGGGCTATTAGGTCTGTTGGGTTATGCTATCTTTGGTTGGTCAGATGTTGAAACTGCATCTATTGGATTTCGTGTATTTGCAGCAATACTCGCAGCAACAAGCTTTGGTTTAATGTGGCATTATTCTAAAGATCCGGATGCGACAAAAGTCTGGCTAGATTCATTGCCGGATGATGGTCGAGATGTTTTCTTAAACCTGCCAATGTCTTGTCGTGGTGTATTCTTTAAAGTGCCAGAATTCAAAGGTAATAGCCAAAAATTTAAAGAAAAACTGACCGCACTTTTAAGTGAAAAGGCAGAGAGTAAAACTGAAAGTGCAGAAAAGCCTGATATTGTGGTTTGTTTACAAGAATCAACCTTGAATCCTCATCAATTTGATTTTGATGCAGAAACCATCCCACCATTTTCAATGTTTAATAAGCAGGAAGATACCGCATTTGTAAGTCCATTGCGCGTACATACGGTGGGCGGTGCAACGTGGAAATCTGAATTTGCTTTCCTTGCAGGCGTGCCTTCAACCGATTTTGGTGCTTTAGCAAGTGGGGTGTTTTATTCCGTTGTGCCACACTTACAGACGGGTTTTATTAAAAACCTTCGTGAGCAAGGCTATTTTTGCGTGGCGTTATCGCCTTTTACGAAAGGTAACTACAACGCAAAACCTGCTTATGACCACTTTGGTTTTGGTTTGATGTTGCAACCACAAGATTTAGGCTATCCCGCATCAATCAGCAAAAATCTTTGGCATATTAGCAGTGAAGAGATGATGTATTACACCAAACTGATTTTGCAGAAACAGCATCCATCATTGGAAAATGTACAACAGCCGATGTTTGTTTATGTGCTTACGATGAAAGAGCACGGCCCTTACAACACGAATATGCCAAATCATTTTAATTTGGCGAGTAAGCGTTTAGGGGGAAAAGCGATTTCTTGCTTGAACGATTATATTGATCGTATTGATAGCCTTAATGAGGCGATTGAAGGTTTAAATGATTATTTAAAATCGCGTGAAACACCTTATGTATTCGGTTATTTTGGTGATCACCAAGTCGCTTTTGATAATCAGCTTCCACCGAAAAAAGGTAATTTTGTAAATCCAGATTATGTGACTCAATTTGTGGTTAGAACTAATCGTAAAACTGACTTTGTTCAACAGCAAGATTTCTTAGATTTAGCCTTTGTTGGTGGCGTATTACTTGATGTGGCAGGTTTATCACTGAAAGATGACTTTATGCGAGCAAATATCGCTATGCGTCAGTTAAGCCAAGGTAAGCTCGAAGATGCAGAGGATATGGATTTAGTGAATAGCTATCGAAATTATCTGTATCAAGATTTAAAAATTGCGCAATAATAAAAAATCTCGGTTAACGCCGAGATTTTTTTATAAGCAAAATTTAACCGATAAGTCTGCTAATTTTACCCACACGTCTTGACCATATTCTTGCTTGGTTGTGCGCTCAATATCTGCCAACTCTTGCAAAATTTCAAAGAGTTTTTGATAGGTGAGTCGCTGTATTGCCGCTGTATAAAGAGGACGACGACTCTGCCAAATTTTGAGACGGTCAAAATCCGCTTTGAGTGTCTGTGTAGGCAAACTCGTGTTAAGAGAGGGATTGCGTAGTTGTGGTTTTGTTAATTCTAGCAACGTGAGTAGTTCACGCTGTAAAGTACGCAACAAAATAACAGGTTGCACATCTTCAGCTTGCAAACCTCGCAAAATTCGCTTTGAGCGATTTGCCTTGCCTGATAACAATGCATCAATCCATTGGAAAGGGGTAAAGATTGAAGATTGCTCTACGACGGATTTAACACGGTTATAAGTGAGTTTGTGATCAGGATAAAGCAAATCTAAAAGCTGTAATGCTTGTTTCAATGCCAGTAGATTATTTTCATAGCTGTAACAAAGTAGTTGAATAGCTTCCTCATCCGCTGATAATCCCATGTTTTTTGTACGATGCTTCACCCAACGAGAAAGTTGTTCTGAACTCGGCGTTTGGCAGTTCACGATCACAGATTGCGGATCAAGTTGATTTGCCTGAATAAACCATTCTTGTTTTTCGGCTACTTTAGACAATTTAGGCAAGGTGAGGACAAGCAAGCTATCTTCATTTAATCCACTGATAAATTGCTGAAGGTTTTTCTGCAAAAGTGCGGTCAGATTTTCGGGTAAATTGAGAATGAAAATTTGCTTATTAAAGAAGAGCCCCATAGATTGGCTGGCCTCAATTAATGCAGACCAGTCAGTATTAGTATCTATGGTGATTTGATTTTTTTCATCAAAACCTTGAAGAAGGGCTGCTTGATGAATGAGATCTTCACTTTCACTGAGAAACAGGGGATCTGTCCCAACCAAAAAATAGACTTTCGCTAAATGGCTGTTCAGGTTAGAGGCCAGTTGCTCAGGAAAAATGCGGTTCATTATTTTCCTTGAACTTGATGTTGCAAGGCGGCCATTTTATTAATTAATTGGCGAGCCGCTTGTTCGCGCATATCATTCCAAATCACATCACGTTCAGCTGATTTTGCTAATGCAGCACGTGAGTTATCAAAGAAAGTGCGGTTGATTTTTGCAGAGATTGGATAGGTTTCTCCGTTAGCCAAACGTACGCTTGCTTCAACATCAAGAGTCAGTACTTTTTCTGCTTCACGGCCTTGTTTAAAGACAGATGCGACTTTATCGCTTGAAGTCTGTTTATTTAAACGCAACACTGGCACCCCTTGTTTTGCAGGCACAAGGTTTACGTTGTTGCTAAGCAGTTGCTTACGCATAGCCATAGACATTTCACTGTATGGGTCGCTACTTTCAAGAGCCATTGTTTTTAATTCTGCAGGAACAGCCGCACCATTATCGAAGTGCCAACCACAAGCAGTTAAAAAGGCTGTTGCCCCAACAAAGCAGATCGTTTTGATTGATTTCATCATAAAAATTACCTGTAAAATTCACCGCACTTTATTTTGTTTAAGAGTCGTTTATGCAACGCTTGGAATAAAATGCGGTTATTTTATGGATTATTGCGGTTTAACCACCACATTTAACAATTTACCTGGTACATAAATCACTTTCACGATTTGTGTATTGTCAGTAAATTTCTTCACATTTTCATCTGCAAATGCAACCGTTTTCACGGTTTCTTCACCCGCATCAGCAGCAACGGTGACTTTACCACGAACTTTACCGTTGACTTGAACCACGATAAGTTTTTCATCTTCGACCATCGCTGCTTCGTCAGCTTTCACCCATTCGGCATGATCAATGTTACTTTCGTTGCCTAAGGCTTTCCATAATTCAAAGCAGATATGTGGTGTGATTGGGTAAAGCATACGTACGACTGCGCTTAATGCTTCTGCCATAACAGCGCGATCTTGTTCACTTTCTAATGGCGCGCGGGTTAATTTATTCATTAACTCCATTACTGCCGCGATAGCGGTATTGAACGTTTGACGACGACCAATGTCATCGCTCACTTTGGCGATCGTTTTATGCACATCACGGCGAAGTGCTTTTTGGTCTGCAGAAAGTGCGGTCACATCTAAAGCGGTTTTTGCAGGATTTTGACTGTATTCATACACCAAATTCCATACACGACCTAAGAAACGTTTTGCCCCTTCTACACCGGATTCTTGCCATTCAAGTGTCATTTCTGCAGGAGATGCGAACATCATGAAGAGACGCACAGTATCTGCACCGTATTTTTCCACCATCTCTTGTGGGTCGATACCGTTGTTTTTGGATTTCGACATTTTGGTCATACCGGTATGCACCAATTCACGGCCTTCCGGATCGGTGGCTTTGATGATACGACCTTTTTCATCACGCTCAAGAGTCACTTGCGTTGGGCTCACCCAAATACGCTCGTTGGTTGGACTGGTGTAGTAGAACGCATCAGCTAACACCATGCCTTGGCATAATAATTTTTGTGCCGGTTCATCGCTAGTGACGAAACCTGCATCACGCAATAATTTGTGGAAGAAACGGAAGTAGAGCAAGTGCATTGTCGCGTGCTCGATACCACCGATATATTGATCCACCGGTAACCAGTAATTAGCTTCATCTTTATCCAACATGCCTTCAGCATAGCTAGGTGAAGTATAGCGAGCGTAGTACCAAGACGATTCCATAAAGGTATCAAAGGTATCGGTTTCTTTTAATGCAGGCTCTCCGTTGAAAGTGGTTTTCGCCCAATTTGGATCCGCTTTAATTGGACTTTTCACGCCATCCATGACCACATCTTCCGGTAGAATAATCGGTAAATCTTCGATTGGTGCCGGTACGGTTTTTCCGTTTGGCAAGGTCAGCATTGGAATTGGTGCACCCCAATAACGTTGACGGGAAACGCCCCAGTCACGTAAACGATAGTTAACTTGGCGTTTACCTACACCTAATTTTTCTAATTTATCCGCGATACCGTTGAATGCGCCATCAAAATCCAAACCGTCAAACTCAGCAGAGTTAACCAATTTTCCGTGCTCAACAAAAGCTTGTCTAGTTAAATCAATTTCTTCATCCGCAAGCGGTGCGATCACTTGTTTAATTGGCAAACTGTATTTTTGAGCAAATTCAAAGTCACGTTGGTCATGTGCTGGAACCGCCATTACCGCGCCAGTACCGTAGTGCATTAATACGAAGTTTGCGACCCAAATTGGTAGTTTTTCACCCGTTAACGGATGAATCGCAAATAAGCCAGTTGCCATCCCTTTTTTCTCCATAGTGGCAAGGTCTGCTTCTGCCACTTTGGCGTTTTTCGCTTCACGGATGAATTCAGCCAATTGAGGATTTTTTTCTGCCGCTAAGTCCGCTAATGGATGCGCTGCCGCGATACCTAAATAGCTTACGCCATAGAAGGTATCTGGACGGGTCGTATAAACCGCAACTTTTTCTGCGGTATCTGCTACATCAAAAGTAATTTCTACCCCTTCAGAACGACCGATCCAGTTGCGTTGCATGGTTTTAACCATATCTGGCCATTGTGGTAGTTGGTCTAATCCACCTAATAATTGTTCTGCATAATCAGTGATTTTAATAAACCATTGAGGGATCTCTTTTTGTTCTACTGGAGTATCACAACGCCAACAACAACCGTCGTGCACTTGTTCGTTCGCCAACACAGTTACATCGTTCGGACACCAGTTTACGGTTGAGTTTTTTTTGTACACTAAGCCTTTTTTGTAAAGCTCAGTGAAGAACCATTGTTCCCATTTATAGTATTCTGGACGGCAGGTCGCAATTTCGCGATCCCAGTCATAACCAAAGCCCAACATTTTGAGCTGGTTTTTCATGTATTCGATATTTTCGTAAGTCCATTTCGCGGGTGCAGTTTTATTTTTAATTGCAGCCCCTTCAGCCGGCAAACCAAATGCATCCCAACCAATTGGCTGTAACACATTTTTGCCGTTCATACGTTGATAACGAGAAACCACATCACCGATGGTGTAGTTACGCACGTGGCCCATGTGTAAACGACCAGATGGGTAAGGGAACATTGAAAGGCAGTAATATTTTTCTTTAGATGTATCTTTGATGGCTTTGAAGACTTTATTTTCAGCCCAATATTGTTGAACAGCGGGTTCAATCAAATCAGGACGGTAATGTTGTTGCATAGAAAATCACCTTAAATTTTGACCGCACTTTGCGGCATATTTTGCTTTATAAAATGTGGTATAGGATAGCGTAAAATGGGGAAAATTGGTAGAAAGTGCGGTGATTTTTTTACTGATTTTATAAGAGATTTTGAATTTCAGATGGAATTAATTTGGGCGAAGGAATCCAAACTTGTTTATGTCGGTTTAATTCACCTTTTTCAAGAACTATCGAGCTTTTAGGTACTTTGAATGCTTTACTCAAAAATTTCAGCAAGTGAGTATTTGCTTGACCATCAACAGGTGGTGCGCTAATCGTGATTTTGAGTTCATCATCATGCAATCCCACAATTTGATCTTTACTGGCTTTGGGTTGCAGAATGATTTTAAGACGTAGTCCTTCAGGTGTTTGTTCGATTGCTGACATAACTAAATTTACTCACCACATTTACAATAAGGGCTGGAAGATCCAGCCCGAAAAAATAATGTTATTTTTGACCGCACTTTAAGCGGCGATAGCCCATAAAACCTGGAAGTAGTCGTAAAAGAGATTATTCAAAAATAACAGAATAATGGCGATAACCATCGGTGAAAAATCAATCGCGCCCACAGTTGGTAAAATACGTTTAATTGGTTTTAATAATGGCTCAGTAAGTTGATATAACGCATAGAATGCAGGGTTATTGCCACGATTAAACCAACTTAAAATTGCGCCAGCGATTAACACATAGAAAATGGCTATACCGATATTTTTAATCAGCCCTAATATGCCCAATAGTAGGAAGTAGTTGAGATTTAACCCGCCAAACAGAACCGATTTCAATCCGCAAAGCAAGAAGACTAAAACCAGTGCAGTAGTTTCCACTTTTTTCACCACAGGAAAAACTTTACGCAATGGGGCAATAACTGGCTGGGTTAATTTCAGCGTAAATTGAGAAATAGGATTGTAATAATCCACGTTCGCTAAGGGGAGCCATACGCGTAAAATTAACACTAAACAATACAGATCGATAATCGATCCTAAAAATAATGCAGTTTGGGAAATTTCCATTATAACCAACCTTTCCGTTTAAAATAGATATAAGGCGTAAGCGCCGCACCAATCATTAATCCAATAGCCATTGGGTAACCATATTTAAAATGGATCTCTGGCATAAATTCAAAGTTCATCCCGTAAGTAGATGCCACAAGTGTTGCCGGTAGGAACATCACCGACACCACCGAGAAGAATTTCATGATTTTATTCTGCTCGATATTAATATAACCCATTGCCGCCTGCATTAAAAAGTTTACTTTTTGGAACAATGATTCATTATGCGGTTGCAATGATTCGATATCTCGTAAGATTTCTCGTGCTTGTTCTAACTGATTTGGCGGTAAGCGAGTTTTACGCACCAAGAAACCCAATGCACGTTGTGTATCCATCAAACACAAACGCACTTTAGAACTGGTATCTTCTTGTTCTGTTAGGGTATTTAAGGCTTCATTGAAAGCTTCATCTTGCGTACCGTTTAAAATCACGCGACTTAATTTTTCTAAATCCGCATAAACGTTTTCGATAACATCGGCTAATTGCTCAATTTTGGTCTCAAATAAGTCGAGTAAGACTTCATACGCATTGCATTCCAATAAGCGTTGGCTACGGGAACGCATACGATATAAACGGAATGCCGGTAATTCACGATCACGCAGGGTGAATAAACGACCATCACGAATAGTAAATGCTACGCTTGCGAGGTCAGCGTAGTTTTCTTCGTCTTCACAATAGAAGAATGAGTGCAAGTGCAAGCCATCTTCGTCTTCGAAGAAACGTGCGGACGCTTCGATATCTTCCAATTCGAGGAATGAGGCGAGACTTTGTCCTAAGCCTTCTTGCAACATTTCACGTTCTTCCCCTGTCGGCTCCAGCAAATCTAACCAAATGGCAGAGCTGAGATCGGCTGGTTCGTCATCAATACGAAGCAAGCGGGAATCGTTAATGGCAAAAGCGTTAATCATTGGTCATACTCCTTTTGGGATTATGAAGATCCAACTGTGAACAAAAAAAGATCAAACGAAATTGGCACTAGAGAAAAGTGCGGTCAAATTTTTGTATGTTTTAAAAATGGGTTTCGTTCGATAAAAGATGCCGAAGAAAGGTAAATTGATTACCAGCGAGCTCTCGCTGATAAGAGGCGAGAGTCTAAAGCGATATTCGGTATCGACTATGACTGTCCAAAGTGTGTGTCCTTCTCGTTAAAAAATCGGTCGAATGTTACGCTTGAAAGGCGTATTCGTCAAGTGATTATTGAAAAGGACACGGCACTTTTTAATTAATTGGTATATTGATTAATTGCGTTAGTAACTTCTTGATCTTGATAGATATTATTAACAATATCTTTGAAGGTTTCACCTAATACTTTTTGAATTTCATCATTGCTCGCATTAAATGCGCCAGACTGTGAACGTGTTGCATTAAAGGTTTTGTTGTATTGTCCGCGTGGACCTTGTACATAAACCACCGCTTGAATTTTGCTGTTTAAGGTATAACGTAAATTACCTTGCTCAACTTTAGCGTTGAATTCTTTTACATCAACAGTTACGCCAGCATTTGCATTATTCGCTTGTCCGATACGGAAACCTTTGCTAACTAAATTTTGTTGCATCACTTGTTGAAAAAGTTGAGTAACGCTTGGTGAGGCGTTTAATTTAATCAGCTCTCCTGATTTAGTATAAGTTGCAATTTCTTGTTGTGGACGAGAATCGCGAGTATTAACTGTTACCACTGCTGATTGGTTAATATTCATTGATGCAGTTGGTGATTGAGGGGTAAAAGTTAAGGTATTAGATTGCGCTTGGCAACCCGCTAAAAATAATGTCGCAGCGGCCAGCGTCATTGTTGATAATGCTTTGATTTTGTTTGTTACTTTCATAATTTCCTCATTGAATTAGGTTAATTTGTGTTATTCTTACAAACTTAACGCTGAATGTATAGCAAAAAGTTAGGGAGTTTATTTATGTCAAAACAGCAAGAATTATTAGAGAGAATTCAGGCCGAATTTCAACCGCACTTTGCCACCGTGGAAAATGAAAGCCATATGCACAGTTCCGGTCGCGGGTCTGATTCTCATTTTAAATTAGTGATTGTCAGCGATGCTTTTGAAGGCATGCGCAAGGTGCAACGCCACCAAAAACTTTATCAACTTTTTGCCGATGATTTAAAAAATGGTATTCACGCATTAGCGCTTCATCTTTATACAAAAAGCGAATGGGAGAGCCTAGGTGAAGCATTTCCAAAATCACCAAATTGTTTTGGTGTTGGACAGTAAGTATTTCCTTACGTTCCCTGTATTCCATTTCAATAATAAGAGAGAAGGCAAGAGGCTTTCTCTCTTTTTATTTTAACGTGAATTTATTTTTAACTCCTAATGAGTGTTACTCTAAAAACTTCACAAATATTTCACAAAAAGTATCGGCTAAAAGTAGAAAAAAAGCCCATTTTCCGCTAGAATGAAGCGCTTTTAATTTTCGAATTTCAATTTCTGGATGTGTAAGTAATCCCTTACTCGTCGAGGAATTAAACAGATTTGAGTTTTTAAATTTATGTGTCAGTTAATAACGCTTTGATCTTAAAAGTGTTTTCTGTCACGCTCAATCGCGAGATTGCTTTTAGAGTGTATGCTTTAATCGCAATCGTGTTTTTAACCTAGAAAAGTAGTGCAAACAGTATGATTACAATCAAAAAAGGCTTGGATCTTCCTATTGCAGGAAAACCAGCACAAGTAATCCATAGCGGTAACGCTGTGAATCAGGTTGCGATTCTTGGTGAAGAGTATGTGGGTATGCGTCCTTCTATGAAGGTACGTGAAGGCGATGTTGTGAAAAAAGGCCAAGTGCTTTTTGAAGACAAGAAAAACCCTGGAGTGGTTTTCACAGCCCCTGCGAGCGGTACTATCACTGTAATTAATCGTGGCGAAAAACGTGTATTACAATCTGTGGTCATTGATGTGCAAGGTAACGATCAAGTTACTTTCGCTAAATATAACGCAGGTGAGCTCAATACGCTTTCTTCTGAACAAGTTAAACAAAACCTCGTTGAATCCGGTTTGTGGACAGCGTTCCGCACCCGTCCGTTCAGCAAAGTGCCTGCCTTAGATGCAGAACCTTCTTCTCTGTTTGTAAATGCGATGGATACCAATCCTTTGGCAGCAAATCCAGAGGTGGTGTTAAAAGAGCATTGGCAAGATTTTATTGACGGTTTAACCGTGTTAAGTCGTCTATTCCCAAATAAACCATTAAATTTATGTAAAGCTGGCGATAGCAATATCCCAACCGTGGATTTAGCTAACCTAAAAGTACATGATTTTGGTGGTGTTCATCCTGCTGGCTTAGTGGGGACACATATCCACTTTATCGATCCGGTTGGTGCTCATAAAACCGTATGGCACATCAATTACCAAGATGTGATTGCTGTAGGTAAATTATTCACTACGGGCGAACTTTATGTTGAACGTGTTGTTTCTCTTGCTGGGCCGCAAGTGAAAGAGCCTCGTTTAGTTCGTACAGTAATCGGTGCTAACCTTTCTCAATTAACGGCAGGTGAGTTAAAAGACGGTAATAACCGTGTGATTTCTGGTTCAGTACTTTGTGGTCAAACAGCAAAAGATGCTCACGACTATTTAGGTCGTTATGCATTACAAGTTTCTGTGATTGCAGAAGGTAATGAGAAAGAGTTCTTAGGTTGGATTACACCACAATCGAACAAATATTCGATTACCCGTACCGTATTGGGTCACTTCGGTAAGAAATTATTCAACTTCACTACCGCAGAAAATGGTGGTGAGCGTGCAATGGTACCAATCGGTAGCTATGAGCGCGTGATGCCGTTGGATATTTTACCGACATTATTATTACGTGATTTAATCGTGGGCGATACAGATGGCGCGCAAGCGTTAGGTTGTCTTGAATTAGATGAAGAAGACTTAGCGTTATGTTCTTTCGTTTGCCCGGGCAAATATGAATACGGTTCAATCTTGCGTCAAGTATTGGATAAGATTGAGAAGGAAGGTTAAAAATGGGTTTAAAAAATCTTTTTGAAAAAATGGAACCCGCGTTTTTACCAGGTGGTAAATACAGCAAGCTTTATCCGGTCTTTGAATCGATTTATACCTTGCTTTATACACCAGGCACGGTAACGCACAAAAACACACACGTTCGTGATGCGTTAGACTCAAAACGTATGATGATTACGGTTTTCCTTGCGTTGTTCCCAGCGATTTTCTACGGGATGTACAATGTGGGTAACCAAGCGATCCCTGCTTTAAATCAATTAGGCAATTTAGAGCAATTAATTGCTAACGATTGGCACTATGCGCTTGCAAGTTCATTAGGTTTAGATTTAACCAATAATGCAACTTGGAGCTCAAAAATGGCGTTAGGGGCGATCTTCTTCTTACCAATTTACTTAGTGGTATTTACCGTTTGTACAATTTGGGAATTATTGTTCTCAGTGGTGCGTGGTCATGAAGTAAATGAAGGGATGTTCGTTTCAACCATTTTATTTGCGTTAATCGTTCCACCAACATTGCCATTATGGCAAGCGGCGCTTGGTATCAGCTTTGGTATCGTGGTAGCGAAAGAAATCTTCGGTGGTGTAGGTCGTAACTTTATGAACCCTGCACTTGCTGGTCGTGCATTCTTATTCTTTGCTTATCCGGCTCAAATTTCCGGTGACTTAGTATGGACTGCAGCAGATGGTTTCTCAGGCGCAACCGCACTTTCACAATGGTCTCAAGGTGGTCAAGCAGCATTACAACACACTGTAACCGGTCAACCTATTACTTGGATGGATGCATTCATTGGTAATATCCCAGGTTCAATGGGTGAGGTTTCAACGCTTGCGTTATTAATCGGTGGTGCAGTGATTGTATTCACTCGAATTGCTTCTTGGCGCATTATGGCTGGTGTCATGATCGGTATGATTGGTACAGCAACCTTATTCAACTTAATCGGTTCTGATTCTAACCAAATGTTCTCAATGCCTTGGCATTGGCACTTTGTATTAGGTGGTTTTGCACTTGGTATGATCTTCATGGCTACAGACCCTGTATCTGCTTCATTTACCAATACGGGTAAATGGTGGTACGGTGCGTTAATTGGCGTGATGGCGGTATTAATTCGTACAGTGAACCCAGCTTATCCAGAAGGGATGATGTTAGCGATTTTATTTGCAAACTTATTTGCACCAATTTTCGACTACATCGTGGTTCAAGCAAATATCAAACGTCGGAGAGCAAGAACAAATGGCTAAATTTAATAAAGATAGCGTTAGCGGTACAGTTACCGTTGTTGTGTTGCTAAGTTTAGTGTGTTCTATCGTGGTTTCTGGTGCTGCAGTAGCATTAAAATCCAAACAAGATGAACAAAAAGCACTCGACGTTCAACGTAACATTTTAACTGTTGCCGGATTAATGAAAGAAGATAATGCATCAGTAATCAAAGACACTTACAACAAATTTATTGAACCTCGTTTAGTCGATTTGCAAAGTGGTGATTACGTTCAAGCTTCAGCAGAAGAAATCAGCAAATTTGAACCTAAAGATGCCATTAAAGTTCCTGCAAAAAGCCAAGCAATTCCAGCTGAAGCAGATAAAGCAGGGATTAAAGTTCGTGCAAATCAAGCACGTGTTTATCTTGTAAAAGATGAGCAAGGCAATGTAAGCCAAGTCGTATTACCAATGTATGGTCGCGGTTTATGGTCAACTATGTACGGTTTCGTTTCAGTTGCGCCAGATGCAAATACCATCAAAGGTATTACTTACTATGATCAAGGTGAAACAGCCGGTCTTGGGGGCGAAATTGCTAACCCTCGTTGGCAAGCACAGTTTGTCGATAAAAAATTATTCGATGAGCAAGGTAACCAAAAATTCAAAATCTACAAAGGTAGCTCTGCTGCAGATAAAGAGCACGGTGTAGATGGTTTATCAGGTGCAACTTTAACCAGTAACGGTGTTCAAGGTTCATTTGATTATTGGTTCAGCCAAAATGGCTTTGGTCCATTCTTAGCGAAATTTAAAGCAGGAGAAATCAAATAATGGCTGATGCAAAAGTAAACTTAAAAGGTCTTTTATTCGATCCTATTGTTAAAAATAACCCGATTGCCTTGCAAATTTTGGGTATCTGTTCTGCATTAGCGGTAACGACCCAATTACAAACAGCAATCGTTATGGCGATTGCGGTAAGTTTGGTAACCGGTTTCTCCAGTTTGTTCATTTCATTGATTCGTAACTATATTCCAAATAGTATCCGTATCATTGTGCAACTGGCGATTATCGCATCTTTAGTAATCTTGGTTGACCAAGTATTAAAAGCTTATGCCTATGGTTTATCTAAACAGCTTTCTGTATTCGTTGGCCTTATCATTACAAACTGTATCGTAATGGGTCGTGCAGAAGCGTTTGCGATGAAATCACCTCCGCTAGAAAGCTTTGTTGATGGTATCGGTAATGGTTTAGGTTATGGTGCGATCTTATTAATTGTCGCTACATTACGTGAATTAATCGGTTCTGGTCGTTTATTTGGTTTCCCTGTATTCCAAACGATTCAAGACGGCGGTTGGTATCAACCAAACGGTTTATTCCTTCTTGCACCAAGTGCGTTCTTTATTATCGGCTTCGTTATTTGGGGCTTAAGAACGTGGAAACCTGAGCAACAGGAGAAATAATCAATGGAACATTATATTAGCCTATTCGTGAAGGCGATCTTCATTGAAAACATGGCGCTTTCTTTCTTCTTAGGGATGTGTACTTTCCTTGCAGTTTCTAAGAAAGTTTCTACGGCGTTTGGCCTTGGTGTTGCGGTAACAGTGGTACTTGGTATTGCGGTGCCTGCGAACCAATTTGTATACGAACATGTATTAAAGGATGGCGCATTGGTAGAAGGTGTAAGCCTTGAGTTTTTAAACTTTATTACCTTTATCGGGATTATTGCGGGTCTTGTTCAATTACTTGAAATGACTTTAGATAAATTCTTCCCAGCACTTTATAACGCATTAGGTATTTTCCTTCCACTTATCGCTGTAAACTGTGCGATCTTTGGTGGTGTATCTTTTGCTGTACAACGTGAATACACTTTTGCAGAATCTGCAGTTTATGGTGTGGGTGCAGGGTTAGGTTGGATGTTAGCAATCGTTGCACTTGCAGGCTTAACCGAAAAAATGAAATATGCCGATGTACCGGCAGGCTTAAAAGGATTAGGGATTACCTTTATTACTGCAGGCTTGATGGCGCTTGGCTTTATGTCATTCTCTGGAATTCAGTTATAAGGAGGCATAAATGAGCGAATCTTCAATTTTATTATTAGGTGTTGCGGCATTTACGGTTATCCTTTTAGTGCTCGTTGCGATTATTTTATTCGCTAAATCAAAATTAGTGGATTCTGGTGACATCACCATTTCTATTAATGATGATCCTGAAAAAGCGATCACTTTACCAGCTGGCGGCAAATTACTTGGTGCTTTAGCAAGTAAGGGTATCTTCGTTTCTTCTGCTTGTGGTGGCGGTGGCTCTTGTGGCCAATGTATTGTGAAAGTAAAAAGTGGCGGTGGTGAAATTCTTCCAACTGAGCTTTCTCATATTAATAAACGTGAAGCAAAAGAAGGCTATCGTTTAGCTTGCCAAGTGAATGTAAAAGGCAATATGGACGTTGAACTTCCAGAAGAAATTTTCGGCGTGAAAAAATGGGAATGTACCGTTATTTCTAACGATAACAAAGCCACCTTTATTAAAGAGCTTAAATTAGCGATTCCTGAAGGCGAAGAAGTACCTTTCCGTGCAGGTGGTTATATCCAAATCGAAGCTGATCCACATACGGTTTACTATAAAGATTTTGATATTCCAGAAGAATACCATGAGGATTGGGACAAATACGATTTATGGCGTTATGTGTCTAAAGTGGACGAGCATATTATCCGTGCTTACTCTATGGCTTCATACCCAGAAGAGAAAGGCATCATTATGCTTAACGTGCGTATTGCAACGCCTCCACCTCGTCAGCCTGATGCACCTCCAGGTCAAATGTCTTCTTACATTTGGTCATTAAAACCAGGTGATAAAGTGACAATTTCAGGTCCATTCGGTGAATTCTTCGCGAAAGAAACCGATAATGAGATGGTCTTCATCGGTGGTGGTGCGGGTATGGCACCAATGCGTTCTCATATCTTTGACCAATTAAAACGTTTACACTCTAAACGTAAAATGTCATTCTGGTATGGTGCACGTTCTAAACGTGAAATGTTCTATGTGGAAGATTTTGATCAGCTTCAAGCAGAAAATCCAAACTTTACATGGCACGTGGCATTATCTGATCCGTTACCGGAAGATAACTGGACTGGTTATACCGGCTTTATTCACAACGTACTTTATGAAAACTACTTGAAAAATCATGAAGCACCAGAAGATTGTGAATACTACATGTGTGGACCTCCGGTGATGAACGCTGCGGTAATCAAAATGTTGAAAGACCTCGGTGTTGAAGATGAGAACATCTTATTAGATGACTTCGGTGGTTGATTTTAGTTAATCAAAACATCATGAAAACTGACCGCACTTTGTGATGAAGTGCGGTCAATATTTAAGGTGTTTTTAGAAAATTTTCTATGATTACAGGTAAATTTTGTTTAGTTTGCTAGTAGTTCACAGATTTAGGAAATCCAGATGAAAAAATTAATAAGCGGTATCGTGGCGGTGGCAATGGCATTAAGTCTTGCAGCCTGTGAAAAAGAAACAAAAGTTATCTCATTAAGTGGTAAAACAATGGGAACAACTTATCATGTTAAATACCTTGATGAAGGCTCAATGAAAGCAACATCTGAAAAGACGCATGAAGAAATTGAAGCTATCTTAAAAGATGTGAACGCGAAAATGTCCACTTACAAAAAAGATTCGGAATTGAGTCGTTTCAATCAAAATACCCAAGTGAATACACCGATTGAGATTTCAGCAGATTTTGCCAAAGTATTGGCCGAAGCGATTCGTTTAAATAAAGTGACTGAAGGTGCATTGGATGTAACTGTTGGCCCTGTCGTTAATTTATGGGGATTTGGCCCGGAAAAACGTCCAGAAAAACAACCTACACCAGAACAATTAGCTGAACGCCAAGCTTGGGTTGGTATTGATAAAATTGCCCTCGATATGAGTGCTGCCAAACCGACATTAAGCAAAGCACTTCCTCAAGTTTATGTCGATTTGTCCTCGATTGCTAAAGGCTTTGGCGTTGATCTGGTCGCTGAAAAGTTAGAACAATTAAATGCTCAGAATTACATGGTTGAAATCGGCGGAGAAATTCGTGCGAAAGGAAAAAATATTGAAGGCAAACCTTGGCAGATCGCAATTGAAAAACCAACTACAACAGGTGAAAGAGCGGTTGAAGCTGTCATTGGATTAGACAATATGGGAATGGCAAGTTCTGGCGATTATCGAATTTACTTTGAAGAAAATGGTAAACGCTTTGCTCATGAAATTGATCCGAAAACAGGTTATCCAATTCAGCATCATTTAGCCTCAATTACGGTACTTGCACCAACTTCAATGACTGCAGATGGCTTATCAACAGGGTTATTTGTGCTTGGTGAAGACAAGGCGTTAGAAGTGGCTGAGAAAAATAATCTTGCCGTTTATTTAATCATTAAAACAGATAATGGTTTTGTGACAAAATCATCCTCTGCTTTCAAAAAATTAACAGAAACAAAAGAATAGTTATGCAAACTTTATTTTTTACCCTAATCGTTTTTGTTGCAATTATTGTATTAATGTCTGTCGGCTTTATCTTTAAAAAACAAAGCTTAAAGGGCAGCTGTGGCGGGCTTTCATCACTCGGTATCGCCAAAGCCTGTGATTGCGATAAACCTTGCGACACTTTACAAGAAAAATTAAATGCTGGCGATGAAAATGCCAAAGCTGAATATGAACAAAAATTTGCGAAGAAAGACGATGATTCGCAATTTTATGAAGTGAAATAATTCACGCAAAATCAACAGCACTTTGTGCAATAACCTTAATTTATGGGGCGGAAGTCATTCCGCTATGTTTCAATCATTATCACCAATGTGCTTCGCCTTAACCGAAGTTACGGGAGACTTATGTTAACTTCAAATACTTATAATCAACATTTCGCACCATTGAGTGCAGAACAACTTGCCGAAAATGCCACTAAAAAAGTCATTTGTGGTATGTCTGGTGGGGTGGACTCCTCCGTTTCTGCGTTTATTCTTCAACAACAAGGCTACCAAGTGGAAGGTTTGTTTATGAAAAACTGGGAAGAAGATGACGACACGGATTATTGTACAGCCGCAGCGGATCTTGCTGATGCGCAGGCAGTATGCGATAAGTTGGGGATTAAACTACATAAAATTAATTTTGCTGCAGAATATTGGGATAATGTATTTGAGCATTTTTTAACTGAATATAAAGCAGGGCGCACGCCGAACCCAGATATTTTGTGTAATAAAGAAATTAAATTTAAAGCATTTTTAGAATATGCAGCTGAAGATCTTGGTGCTCATTACATTGCAACAGGGCATTATGTACGTAGGGCTGGTGATGATGAAAATGCAAAATTATTACGTGGTTTAGATGCTAATAAAGATCAAAGTTATTTTCTTTATACCTTAAGCCATAAACAAGTGGGACAAAGTTTATTCCCCGTTGGTGAAATTGAGAAGCCCATTGTTCGCGCTATTGCTGAAGAGCTTGGCTTAATTACGGCGAAGAAAAAAGACTCTACCGGTATTTGTTTTATTGGTGAGCGTAAATTTAAGGATTTCTTAGCTCGTTACTTACCGGCTCAACCTGGTGATATTCGTACTGTTGATGGTGAAATTATTGGTCGCCATGATGGTTTGATGTATCACACGTTGGGACAGCGTAAAGGGTTAGGCATTGGTGGTTTAAAAAATGCGGGTGATGAGGCTTGGTATGTGGTAGATAAGGATGTTGAAAATAATGAGCTTATTGTCGCTCAGGGGCATGACCATCCTCGTTTATTTTCAAAAGGTTTGATTGCTAGCCAATTACATTGGGTTGATCGCGAGCCAATTCGTGAATTAGTACGTTGCACGGTTAAAACACGTTATCGCCAACAAGATATTCCTTGTGTGATTGAACCGATTGATGATGAAACTATTCGAGTGATTTTCGATGAACCTCAATCAGCCGTCACACCAGGACAATCTGCCGTATTTTACCTTGGTGAAATTTGTTTGGGCGGTGGGATTATCGAAGAACGGATTAAATAACCTAACAAAAAAGGCTTGGGATCCCAAGCCTTTTTCTTTGCGAAATTATTCGCCCAAACGCTCTTTAATACGAGCAGATTTACCTGAACGTTCACGTAAGTAGTAAAGTTTAGCTTTACGTACTGCACCTTTACGTTTAACAGCGATAGAATCTACAGCTGGAGAGTGAGTTTGGAATACACGCTCAACACCTACACCGTTAGAAATTTTACGTAAAGTGAATGCTGAGTGCAAGCCACGGTTACGAATTGCAATAACCACGCCTTCGAATGCTTGCAAACGACGTTTGCTACCTTCAACTACCCATACTTTAACTTCTAAAGTATCACCTGGGCGGAAGCTAGGTACGTTTTGTTTTAATTGTTCTTGTTCAAGTTGTTTGATAATGTTAGACATTGTTTGATCCTTTATTGATCCTAGATGTAACTGAAACTAACTGTTATGCTCGGCTTGGGCCTCTTTTAACAGTCTACGTTGTTCGTCAGTCAGAGCTAGGCCTTCTAGGAGCTCAGGGCGTCGGAGCCACGTTCTTTGTAGCGATTGTTTTAATCGCCATTTGCGAATTTCTTCGTGATGTCCCGACATCAGCACGGGTGGTACAGTTAATCCTTCTAACACTTCCGGTCTGGTGTAATGCGGGCAATCTAATAAACCATCTACAAAAGAATCTTCTTCTGCGGAGGCTTGCTTGCCTAATACACCGGGAATAAAACGCGCAACAGCATCAATTAATG
>JAHZCD010000005.1 GCA_019423025.1 Haemophilus sp. | reverse complement strand
TTCCCCATGTGAGAGTAGGACACCGCCAGGTAGTGAATGTGAACCCCGAGCTGAATGGCTTGGGGTTTTTGTTTATGGATTTTTATTAAAAATTATATAGAATGATCTCAATTTTTATTTCTCAATATAAACCATGAAAAACTTTAGATATTTTGCGCAACGTTATGTTGATTGGGTTATTCGATTAGGTCGAGTTCGTTTCTCTTTACTTGGTATTGCTATTCTTGCGATTTTGGCTATCTGTATACAAATCCTATTAAGCACGCTTCTTAGTGATGGTATTCACTGGAGTGACATTGCCCGCTCAATTACTTTTGGTTTATTTACCGCTCCTTTTGTTATTTATTTTTTTACGCTGCTTGTTGAGCGATTAGAACGTTCCCGTTTAGAGCTCTCTAAAACGCTTGCTCGATTAGAAAAAAATAGTCGTGATAAAAGTACCTTACTGGCAACAATTAGCCATGAGTTACGTACGCCTTTAAATGGGATCATTGGTCTTAGTCGAATTCTATTGGATGATAAATTAACAGAACAACAACAAAATTACCTCAATACAATTAATCTAAGTGCTGTCAGTTTAGGCCATATTTTTAGTGATATTATTGATTTAGATAAGATCGACTCTAAGCGTATTGAATTAAATATCCAGCCTTGCGATTTCCATTCACTACTTAATGATTTCTATAATTTTGGTACCTTGATGGCGGAACAAAAGGGGCTAAAATTCTCTTTACAGCTGGATGATAATTTACCTAATTGGCTTTATCTCGATCGTGCTCGCCTTAGCCAAATTCTTTGGAATTTAATTAGTAATGCCGTCAAATTCACTGACAAAGGTGACGTTATTCTAAGGGTGCAGAAAATGCAAGATAATCAGTATCAATTTAGTGTTATTGATACGGGGGCAGGAATTGCACCTTGCGAATTAGATAAGATTTTTACCATGTACTATCAGGTTAAAGATAATATTCATCGTTCTGCTGGAAGTGGCATTGGTCTTGCAATTTCTAAGAATTTAGCTCAATTAATGCAAGGGGATTTAACGGTTGAAAGTGAATTGAATAAAGGTTCAACCTTTTACTTAACGATCATTGCAGAAAAAGCTCAGGCTCATGATGGTAATGCTGAAAAAGCCATGCAGCATCTTTCTATTTTATTAGTAGAAGACGTTGAATTGAATGTGGTTGTAGCCAAAAGTATTCTTGAAAAGCAAGGGCATTATGTTGATGTTGCGATGAATGGTGAACAGGCTATCCAATTATTTGAGAAAAATACTTATGATATTGTTTTTCTTGATATTAAG
Source organism: Haemophilus sp. (assembly GCA_019423025.1). GTDB lineage: Bacteria > Pseudomonadota > Gammaproteobacteria > Enterobacterales > Pasteurellaceae > Haemophilus_D. Next base: position 133,891 of record JAHZCD010000005.1, on the reverse strand, counting down.
TTACCAGATATGTCAGGCTTTGATATTGCATATTATTTACGTAAAAACTATGAAGAAGGGATTTATGATTTTCTCCCACCTTTAATTGCTTTCACGGCAAACGTTATGCACAGCGAAGAAGAATATCAAAATCAGGGTATGGATGGCGTGTTGCGTAAGCCTCTTTCTCTGACGGAATTACGTCAGTGTTTTAAAACATTCTTAGGAGATGATATAGAGACTACCTCTGATGAAGAAGATCTCCCTCAAGTTCAAGAAGGTATTAATATTTCACTTATTGAGTTAATTGGGAAATCACAAGCTAAAGCTAATGTGGAGTTATTCAAACAGTGGATGCCAATTTATTTAGATGAATTAGAAACGGCGTATGAAGATTATCTTACAAACGCAGATATGCAACAAATGGTGTCAGATGTGGCACATAAAATAAAAGGCGCTGCAGCATCAGTGGGGCTTGTTAATATTCAAAATATTGCAAAACAGGCTCAAGACACGTCATTACCTAATTGGACATCTGATATTGCTTTATGGATAAAGCAACTCAGTAATGAATGGTTTCAAAATGTAGCTGAATTAGAAGCATATTTAGAAAAATAATTCATGACACGTCATTTTCAAATTTTGATCAGTGAGAATATGCCGTCTAATTTGCCGGCAAATACCTTGATCATTAATGAGTTTTCTAAAATTCAAAATCTTCTTGGGCAAGAGTTTGAGGCGATCTTGTTTGATGCACGAAAAGGTATCCATTTAGAGGCGCTTGCCATTGCGGCCGGTACATTGAAAATGAATGGTGCCTTAATTGTCTTGCTATCAAATTGGGAGAAACTTCATTCCCAAATAGACGAAGATAGTCTTCGTTGGTCAGGTTCGCTTGAGGCAATTACGACGCCAAGATTTATTGCATATTTTAAGCATTGTATTCATAAATATGGTTTTCCCGTCCTTTATCATCAAAATGATTTAAAATTTGACCGCACTTTTCAGCGAGAATTTGTAAATCACAACGCGACCTTAGATCAGCAGAAAATTATTGAGCAGATCTTACAAAAAGAATCTGAACTATACTTTCTTACTGCCAAACGAGGAAGAGGGAAATCAGCTCTAGCAGGCTTATTAGCGAATCAACTGGATACTAAAATTTACCTCACAGCTCCAAATAAAAGTGCGGTTAATATTTTGGGTGAATTTTCACAAAAAGAAATTATCTTTATTACACCAGATGCGCTTTTCCTTGCTTTGCAAAATGATCCTTCTTTTTCTGAAAATGCTTGGCTTTTTGTAGATGAGGCGGCAATGTTGCCGATTGCTCAACTTACTGCTTTTTCCCACCATTTTAAGCATATTTTATTTACGACAACTATTCATAGTTATGAGGGAACAGGACGAGGCTTTGAGCTTAAATTTAAGCAAAAAATTAACCGCACTTTTTCTAACTTTGAGCTTATTGAACCGCTACGTTGGTCGAAAGATGATGCTTTAGAGGCATTTATCGATGAGCTTTTATTATTGAATGTAGAGGATGAGTTTAAACAAACAGCATACGATAAAAGCAAGTTCTGTCAAATTGCTGAACGATCACAAGAGGAAATACTTTCTTCATTGTCTCAATTCTATGGCTTGATGACATTAGCTCATTATCGTACATCACCATTAGATCTACGACGATTGTTTGATGCTAATGCGCAGCGTTTTTTTACCGCTGAAAATAAACAAGATTTACTAGGTGCAGTTTGGGTGTTAAAAGAAGGTGGGATTGAAGATGCAGCCCTCATTGAAGCGATTCAGCAGGGGACTCGACGCCCAAAAGGCAATCTCGTGCCTCAAGCACTTTGTTTTCATGCGCAGCTACAAAAGGCTTGTGAATTACATTCTTTACGTATTTCGAGAATTGCGGTTCAGCCTATGTGGCAGCAGCATGGTATTGGTACACAACTTATTGAATACATCACACAAAATGCCGATCTGGATTATTTATCAGTGAGTTTCGGTTATACCAAAGAACTGGCTCAATTTTGGCAGAAATGTGGTTTTTCTCTTGTTCATTTAGGCGAGCATTTAGAGACGAGTAGTGGTTGTTATTCAGCTATCGCTCTAAAAGGGCTTTCTGCACAAGGGATTGAATTAGAAAAAGAAGCAACGCAATCTTTTCAACGGAATATGCCTTTGTCTTTCCATCCGCTCGTTCAGGAATTTAATAGCACATCAGTAGATTGGGAATTGATTGACGAAGATTGGCTAAGCTTAAAAAATTTTGCTTATTTTCACCGCACTTTAGCTTCCGCTTTGCCGGCAATTCGTCGATTTTTAATGAATTTAGATGAAAAAGATTGCCCTTTAATGAGAGATTATTTCATCACGAAACAGATACCCTATAATAAGAAAAATGGGTTAAAATTATTACGTTCGGAAATTGCACAAAAATTAAAAAAGGAGGCAAAATGAGCGAACAAGAAAAAAAAGGTTGGTTTCGTAAAGCGGTAGATGAATATAATAAATTTTGCAGTGAGCTTGGTTTAGATAAAGGTAGCTGTCGAGGTTGTATGCCACGCATTGAATTTGATGATGATGGTAAGGTAAAAAAAGAGAAACCACTAGAACCACTCAAAAAATAAAAGAAAACAGGGTTAAGATAACCCTGTTTTTTTATACAGATAATTATTGAAAACTAGATTGAATTTGCTAAACTAACAAGCTGTTCATGCAAAAATGAGATAAAAATTGACCGCACTTATGAAAACAACCTATTTTAATTTTGATATTCCGACTCAGCCCAATGATCATAAAATTCTTGGCAATGTATTGGTGAGTGCAGATGCACTTGCGGTTAGTGAAATTGCAGAGCAATACGATGGATTGACGGTGGTTGTGACACCGGATACCAAAAGTGCGGTTCGTTTATCACAAGTTTTACCGGATTTAACTTCTCAGCCCGTTCAGTTTTTTCCTGATTGGGAAACGTTGCCTTATGATTCTTTTTCGCCTCATCAAGAAATTATTTCTTCTCGTTTAAGTGCACTATTTCATTTGCAAAATACTAAAAAAGGCATCTTTGTTTTGCCGATTAGCACATTAATGCAACGTGTGTGCCCGCCGAAATATCTACAGCACAATGTCCTTTTGATTAAAAAAGGTGATCGTCTTGTCATTGAAAAATTGCGATTACAATTAGAGTCAGCTGGATATCGTTCTGTAGAGCAAGTGCTCGAACATGGCGAATATGCTGTGCGCGGATCACTTTTAGATCTTTTCCCAATGGGAAGTGCGGTTCCATTTCGTTTAGATTTTTTTGATGATGAAATTGATTCGATTCGTACTTTTGATGTGGATACACAACGAACGTTAGATGAAATTCAATCTATTAATTTATTACCTGCACACGAATTTCCAACAGATGAGAAAGGTATTGAGTTTTTCCGTACACAATTTAGAGAAACTTTTGGAGAAATTCGTCGTGATCCAGAACATATTTATCAGCAAATCAGTAAAGGTACATTAATTTCAGGGATTGAATATTGGCAGCCGTTATTCTTTGATGAAATGGCAACATTGTTTGATTACTTGCCAGAAAAAACGTTGTTTGTGGATATGGAAAAAAATCAAGCACAAGGTGAACGTTTTTATCTTGATGCCAAACAGCGTTATGAGCATCGAAAAGTTGATCCAATGCGCCCTCTTTTGCCGCCAGAACGTTTGTGGTTAAGCATTGATGCGGTAAATCATACATTAAAAAATTATCCTAAAATTAATTTTAAAGCAGAAAAAGTGCGGTCATCTGTTCGTCAGAAAAATTTAGCGGTGTCCGCATTACCAGCCGTGACCATTCAATCACAGCAAAAAGAACCGTTATCCCAACTTCGACAGTTTATTGAACATTTTAAAGGAAATGTTTTATTTTCAGTTGAAACTGAAGGGCGACGTGAAACCTTGCTGGATTTACTTTCACCATTAAAAATTAAACCTAAACAGATTAAAACCTTATCTGAAGCCAATCAAGACAAGTTTAATCTGTGGGTAAGTCGTCTTGAGCAAGGTTTTATTCTTGATGAGGCTAAACTCGCCGTTATTACTGAACATGAAATTTTAGGCGAGCGAATACAACAACGTCAGCGTGATAAACGTAAGGCGGTGAATCCAGATACCTTAGTGCGCAATCTGGCTGAATTAAAAATTGGGCAGCCTGTGGTGCATTTAGATCATGGTGTTGGGCGTTACGGTGGGTTAGTCACGCTTGATACAGGTGGTTTAAAAGCGGAATATTTGCTGATCAATTATGCGAATGAATCCAAACTTTATGTGCCTGTTGGTTCACTTCATTTAATTAGTCGCTATGTCGGTGGCTCAGATGAAACCGCACCATTACATAAATTAGGTAATGAATCATGGGCGAAAACCCGTCAAAAAGCTGCAGAAAAAATTCGTGATGTGGCCGCTGAATTGCTTGATGTGTATGCTCAGCGAGAAGTGAAAAAAGGTTTTGAATTTAAATATGATCGTGAGGAGTTCCAGCAATTTGCTGCAACTTTCCCTTTTGAAGAAACACACGATCAAGCTATGGCGATTAACGCAGTCATTTCGGATATGTGTCAACCCAAAGCGATGGATCGTTTGGTTTGTGGTGATGTAGGTTTTGGAAAGACTGAAGTGGCGATACGTGCAGCATTTTTGGCGGTAATGAATCATAAACAAGTAGCTGTATTAGTCCCAACAACCTTGTTAGCTCAACAGCATTACGAGAATTTTAAAGATCGTTTTGCTAATCTTCCGGTTAATGTGGAAGTGCTTTCTCGCTTTAAAACAGCTAAAGAGCAAAAACAAATCTTAGAAAATTTAGCCGAAGGAAAAGTCGATATTCTGATTGGAACCCATAAATTAATTCAATCCGATGTGAAGTTTTCTGATCTAGGCTTACTCATCATTGATGAAGAACATCGCTTTGGTGTGGGGCAAAAAGAGAAAATTAAACAACTTCGAGCGAATATTGATATTTTAACACTTACTGCAACGCCAATTCCTCGTACTTTGAATATGGCGATGAATGGCATTCGCGATCTTTCTATTATTGCGACACCACCGGCTCGTCGAGTGAGTATCAAAACGTTTGTTCGTCAGAAAGATGATTTAATTATTCGTGAAGCGATCCTGCGTGAAATTTTACGTGGTGGGCAAGTTTATTATTTACATAATGATGTGGCGAGTATTGAAAATACAGCAGAAAAACTGACCGCACTTGTGCCAGAAGCTCGTGTCGTGATTGGTCATGGTCAAATGCGAGAACGTGAACTTGAACGCGTGATGAGTGATTTTTATCATCAACGTTATAACGTATTAGTTTGTTCCACTATTATTGAAACGGGGATTGATGTACCAACGGCAAATACGATTATTATTGAACGTGCAGATAATTTTGGCTTGGCACAGCTTCACCAGTTGCGTGGTCGAGTAGGGCGTTCTCACCACCAAGCTTATGCTTATTTGCTTACACCGCCGCCGAAATTAATGACGAAAGATGCGAAACGTCGTTTAGAGGCATTAGAAAGTTTAGATAACTTAGGTGCAGGTTTCATTCTTGCAACGCACGATTTAGAAATTCGCGGTGCAGGTGAATTATTAGGGAATGAACAAAGTGGGCAAATTGAAAGTATCGGTTTTTCACTTTATATGGAATTACTTGATGCAGCAGTTAAAGCCTTAAAAGAGGGGAGAGAACCTTCATTAGAAGAGATTACACATCAGCAAGCCGAAATTGAGTTACGTGTTCCAGCCCTATTGCCTGAGGATTATCTGGGCGATGTGAATATGCGTTTGTCGTTCTATAAACGCATTGCTGCAGCAGAAAGTAAACAAGAGTTAGATGAATTAAAAGTTGAATTAATTGATCGCTTTGGCTTATTACCTGAAGCAACTAAAAATCTTTTACAAATTGCTGAAATGCGTTTAATGGTGAAACCATTAAAAGTGCTGAAAATCGATGCAGGGGCTCAAGGTGGCTTTATTGAATTCTCACCTTCAGCAAAAGTTGATCCAGAAAAATTCATCAAATTAATTCAACAAAATCCAATTGTTTATCGCTTTGATGGGCCATTAAAATTTAAGTTTGTGAAAGCACTTCCAGAAAACAAAGAGCGGTTAGAATTTGTGATGGATTTGGTGAAGACACTTACTGAGTAGCAAGTAAATAAAAAGGCTGACAAAATGTCAGCCTTTCTTTTTCACGTTTTATTAGTGAAGCGCTTCAACAACGCTTAAGAACATTTTTAAGATACCGGCATTTAATAAGTCGATAAAGAATGCCCCTACCATTGGTACGATTAAGAACGCTTTGTGAGATGGTCCGAAACGACTGGTAATCGCTTGCATGTTAGCGACGGCTGTTGGTGTTGCGCCGAGACCGAAACCACAGTGACCCGCACTTAATACAATTGCATCATAATCTTTACCCATCATACGGTATGTGACGTAGATAGCGAAGAAAGCCATGAAGACAACTTGAACCGCTAAGATAACTAATACATCTGTTGCAAGACCTGCTAATTCCCAAAGTTTGAGAGACATTAAAGCAATCGCTAAGAAGATAGATAAACCTACGCTACCTAATACGTCAATCGCTGAATCAGCCACTTGGAATTTGAATAAGTGAGTTAAGCTGTTACGAATGATTACACCTGTAAACAAACACCATACGAATGTTGGTAATTGAATGTGTGTACCTTTTGTTAAGCCATCTAAATATTGACCGATGAGTAAACATAAAGAAAGCATCGCGATGGTTTCAATGATTGAGCGTGCATTCACTTTACGTTTATAAGTTGGGTGCTCAAATGCTTCTTGTACGTCATCTACTTCATCATTCTCTGGGTTCTCACCTTGTTTTTGATGATTTAATAAATAACGAGATACTGGACCACCTAAGATACCACCAAAGACTAAACCGAATGTTGCACATGCCATGGCGATTTCTGTCGCAGCCGGTAGATTAAATTCTTTAGTGAATGTTTCTGCCCATGCCGCACCTGTACCATGACCACCGGTTAGGGTAACTGAACCAGCAAGTAAGCCGTAAGCAGGATCAATGCCTAATAATTGAGTACCTACAATACCGATGACATTTTGGCAAACAATGAGTATTCCTGCCGCCAATAGGAAGATAACTAATGGTTTTCCGCCTTTAATTAAGCGAGCAAAGTTTGCACTTAAACCGATAGAGGAGAAGAATACCAACATCATAGATGTTTGTAAGCTTTTCTCAAAAGTGAATGAAGTGCCATTTACTTTGTATAAAATGGTTAATGCAATAGCCACAATAAAGCCGCCAACGACAGGCTCAGGGATATTAAATGTTTGTAAAACGCGAATGCGTTTTACTAGAAAAAAACCGAGTAATAATACAAAACTTGCTAAAGCAAGTGTTTGATAGGTATCAAAAACAATATTCACGAAATATCCTCCTATTTAGTTTGGTTTCGAGAATTCTTATGAGTTGTGTTCAGGTTCAACCACCACAATGTCAACATTACTATGTAATCCACGTGGTAATTGGGAGCCTTTTCTGCCGCGTTCCGCACGGAATTTTTGCAGATCTTCCGGTTTTAATGTGATTTTTCGTTTACCGGAATGGAACTCAAGGCTAGCTTGCTCTGAAATTAAGAACAATTTCACCAATAATTCTGACCGCGCTTTGGCATTCGCTGCTGGAATACTGATGATTTTGTTGCCTTTCCCTTTTGATAATGCCGGTAAATCTCGTACCGGAAAAATCAGCATTCGACCCGCTGAAGTGAGGGACACAAGAAGTGAGGCCGACTCGGAAAGTGTCTCAGGTTTCAAGACTTTCGCATTTTCTGGCAAAGAAATCAAGGCTTTTCCAGCTTTATTACGTGCAATTAAATCTTCAAATTTGCAAATAAAACCATATCCTGCATCTGATGCCATCAATAATTCTTGTTTTTCAGGTTCCATAATAACCTGTTCCATGGTCGCACCTGGCGGTAATGTCAGTTTACCGGTGAGCGGTTCACCTTGTGAACGCGCAGAAGGCAAGCTTAATGGATCTAAAGCGTAGCTACGACCTGTACTATCAATAAAGATTACGGGTTGATTGCTTTTACCACAAGCGTGCGCCAGATATTTATCGCCTGCTTTATAGCTTAATCCTTCCGGATCAATGTCATGACCTTTTGCACAGCGTACCCAGCCCATCTCAGATAAGATAACGGTAACAGGTTCTGCTGGCGTCATTTCACTTTCAGAAATGGCTTTTGCTTCTTCACGTTCAACTAATTGAGACATTCTAGGGCTGGCGTATTTTTTTGCATCTTCTTGAATTTCTTTTTTGATCAAAGTATTTAAGCGACGTTCAGATCCTAAAATTAACTCTAAATTTGACCGCTCTTCTTCGAGTTTATCTTTTTCAGCTTGTAATTGATGTTCTTCTAATTTGGCTAAATGGCGTAAACGTAAGTTTAAAATGGCTTCTGCCTGTTCATCACTTAAGTTAAAGCGAGCCATTAAAACTTGTTTTGGTTCATCTTCAGTACGAATAATCTCAATCACTTCGTCAATATTGAGGAAGGCAATCATCAAACCATCTAAAATGTGCAAACGAGCGAGTACTTTATCTAAACGATGTTGTAAACGACGTGTCACGGTAGTACGACGGAATGTCAGCCATTCGGTAAGAACTTGAAGTAAGCCTTTCACGGCTGGTTTATGATCAAGCCCAATCATATTCATATTCACACGATAGCTTTTTTCGAGATCCGTCGTCGCAAATAAATGCGCCATCAAGGCATCCGTGTCAACACGATTTGAACGTGGCACAAGCACGATACGCACAGGATTTTCGTAATCCGCCTCATCACGAATATCTTCCACCATTGGTAATTTTTTCGCGGTCATTTGCTCAGCAATTTGTGCAATGATTTTTGATGGTGAAGATTGATGAGGAAGTGCGCTAATGATGATTTCACCGTCTTCTTTATGCCATGTTGCACGCATTTTGATGGAACCACGACCGGTTTCATACATTTTGCGAATATCATCTTTAGGGGAAATAATTTCCGCTTCAGTTGGGAAATCAGGGCCTTGAATGATATTGAGTACATCATCTAATCCTGCTTTTGGATTATCTAATAGCAGGACAGCTGCATCTGCCACTTCATTAATATTGTGTGGTGGAATATCTGTTGCCATACCAACGGCAATCCCGGTAGTACCGTTTAACAGAATATGAGGCAAACGCGCAGGTAAGTATTGTGGTTCTTCTAAGGTGCCATCAAAGTTTGGTTGGAAATCAACAGTGCCTTGACCCAATTCAGTTAATAGAATTTCAGAAATTTTGGATAAGCGAGATTCTGTATAACGCATTGCCGCAAATGATTTAGGATCATCTGGCGCCCCCCAGTTTCCTTGGCCATCCACTAAAGGATAACGGTAAGAAAAGGGCTGAGCCATTAATACCATGGCTTCATAACAGGCTAAGTCGCCGTGTGGATGGAATTTACCCAACACATCACCGACGGTACGCGCGGATTTTTTAAATTTCGCAGCGGCATTTAAACCCAGTTCAGACATCGCATAGACAATACGACGTTGAACAGGCTTTAAGCCATCTCCAATAAAAGGCAATGCACGATCCATAATGACGTACATTGAATAATTAAGGTAAGCCTTTTCTGTAAAGGTGCGAAGTGGCATCTGCTCGATGCCTTCGTAGTTAATATTGCTCATATTCTTCTAATCTATTTTCTGGTTGCACCAGAATTATCATCTGAGTGTTCGTGAGGAGAATGTCCCATATCTATTCCTTTATGACTGTCTATTTCATAAGGAACGGGTTGAGGTTTTTGTGGATTGGCTTCTTTAAAGGCTTCCTCTTTTAATTTGCCGGAATAAATATTCGGATTTTTTTCACCCTCAACCACAATATGTCCCATTGTGCCTTTATTTACAGCGCGGAAAATGGAATGATCCATAAAGACATAAGTACCCGGCACATCAATTCTCGTTTCCACCATAGTGGCACTACCGGATGGAATCAAGGTCGTTTGAACATTGTGATTAATAAGTGTACCGCCTTCCACATACACATTGTCAAATACTGCACCAATTAAGTGGAAAGAAGAACATAAATTAGGCCCTGCATTCCCTACAAATAGACGAATTGTTTCGCCAGTTTTTGCTTTTAAGGCATTTTCATCCATAGTTGCACCGACTTTACCGTTGAAGAGGACGTATTCAGGTCGTTCATCAATGGCTTTTTGCATACTGAATGGTTGCAAGCCAGGATCGCCAAACTCGCCTTTGGTATAGAATTCACTTTGCATAATGTAAAATTCGCGATCCACTTTTGGCAGGCCTTCTTTCGGCTCAACTAAAACTAAACCATACATCCCTTTGGCAAGGTGAATATCCACAGGTTGGCTGCCGCAGTGGTATAAATAAATCCCTGAACGTAACGCTCTAAATTGGAAGGTGGATGTGCGCGTTGGTGGGGTTTCACTTGCGATAGCACCACCCATTGGCACAGCGGCAGCGTGAAAATCGATACTGTGTGGCATCATTGAACTCGCTGAGTTGGAAAGTTGCACTTCCACCATATCGCCTTCGCGTACACGAATGAATGGAGCAGGCACGCTACCGTTTAATGTCCAGAATTTAAATTGCACACCATCCATTAAATCCATAATTTGCTCAAGTGCGGTCAGTTTTACCACGACTTTTGCAGGGTAATTACGTTCAATCGGTTTTGGCACATTTGGCGCAAGCGTCAGTTCAGCTTCAATTTCTGGTAAATTTTCAACCGCAGTGGTTGCCGTATTAGAGGACTTTTCCTCTGCTTGAGCAGAAGGAATAAGGCTTAAACCTGCACCTAATGTAATTGTTGCTAGGCCTAGCGCACTGTTTTTAAAAAAATCTCGACGTTGTTCGTTCATGATTGACCTCAAATAATTAAACGGTTAAATCCACTTGGTCGCCATTGGTTTGTAACCAATTTTTGCGATCTTCCGCTCGTTTTTTGGCGAGTAACATATCCATTAATTCTAATGTTTCCGCCCCTTGATCTTCGCCTAGCTCATAGGTTAATTGAACTAAACGGCGTGTATTCGGATCCATGGTAGTTTCACGTAATTGTGACGGATCCATTTCACCCAACCCTTTGAAACGTTGTACGTTCAAGGTACCTTTTTTACCTTTTAAGCGCTCTAAAATCGCTTCTTTTTCGCTTTCATCGAGGGCATAAAACACTTCTTTGCCTAAGTCGATACGATAGAGTGGTGGCATTGCCACATAAACATGCCCATCTTGAACCAATTTTGGAAAATGGCGTAAAAAGAGTGCACAGAGTAGGGTGGCAATATGCAAACCATCAGAGTCCGCATCGGCTAAAATACAGACTTTACCATAACGGAGTTGAGATAAGTCTTCATTATCAGGATCGATACCAAGCGCCACGGCAATATCATGAATTTCCGTTGAGGCAAGCACTTGATCACTTGCGACTTCCCAAGTATTTAAGATTTTTCCACGTAACGGCAGAATAGCTTGGTATTCACGGTCACGCGCCTGTTTGGCTGAGCCACCCGCAGAGTCACCTTCTACTAAGAATAATTCGGTTTTTTCTAAATTTTGTGATGCACAATCGGCTAATTTCCCTGGTAGAGCAGGACCGCTGACTAATTTTTTACGAACGACTTTTTTGGCTGCATTTAAACGACGTTGTGCAGAACTGATCGCCATTTCAGCTAAGCGATCCGCATCTTGTACGTTTTGATTTAACCATAAACTAAAGGCATCTTTTAAAACGCCTGCCACAAAGACCGCACTTTGACGGGAAGATAAGCGTTCTTTCGTTTGGCCGGCAAATTGGGCATCCTGCATTTTCAGTGAAAGAATGTAAGCACAGCGATCCCAAATATCGTCTGCCGTTAATTTCACCCCACGAGGTAATTTATTGCGGAATTCACAATATTCAGTCATGGCATTGAGCAAGCCTTGGCGAAGGCCATTTACGTGTGTTCCGCCTTGTACTGTTGGAATCAAGTTTACATAGCTTTCTGCAATCAGCTCGCCACCTTCCGGCAACCATAACAATGCCCAGCTTACTGCTTCCGTTGAGCCTTTAAATTCACCGACAAAAGGTTTTTCAGGTAAGGTTTCAAAACCATTCACCGCTTCGGTTAAGTAATCGGATAAACCATCTTGATAGCACCACACATCCTCGGTGTTATTTACTTTATCGACAAATTTAATTTCTAAGCCTGAACAAAGCACGGCTTTCGCACGTAATAAGTGGCGTAAACGACTAACAGAAAAATTCTTGCTATCGAAATATTTTGGATTCGGTTTGAAGTGAACGGTGGTGCCGGTTGTACGTCTGCCACAAGTCCCGATGACTTCTAATTCTTCTACTTTTGCACCATTTTCAAAGGCAATTTTATACACTTCACCGTTACGTTTAACTTGAATATCAACGCGTTCAGAAAGAGCATTGACGACAGAAATCCCGACCCCGTGTAAACCACCGGCAAATTCATAGTTTTTATTCGAGAACTTACCGCCAGCATGGAGTTTGGTTAAGATCACTTCCACACCAGAAACGCCTTCCGTTGGGTGAATATCTACCGGCATTCCACGACCATTATCAATGACTTCAAGCGATTGATCGGCGTGTAAAATTACTTCAACTTTGGTGGCAAAACCTGCAAGGGCCTCATCCACACTGTTATCAATAACTTCTTGTGCAAGATGATTTGGACGGGTGGTGTCCGTGTACATGCCGGGGCGAATTTGCACCGGTTCGAGATCTTTCAGAACCGTAATTTCTTGAGCAGAATAATTTGTGGTCATTTTTAAAATTAGTTACTTATTTATAAAAAAATTAGCGTGATTTTATCAAAAAATGACGCATTTATAAAATTAAAGATGAGAAAAGAGAAGGATACTATATCAAGTAAAAGTGCGGTCAAAATTTGACGTGAATTTTGACCGCACTTTGGATTCATATGAACCTATTTAATCTGCTATAGATTGAGTTATCTCGATACTAAGCTTTTACTTTTGTGGCTAAATATTCCTGCAAGCCTTTATCTCTCAATTTACAGCTCGGGCATTCCCCACAACCTTCTTCAACACCTTCGTAGCAAGTGTGAGTGTGCTGACGAATATAATCTAACGCACCTAATTCATCAGCTAATGCCCAAGTTTGAGCTTTGGTGAGATACATTAACGGTGTTTTTAAATTGAACGGATAATCCATGGCTAAATTAAGGGTGACATTCATAGATTTGATAAACACATCACGGCAATCGGGATAGCCACTGAAATCCGTTTCGCATACGCCCGTGATAATGTCATTAATACCTTGCCCTTTTGCGTAAATTGCGGCATACAATAAGAAGAGTGCATTTCGACCGTCCACAAAGGTATTCGGTAATTCGCCGTCTTTTTGCTCAATTTCCGCATTTGCATCCATTAAGGCATTGTGGGTAATGGATTTGATAACAGATGTATCAATTAACGTTTGTTTTACACCCAGATCCTGAGCGATCCAACGGGCTTTTTCTAATTCTATAGCGTGACGTTGGCCATATTGAAAGGTAACTGTTTCCACATTTTCTACGCCATATTCGGCAATAGCTTGAATTAAACAGGTTGTGGAATCTTGTCCACCAGAGAAGATTACGAGGGCTTTACGATTGTGATTAGGATTTGAAATATTCATAGGATACCTAGTTTTTTTATGTAGGAGGTTTGCGAACTACAAGTTAAAAATGAGGCGGTATTGTAGAAGTCAAAGATAAATTTTGCAAGAAAAGGACTAATTTAAGCAGGAAAATACGGAGAGAATTGTGATACAATTTGGGCAACTTAGTTTTAAAAAAGGTAAACACAATGAAAAAATTAATTCTTATTGTTCTTGGTGCATTAGTAATTTCAGCTTGCGCAAATAAAGACGTTTATTTTAATGGTTCAGAAGGCTCCCATTCAGGCATGAAATTTGATAAAGACACTCGTCATTGGGGCGTTAATCAATAATTGTTTTGATAAAAGAAAAGCCATACAGTTGTATGGCTTTTTTATTTAAATCACTTCTTCTTGGCAATGTGGGCAAGTCATTAAATGCTCTTCATTATTATGCACAATATAGTGGCCCATTTTTTTCGCTTTAGTATCAAGATATTTCGTATTGTAACGATTTTCACCTACATTCAATGGCACGCGTTCTACAATATTAATGCCCGCTTTTTTCATCGTTTCTACTTTTTGCGGGTTGTTTGTCATCAAGCGAACTTGTTTTACACCTAATAATTCAAATATATCGGCACACACATTAAAGTTACGCTCATCGGCTTTAAAACCTAATGCAAGATTGGCTTCAATAGTATCCATGCCTTGATCTTGTAACGAATAAGCTCGAATTTTATTAATTAAACCGATGCCACGGCCTTCTTCACGATGATAGATTAAAACACCTCGACCCGCTTCGCTAATTTGACGTAATGCGGCTGCAAGCTGGAAACCGCAATCACATTTTAAACTGTGTAATGCATCACCTGTTAAGCATTCAGAATGAATGCGGGCGAGCACAGGTTCATCTTGGTTTGAGATATCACCCATCACTAACGCGACATGTTCTTTTTTTGTATCGGGAAATTCAAATCCGACCATTTTAAATATGCCATATTCGGTAGGCAAATTGGCTTGAGCAACCAGTTGGATTTTTGACATAACTTATCCTTTTTTCAACTTTATTCTGCTAAAATATGCACTTTATTTTTATTATCAAGAGGCAACAATGTTTAAAAGGCTGTCATTATATACGTTATTCCTTTGTCTTGTACCATTTTTTGTTTGGGGTTTTGCTTATTATTGGCATGGAAACAACCAATTAATGGAATGGGATTATTGGCTTTATCTTTTAACCGAAACAGGTAGTGTGCCTTATGCTTTAATTACCTGTGGTGTGTTTGCTTTACTTTTCCGTTTTCTTTTTGAAAATCGTAAACAATGGATTATGGGCGTGATTGTAATGGGCTTGTCCGTATTATCCACACAAGTAATTAAAACAGGTTTAAAAACGGTTTTTGCCGAGCCGCGTCCTTTCACTGTCTATTTAGCGGAAAAAACAGACAGCACGACAGACGCTTTTTACCATCAAGATCGTTCAGAGCGTGCGAAATTAGTGGATAAATTTTATTCAACACAAGCGGATACACCAGCCTGGTTAAAAGCGCATTATGAAGATGAAACCGGTTATTCTTTCCCATCTGGTCATTCTATTTTTGCCGCCACTTGGCTTATGTTAGCTGTCGGATTTAGCCAATTATTAGGGAAGCGTTCTTTTAAAGCGGAATTACTGATTGGAGCGATGACAATTTGGGGCGTATTAATGTTGATTAGCCGAGTCCGCCTTGGAATGCATTATCCTATTGATTTATTTGTGGCGATAATTTCGGCGTGGATTGTTCATTTAATTATTTTTGGTTTCTTACAGAAGAAAGGCTTATTTAACAATAAATAGAATCAAAGACCGGTTTGAGTGATAAAGCCGGTCTTTTTTATTGCTTGTAGAAAATATGATTTTTATCATGGATTTTTATTTTGATTTCAAGGAGAATACAGCCGATATATTCCAACAATTTTGACCGCTCTTTGAGGAGACAATATGTATTACGGTATTGATATCGGTGGCACAAAGATTGAATTAGCTGCTTTTAATGCAAAATTAGAAAAGCTTTATACCGAGCGCGTGCCAACGCCACAAACAGATTATCAAGATTGGTTACAGGCGATCAAAACGCTAGTAGAACGTGCTGATGCCCACTTTGGTGAAAAAGGCACGGTAGGTTTAGGCTTGCCAGGATTTGTTAATTTAACAACCGGGCTTGCTGAAGTGACGAATATTCGTGTTGCAGATAATAAGCCGATTTTAGCCGATCTTGAACGCGTTTTAGATCGTGAGGTGCGAGCAGAAAATGATGCAAATTGTTTTGCTCTCTCGGAAGCTTGTGATGAGGAAAATACTCAATATCCTTCTGTATTAGGGCTTATTTTGGGGACAGGCTTTGGTGGTGGTTTTGTAATTAATGGCAAAATTCACTCAGGACAAGTCGGGATGGCAGGGGAGTTAGGCCACCTTCAATTAAATTATCATGCCTTAAAATTATTAGGCTGGGATAAAGCGCCAATTTACCAATGTGGTTGTGGCAATCAGGCTTGTTTAGATACGTATATTTCTGGTCGCGGCTTTGAAATGTTGTACCGTGATTTAAAAGGGGAAGAGTTATCAGCCAAAGAGATTATCGATCGCTTTTATGCGAAAGAGGAAAGTGCGGTTGATTTTGTTCGTATTTTTGTTGAATTAGCGGCGATTTCTATTGGCAATATTATCACGGCATTTGATCCGCATATGATTGTGCTCGGTGGTGGTTTATCGAATTTTGATTATCTTTATGAAGCCTTACCAAAAGCATTACCCGCTCATTTAATGCGTAGTGCCAAAGTGCCACCAATCAAAAAAGCAAAACATGGTGATTCTGGTGGAGTGCGTGGTGCTGCAGCGTTATTTTTAAAACGTGAATAGATTTAATCTAAAAATACAGCAAAAATCTGAATAAATTTTGTGTTATAGGATAAAAATCCAGTTTCTTTTTAAGAAAACTGGATTTTTTCTTTTATCTCTCTACAATCAAAATATTGATCTTTTTTAAGCGAGGTTTTTATGTTGACAGAATTTGGGAACTGGATTGAGCAAGGTTTAACATGGGTTGTTGAACATTTAGATGAGCCATTATGGAATATCACCATTGTTATTTTATTAGGTGTAGGTCTATTTTTTACAATTACCACAGGCTTAGTACAGTTACGCCTTTTCCCTGCAAGTATACGTGAAATGTGGTTTGGCCGTGCGGCTGAGGGAAATTCTTTAACGCCATTTCAAGCTTTTGCAACTGGACTTGCAAGTCGAGTTGGCGTAGGTAATATCAGTGGTGTGGCAACAGCCATTGCGCTTGGTGGTGAAGGTGCCGTATTTTGGATGTGGGTAACGGCATTTATTGGTATGTCGAGTGCTTTTGCGGAATCTACTTTAGCACAGGTATTCAAAATTCAAGATAAAGATGGCTCTTTCCGAGGAGGCCCTGCTTACTATATTACACAAGGATTAAAATCACGTTGCTTAGCAGTAGCGTTTGCTGTATCACTTATTTTTACCTTTGGTTTTGCATTTAATTCAGTACAAGCAAACTCAATCGTAGAAGCGACTAAAAATGCTTGGGATTGGCAAGGTGAATATGTTGGTATGGTTTTAGTGGTACTAACTGCTGCAATTATTTTCGGTGGCGTGAAACGTATTGCGACCATTTCTAGTAGCGTAGTACCGATGATGGCACTCTTTTATTTAATTATGGCGGTAATTATCCTAGGTATGCGTATTGATATGATCCCAACGGTAATCGCCAATATTTACAAAAGTGCCTTTACTTTCCAATCTGCAGCGGGTGGCATGTTTGGTGCTTTAGTGTCTAAAGCCATGATGATGGGGATTAAGCGCGGATTATTCTCTAATGAAGCGGGGATGGGGTCAGCCCCAAATGCGGCCGCTGCAGCACATGTCAAACATCCAGTAAGCCAAGGTTTAGTGCAAATGCTTGGTGTGTTTGTCGATACCATGATAGTATGTACTTGTACGGCAGTGATTATCCTGCTTTCAGATAATTACGGCAGTGAAACGCTGAAAAGTATTTCCTTAACGCAAAATGCATTGCGTTATCATGTTGGGGAGTTCGGAGTACACTTCTTAGCTTTCATCTTATTACTTTTTGCTTATTCCTCTATCATTGGTAACTATGCTTATGCGGAAAGTAATATTCGTTTTATAAAAAATAAACCGTGGTTTGTGTGGTCGTTCCGTTTGGCTGTCTTATTCTTTGTTTATTTTGGTTCAGTAAAATCAGGTAATGTTGTGTGGAATTTCGCTGATACTGTAATGGCTGTGATGGCAATTATTAACTTAGTCGCGATTGTTTTACTTTCCCCGATTGTGTGGAAGCTAATGAAAGATTATCAGCGTCAATTAAAAGAAGGGAAAGAACCAGAATTCAAAATCGAGCTTTATCCTGAAATTAAAAAGCGTGTTTTAGAGCATCGAATTTGGAAATAAGCATTTAATGAAATATGAAAAGGCGGGAGATTCCCGCCTTCATTGTTTTAAATTGACTTGAGAATTAACCGCACTTTATCGTTCATTTCGATAAGTCAGGAAATAATAAGAAAGGGCTGAAATGGCCACGCAAGCCGTCATTGTATAGAGCATTGGGGCTGCTGTTTCCATTTTAAAGCTCGCTACAAGAGAACCCATCACAGCACCAACACCAAAACGTACACTTCCCATTAATGAATTTGCGGTACCCGCCATAGTTGGGAATTTTTCGAGAATAGAGGCAGTGGCATTGGATGAGATTAATGGGTTTTGCCCTACAAAAAAGGCTACACCAATTGCCATAGGCCAAAATCCGAAATCAAAAAGTGCGGTTAAAAATAGCCAGATTCCTGAAATGAATTGTACAGCAATACCAATACGTAACATGGTTTCAGCACCTAATTTCAATACAAATTTCCCATTGAGATAGGAGGCTGTTGTCATGATGGCAATATTGATCATAAAGAAATAACCGAATTCATCGACTGGAATGCCATAAATACCGATATAGACAATAGACCCTGCAGTGACGAAAGCAAATAAACCACCAAATCCAAAAGAGGCAGCTGCCATATAACCTAACACTTCTTTTTGTTTAGAAAGCATCATGAAGTTACGGGCAATGATATTTAGGCGCAGGGGAATACGATTTTCTTGTTTATGGGTCTCGGGAATAACGAAAAAGACGAGCAATGCGGCAAGAAATCCCATCGCACCAATCACATAAAAAATCATGTGCCAGTGGAAATACTTCACAATATATCCGCCAATCACAGGTGCAACAAGTGGCGCAATCATAAAGACAAGCGTGATGGTGGACATGATTTTAGAGAGTTGATCTTTGCTAAATAAATCTCGTAATAAAGCCCCAGAAAGCACCACAGGCGCAGCACCAAAGAAACCTTGAATGAAACGCAGTACGGTGAAACTGCCAATAGAATGAATGCCCGTTAAAATAATGGCAGTGATGGCTCCAATAATTACCCCTAATAAAATAATCGGTTTACGACCAAAACTATCACCAAAGGGCCCCCAGAATAATTGTCCTGCCGCCATGCCGTAAGCAAAGAATGTCAGCGTGTGTTGAACTTGCTCGGAGTTGATATTTAAGTCTTCGGCAATATTTAAAAAGGACGGAATATACATATCCACGCCCAAAGGCGGTAGCATCGAGAGGATGCCGAGCGTGGCGATAAAAATAAAGGTAGGTTTAATATTTTGGCTCATATTATTTCACTAAATTGTCGATTTCTTCCTGAGTGAGTGGACGAAATTCCCCTTCTTCTAAGTTTTCATCTAATTCAACGTTACCGATTCTCCAACGGTGTAGTGCAACCACTTTATTGCCAAGTGCAGCAAACATTCGTTTCACCTGATGATAGCGTCCTTCAGAGATAGTTAGATTCACGTTGTAATCATCTAATACTTCTAATTTCGCCGGCTTAGTGGGTTCTTTTTCACCACGTAGCAGAATGCCTTCTTCACAGGCTGAAGCATAATGGTTTTCAACTGGATCGGCTAAAGTGACTAAATAGGTTTTTTCGCATTGATGTTTTGGTGAAGTAATACGATGTGACCATTGACCATCATCCGTTAATAGCACGAGTCCTGTCGTATCGACATCTAATCGCCCTGCACTGTGTAACTTACCAGAAAGCGGCGGTTCAAAGAATTGATAAATAGTAGGGTAGTCACCGTCATCATGAGAGCAAACGTAGCCCTGAGGCTTATGCAACATAAAATATTGACCTTCTTCCACCCAAGGCAATAATTCATCTTCAAAATAAATTTCATCTTCTTGGCTTACTTTGGTCGCCCCATTTTTCACAATTTCACCATTAATTTTGACCGCACTTTGGCGAATAGCCTTGGTGGCTTGTGAACGGGTTAAACCTGTATTCTCGGCAATAAATTTATCTAGTCGCATTGTAAACTCTTATTTTTGATTGAACCAGCTGATGTAATCAAACTGATCATAATATTTTTCGCCATTCCAACCGGAAAAAGTAAATAAATCGCCCACTTCTCCTTCGTTTTCAAAGCCTTTAATGTAGAAAGCGGATTTTAATTCAGGATATGGCTTGTGGGTAAAGACGACTTTGTTTGGATAAGGCAAGTTATCGAAGGCTTGCAAGTCTTCATATTTTGCACCTTTTCCACCATCTTTATCTGTCATCATAATAAACAAGTTATCGAGGTTTAAACGTTGTGAGCGTGCTTCCCACTTTTCCCGAGCCTCTTGTTCGGAGTGGTAGTGCATAAAGTGCACCTTAAGATCACCTAATAAACCAACAGGATATGGTTTTTCTGTTTGTATAAATTGAAGCGATTGTGTTCGATAGAATGTGATGTTCTGTAGATAGCGAACAAAATCGCTAGGGTCTAAATAAAGGTTAACAAACGGAGAATTAAAAGGCTGATTGAGATCGTGCAAAATAAATGCACCGACACAGTTAGCAGAAATCACTGACATGCCTTGGTTGGTTAACCGTTTTTGAAAGGTTTTGTTAATCGCTTTCCGTTGTAATTTATTGATGGCACTTCTAAATTTAGAAAACAAACTCATTATTTATATCCTGCATGTTTTTTTGCGACATAGTAACGTTTTTGGCTCAAAATGTGAAGAAAAGACAAAAAGCGCGGTCGATTTCACTCATATTTTGTAATAAATTTGTAAAATTTTTGCGGTATATCACAAATTTCTCTAAAAAAGAGAGTATAATGGCGCAAATTTTATTTAGCCTAAGTGAAAATGGAGTATTTTTATATGAGCGAACAATTACGCCAAGCTGCATTAGATTTTCATGAGTTTCCAGTTCCAGGAAAAATTGCGGTCACCCCAACCAAATCATTAGAAACCCAACATGATTTAGCCCTTGCGTATTCTCCAGGTGTTGCTGAGCCTTGCTTAGAGATTGAAAAAGATCCTTCTGCTGCAAGCCGTTATACCGCTCGTGCTAACCTAGTGGCCGTGATTTCAAATGGTACTGCTGTATTAGGTTTAGGAAATATTGGTGCACTCGCCTCAAAACCTGTTATGGAAGGGAAAGGGGTATTGTTCAAAAAATTTGCCGGCATCAATGTATTTGATATTGAAATCAATGAGCATGATCCAGATAAATTAATCGATATCATCGCTTCATTAGAGCCAACGTTTGGTGGCATTAACCTTGAAGATATCAAAGCACCGGAATGTTTCCACATTGAAAAAGCGTTGCGTGAACGTATGGGAATTCCGGTATTCCATGATGACCAACATGGTACAGCTATTATCGTCGGTGCAGCAGCATTAAACGGTTTAGAAATTATTGGTAAAAACATTGCTGATGTTCGCTTAGTCGTAAATGGTGCTGGTGCTTCTGCTATTGCTTGTACTAACTTGCTTCGTGCATTAGGTTTCAAAAAAGAAAATATCACCATGTGTGACTCTAAAGGTGTGATTTTCAAAGGCCGTGGCGATAACATGGATGAAACCAAACAATTCTACGCCATTGAAGATAATGGTTGGCGTACATTAGCGGATGCCGTTAAGGGAGCCGATGTATTCTTAGGTTGCTCTAAAGCGGGTGCATTAAAACCTGAAATGGTGAAAACCATGGCAGAAAATCCATTAATTCTTGCATTAGCTAACCCTGTGCCTGAAATCACCCCAGATGAAGCGAAAGCAGTACGTCCGGATGCGATTGTTTGTACTGGTCGTTCAGACTTTCCAAACCAAGTTAATAATGTGCTTTGTTTCCCATTCTTATTCCGTGGTGCTTTAGATGTGGGGGCAACAGCGATTAATGAGGAAATGAAATTAGCGGCTTCTCATGCAATTGCAAGTCTTGCGAAAGAACCTGTTCCGTTAGAAATTATTGCTAATTATGGTGCGTTATCTTTTGGACCTGATTATGTGATTCCAACACCATTTGATCCACGCTTATTGTTTACTGTCTCTTCTGCGGTAGCGAAAAAAGCGATGGAAACAGGTGTAGCAACTCGTCCAATTACCGATTGGGCAGCTTATGAAAAACAATTAAAAGCATTAGTTGCAGCTTAATCTTTCTCTTTCAAAGTGCGGTCAAAAATGATGATGTTTTTAACCGCACTTTGTGTTTTTTTATCTGTCTATGGAAGGAATGGCACATCAACGTGCTTTAAATTAATCAGAGGATAGCGATTCCCTTAGGACTTATGAGTGTCAAAATGAAACAAACACGTTCTCCTTTATATCCAATTTTTCTCTTCGTCATCATTAATCTGATCATTTTCACCTTGTCTCGTCTTGGGCTTGCGATTTGGCAGGCAGACCGTGTCTCTGCGGTAGCGGGCTGGGGGCAATTATTCTTACAAGGCTTGCGTATGGACATCGTGGCTTTGTGTTATCTATTTGGTGTGCCAGCATTATTTACGGTGTTATTTCATAATAGCCGTATTTGGAAAATGATTTTACGTATCTGGCTTACCCTTGGTAGTGTGTTTATTCTGTTTATGGAACTCGCGACACCGGCATTTATCGAAACCTATGATTTCCGTCCAAACCGTCTGTTTATCGAATATTTAATTTATCCGAAAGAAGTCTTTTCAATGTTGATGGAAGGCCATTTAACTGCGGTCATTTTTAGTCTTATTTTCACCGTTACGGCTTTCTTCTGTTATTGGAAACTCTCGGGTTATGCGGTGAAAAACTTACGCCCAATGAGCTGGAAATTACGCCCTGTTGTAGCATTGCTCGTGATTGCAGTGGCTTTTTTAGGTGCGCGTTCGAGTTTCCAACACCGAGGTGTTAACCCTGCAATGGTCGCCTTTTCTTCCGATGGTTTAGTGAATTCTCTAGTGTTGAACTCTGGCTATTCTGTCCTTTATGCGGCACAGCAATTTAAAGATGAAGGTTCATCTTCCGAGGTGTACGGCAAAATGGATACTGATGAAATGTTGCGTATTGTCAAAGCCAGCCGTGGCCGTCCTGAAAGTGATTATATTTCAGAGAAAATTCCAACATTAACGAAAAACCAAGCGACTTACCAAGGTAAACCGAAAAATATAGTCATTATTTTAGAAGAAAGTTTTGGGGCGCAATTTGTGGGTACGTTAGGCGGAAAACCACTTTCACCTGAATTTGATAAGTTAGCCAAAGAAGGTTGGTTATTTGAAAATCTCTATGCTACGGGGACACGTTCAGTTCGTGGTATTGAAGCAACTACAGCGGGCTTTACACCCACTCCAGCGCGTGCAGTGGTGAAATTGAATAACAGTCAAAGTGGTTTCTTTACCATTGCGGATTTACTTGCTAAACAAGGTTACAACACTTCCTTTATTTATGGCGGTGAAAAGCACTTTGATAACATGGCAAGCTTCTTCTATGGCAATGGTTTCCAAACCATTATTGATCAAAAAGATTACCAAAATCCGAAATTTACTGCGACTTGGGGTGTGAGTGATGAGGATCTATTTGATAAAGCGAACGAAACCTTTACCCAATTATACAATGAAGGCAAACCGTTCTTTAGCCTCGTGTTTAGTTCGAGTAATCACGATCCTTTTGAGTTCCCGGATGGTAAAATTGAGCTTTATGAACAACCAAAAGCCACACGTAATAACAGTGCGAAATACGCGGATTATGCGATTGGTCATTTCTTCAACTTAGCGAAACAATCTAATTATTGGAAAGATACCGTATTCTTGGTGATTGCAGACCACGATTCCCGTGCAGCAGGGGCAAGCTTAGTACCAATTAAGCACTTCCATATCCCTGCGTTAATTTTAGGTGATCATGTTGCACCACGCCGAGACAGTCGTTTAGTGAGTCAAATTGATATGCCGACAACCTTACTTTCTATTGCGGGGGTAAGTGGTAATTATCCGATGATTGGTTTTGATTTAACGCAAGACGTTAATCCAGATCGTGCCTTTATGCAGTTTGATCAAACCCAAGCTTTAATGAAAGGCAATCATGATGTGGTTATCCAAACACCAAATAGCAAAGCAAAAGGCTATGTTTATGATAAGGAAAAAGACACATTAACTGAAAAAGACGTGCCGGAAGAAATGAAAAAAGAAGCATTGGCGCACGCCTTGCTTGGCAGCTATTTGTATAAAAATCGTTTATATAAAGGCAGTGAAGAGAAATAAAGTGCGGTCAGTTTTAGGCTAAATTTAAAGGGCGAATGATTTCGCCCTTTTTTATTGATTTTCGCTTAGTGATTTTCAGCAATAACACGTGGGAATAAAATATTATTTTCACGGTGAATATGCATCATTAAATCGTCTGCAAATTCTTGAATACCGCTGTAAAGTGCGCGCCATGTGTTACAAGCATCTGCTGGAGGCGTCATATTGTTTGTTAATGATTTCAATACATCTAAATGTTCGCCGTGTTCTGCGTGTTCCATTTCCATCATACGAATTGGCATTTGCGCCATCATATAGTTACCGGCTTTGATCATAGGGAAAAGCACGTGCTCTTCTTTCATCATGTGGTTGCTCAAATCCTCATAGACATTGCGTAATTCACCAGCAACACCCATTGGACAATCTTCACGATCGCCATGAACACTTTCTACACGATCCGCTAAGACGATTAATTCTTGAAGTTGTTCACGGTGGCGTTGATGGTAGCGAACTAAAATATGATCGATAATTTCAGGATAAGTTGCATTAACCCAATATTCCTCAGGGTTTTCTGCTTTGCTGTTTTGAAGCTCGGTTAAACGGGTTTCAATTTCTGCTACATTTAATCCTTTTTCTGCCGCTGCGTTTGCAAGTATATCAGAACCACCACAGCAGAAATCTAAATCGTATTCACGAAGTAGAGAAGTTGAGCCGGGTACGCTGATTGCGATTTCACTTAATTTTTTATCTGCAAAAGACATAATTAATTTCCTCATTAAAGGTAGAGTTAAAGTTGAGTGAAATACTATGATAATGGTAAAAAAATGCAAAGCCTTTTTTAGAAAAGTATGATTCAAATCAAAACTAGGACTCAAATTTACCTTGTTATAGTTAGGAGTTGATACGTTTAAAAAGAGAAAGTTGCATTGCTTGAATAGGCTGTTATTATTCGAGCATTGAAAGGGGATTTAGATGAAACGAATTTATCGATTTTTAGCTGCTGGATTACTATTGCTGGTTTTAGGTGGCGGCTATTTTTTTACGAATTTAACAATTTTTGACCGCACATTTATTCAACTAAATACGTCACAAAAATTGAGTTATATCCCTTTTGAAAAAGGGTTAAATATGCAATGTGACAAGGCGAGTGATTCGGTGCCTAAATTAACCGGCTCTCGTTTTCATTTAATCACTTGGAATGTGCATAAGGGGCAAGATAAGGGATGGCAAGAAGATTTAGCACGACTCTCTAATCAGGCTGATTTTGTGTTATTGCAAGAGGCGACACAACATCAAAATTTAAGTGCATTTTCGACCGCACTTTTTGTGTCCTCTTTTTCTTTTAAAGATCTCTTATCAGGTGTAAAAACATTCACCCAAACGCAACCAGAATGGTATTGTGGTGGTGGGGTAGCAGAACCATTAATACAAATTCCCAAAGTGGCAAGTGTGATGAGTTTACCATTAGAAAAAGGCGACAGCTTGCTACTTATTAATGTGCATTTGATTAATTTTGAATGGGGGATTTTGGCTTATCAAACTCAGTTAGAGCAGCTCTTTTCTTTTGTGGAAAATCATCAAGGCCCCATCATTATGTCTGGCGATTTTAATGCATGGAATGAAGAGCGTCTTAATTTAGTGAATAATCTGATGCAAAAATATGGCTTAGATTCAGTGGCGCTCTCTCAAGATGAGCGGGTTAGATTTTTAGGTTATCCACTGGATTATATTTTTACTCGAGGCCTAAAGGTGGCGAGAGCAACATCAGAAGTAGTTACTTCATCAGATCATAATCCATTACTGGTCGAATTCGAATTAGAATAAAGTGCGGTCAGATTTTGAGAAAATTTTAGGGCTAACGTTATGTTAGCCCTATGTGTTAATTACTTGGTTTGATTAATTAGAAATTGCGTTAATAAAGACACTGGGCGACCCGTTGCGCCTTTATTCGCACCTTGAAGCCAAGCAGTCCCCGCAATATCTAAATGTGCCCAGGTGTACTTTTTCGTAAAGTTGGAGAGGAATGCGCCTGCAGTAATTGCACCGCCCCAACGACCGCCAATATTCGCTAAATCAGCAAATGGGGATTTTAATTGCTCTTGATATTCTTCACTCAACGGTAAACGCCAAGCTTTATCAGTAGTTTGTTGAGCAGCTTGTAATAACTGTTCTGCTAAGGCATCATCAGTTGAAACTAAGCCACTGTTATGTTGACCTAAAGCTACCACGCAAGCGCCTGTTAGGGTCGCAACATCAATCACATATTGCGGTTCAAAACGCTCTACATAAGTTAATGTATCACAAAGTACTAAACGTCCTTCAGCATCAGTATTTAACACTTCTACGGTTAAACCATTCATCGTGGTGAGAATATCACCTGGACGATAAGCATTCCCATCAGGCAAGTTTTCACAACCCGCTAATACACCGATAACATTGAGTGGTAGATTTAATTCAGCAATGGCTTTCATTGTACCGAATACTGAAGCAGCACCGCACATATCGTATTTCATCTCATCCATATCTGCGGCTGGTTTTAAAGAAATACCGCCCGCATCAAAGGTCAATCCTTTGCCCACTAATACGATAGGTTTTGCATTTTTATCAGGTGCATTGTTGAAATGTAAAATAGACATATAAGCTGGATTTTGCGAACCTCGAGATACGGCTAAATACGCATTCATCCCAAGTTTTGTCATTTCTTCTTCATCAATCACATCTAAGGAAAGTGCGGTTGATGTTTCGGCTAAATTTTTAGCTTGTTCAGCTAAATAAGCCGGTGTACAAATATTGGGCGGCATATTCGCGATATTACGCGCAGCTTTTACACCACTTGCAATGGCCTGTGCTTCTGTGATGGCTTGCTGAGCTTGTGAATCATCGGTATTAAAAATGATTTCTTGAAGCGAGATAGCATCCGCTTTTTTACTCTTAAATTCATCGAATTGATAAAGACTATGTTCGATGGTTTCAACGGTAAAACGCACATTCCAAAATAGATCGCGATCTTTAATTTCCACATCCGTTAAATTATTCACCGCTTGTTGAATATTTAACTCTTTTAATGTTTGGGTCACACGTTGGATGATTTGTTTAAATTGGCGTTCAGTCGTTTCACCTTTTTTACCACAACCTGCTACTAACACGCGTTTAGTTGTCAGATTCGGTAATGAATGAAGCAGAGTTGCTTGCCCAATTTTACCTGAAAGATCTTGGCTTTGAGCTAACTGGCTGAGGTAACCTTGTGTGATTTGATCGATTTCATTGAAACTTTTTGTCAATTCATTGTTCTCATAAATGCCGATAATGAGGCAATCGGTTGATTGAGAAAGTGCGGTTGAGTTTGCTTGATATTTCATGTTATTTCCTTATGTTGCTAATTTGCTATTTAAATCAGTCAAAATAAGGTATCATACGCCATCTAAATTAGCCAGTTTCCCGTGTTTTTTAGTTAGAAAAAAAGAATGATATTAACCCGATATTTAACAAAGGAAGTTTTTAAAAGCCAAATTGCAATTTTGTTTATTTTGCTTTTAATTTTCTTCAGCCAACAACTTGTGCGCGTACTTGGTTCTGCGGCAAATGGTAAAGTGCCAGCCGATCTGGTGTTCTCTTTACTCGGTTTAGGGATGCCGACAATGGCGCAATTAATGTTGCCATTATGTTTGTTTATCGCCATTTTGCTGACTTTCGGTCGTCTCTACGCAGAAAGTGAAATTACGGTAATGCGTGCTTGTGGTGTGGGACAACGTATTCTTGTTCGTGTGGCGTTAATTCTTTCTTTGTTCACAGCTGGCTTGGCTGCTTACAACGCATTGTGGCTTTCTCCATGGGCCATTCAAAAGCAAGCGGCGATTGTCGAAGATGCTAAAGCGAACCCAACAATGGGTGCGTTGGCTTCAGGTCAATTCATGTCCACAAGCAACAATAATTTCGTCTTATTCATTGATAAGATTAACGGTAATCAAATCAGTGATGTTTATCTTTTCCAAATGAAAGCCAAAGGCCAAACGAAACCGTCAGTGGTTACGGCTGAAAAAGGTGAATTAAAAGCGTTACCGAATGGCGATCAAGTGTTGAATTTACAGAATACCTTGCGTGTAGAAGGTACATCCGTGCTTCCTGATTTCCGTATTACACATTTTGATGACTACCAAGCCTATTTAGGCCATCAAGAGACAAACTCGAAAAGTGATGAAGCCGCTGAATTATCTTTTGAGCAATTATTAAAAGATAAAAGTGCAGCCGCAAAAGCAGAGTTGCATTGGCGAATTACCTTAATTTTAGCGGTGCCTTTAATGGCGCTTATTGCTGTACCAATGAGTAAAGTGAATCCTCGTCAAGGTCGTTTCGCGAAAATCTTACCAGCATTATTGCTTTATTTAATTTACTTCTTGTTACAAAGCTCATTTAAATCTGCGGGGGGGGCTGATAAGCTTGATGCAGGTTTGTTAATGCCGTTGGTAAATATCGCCTTTTTAATTTTAGGGATTGTGCTGAATAGTTGGGATAGCACCGCTATGCATAAATTCCGTCGTGTATTCAGAAAAGGATAATAACAATGTTGATGAATACTCTTGATCGTTATATCGGTAAAAGCATCTTGGGGGCAATTTTTGCCACGCTATTTACGTTGGTTGGCCTTTCAGCAATTATCAAATTTGTAGAGCAATTCCGTAGCGTAGGGAAAGGTTCTTATGATATTTGGCAAGCCGTGGCTTATACAGGTTTAACGATGCCAAAAGATGTAGAAACCTTTTTCCCGATGGCTGCCTTGTTAGGTGCATTAATTGCGTTAGGTAATTTAGCCAGCCGTAGTGAATTAGTGGTCATGCAATCTGCGGGTTTTTCTCGTTTTAAAATTGGCTTAGCCGTCATGAAAACGGCACTTCCACTAGTGCTTTTTACCATGATTATTGGTGAGTGGGGGATTCCACAAACTGAACAGTTTGCCCGAGATATGCGTACTCGTGCACTTTCCGGTGGTTCAATGCTTTCGGTAAAAAATGGTGTATGGGCAAAAGACGGTAATAATTTCGTGTATGTTCGTCGTATTACCGATGATGCACAATTAGAAGATATTTATATTTATACCTTCGATGAACAGCGTAATCTCACTCATTTGAAGCATGCAAATCAAGCACAATATTCTGCTGAAAATAATCAATGGCAGTTACGTCAAGTGAATAATTCAGCGGTATCAAAAGAGCAAATTACCACAACAAACCGCTTAACCGAAGATTGGGCAACAAGCTTAACGCCAGATAAATTAGGCGCAGTTTCATTACGTCCAACGTCATTATCCATTTCTGGTTTGTACGAATATATTGCGTTCTTAAAACAAACAGGACAGGATTCTCGCCGTTTTGAATTAACCTATTGGCGTAAGATTTTTCAGCCCCTTTCTGTAGGTGTGATGATGATGCTTGCGTTATCTTTCATCTTTGGTTCATTGCGTAGTGTCACCGCTGGCGCAAGGATCGTAACGGGGATTTGCTTTGGGTTCTTGTTCTATGTCGTCAATGAAATTTTTGGACAAATGAGTGTAGTATTTAATGCGCCAGCCTTTTTAGGTGCACTGATGCCAAGCCTCTTGTTTATGGCGATTATTTGGTGGTTACTTGCAAGAAAACGGGATTAATTAATACAAAAAATGAAAAAGGCGAACAGACAAGGTTCGCCTTTTTATTCGCTAAAAAAGTGCGGTTAAAATTGACCGCACTTTAGGAATTTAATCTTCTTTAAATTCTCTCATCATTTCTTCTGCTTTTTTCACCATTTCTGCAGAACCGACGAAAAGTGGTATACGTTGGTGAAGCGCTGTTGGTTGAATATCTAAAATTCGATTGTAACCATCAGAGGCAATACCCCCCGCTTGTTCTGCTAAGAATGCAATCGGATTGCCTTCATAAAGCAAACGAAGTTTACCATTTGGATAGTTAGTTGCACTTGGGTAAATATAGATACCGCCTTTTAATAAGTTACGATGGAAGTCAGCCACTAATGACCCGATATAGCGTGACGCATAAGGGCGGTTAGTTGCTTTATCTTCCTCTTGGCAGTATTTAATGTATTTTTTTACCCCTTGTGGGAATTTGAGATATTGTCCTTCATTGATGGAATAAATTTTGCCCTCTTTTGGCATTTGCATATTTTCATGAGAAAGACAGAATGTACCGATAGACGGATCATAAGTGAAACCATTCACACCGTGACCAGTGGTATAAACCAACATGGTAGAAGAACCATACACGATGTAACCCGCCGCGACTTGTTTATTACCTGGTTGCATAAAATCTTCTAAGGTAACAGGTGAGCCAATAGGGGATACACGACGGTAAATAGAGAAGATTGTCCCAACCGAAACGTTCACATCAATATTGGATGAGCCATCAAGTGGGTCGGTTAAAATAATATATTTGGCATTACGAGCGCGTTCAGTATCAAAAGCGATAAAGCTTTCTTCTTCCTCAGAAGCAAAACCCGCCACTTCTTCACGTGACATGAGTGCTGCGCTCATTGTGTTATGGGCGAATAAATCCAATTTCATTTGGCTTTCACCTTGCACGTTTTCGACACCAGACTGACCAAGAATATTGGTTAAACCCGCTTTGTTGATATCACGATGAATGATTTTTGCTAGTAAACGAATAGAAGACAAAATACCACTAAGTTCCCCTTTTGCATTTGGGTACTCCGCTTGGCGTTCAACAATAAATTCACTCAATGTTTTCATGTTTATTCCTTTTTTATAATTGTTAAATAAATAATAGACCCTTTTATTATATGTTATTTAGCACTTTTGATTGAGATCAAAATGTAAAGAATGAGATCTTTGTCACATTTTATTTTTGATACAAAGCCTTGACAAAACGTATATATCCTTTAAAAAAGATATAATAGATAAATAACGTCACAGTAAAGGAATACTGTTATGAAACTTACTCATTTTCCTTTCAAATCAAGTTTACTTGCTGGCAGTATTGCTTTGCTTGCTGCTTGCAATTCAATTACTTATCATCCCACTAAAACGATTGAGCAAATAGATCCACAAAAGGGATATCGCTTGGAAAATGCGATGCAGCAGGCATTACAAAAAGAAAATTTGGTGATTATGACTTTTTCAGGTGGTGGCTCTCGCGCGGCATCTTTAGGTTATGGCGTGTTAGAGCAGTTCCAAAATGTCTCAGTGCGTCCAACAGAGAAAGGTAGCACCTTATTGCAAAATATTGATATTGTGTATGGGGTGTCTGGCGGCTCAGTATTAGCAGCCTATTTTGCTTTGGAGGGACAGGACATTATCCCTAAATTTAATAATTCTTTTTTGAAAAAGAATTTCCAGAAAAAAGTCATCAATGAAGTATTTTCGGTGAGTAATGTGCCTCGGCTTACATCACCACAATTTGGCCGAAGCGATTTGTTGCAGGAGCAACTCAATCTTGCTTTATATCGTGGGAAAAAATTTGCAGATCTTGAACAACGTAAAGGACCTTTTGCTGTAATTAATGCTACCGACATGGTCGCTGGACAGGAGGTCTCTTTCACTCAAGATTTTTTTGATTGGCTTTGTGTAGATTTAAATGATGTTGAAATTGCAAGAGCGGTAGCAGCATCCAGTGCTGTTCCATTAATTTTTTCACCCATTACACAAAATAATCATGGTGGTGCTTGCCAAGCCAAGAGTAAAAAAGAATTATTGACACAGATGAAAGTAGGAAATCGTTTGTGGCTAAACAATTTTGAAACCATGAAAAAACGTACGGCTTCTTATCAAAATAATGAGGAAAAACCTTATTTACATTTGGTTGACGGTGGTTTAACAGATAATTTGGGCTTGGCAAGCTTGTTGGATATGTCGAATTTACTCACTGTCAAAAAATTGTATACAGAGCTGAAAAATTACAATTTACGCAATATTGTCGTGATAAACGTCAATGCCCAAAATGAGCTCTCGAGCCATATTGATAAGTCTGCTGATGTGCCAGGAATCAAAGAAGTGGTGAACACGGTGATAAATGTACCGATTGATAAAACAACGGAATCTACCGTGAAATATTCACAAAAATTTGCTGACCAATGGAATGCTTACGCTAAACATAAAAAAGGTGCAAAAATTAAAGCTTATTTTGTGAATTTAAGTTTGAAAGATTTGCCTGATGGGCAGTTAAAAAATGATGTGCTTAATATCGGAACATCTTTCTATTTACCCCAATCAGATGTGGACAAATTGCGTGAAGCGGCCAAGATTTTATTGGAACAATCGAAAGAATATCATAAGGCACTGAAAGCATTACAATAGCCCAATAATTAAAGTGTGGTTAAAAATTATGGGTCTTCGGAATATATAGTGGAATTACTTTCTTAATAGTTTAAAAACAACTGGTGTTTAAATTGGATTTTCTGGTGGGATGTTAGGATAATCAATAGTATTATATAAAAGTATCAATCACATACGAGTGATACTTTGGGAAAAAAATAAAATAGTCCAATTTACTTGACCGTGTACTATGGTACATGGTTTATAATATTCAGGGGGTGAAATAAGATGATTTATCGCATTAGTGAGTTTGCAGATAAATGTGGAGTTAATAAAGAAACGATCAGATATTACGAGCGAAAAAATTTATTACAAGAACCTCACCGAACGGAAGCTGGTTATCGGATATATTCATATGATGACGTTAAGCGTGTTGGGTTTATTAAACGAATACAGGAACTTGGTTTCTCTTTAAGCGAGATTTATAAATTACTTGCTGTTGTAGATAAAGATGAAGTTCGTTGTCAAGATATGTTCGAATTTGTTTCTAAAAAACAAAAGGAAGTGCAAAAACAAATAGAGGATTTAAAACGAATTGAAACTATGTTAGACGACTTAAAACAACGATGTCCAGCTGAAAAGCAATTACATTCGTGTCCAATAATAGAAACATTAACATGAGAGATTAATTAACGAAAGGAGCTTTTTTATGAATAAATTTAAGGTAAACATTTCAGGAATGACCTGTACGGGTTGTGAAAAACACGTAGAATCAGCACTTGAAAAGATAGGTGCTAAAAATATTGAGTCTAGTTATCGTCGTGGTGAAGCAGTATTTGAACTGCCCGATGATATTGAGGTTGAAAGTGCAATAAAGGCGATTGCTGACGCAAATTATCACCCGGGCGAAGCAGAAGAATTTCAATCGGAACAAAAGACGAATTTATTGAAAAAATATCGGCTAAACGTTGAAGGAATGACCTGCACTGGTTGTGAAGAACATATTGCGGTTGCTCTTGAAAATGCAGGTGCAAAAGGGATTGAAGTAGACTTTCGTCGCGGAGAAGCACTGTTTGAACTACCGTATGATGTAGACATTGATATCGCGAAAACAGCGATTACTGACGCACAATATCAACCGGGCGAAGCAGAAGAAATACAAGTGCAATCGGAAAAAAGGACAGATGTAAGTTTAAATGATGAAGGTAACTATGATTATGATTACATCATCATCGGTTCTGGTGGAGCTGCCTTTTCATCTGCCATTGAAGCCGTTACTTTGAACGCAAAAGTGGCTATGATTGAGCGTGGAACGGTGGGTGGAACTTGCGTTAATGTCGGATGCGTTCCTTCTAAGACCTTATTAAGAGCAGGGGAAATCAATCATCTAGCAAAAAATAATCCATTTGTGGGATTACACACTTCGGCTTCAAATGTTGATTTAGCGCCATTAGTAAAACAAAAGAATGATTTAGTAACCGAGATGCGAAATGAAAAATATGTGAATTTAATTGATGATTATGGTTTTGAATTAATAAAAGGTGAAGCAAAATTCGTAAATGAAAATACAGTTGAAGTAAATGGCAATCAAATCACAGCCAAAAGATTTTTAATAGCTACAGGTGCTTCTTCAACTGCACCTAATATTCCCGGATTAGATGAAGTAGATTATTTAACAAGCACTAGCTTATTGGAATTAAAGAAGGTTCCAAATCGTCTTACCGTAATTGGTTCAGGATATATCGGCATGGAATTAGGACAACTATTTCATAACCTCGGGTCAGAAGTCACTTTGATTCAAAGAAGCGAGCGTCTATTAAAAGAATACGATCCTGAAATTTCAGAAGCCATTACTAAGGCCTTAACAGAACAGGGAATTAATTTAGTAACAGGTGCAACCTATGAACGAGTTGAGCAAGATGGAGACATTAAAAAAGTTCATGTTGAGATAAATGGTAAAAAGCGAATTATTGAAGCAGAACAATTGCTAATTGCCACTGGAAGAAAACCAAATACAGAATCATTAAACTTACATGCAGCAGGCGTTGAAGTTGGTTCCCGTGGTGAAATTGTCATTGATGATTATCTTAAAACGACCAATTCCCGAATTTATTCAGCTGGAGATGTCACTCTCGGTCCCCAATTTGTTTATGTAGCTGCTTATGAAGGTGGACTTGCTGCTCGTAATGCAATCGGAGGACTAAATCAAAAGGTCAATTTAGAAGTGGTTCCAGGCGTTACGTTTACTTCTCCATCGATTGCAACGGTTGGTTTAACGGAGCAACAGGCAAAAGAAAAAGGATATGAAGTGAAAACATCGGTATTGCCGTTGGATGCTGTTCCAAGAGCGCTCGTTAATCGGGAAACAACAGGTGTTTTCAAATTAGTGGCAGACGCGAAAACATTGAAAGTGTTAGGGGCGCATGTAGTGGCAGAAAACGCAGGAGACGTAATTTATGCAGCAACATTAGCTGTGAAATTCGGTTTAACTGTTGGAGATCTGAGAGAAACGATGGCTCCATATCTAACAATGGCAGAAGGATTGAAGCTGGCTGTCCTAACTTTTGATAAAGATGTTTCGAAATTATCTTGCTGTGCAGGCTAAGGGAACTTTTTTACAACTCCCTATTCAAGTGAACCAGCTAATGCTTTAAGGGATTTTCTAAGTGCATTTGTGGTCACAAAAATAATTTAACACTGATGATTTCGACATCAAATCTATAATTGATACCTTAACACCGCAGAGTAATAAAGGATGAATAATATGTCAGACTTATTATCCCTACCAGACATTAAAACAATAGAACCGCCACAATAAAATGAAACCGATATGATGTTTAAAGTTGAAGCAGTCGGACCACCTGAACGTTGTCCTGAATGTGGTTTTGACAAGTTGTACAAACACAGTTCAAGAAATCAACTAATTATGGATTTGCCCATTCGTTTAAAGCGAGTGGGCTTACAATTGAACCGTAGACGATACAAGTGTCGTGAATGCGGATCTACCTTCTGGGAACGCCTAATATCTGTAGATGAAAAGCGTAGTATGACCAAAAGGCTTTTAAAGTCCATTCAAGAGCAATCCATGTCTAAGACCTTTGTAGAAGTCGCAGAAAGCGTTGGTGTTGACGAGAAAACCATTAGGAACGTTTTTAAGGACTATGTGGCACTCAAAGAACGTGAATACCAGTTTGAAACTCCTAAGTGGCTTGGGATAGACGAGATACATATTATCCGTAGACCTCGGCTTGTATTGACTAATATTGAACGCAGGACTATTTATGACATCAAGCCTAACCGTAACAAGGAAACAGTCATCCAACGTCTTTCAGAAATCAGTGACAGGACTTACATTGAGTACGTCACAATGGATATGTGGAAGCCCTACAAAGACGCAGTGAACACTATCCTTCCACACGCTAAAGTTGTCGTAGATAAGTTTCATGTAGTTAGAATGGCTAATCAAGCCTTAGATAACGTCAGAAAGTCTTTGAAAGCCCATATGAGCCAAAAAGAAAGACGTACCCTTATGCGTGAAAGGTTTATCCTTCTAAAGCGTAAACACGATCTAAATGAACGTGAATCATTCCTCTTAGATACTTGGTTAGGTAATCTTCCTGCTTTAAAAGAAGCCTATGAACTCAAAGAAGAGTTTTACTGGATATGGGATACTCCTGATCCAGATGAAGGTCATCTTCGTTATAGTCAATGGAGACACCGTTGTATGTCCAGCAACTCTAAAGACGCATATAAAGACCTCGTGAGAGCCGTAGACAACTGGCATGTTGAAATATTCAACTACTTTGATAAAAGGCTCACTAATGCTTATACGGAGTCAATTAACAGCATTATTAGGCAGGTAGAGCGAATGGGTAGAGGTTACTCGTTTGATGCCTTACGAGCCAAAATCCTTTTCAATGAGAAGCTCCATAAAAAGCGTAAGCCACGATTTAATTCAAGTGCTTTCAATAAAGCTATGTTATACGATACTTTCAATTGGTATGAAGTGAATGATCACGACATTACAGACAACTTAGGTGTCGATTTTTCCACACTTATTAAGAATTTGGAGAAGGGTGATTTATAAGCCCTTTTCCACCATAAAATCCGAATACCCAAAATTATCAGGAATATTAACCGCACTTTTCTTTTTAAATTTTATATCAATTCCATTCATATAAAATCACAACAAAATTCACATCCATCTAGACGTCTAAATCTTTAATGAAGACGTTAATTTTGTTACACTCAGTCTATCTTAAAATTAATTAAATATAGGAAAGCAAAATGAGTAAACTTTTTCCAAATGCCACTATTCGTACTTCTGCGCCATATCGTTTTGATATTGTTGGTAGTTTTTTACGTCCGGAGTCTTTAAAACAGGCTCGTCATCAATGTAGTTGTGGCGATATTTCTTGTGCTGATTTAACGCAAGTTGAAGATGCAGAAATTACAAAATTGGTAGCGCATCAAAAAAATGTCGGATTGCATGCCGTGACCGATGGTGAATTTCGTCGTACTTTTTGGCATTTAGATTTCTTAGCTGCATTAGATGGCGTGAAAGAAGTGGATGCTGAAAAATTCTCAGTGCAATTTAAACACGATAATGTACGTCCAAAAACATTAAAAATTGTAGATAAGATCGGCTTTTCAGAGAGCCATCCTTTCGTTGAACATTACCGCTCATTACAAAAAATAGCAGGGGAGACTGAAGTTAAATTAACGATTCCTTCTCCGTCTATGCTTCATTTAATTTGTACAGTACGTGCCACAGATTATCAGCCGATTGAACGTTATCAAAATAACAATCAGTTGTTATTAGATGATATTGCTGATGCTTATATTGATGCGATGAATATCTTCTATAAATTAGGCTGCCGTAACTTACAGTTGGATGATACAAGTTGGGGCGAATTTTGTGCGGAAGATAAGCGTAAAATCTATACAGATCGTGGTTTAGATTTAGATCAAATTGCCAAAGATTATGTGTATATGTTAAACAAAATCGTGGCAGCGAAACCTGCTGATTTAGCGATTACAATGCATATTTGTCGTGGTAATTTCCGTTCAACTTGGTTCTCAGCAGGTGGTTATGAGCCTATCGCAGAAACCTTATTTGGACACTGTAATGTGGATGGTTTCTTCTTGGAGTATGACAGCGATCGTGCAGGTGATTTCAAGCCTTTACGCTTTATTAAAAATCAACAAGTAGTGTTAGGATTAATCACCTCTAAATCTGGCGAGTTAGAAAACCGTGATGAAATTATTGCTCGTATTAAAGAGGCCGCGCAATATGTGGATATCAATCAACTTTGCTTAAGTCCACAATGTGGTTTTGCTTCAACGGAAGAGGGTAATATCCTGACTGAAGAACAACAATGGAAGAAACTCGAATTTATCCGTAGTATCGTAGAAGAAGTTTGGGGTAAATAATTTCAATTGGAATGTAAAAGAGATAACAGTG
Organism: Haemophilus sp.; assembly: GCA_019423025.1. Taxonomy (GTDB): domain Bacteria; phylum Pseudomonadota; class Gammaproteobacteria; order Enterobacterales; family Pasteurellaceae; genus Haemophilus_D. The sequence goes on along the minus strand of JAHZCD010000005.1, from coordinate 95,875 downwards.
AAAGCGGTTATCTCTTTTTTTATGAAAGTGCGGTTAAAAATGACCGCACTTTTAAATAATAAAAAAGGAAGTCTATCGACTTCCTTTTATGTTATTTCAATTTAATTATTTTTGACGCATTGCAGGGAATAGGATCACATCACGGATAGATGGTGCGTTAGCATAAAGCATTGCTAAGCGGTCGATACCTAAACCTTCACCAGCTGTTGGTGGTAAACCGTGTTCAAGTGCAACAACGAAGTCATCATCTTTAAACATCGCTTCATCGTCACCTGCTTCTTTTGCTGCAACTTGCGCATCAAAACGTTCATTTTGGTCTTCGGCATCGTTTAATTCTGAGAAGCCGTTACCAATTTCACGACCACCGATGAACAATTCAAAACGGTCAGTCACTTCTGGATTTTCATCGTTACGACGTGCAAGTGGAGAAATCTCTGCTGGATGTGCCATTAAGAAGGTTGGTTGAATTAAGTGATGTTCAGCTACTTCTTCAAAGATCGCATTTACGATAGAGCCTAGACCCCAAGATTTTTGTACTTCAATACCTAAGCGTTCAGCGGTTGCTTTTGCACGCTCGAAGTCATAAAGATCTTCTTTTACGATACCTTTATCTGCACCATATTTAATGGTTGCATCATGTAATGTGATACGCTCAAACGGTTTGCCGAAGTCAAATTCTAAATCACCATATTTCACAATGGTTGTACCAAGAATATCAATCGCGAGTTTGCGCAATAATTCTTCGGTGTTATCCATTAAATCATGATAATCCGCATAAGCTTGGTAGTATTCAAGCATAGTGAATTCTGGATTGTGACGAACAGAAACCCCTTCATTACGGAAGTTACGGTTTAATTCGAAGACACGCTCAAAACCACCAACCACTAAACGTTTTAAGTAAAGTTCTGGTGCAATACGAAGATACATATCCACATCTAATGCGTTGTGGTGAGTGATAAATGGACGAGCAGATGCTCCGCCTGGAATCACTTGTAGCATTGGCGTTTCCACTTCCATGAAACCTTTAGAAATAAAGAATTCACGAATGCCTGCAATCACTTTTGAACGAATAATAAATGTGCGGCGAGATTCTTCATTAGAAATTAAATCTAGGTAACGTTGACGATAACGCGCTTCCATGTCAGTTAAACCATGGAATTTGTTTGGTAATGGACGAAGTGCTTTGGTTAAAAGTTGAACTTCCGTTGTTTTGATGGTTAATTCATTGGTTTTGGTTTTGAAAAGTGTACCTTTCACCCCAATGATATCACCTAAATCCCAGTTGCCTACATCTTCGGCATAAACGCCTTCAGGAAGGTTATCACGAGCAACATATAATTGGATTTTGCCACTCATATCTTGCAAGGTAATAAAGGTGGCTTTACCCATTGCACGACGAGTCATAATACGACCTGCAACGGCAACTTCAATCGCTTTTTCTTTTAATACTTCACCATCTTCGGCTTCGTACTTATCATGTAAATCTTGAGCAAGGGAGTCACGACGGAATTGATTCGGGAACGCATTACCTTTTGCGCGTAATGCGGCTAATTTTTCACGGCGAACGAGCATTTCGCCATTAAGATCTAATTCTTTCACTTCTTGTTCTGACATATCCTTTACCTCGCTAGTTTGTAATTAGAATGTGATTTATTGAAAATAAACAAGTTTCTTCTATTCTACCCATAGCATGGTTTTTTGTTAAGCCTTTTTTAATGAAGTCATCTGTTTTATAGGGAAAGTGTTGGTGATAAATGCAGGAAAGCAAAATTGTGCTATTTTTTTAATCAAAACATTTATCATCATGTTTTGATATTCATACAAACAAAAAGAGCGGTCAATTTTCCAAAGGTTTTAAACTCAGAAAATATTGACCGCTCTTTGCGTAGAATGATTAATTAGAGATCGAAATCACCGAAATCATTGGTATCGACTTTAGAGTCAATTTGACCAACAAGGTAAGAGCTCACTTCAACTTCTTGTGGTGCTACTTGTACGTTGTCAGAAACAAGCCATGCGTTAATCCATGGAATTGGGTTAGAGCGCGCGCCAAATGGTAGTGGAAGACCAACGGCTTGCATACGAATATTGGTAATGTATTCTACATATTGCACCAAAATGTCTTTGTTCAAACCAATCATTGAACCGTCTTTGAACAAGTAATCTGCCCATTCTTTTTCTTGTTCCGCTGCCGCTAAGAATAAATCATAGGCTTCTTGTTTACATTCTTCTGCAATTTCTGCCATTTCAGGATCGTCTTGACCTGCAGCCATAATGTTTAAAATGTGCTGTGTACCGGTTAAGTGTAATGCTTCATCACGTGCGATAAATTTAATGATTTTCGCATTACCTTCCATTAATTGACGTTCTGCAAAAGCAAACGAGCAAGCGAAAGATACGTAAAAACGAATCGCTTCAAGTGCGTTCACACTCATCAAGCAAAGGTAAAGTTGTTTTTTCAAGTTGCGTAATGTTACAACACATTCTTTACCATCTACAGTGTAAGTACCTTCACCGTACAAGCTGTAAAGTTGGCTATCACGAATTAAATCATCGTAATAAGAAGAAATGTCACGCGCACGTTTGATGATCTCTTCGTTGGTCACGATGTCATCAAACACGATAGATGGATCGTTCACAATGTTACGAATAATGTGTGTGTAAGAACGAGAGTGGATGGTTTCAGAGAAGGTCCAAGTCTCAATCCAAGTTTCTAATTCAGGAATAGACACTAACGGTAATAATGCAACGTTCGGGCTACGGCCTTGAATAGAATCTAATAGGGTTTGATATTTTAAGTTACTGATGAAAATGTGTTTTTCATGCTCAGGTAACGCGGCATAATCGATACGGTCTTGCGACACATCCACTTCTTCCGGACGCCAGAAGAAGGAAAGTTGTTTTTCAATGAGCTTTTCAAACGTCTCATATTTTTGTTGATCGTAACGCGCAACGTTAACGTTTTGACCAAAGAACATAGGCTCTTTTAATTGGTCGTTTTTGGTTTGTGAGAAAGTGGTGTATGCCATTTTTTGTATCCTATTATTTAGACTTATCTAAGTTTAAATATCTTCTAACTGCATAATGAACTAAAAAGTCTTTATCATAATCTACATTTGGATTTCCTCTAAAGGAAAACTGAACCATGTAGGAATCACGGTTACCTTTATTTCTATAAAATTGATTTCCAATTAATCCTATACGATATAAAATTTCGAGTAATTTTTTTATATCACTAGCAATTGGGATTTTTTCTTCGGTATCCTTAAATTCTCTAGCTATATATTCTAATCGGCTCTTAAACTCTTCATAGTTAAACGATGATTTAAAACCATAAAATACTCTTTCAATTCCTTTTACTTCTTCTTCTGTATATTTTGCTCTTAATTCCTCCACTAATTCATGCCAAGATGATTCTGAATATTTATATTGAATTGCATCAAACATTTTATGCTCGAACTTCTGCTTTTCTCCGTCTTGTTTTTGAGCTAGCGTTAGAAATCTAATAACATCTCTAGGTCTATACCAAGAGTGATGTAAAATGTACTTCCTAGTATCTGTTTTTTGAATCTTAGGAGGAAATAATTCTTCCCACACTTCTTCTAAAGAACAGTTTAATTGATATGCTAATCTTTTTGTTATTACATTAAGTAATGGTTGTTTTTCATCATTTCCTGCGCCATACCAAGATAGACTTTCTCCAAAGTCAGATAATGATTTATTTAGTTCATCTCCTGAAATTGCTAGCAGTACTTCTGAACGTATAGCTGAATATATAAATACATTAAATCTCTTTCTTCTGCAAATACCATTGATTTTTTCTATTGAAAGTATTAGATCTTTAATTAAATTTGCATCCTTTTTATATTGTTTCTTTTTAATATAGTTAAGTTCGAGCTCATCAAAAAATATATTAAGGTTTTGAGTGGATGCCTCTAATTCTTCAAAAAGTTCATCTATTTCGTATATGTACTCTTTGAAATCTATCTTAATTTCATCTTCTTTTTTATCAAATCCTAATTGAGTAGATAATTCAGCATGCTCAAATAATTTTAGAGATATTGATAAATTTCCATTTTTTATCTTTGGAAATAAACTTGATGTTTTTTTAATTGCTAAAACTTTTTTTGAGAAGATACTCCATGTGTTATTTTTCTGAAATAATTCAGTTCCTTTTTTATTTTGAAAAAAAACTATTTCAGAGTATATGAACCAGCGCCAAAGATCTTTATAATCTTTTTCTTCATTAATATTATCCGTATCATACACATTAGTTTTACTCAGTCCTGCACTGATATCTTTATTTCCTAGATCTGATTTAAATAATATAAACTTTGAATAAGTATCAGGGTCTTCCTCTAGTTTTATAGATATATATCTAAGTAAAGCTGTTTTTCCTGTGCCTTTTAGCCCAGTTATAAAGTATCGTTGTCTTTCATAAAATTTTTGAAAGTTAAAATTAGGAGGTATAACGTATGAATTAATAAAAATATCTCTAACATCATCTGTATCTTCAATTAGTTCATTTTTTGCATCTAAATTACCTAGTTGCAAATCTTTTAATTTAAAATTACTCATTATTTCCTCGCATCGGTTAAATCTTACACGCGCCACCAGCACAGCCGTCATCTAAATCTTCTTGGCTGTCTTCAGCACCATCACGGGTGTTTTGATAGTAGAGGGTTTTTAAGCCGTATTTGTAAGCGGTTAAAAGATCTTTTAACAACACTTTCATTGGCACTTTACCGTCTTCAAAGCGTTTTGGATCGTAGTTGGTATTTGCAGAGATCGCTTGATCCACGAATTTTTGCATAATGCCGACTAAGTGCAAGTAACCATCATTGCTTGGAATATCCCAAAGTAATTCGTAGTTGTCGCTTAAGTTCTCATAATCTGGTACGACTTGTTTTAAGATACCATCTTTTGACGCTTTAATGCTTACATGACCACGTGGTGGTTCGATACCATTTGTTGCGTTAGAAATCTGTGAAGAGGTTTCTGACGGCATTAATGCGGTTAAGGTTGAGTTACGTAAACCAAACTCTTTGATTTCGTGACGTAACGTTTCCCAATCATAATGCAATGGTTCTTGCGTTAAGCCATCGATATCTTTCTTATACGTATCGATTGGTAAAATACCTTTCGCATAATTGGTTTCATTGAAGTATTCGCATGCACCTAATTCTTTTGCTAAATTCATGGATGCTTTCAATAGATAGTATTGAATCGCTTCAAACGTACGATGAGTTAAATCGTTCGCTGAACCATCAGAATAACGCACACCATTTTTCGCTAAGTAATATGCATAGTTAATTACACCGATACCAAGTGAACGACGCCCTAATGAAGAACGTTTCGCCGCAGGAACAGGGTAGTCTTGGTAATCAAGTAATGCATCTAATGCACGTACTGCAAGATCGGCTAGGTTATCTAACTCATCTAAATTCTCTAATTTACCCAAGTTAAATGCTGAAAGCGTACAAAGCGCAATTTCACCATTTTCATCATGGAAATGTTGTAATGGTTTAGTTGGTAATGCAATTTCTAAACATAAGTTAGATTGACGCACCGGTGCAACAAGCGGATCAAACGGTGAATGAGTATTACAGTGATCCACGTTTTGGATATAAATACGACCGGTTGATGCACGTTCTTGCATTAATAAAGAGAATAACTCAACGGCTTTTACAGAACGTTTACGGATATTTGGATCTTGTTCGTATTTCACGTAAAGTTCTTCAAATTTATCTTGATCAGCAAAGAAAGCTTCATAAAGTCCAGGTACGTCTGAAGGGCTGAATAAAGTAATGTCTGCGCCTTTAATTAAGCGTTGATACATTAATTTGTTTAACTGTACGCCGTAGTCCATGTGACGAACACGGTTATCTTCCACACCACGGTTATTTTTCAATACTAATAAGCTTTCAACTTCTAAATGCCAAATCGGGTAGTAAACTGTCGCCGCACCACCACGTACGCCACCTTGTGAACAAGATTTGACGGCACTTTGGAAGTGTTTATAGAATGGAATACAGCCAGTATGGAATGCTTCACCACCACGAATTGGGCTACCTAATGCACGAATTGCACCTGCATTCACTCCGATACCTGCACGTTGTGAAACGTATTTCACGATTGCTGCAGAGGTTGCATTGATAGAGTCTAAGCTGTCACCACATTCGATTAATACGCAAGAGCTGAATTGACGAGTAGGCGTACGAACCCCCGCCATGATAGGCGTAGGTAAAGAAATTTTAAAGGTTGAGGTCGCATCGTAGAAACGACGAATGTAATCTAAACGGGTTTCTTGTGGATATTTTGAGAATAAGCTCGCTGCAACTAATAAATAAAGGAATTGCGCAGATTCATAGATTTCACCGGTTACACGGTTTTGAACTAAGTATTTTCCTTCTAATTGTTTTACTGCGGCATAAGAAAAGGTCATATCACGCCAGTGATCAATGAACCCATCCATTTCATCCCATTCTTCACGAGTATAGTCGGCTAAAAGTGCAGGATCATATTTGCCCATACGCACTAATTTTTTCACATGATCGTATAAACGAGGCGGATCAAAATGGCCATACGCTTTTTTGCGTAAATGGAAAACTGCAAGACGTGCAGCAAGATATTGATAATCCGGGGTATCTTTGCTGATTAGATCTGCTGCTGCTTTAATAATGGTCTCATGAATATCGGAGGTACGAATACCTTCATAGAATTGAATATGAGAACGCAATTCAACTTGAGAAACAGACACGTTTTCCAAGCCTTCAGCCGCCCAAGTAATCACACGGTGAATTTTGTCTAAATTGATTTGTTCAAGCGTACCATCGCGCTTTGTAACCATTAATCCTTTGTTCATGGAAGATAAACCTGCTAGAGAGATGATTTAAAAAAACACAAGATATAGTGTTATGAAAAATAACGATGCACAAGATAGAGTGTTTTAAAATTGAATTCAAGCAGTAAATTTTTTACTTACATTATTGACAAAAGATAAGTCATTTAAAATAAATAACTTTTTTTTCGAAATGATGTTTTTTTAGGCAGGATCTTTTTTTGTAAATCTTTGTAAAGAAAAAGTGCGGTCAAAAACGAGATGATTTTTGACCGCACTTCAATGTTTAAAAGTTTAATTAATTCAAGTATTTAAATACTTTGACGACTTTTTGAACACCGGTGACTTTACTTGCAATTTCTGCCGCTGAGTCACCTTGTGATTGAGTGACGTTTCCGAGTAAGAATACTTCTCCATTTTCGGTGATCACTTTTACATCTGTTGCTTTTACATTATCGCCAACGAAGAGTTTTGATTTAATTTGTGTGGTAATCCAACTGTCTTTGGTTATTTGACCAAAGTTAATTTTATTGCCCACACGTAATTCGTTATAGACGTCATTCACACCCTCTACGCCTTTAGCAAGACTGGTTGCAGTTTCTTTTACGCCTTCACTCGGTACTTGACCAATTAATAATACACGACCACTATAAGAAACGGCGTGTACACGACCTTCCGATTTAATTTGTGCATCTTTATCTAATGCATTTTCAACTTTTATTTCTAACGTTTCATCATCGACTTGTGTCCCCATTGTACGAGGATCTGTTGCAACTTTAGCACCTGCAGCCGCACCACCAAGCACAGCAGCTACACAGCCTTGTAACATAATGGATGCACCAAGTACGAAGGCGAGTTTTTTAAATGGGGTTAATTTCATCATTAATCTCCTTTTTATAAATGAGTGAGTTAACTAATTAGTCAATTAATTTTAGAAATAGTTTGGTTGGAAAAGCCTTTAATGTCAAGCTCTTGGGAAAAGCGTGCTATCAACAAGCTCACACAGTGCATTTATGACGAATAAATGATTTTCCAAAATACGCGCTTCTTTCGTCGCGGGAATAGAGATTTCTAAATCTGCTTCAGCTAACACACCTTGAATTGCATCATTGTTTGCTCCGGTTAAGGCAATGACCTGAATTTCTTTGTTGACGGCATTCGCAATTGTATTCAGCACCGCTTTTTCTGTACCAAGCGGAGCAAAAGCGATCAATAAGTCACCGGGTTTCGCGATAGCGTTGAATTGATGTTGATAAAGCTGATCGATAGGTTGATCAAAAACCAGTGAAGAACCGACCGCACTTTCAAGGCTAAGGTGTACGGATGGCAGGCTAGGACGCTCAAAATCGTAACGATTAAGCAAATTTGACACTAAGAATTGTGCATTAGCATAAGAGCGAGCGACGCCACAGGCAATCACTTTATGACCACTTAACAAACATTGCATGACCATTTGTGTGGCAGTGGCAATATTTTCTGATAATAGGCTCGAAGCTGAGATTTGAATCTGAATACTTTCGCTATAAATATCTTTAACTTTTTGTAACATAATCGGAAAAGGTTAATCGAGAAAATTAGGAATCCATTGGATATCACTGGCAGTTTTTCCAAAGGCGATAAGATCAAAACGACAATCTGCATCTTCGAGGCTTAGGTTGCGTTGGGCAAGCCATAAATTTGAGGCATTTAGCCATTTTTGTTGCTTTTGCCAATCCACACTTTCAACAGCGGATCCAAATGCAGAGCTAGATCGTTGACGTACTTCAACAAAAACAATGGTTTGCCCGTCTTGCATCACGAGATCTAATTCACCGCATTTGAAATGTTGATTCGCCGCGATGAATTTGAGACCTTTAGATTCTAAGAAAAGGCGGGCTTGATGTTCAAAGCCCGCCCCTTGTTGACGTTTTAATGAAAACATGGATTAGTTTGCAACCGGCACCACGTTACTATCTTGTACTTGGTACCAAGTCATATCGCGATCTACATTACAGTTTGGACCTGCGCTAAGCTGACCGGTTAAACCACTTAATGTATAGCCTGGTACTTGGCGTAATTCATTAAAGTGGTTGATGAGCAACCAAGCATCGGACCCCATTGCATATAAACGCATTAATTGGAATTCGCCACCAGTTGAACTTGCCACTTTTTGATATTGTGAAGAATCCGTTTCTTTAAAGAATGGAATATCACTAAATTGAACGCCATTCATTTTTGCATAGTATTCCGTAGTATTGCTTGCCGCGTTTGAACGAGAACTTGCATAAATGCGAACATTCGGATTGCTTGTGTCTAAGTAACCTTTAATTTCCGCTAATTCATCTGGCGATGACACAACATAAAGTCCAGCAGTATCTTGTGGAGCACCTTGGAAGAAGTAGGTAATATCAGCTGGTAAGTTATAGTAGCGAATATTCGCATCTGTACCCGCTAAACGTTGCCAACGTACGTTGAACGCATTCCCCACACGTTGCCCTAAATCATTTTGTGGCATGGCAACGATTGGGTTACGAATACCATCTTTCCACATTTTGTTTGCTGCAGATTCCGCTTCATCTTCTGGTGATAAACCGTAATAGCACACTTGGTTAATCGCTCGTGCATTTGGTGTTGCATTTAAAGCTAACACGTCCATACCTTGCACTTCAGCAGGGTTTGAAATAATGGCATCTACGTTTTGTTTGAGCAATGGTCCTACTAATGCTTTAATACCAGAAGCTTTTGCCTGTGCAATAATCTCGTTAATTGGCGTCGTCGAGGAGTCAAACACTTGTACTGGAATAGTTGAGTCGCCTTTTGCTTCATTAAAACCTGATTGAATGGTTGAGCCTAAAATTTGGCCATCACCACTTAAAGGTAACACTAAACCAATTTGTGCCACATTAGTTTGTTGGAAATTCAACATACTTTGTAATTCTTTCGGGAATAAGATTGCAGCTGCATGATTTGGATAAGCCGATTTCCAGCTTTGTAACGCTTGGCTTAATTGCACTGGCTGACGAATGTTATCGTTATATGCCTTGATTAAAGCGAGCCAGCCACCTAATGCAACACTGCCTTCATCTGATGCATTATTAATAACTCCCGTATTAGCTGAACGCAATAAAGCCCAAGTTTTATCTACATTATCTTGACGGCGTTGCATGTCTGTTAAATTTTCATCCATTTTGATGCGAGCTTTCAGCGCTTCAATCACGTCTTTACGATTTTCTGCTGTTTGAGCAAAGGTTTCGTAATAACGAGATTTTTGTGATGGACTTAATTTAGTCAGATCGAGTGCACGCAATTTACCTTCAGCCACATCATTATTATTACCTTTTGCAGCGGCGATGCGCGCTTCAATTAACGTACGATCTAATTGTTGCGCTTCGTTTAAGTCAACTAATTCAGTTAATAGCTCTTCCGCTTGGGGTACTTTATTTTCAGTAATTAATACACGTGCGGCTAAGAGTTTGTAAGTTTGTTGATCTTCTTTATCTTGTGCTTGTCCTAATTTGTTCATATAAAATTCAGAACTTGCATTAGCATCACGTTGTAATGTTTGGGTAAAGCTGCTACCGAATAAGTTAGAACAACCTGCTAATGCAACAGACAATAAAATCGGCATTAAACGTTTTTTAAAACGACCGCCTTGTAATAGAATAGACATATTCGCTCCATAATGAATAAATCAATAATGGTCGATCTTACTTATCTCACAATGTAAAAGCAAACAAAAATGAATGATTTAACCGGAATTTTATATATTGTCGCCACGCCAATCGGGAATTTACAAGATATTACACAACGTGCTTTAGAGACCTTTTCACAAGTGGATTTAATTGCTGCGGAAGACACGCGCCACAGTGGTTTATTACTCAGTCATTATGGTATCAAAAAGCCTTTTTTCGCCTTGCATGATCACAATGAACAAGAAAAAGCGCATGTGTTGGTAGAAAAGCTAAAACAAGGTACTAATATTGCATTAATTTCTGATGCGGGAACGCCCTTGATTAGCGATCCGGGTTTTCATTTAGTGCGCCAATGTCGTGAGGCAGGCATTAAAGTAGTGCCATTACCCGGCGCTTGTGCAGCAATTACTGCATTATGTGCATCGGGCATTGCGTCAGATCGTTTTTGCTTTGAAGGTTTTTTACCTGCGAAAACCAAAGCGCGTAAAGATAAGTTAGAAAACGTTGCAGAAGAAGACCGCACTTTAATCTTCTATGAATCAACTCACCGCATTTTAGATACTCTTGCCGATATGCAAGATGTATTAGGTGGTGAACGCTATGTTGTACTTGCACGTGAAATTACGAAAACGTGGGAAACCATTGCAGGGGATAAATTAAATGATCTTCGTCAGTGGTTAAGTGAAGATCCGAATCGCACAAAAGGTGAGATGGTATTAATTGTAGAAGGTAAACCCAAATCAGAAGATAGCGAAGAATTTTCACCACAAGCAATTAAAGCGCTCACTTTGATTGCCAAAGAACTCCCTTTAAAAAAGGCTGCGGCGATTGTGGCTGAACTTTATGGTTATAAGAAAAATGCTTTATACCAATTTGGATTGGATAATTTAGATTAGTCAAAAAACTATCTCCCTCTTTAGCAAAGAGGGGCTAGGGGAGATTTGGCAGAATTAATTTTTATAAATTTCGGAGAACAAATGTTAAAACAGGTTTCAGATACCTTACTTGCACCAAGCAATTTATCGCATCAATCATTGCTTAATATTTTTGATGTGATGTCGCATCGTCATATTGATTATGCGGATCTTTATTTTCAATTGAGCCAAGATGAGAGCTGGGTATTAGAAGACAGCATTATTAAAGAAGGTGGCTTTCATATTGATCGCGGTGTGGGTGTACGCGCCGTTTCTGGAGAGAAAACAGGCTTTGCGTATTCCGATCAAATTAACTTAGCGTCATTACAACAATGTGCAGAGGCCGTAAAAGGTATTGCACAAATTAAAGAAGGCAATTTAATTTCGCCTCAGGCATTTAATGCGGTGAATACGGTTCAGCGTTATGCGGCGATTAACCCGTTAGAAAGTTTAAGTAAAGAGAAAAAGATTGAGTTATTACACTTAGTGGATCGTACAGCGCGATCTGAAGATCCTCGTGTTACACATGTTTCTGCAGCATTAAGTTCGATTTATGAAGAAGTGTTAGTAGTCGCAACAGATGGCACACTTGCCGCAGATATTCGTCCGCTTGTGCGTTTATCCATTTCTGTTCTCGTGGAAGAAGATGGTAAACGTGAGCGTGGTAGCTGCGGTTCTGGTGGCCGATTCGGATTAGATTGGTTCTTTGAAGTGGTAAATGGGGATATTCGTGCCGTTAATTTTGCAAAAGAAGCGGTTCGTCAAGCCCTTGTCAATTTAAGTGCGGTCGCTGCGCCAGCAGGATTAATGCCTGTGGTATTAGGGGCTGGCTGGCCTGGTGTATTGCTTCATGAAGCAGTAGGGCATGGTTTAGAAGGGGATTTCAACCGCAAAGAAAGCTCTTTATTTACAGGAAAAATTGGTGAGTTAGTGACGTCGCCATTATGTACAATTGTGGATGATGGTACATTGCAAAACCGTCGTGGATCTTTAACCATTGATGATGAAGGCGTACCAAGTCAGTGTAATGTTTTAATCAAAGACGGGATTTTGCAAGGCTATATGCAAGATAAACTCAACGCTCGATTAATGGGTGTGAAACCAACAGGGAATGGTCGCCGTGAGTCTTATGCACATTTGCCAATGCCACGCATGACCAATACTTATATGTTGGCGGGCCAAAGCAAATTTGAAGATTTAGTGGCTTCTGTAGATCGCGGTATTTATGCCCCGCACTTTGGTGGTGGTCAAGTGGATATTACTTCGGGTAAATTTGTATTCTCGACGTCTGAAGCTTATCTTATTGAAAAAGGTAAGATTACTAAACCAGTTAAAGGGGCAACGTTAATTGGTAGTGGTATCGATGTGATGCAAAAAGTCTCTATGGTCGCAGATAAAACCGATTTAGATCTTGGTATTGGTGTATGCGGCAAAGATGGCCAAAGCGTGCCAGTCGGCGTTGGTCAGCCAGCTTTGAAAATCGATGAAATCACCGTTGGTGGAACCAATTAAGCATACAGCCCGATAATCATATCGGGCTTTTTATTTCCTTCGTATATAAGTGCGGTCCGTTTTTCATCTATTTTTGATTAGTCAGTTTCTAATGAATAATCATTGCGTTAGGCTAAAAGTTAAACACCCTACGCGTTTATCTCGATTCTTTTATGATCCCTATCACAATATCTTGTAAAACCAGTTAAAAAAATTCCCCAAATAACCCTAATAAGTGATACATTTATTGTCGGATGACTTTTTGTCATTTAAGAGACAGGGACAGGCGTGAGTTTGTCTGAAATTTCATCAACCAGAGGGAAACATTTATGTTAATTGGTGTACCTAGAGAACTGCTTGATAGCGAAAATCGTGTGGCGGCGACGCCAAAAACGGTTCAGCAGATCTTAAAACTGGGCTTTGATGTCATCGTAGAACACGATGCGGGATTCAAAGCAAGTTTTGAAGACCAAGCATTTATCGACGCCGGCGCAAAAATTGGCTCAAGTTCAGAAGTGTGGCATTCGGATGTGATTTTTAAAGTGAATCCACCAACGGATGCAGAAATTGATCAAATGAAGGAAGGTGCAACACTTGTGAGCTTCATTTGGCGCGCACAAAATCCGGATTTAATGAAAAAACTCACGTCGAAAAAAATTAATGTATTAGCGATGGATTCTGTGCCACGTATTTCCCGTGCGCAAGCGCTTGATGCATTAAGCTCTATGGCGAATATTTCTGGTTATCGTGCGGTGATTGAAGCCGCTCATGAATTTGGTAGCTTCTTCACTGGACAAATTACTGCAGCAGGTAAAGTACCACCGGCAAAAGTGTTAGTCATTGGTGCGGGTGTAGCGGGTCTTGCTGCGATTGGTGCTGCGAATAGTCTTGGTGCGATTGTTCGTGCTTTTGACTCTCGTCCAGAAGTAAAAGAACAAGTACAAAGTATGGGCGCGTCTTTCTTAGAAATTGATTTCAAAGAAGAAGGCGGTAGCGGCGATGGTTACGCGAAAGTGATGTCAGAAGAATTTAACCGTCGTGCGATGGAGCTTTATGCGGAACAAGCGAAAGAAGTGGATATTATTATCACCACGGCGGCGATTCCGGGTAAACCAGCTCCTCGCTTGATCACGAAAGAAATGGTTGATTCCATGAAACCAGGTTCTGTGGTGGTGGACTTAGCCGCTGCAACTGGTGGTAACTGTGCTTACACTGAAGCAGGTAAAGTCGTTACCACTGAAAACCAAGTGAAAGTGATTGGTTACACCGATTTCCCAAGCCGTTTACCGACACAATCTTCCCAACTTTACGGTACAAACTTAGTTAATTTATTAAAACTACTTTGTAAAGAAAAAGACGGCAAGATCAATATCGATTTTGACGATGTGGTATTACGCGGTGTGACTGTGGTACGTGATGGTGAAGAAATTCCACCAGCGCAAATCCAAGTATCAGCACAACCAAAACAAGAAGCGAAAGCGGCACAAAGTGCGGTTAAAAAAGAGGAAGAAAAACCAGCAGATCCTCGCATCAAATACGGTGTGATGGCAGGTGTAGGTGTGTTATTTCTCTGGCTTGCATCTGTGGCGCCAGCAGCCTTCCTTTCTCACTTCACCGTATTCGTATTGGCTTGTGTAGTCGGTTACTACGTGGTTTGGAACGTCAGCCACGCTTTACACACTCCACTTATGGCGGTAACCAATGCGATTTCAGGTATTATCATTGTGGGTGCATTACTGCAAATTAGACAACCAACAGGCAACTTCTTTATTGATGTATTAGCCTTTGTGGCAATCTTGGTGGCAAGCATCAACATCTTTGGTGGTTTCCGTGTAACCCAACGTATGTTGGCGATGTTTAGAAAAGGTTAAGGAGAAGACGATGTCTGAAGGTTTAGTACAAGCAGCCTATATTATCGCTGCATTACTTTTCATTATGAGCTTAGCCGGTCTTTCTAAACATGAAACGGCAAAAGCCGGTTGTTGGTATGGTATTGTCGGTATGACAATTGCCCTTGTTGCAACCATTTTCGGCCCGCAATCAGAAGGCACATTATGGATCATCATTGCGATGATCATCGGTGGCGTGATTGGTGTTCAACGTGCATTAAAAGTTGAAATGACTGAAATGCCTGAACTTGTTGCGATTCTTCACAGCTTTGTGGGTTTAGCCGCAGTGCTCGTAGGCTTTAACAGCTACGGCTTAACACACGAAACTGATCCTGTGTTAATGAATATCCATAACGTTGAAGTATTCTTAGGGATCTTCATCGGTGCGGTAACATTCACGGGTTCTATCGTAGCATTCGGTAAATTAAGCGGCAAAATCAATTCAAAAGCATTAATGTTGCCACATCGCCATAAATTAAATTTAGCGGCATTAGTGGTTTCCGCTTTCTTGATGGTGGCATTCTTAAACAACCCAGATAATATCTTCCCAGTGTTACTCATGACCGCGATTGCTCTTGCATTCGGCTGGCACTTAGTGGCATCTATCGGTGGTGCGGATATGCCGGTTGTGGTTTCAATGCTTAACTCTTATTCTGGTTGGGCTGCGGCTGCAGCAGGTTTCATGCTAAGCAATGACTTGCTTATCGTTACCGGTGCATTAGTAGGTTCTTCTGGTGCGATTCTTTCTTACATTATGTGTAAAGCGATGAACCGCTCATTCATCAGCGTTATCGCAGGTGGTTTTGGTAATGATGTTCAAGTGTCTTCTGATGAAGAACAAGGTGAACACCGTGAGACAACGGCAGAAGAAGTGGCTGAATTACTCAAAAATGCAAGCTCTGTGATCATCACACCAGGATACGGTATGGCGGTAGCACAAGCGCAATATCCAGTGGCTGAAATTACAGCGAAATTGCGTGAACGTGGCATTAACGTGCGTTTTGGTATTCACCCTGTTGCAGGTCGTTTACCGGGTCATATGAACGTGCTTTTGGCGGAAGCAAAAGTACCTTATGACATCGTGCTTGAAATGGATGAAATCAATGATGATTTCGCAGATACCGATGTGGTATTGGTTATCGGTGCAAACGACACCGTAAACCCTGCTGCAATGGAAGATCCAAACAGCCCAATCGCAGGTATGCCAGTGTTAGAAGTATGGAAAGCACAAAACGTTATCGTATTCAAACGTTCTATGGCGGTGGGATATGCAGGCGTTCAAAACCCATTATTCTTCAAAGAAAACACTCAAATGCTCTTTGGTGATGCAAAAGAACGTGTTGATGACATTCTTACTGCATTAAACAAATAAGCAAAAAATTGAAGTAAAACTGACCGCACTTTGAGAGATTAAAGTGCGGTTTTTTTTTATATGTTTTTTAGTGCTTATATGATTAAATAACCTAACTTTAAGAAGTTATACACTAACTTTCTAAAATCAAAATAGGCGAGGAAACGATAAGATGAGATTTACATTACCACTACTATTATCTCTAACTTTGTTTGGTTGTTCTTTTGGTGGTTTTCAGCCTCCGCCACCACATGATCATTGGCGCTTACATAATTCTAGGGTTTTATTTCCTAACTCAGATCCTCAAGGACGTATTAAATTTCTTGACAGAAGACAAAAAGATATGTCGGATTGCGGTATGGATTTTGTGATAGGGGAAAGTGTTAATCCAGAAGTAAATCTTTGTTTAGAGAAAAAAGGTTGGTATCTAGAAGGCGGTCCAGTTTGTGAAGAAAGGCTAATGTGGGATAGTCCAATATGTACCCAATGGCGAAAAAAACACAGTAAACCTGATGCTAAGCCTTGGGGGTAAGTATTAGGTAGTACAATTTTCGTTTATTTCTCGATTTTTCTTTCCATTAAATATAAAAGTGCGGTCAATTTTGACCGCACTTTTTTACATTAACGTTGAATCAAATAGCGTAATTTGGTGCCATCTTGTTCAACGCTTAATAGTGTGTAACCGTGGTTTTTAGTGTCAACAGGAATGTTGTTGATAGATTGGGCACAGTCACTTAATAGCTCTAAAATTTCGCCTTTTTGTAATTGAGGCATGGTTTCGAGCATCACGATTGCTGGATACGGGCAAGGTTCACCTAGCGTATCTAACGTGTAATCTGGGGTGATGTCTTTTGGATCTTTATCTAATTTTTGAACAACGGTAAATGCCATAATAATGTCCTCTTTTTTGAATGAATTCGTTAATATTTAATTAGCAACCACAAGCTTGTGGATTCGCTGCCGCAATTTTTGCTTTAGCTTTTTTCAAGAAGTGGCGTTCCCACCAAACAACAGCGATTAAGCAAAGAATAAGCAAGCCGTAATTCACTAATAAACCGCCAACAGGGCCAAAGGATTTCAATAAATTAAGTTTTTCGTAATCTAACGCAAGTACAGGGGCAAGATCGTCCCATGCGTAGGCTAAATAGGTTGAACCAACAACGTTACCCACACCTACCCACATAAAGTGAACTTGACCTTCCATTGAGCGATACATCCAACCGGTTTCACATCCGCCTGCTAATACAATACCGAAGCCAAATAATAAACCACCGATAATTGCATTTGGACCCGCCCACATGATTTTGGCCGGCACGCCTAATTGAATGTAGCTGAATACGCCAAGCGTACCCACGAGAATACCGAAGATGATGGCTTTTGCCATATAAGCACGGCCGGTTACCCATAAATCACGGAAAGCGGAAGTAAAGCAGATTTGAGCGCGTTCAATTAATAAGCCGAAAGCTAACCCACAAAGCATCGCAAAACCCAGTTTGACGGAGTTTGTCATCACATAAAGTGAAGCAATCAGGTAAGCAAAAAAGACCACCATACCAATCCAAAAACGACGATTCGCTTGTTTCGGATCCGTTTCTTGTAATTTTGCTGCACCTTTTTTCAATTCTAATTTCACACGGAATATCGGAAGTAAGGTGACTTTTACCCCTGCATAAGTACCTACGGCTGTGGCAATAGTAAAGAACCAGGCGTGAACAGAAAATTGAGGAATACCGGTGAAGAGAGAGGCAAGGTTGCAGCCCATTGCTAAACGTGCACCGAAACCGGCTAATGCACCACCAATGAGGGCTTGAACAATACGACGTTTGTGTGGTTGATTACGCCATTTTACGTTGTTTGCCCAAAGTGCAGCCGAAATGCAACCCGCGAACATACCTAAAATCATCACGCCATCAATACGGGTGAAGATCGTGCCTTGCATGCCGATAATTTTATAGTAGCTCCAGTCGGACACATCGACACCTAGAGCTTGCAAAGCATGACCGCCCCAACGTGTAAATTCCCCCGTAACCGCCCAATAAGTGCCGGTTACCCCAAAGTAATAAGCTGAAATAAGCCCCGCTGCAATGACTGCCGCGACAGGATTCCAGTATTTAATCAAATAATTTTGTTTAAATTGTTGCAAAATCTCTTTCATGAGAGAGTTAATCCTTAAACTGATGAAATGATAATTTGCAAGTGTGGTATAAAATGAAGAGATTTTTGAAGTGTCTGCCATTTTCCTATACACAAAACTTGCGATATAAGACAAATGAATTGTCGAGCAAGATAATAGCATTTGTTTTTGGGTAATGCACGAGGGGATGGATAATTATTTGTGGGTAATTTTGAGTTTTAATATGAGAGAATAAAGTCAATCTATAGCACTTATTTTTTCCTCAACATCAATTTTTCAATTAAAAAAACGAAGGCTAGGGTAATAAGCATCGTAAGTCCACCAGCTAGAATAGCTAATAAACAAATTACCCAAGCAGATTTGTCCATATTAAGGAAAGCAAAGAAATAGAAACCAAATAGTAGGGAAAATGTACACCATAATCCCCAACTTAATTTGGAATATTTATTGAATAAAAATTCAAATAACCCTTCAAAAAATAAACGGAAAAAACATTCAAAGATAATATTACCCATACGTTGTTTCAATACTAAGTCATAATAATGATTTGTTTAGACAAACTTTCTGTCTGCCTAAATGTTAAGAGAAAACTTAAACGGGCAATTTCATTTCTCGGACACGCATGGTTAATCCATCGATTAACAATAAGCGTCCACATAAATTTGAACCGATTTTTAACCGCACTTTGATGGCTTCTAAGGCTTGAATTGAACCCACAATCCCCACGATTGGCGCCAGTACGCCCGCTTCTACACAGCTTAAAACATTTTGTCCAAAGAGTTGGCTAAGTTGGCGATAGGTTGGGGTATTGGGTTCATAAGTAAAGACGGAAACCTGTCCTTCTAAACGGATCGCAGCACCAGAAACAAGCGGGATCTTCGCTTGTTCGCACCCACGATCGAGCGCATTACGAATATCCACGTTATCGGTACAATCTAATATCACATCAAAGTGCGGTATGATTTCCGCGAGTTTTTCTTCGGAAAGTTGTGCATTGATGGTTTCAATTTCTACGTGTGGATTAATCTGTTGTAACGCAATTTTTGCTGATTCCACTTTAGGCATATTTAATCTGCTATCGGTATGTAATACCTGACGTTGCAAATTAGAAAGCGATACCGTGTCAAAATCCAACAAGGTTAAATGACCCACGCCAGCCGATGCAAGATATTGACTTGCCGCACAGCCTAAACCACCCAGACCGACAATTAACATTCGGCTGTCTTTCAGCTTTTCTTGTCCGTCAAAATCAACCGCTTTTAAGATGATTTGGCGGTTATAGCGCAGTTCTTCTTCGTAACTTAATTCAGCCATTATTGCCCCAATAGGTGATTAAACGGTTCAATGGTGACGATTTCGCCTGCAGTCACATTGCCGCGATCTTTTTCGAGGCGAATAAAACAGTTACTTTTCACAAAAGAACTGAATAAATGTGACCCTTGGAAACCCACTGGTTGCACTTCAAGTTGACCATTTTCATTGATTTGATAGAAACCACGTTGGAAATCTAAACGCCCTGGCGCTTTTTTCAAATTGGTTTGAGCAATCGCTTGAAAGTGCGGTTGTTTTTTCGGGTGTTTTTTACCGCTTAATTTGGCAATAGCCGGTTGCACTAATTGATAGAATGTCACTAATGCAGAAACGGGATTGCCAGGTAAACCGCAGAACCAAGCATTTTCTAATTTACCAAAAGCAAATGGCTTGCCAGGTTTCATCGCAATTTTCCAGAAATTTACTTGACCCACTTTTTCTAATACGGTTTTCGTGAAGTCAGCTTCACCCACCGAAACACCACCGCTTGTGATCACAAGATCTGCCTGAGCTTGTGCTTTCACAAAAGCCGCTTCAAATTCAGCTTGGTTATCTGGCAGAATACCGAAGTCGAGCACGTCACAATTTAATTTTTCTAGCATTAATTTCACGGTGAAACGGTTGGTATCGTAGATTTGTCCCGCTTCTAATGGTTTGCCAACAGGCATTAATTCATCGCCGGTTGAAAGCACTGCCACTTTTAATCGTGGGAAAGCTTTCACTTCAGCGATGCCTAATGAAGCAAGTAAAGGTAAAGATACGGCATTTAACTCATCCCCTTGATGTAATACCACATCACCTTTTTTCACATCTTCACCAATACGGCGAATATTCTGATTGGCTTTAGGCAAGGCCGCAAAGGTAACAGAACCATCTTCATTGACGGTGACCTCTTCTTGCATAACCACCGCATCGGCACCTTCAGGAATCATTGCACCCGTCATAATTCTGACCGCACTTTGTGCTACCCATTCCCCTTGAAATGGATTGCCTGCAAAGGATTTTCCTGCAACAGAAAGCGTCATGGATTGCTGTAAATCGGCTAAACGAACTGCATAACCATCCATCGCAGAGTTATCAAAAGAAGGCACGTTAATTGGAGAAATTACATCTTCCGCACAGACACGATCCGCGGCTTCAGTTAAAGCCAGTGTTTCAGTTTTTGTTGGGAAGGGAAGTTGGTTGAGCATTTGCGCCAAGGCATCTTCAAGTGGCAACATAATCAATCCTTTGGGTTGAGCGAAATAAAAGTGGATATATTGTAGCCCGAAATACAATATGAAGGAAATTAATAAATTAGGGTGATTTTTCGCATTTTACGAATAATTCATCTTTTGCTAAAATGCCGCATTATTTTTTTATAAATGGAAAGTGAATGAACGCGATTTCACCTGATGCGGAAAATGTCCGCCGCGCCTTGGTAGCCAAAGGCATCGAAACCCCAATGATTGATCCGACTCAATGTAAAGATGAGCGCCGTGCGGCGATTGCCTCGCATATGCGTGAAGTGATGAAATTGATTGGGTTAGATCTGCGTGATGATAGCTTAGAAGAAACGCCAAATCGCTTAGCCAAAATGTTTATTGATGAAATTTTCAGTGGAATGGATTATGCCAATTTCCCGAAAATGACGAAAATCAAAAACCAAATGAAAGTGAGCGAAATGGTGCAAGTGAATGACATCACCTTAACCAGTACTTGCGAACACCATTTTGTGACAATTGATGGCAATGTTGCTGTGGCATATTATCCCAAAGATTGGGTGATTGGCTTGTCTAAAATCAATCGCATTGTGGCGTTTTTTGCGCAGCGTCCGCAAGTGCAAGAGCGTTTAACCGAACAGCTTTTAACGGCATTTCAAACCATTTTAGAAACTGATGATGTGGCAGTTTATGTGAAAGCAACACATTTCTGTGTGAAAGCTCGCGGAGTAAAAGATACCCATAGTTATACCGTGACATCAGCCTATGGCGGGGTCTTTTTAGAAGATCGCGAAACTCGAAAAGAATTTTTATCTTCCATTCAGAAGTAATGAGCAGAAGCACCGAATACTCGGTGCTTTTTTATGTGTTTTTAGCTTCGAATACTTAATTTCTCAAATTCATCGAAGAATGTGGGAAAGGTTTTATCCGTACATTTGGGATCTAAAATCGTGACGGGGGTATCCGATAATGCAATCAACGCAAAGCACATTGCCATACGATGATCATTATAGGTCTCAATTTCGGCATGTTTAAATTGAGAAAGGGCAAGCGGTTGAATGCGAATAAAATCTTCACCTTCTTCAACTTCCGCACCGACTTTTCGTAACTCAGCAGCCATTGCAGCAAGGCGATCAGTTTCTTTCACGCGCCAGTTATAAATATTGCGAATAACGGTTTCACCCTTGGCAAATAAGGCAGTTGTGGCAATCGTCATAGCTGCATCAGGAATGTGATTCATATCCATATCAATGCCATGGAGTTCAGCTTGTTCTGCCTGAATAAAATCTTCACCCCAAGTGATTTTGGCTCCCATTTTTTCTAGCACGTCGGCAAATAGTCGGTCGCCTTGAATGGAATGTTTGCCAATTCCCGTCACTTTTACGTTGCCTTTAATCGCGGCGGCTGCGAGGAAATAAGAGGCAGATGAGGCATCACCCTCTACCATGTATTTACCTGGTGACAAATAGGACTGGTTACCTTTCACTTTAAACACTTGATAATGTTGATTTTCAACTGAAACACCAAAATCTTTCATCATCGCGAGGGTGATATCAATATAAGGTTTTGAAACTAAATCACCCACAATATGGATATCTAAATCGCCTTCAGCAAGAGGTGCAGCCATTAAAAGTGCGGTCAAAAATTGAGAAGAAATTGAACCGTCAATTTTAATCACGCCACCTTTAATCCCTTGATTGCGAATCGCAACTGGTGGGTAACCGTCATTTTCTAAATAACGAACATTGGCACCCGCTTGAAGAAGCGCATCCACCAAATGTTTGATTGGACGCTCTTTCATACGTGGCTCACCGGTCAAAATAACTTCGCCTTCGGTATCGCCTTTTAAACAAAGCGCAGCGGTTAAAGGACGCATGGCCGTACCAGCATTGCCTAGAAACAGTGATAAGCCATTTTCAACCTGAAATGCGCCACCTAAGCCTTCAACTTCACAGCAAGTTTTGTCTTCAGAAAGCTGGTAATTTACACCTAAAGCTTTAAGGGCGTTTAGCATATGACGAATGTCATCGCTGTCTAATAAGTTAGTGACCGTTGTGGTACCTTTAGCTAATGCTGCTAATAATAATGCACGGTTTGATAAACTTTTCGAGCCAGGTAAGTTGATCTCACCTTCAATGCGAGAAATTGGCTCTAAAGTGATAGCTTTCATTACAAGACCACCGTTTTATTTTTATACACAAAAATACGATCATGTAAGGCAAGATCAAGCGCACGGCTTAATACTGTTTTTTCCACATCTCGGCCTGCACGCATCATGGCATCGGCAGAGTAAGTGTGATCCACGTTAATCACGTTTTGCATAATAATCGGACCTTGATCTAATTCATTATTAATAAAGTGAGCCGTTGCACCAATAATTTTTACGCCGCGCTCATAAGCTTGTTGATAGGGTTTTGCCCCAATAAATGCGGGTAAGAATGAATGGTGAATATTAATCACACGATTTGGATAACGCGCGACGAATTCCGGATTTAATACACGCATATATTTAGCTAAAACAATATAATCAGGTGCATATTCATCAATTTTTTCAGCGAGCAATTTATCGTGTTCCACACGAGAGAGACCTTCATGACTGACGCAATGGAATGGAATATCAAAGCGTTCAACTAATTCGCGTAAATTATCGTGATTTCCAATTACTGCCGCAATTTCTACATCTAATGCACCGTAGTAATTTTTCATTAAAATATCACCTAAACAGTGTGCTTCTTTGGTCACTAAAATCACGATACGTTTACGTTGTGCGCTGATTAGGCGGCAATTTGTCCCCGACGGCAAACTATAATTTAAGTCAGCTAACAAGGTTTCTTCGTTAAAAATGCCTTCCAATTCGGTACGCATAAAGAAATGTTTCGTTTCGAAATCAACGAACTCATTATTGTGAAGGATATTTAATTGATGTTTGTAACAAATATTGGTGATTTTGGCGATTAAGCCTTTGTCATCAGGACAGTCAGTCAGTAATATTTTCTTTTCTAACATAATGAATATTTTGCAAGGTAAATAAAAAAAGAGAACCCATAAAAAATGGGTTCTACATAGTTGATAATGAAATTAGATTTCGAAAGAAGCTAAAGAGGCACCTTTATCTAAGGCCTTTTGAATCACACGAGGTGTGCGGCCTTGACCAGTCCATGTTCTTTCTTGACCAGTTTCATCAGTATATTTGTATTTTGCTGGACGAGGTTCGCGTTTTTTACGAATTGAAGAAGGCGCAATACCGATAATTGCAGTTAATTCTTCCGCAGTGATACCTTCTTGTTTAATTAATTCTTTATATTTTGCGATACGCGCACGACGCTCTTGTTCCGCTTGTTCAATTTCAGCTGCTTGAGCACGTTTTTCTTCAACAGCAGCTTGTAATTTTAAAAGTGAACTTTCAGCTTGTTCTAATGTTAAATCGCGTACAGCGGCGCGTAAACTACGAAGGTTAGTTAAACCTTTTGTTAATTCGTTCATGATGTCCTCTTTTTTATGTGTGTGAATGCTTAATTATTTTAGGGAAAACAATAATAGCGAAAATAATATATTTGGTAAATATTAATTCGCCTAATTTAAAGAATTAATTGGTCTGATCTCATCATACTCCATATTATGGAGTGACCTGTTTTCTATACTATTGCAATCGTTTACTCATAAAATTGTGTAACAATGAATTAACAACTTAATACGTCATTTTTAATAAAAGAATAGATTTCACTGAAAGTGCAAGATTTTATTGGTAATTTTATTCATTTTAATGTAATCTCTCACCATCCTATACAACAGTAGAGGTGCGGTCATTATAAGTATTTTCCTGGAGTGGATAGCGTTGAAGGGAAAGGAAAGGAATGATTGCCGAAATCGAATAGGCGTCATCTTATTCGGTTGGTCACGTCTTCGAAAGGAACGTGACTGTCATAGTTTTTGTGTATTAACTATGGAGCGCTACGGTTCGGTCTGGTCATAATTGTGTCTTTTCTTGCCGTTGTCTCCATTAAATTATTAGGTATAACTTAATGGAACTAGTCGATTATTCTTCATCTATTTATTCAATTATACCCGCATTACTTGCGATTATTTTAGCAATTGCAACTCGTCGGGTTTTGGTGTCCCTCAGTGCAGGGATTATTGTCGGTGCGTTAATGTTGGTTGATTTCAACCCATTGAATGCACTTATTTATTTAAAAGATAATGTTGTGGCATTAGTTTATAGTAGCGAAGAAGGCATGAATTCAAATATGAATATCGTGTTTTTCTTAGTTTTACTTGGCGTATTGACCGCACTTTTAACTGTGTCAGGCAGCAACCGTGCGTTTGCTGAATGGGCACAAAATAAAATTAAAGGTCGTCGCGGTGCGAAATTATTAGCGGCATCTTTAGTGTTTGTGACATTTATCGATGATTACTTCCACAGTCTTGCTGTCGGTGCGATTGCACGTCCAGTTACTGATCGTTTCAAAGTTTCTCGTGCAAAATTAGCGTACATTCTTGATTCTACTGCTGCACCAATGTGTGTCATGATGCCAGTATCAAGCTGGGGGGCATACATTATTACTCTTGTAGCAGGTTTATTGGCGACGTATTCTATTACCTCTTATACCCCAATGGGCGCATTCGTTGCTATGAGTTCAATGAACTACTATGCGATCTTCTCATTATTAATGGTATTCTTTGTGGCCTATTTCTCATTTGATATTGCATCAATGGCACGTCATGAAAAATTAGCCATGGAGCGCGATTATAAAGAAGAAGTCATTGAAGGTGTGAAAGGTAAAGTTCGCAACTTAATTTTACCGATTTTAGTCTTAATTACCGTCACTGTTTTCATGATGATTCATACGGGTAGTGAGGCCTTAGCGGCGGATGGAAAACCATTTAGCCTCTTAGGTGCATTTGAAAATACAACAGTAGGTATTTCGCTTGTTGTTGGTGGTTCAAGTGCGGTTGCTATGTCAACATTATTGATTATTCTTGAGCGCCAAGTTTCTTTACAAGAATATGGAAAAGCATGGATTGCCGGTATTAAATCTATGTTAGGTGCAATTGCAATCCTGTTCTTTGCGTGGACAATCAATAAAGTGGTGGGTGATGCACAAACCGGTAAATACTTATCTTCTTTAGTGAGTGGCAGCATTCCAGTTCAATTTTTACCAGTGATTTTATTTATCCTTGGTTCAGCAATGGCATTCTCAACAGGGACAAGCTGGGGGACATTTGGTATTATGTTACCAATCGCTGCGGCAATGGCGACTAACTCAGCACCAGAATTATTACTTCCTTGTTTGTCTGCAGTTATGGCTGGCGCAGTATGTGGCGACCACTGTTCACCGGTTTCGGATACAACGATTCTGTCATCAACTGGCGCAAAATGTAACCACATGGATCACGTCACCACACAGTTACCTTATGCGGCAACAGTTGCCACGGCAAGTGCAGTAGGCTACATTGTAGTTGGTTTTACAGAATCAGGTTTAGCGGGATTTGTTACAACTGCAGCAGTATTAGTTGCTTTAGTGTTTATCGTAAAAAAACGTTAATCGATAAGTGAAATAAAAAAGGGCGTATCATATGATACGCCCTTTTTGTATCAGTTATAAAAATTAGAGTAATGGACTAAACAAGAAAAATAACCGTTCGATAATTCGATGATAGAAAGGTCGATTGAGCCATTCTTGCATATTGAGTTCAGATGAATTCGCTAAATAATTTTCGTGAAGCGTTGCTACTTCATTCGCAAAATTACGATCTTCGACAGCGATAGTGATTTCAAAATTAAGTAAGAAGCTACGCAAATCCATATTTACTGTGCCAATAAGTGCAAGTTTATTATCAATCAGTATACTTTTTGTATGCAGAAGCCCCGCTTCAAAATGATAAATTTTTACTCCCGCTTCGAGTAAATCATCAAAAAAGGTACGGCTTGCCCAGCGAACCATTAGGGAGTCATTTTGTTTCGGTAAAATAAGGGTGATATTGACACCGCGAAATGCGGCAATACGTAATGCTTCAGCAATATTGTGACTTGGTACAAAATAAGGTGAAGTAATCACAATACTTTCTCTTGCTGCATAAATGACTGTTGCAAGAGACTGCGCAATTAAATCATCTGGGAACGCGGGACCACTCGCAATAACTTGTACGGAGTGGGTATCATTGTCATCAATTTCCACAATCGGACAGTTTGGTAATAAAAGGGGTAATTCTTCCGTAGTTTCAATTTCCCAATCCCAGGCGTGTAGGCTATTTAAAATCGGTGAAACAGGACCGTTAATTCGCACCATTATATCTACCCAATTGCCCACATTACTTTCTTGTTTGAAGAAATTAGGGTCCACCATATTCATACTACCTGTATAGGCAATTTGATTATCAATGACGATAATTTTACGGTGTTGGCGTAAATCAATTCGGTTGAAGAACATACGGAATAAGTTTACGTGTAGCGCTTCTGTAATCTCAATGCCTTTCGCTCGCATTTCTTTACAAATAACACTTTTAAGAAAGGCTCTACTACCAACGGAATCCAGTAAAAGACAAACTTTTACGCCACGTTGCACAGCTTCTTCTAACGCTTGTTTAACCTCATTAATTAACCCATCATTACTCCAAATATAAAAGACCATATTAATGGAATGGCGAGCTTGTTGAATATCACCGATGATACTTCGAATAATGGTTTCCGGGGTATCGAGAATATGTAATTCATTTCCTCGAATATTCGGAATGCCTAAGCGTTGGTGGACTAATTTAAATAAAGCACGATAACGTGGGTCTTTAGAGTGAGTGACCACATCTTTTTGCTCTGAAAGCAGATTAAGCCATTTGATGTATTTAGGTTTTAACAACTGAAATGCTTTGGCACGGCGAGCACCGAGTTTCACTTCACCAAAAATTAAATAGGCAATGACACCAATCAGCGGCACGAGGTAAATAATCATCAGCCATGACAACGTAGCGGAAACCGCTTGTTTTTTGACGAGCAACCGCAAGGTGACAGAAATAACCGCCACCCAAATTAACACGGGAATAATATAAACCAGTATAATATGTTCAAAATTCATTAATTTTTAACCACACTTATGAAATTAGAGATTGTTTATCAGACAGATGATTTTATCATTATTTATAAGCCTTGTGGACTGAGCGTGCATAAAGATCAGAGCGAAATTGGTTTAACCACTTTACTTGCTGAGCAGCTTGATGTGCCACAAGTTTGGCTTGTGCATCGGTTAGATAAAGTGACATCAGGTTTACTCATTTTGGCATTGAACGCCGAAAGTGCGGCTGAATTTTTCCGACTTTTTTCTGAACACCATGTTCAAAAAACTTATCTCGCCCTTAGCAATCAGAAACCCAAAAAGAAACAAGGATTGATTATCGGCGATATGCAAAAGGCCAGAAATGGTGCCTGGAAACTCTGTCCATCGAAAGAGAATCCCGCGATTACGCGTTTTGAAAGTGTAAGTTGTGAGCCTAATTTACGATTATTTATCTTAAAGCCACAAACTGGTAAAACCCATCAATTGCGTGTGGCGATGAAAAGCTTAGGTAGCCCTATTTTAGGTGATGCGCTTTATGGTAAAAACACTGAAAATATTGACCGCACTTATTTACACGCTGCAAGATTGCAATTTGAATTTAAAGGTCAGGCATTTGATGTGTTTACTCTTCCTAAAGAAGGGGAGTGGTGGCATCGTGAAGGTGTTATGTCTCAGATTCAAAAAATAGGCTCAGCAAATGCTGAGCCAAAGATATAAACGTGATTGATTATTTCGCTAATCCGATACCTGTATAGCCACGTTCACGCATGGTGGCTTCTTTTGATTTACGAATTAAGGTTTCAATTGTCATGCCTTGTACGAGAATTGAAAATGCCACAACCGCATACGTCATACCTAAAATAAGATCGCGAACATCCATTTCTAATCCTTCAATATAAAATTGGCCACTTGGAATAGAAAGCGCCATAGCGAGTGCTAATCCGCCTCGTAATGCGCCCCAAGTGAGCACTTTCATCGTGTAAGGGTTGTATTTACGGTAGCGTTTCATGACTTGGAATGGTAGCCAAACACTGGCATAGCGACAGATTAAACAAACCGGAATAGCAAGAAAAATTAAGATTAACCCTTGCCAAGACACATGAATCAATAAAATCGCTAAACCGATTAAGATGAAGAGTAAGGAATTGAGAAAGTGATCGATCATTTCCCAAAAGTGATCTAAATAGCGTTGGCTTTGTTGAGAAAAGCCGGTGTATCTTGTCCAGTTACCAATTAAAATCCCCGCGACAACCATGGCTAATGCACCTGAGACGTGTAAGAGATTAGCCAGCATAAAGCCCGCAGTAGGTACGATTAAGGTTAAGAGAATTTCTAACGAACCATCATCAGTGGCTGAAATCAGATAATGGACGAATAGACCTAAAACCAATCCAAAGGCAATCCCACCTAAGGCTTCTTTAAAAAATAAATGAAGAATACCGTTTGCTGTCGGTTCATGACCGCCAAATGCGACGGCAAAAACCGTGGTGAAAATTACTAAGCCAATCCCATCATTAAAAAGTGATTCGCCTTCCACCTGCATGGATAAGCGTTTTGGGGCTTTTAAGTTTTTGATAATGGCAAGTACGGCAATAGGGTCATCCGGCGATATCAGTGCACCAAATAAGATGCAGTAAATTAAATCAATATTCCAGCCGAAAAATAAGGCAATACCATAAAGTAGAAAACCAATAAAAAAGGTTGAGGCGAGCGTTGAGAACAGGGCGAAAGTGGTAATTTCCCATTTTTGATTGTTCAATACAGGGAGTTTAATACCCAAGGCTCCAGCAAAGAGCAAAAAACCTAAAATTCCATTTAATAAGAAATCTTTAAAATCAATACGTTCAATAACACGTGTTGCAATATCATCTAAATTAAACCAGTTGAAATAACCCAGCAAAACTAGAAACAGTGAGCCCGCCATGGAAGTGGCTGTGATAGCGATCGTATATTGGATCTTATCATTCAGTTTACGAGTGATAAAACTGATTAAAATAGCTATTGTGGTGAGAAAACACAAGTAAGTATAAATATTCATAAAATGATCCGAGTAAGGTAATAAAAATGCGGCCAGTATAAGCAACTTAGTTTTATTTATAAAGTGAGTTTTTAGGAAAAATTTTAATGAGAAAGAAGGATCAAAATTCATTTGATTAAAACTGAAGAGTAATTACATTAATAGGCGTAACTTCTTCCGTTACAAGAGGAAAAGTGCGGTTAAGATTTCAATTATTTTGTATAATAGCCACAAATTTTCACATTAGGAATAAAAATGAAATTTATCTCTTTTAATATTAATGGTTTACGTGCCCGCCCTCATCAACTCGAAGCAATTATTGAAAAATACCAACCGGATGTGATTGGTTTACAAGAAATTAAAGTCGCGGATGAAGATTTTCCTTATGCAATTACAGACAATCTGGGCTATCACGTTTTTCACCATGGGCAAAAAGGGCATTACGGTGTAGCACTGTTAACCAAACAAGAACCAAAAGCGGTGCGTCGTGGTTTTCCAACTGATAATGAAGATGCGCAAAAACGCATAATTATGGCGGATTTAGAAACGCCATTTGGTTTGTTAACGGTAATTAATGGCTATTTCCCACAGGGCGAAAGTCGTGCTCATGAAACCAAGTTTCCGGCAAAAGAAAAATTTTATGCGGATCTTCAGCGCTATTTAGAACAAGATCACGATAAAGCCAATCCAGTGTTAATTATGGGCGATATGAATATCAGTCCAAGCGATTTAGATATTGGCATTGGCGATGAAAACCGAAAGCGTTGGTTGCGTACTGGCAAATGCTCATTCTTACCCGAAGAGCGTGAATGGTATCAACGCTTATACGATTATGGATTGGAAGATACGTTCCGTAAATTAAATCCAACAGTCAATGACAAGTTCTCGTGGTTTGATTATCGCTCAAAAGGTTTTGATGATAACCGTGGATTACGTATCGATCATATTTTAGTGAATCGTCAATTAGCAGAGCGTTGCGTTGATGTTGGCATTGCATTAGATATTCGTGCAATGGAAAAACCGTCAGATCACGCACCAATCTGGGCAGAATTTAAATAGGAAAGCAACATGGATATGGCAAATTGGCAGAATTACCGTTCACAAGTGAATGGCATGCCTGCCGTGTTTACCGCAAATATTGAAGATTTAGATGTTTATCATGGTAAGCATCTTAGTAAAGTTGTGCAATTTACCGTGCCTTATCAGGGAGATGAGGACGGTTTGCCGAATGAAGATGAATATGAAAAATTAATTAATCGTCTTTTTAAAATCCTTGCACAATTGACCGCACTTCCAAATGTTTTTTTTGCTGGGCACTTTATTTGCAATCATCAGGCAAAAATGCATTTCTATTGTGAACATGATGCTTTGCTTAAAGAAACCCTTCAACAACTCGATTTTGTCTCAGAAATCAACGTACAGAATGATCCAAATTGGGATACCTATTTCGATTTCTTATTGGCTTCTCCATTGGAAATGAAATTAAATGCGACGGAAGAGATTTTGAGTATGCTGAACAGCAAAGGGCGTAATTTAAGTGATACTTATTTGATTGAGCATACATTCCATTTTGATGAAGAAGAAAAAATGTTTCCCTTTATGGATGAACTAACGCTTGGAAAAGTGTCTTTTAGTACGTTGAAATATTCAAGCCAAGCCATCCAGACGGAAGAAGATGAACAGCCTTATTTCATGGTGAAATTGGAGCAAGAGCTTTCATTAGACAGTAATGAGATCTTCGAGTGGGTAGAGCGCTTTGAAAAATTAGCTATGGAGTTTTCAGGCGACTATATTGGCTGGGAATGTGATAACTTAATGGATGATCGTTCATCATTAAATTAGCCTGATAATTCATCAAATAAGAATTGATTAGATAAAAATAAAGCCCATCAACACGATGGGCTTAAATTCTTTTGGCTACAAATTTAGGATTCGTAAAAGGAGACAAACGAAAGCTAAACCAAAAGAGAAATTTGGCTCCTCCTGCGGGACTCGAACCTGCGACATATGGATTAACAGTCCACCGTTCTACCGACTGAACTAAGGAGGAATAAATTTGGTATCACAAAGAATAGGCGCGCATTTTAATGAGCGACCTGTCGCTTGTCAATACTCAAAATGAAAAAAATGACAAAAAAATTTACCATTTTTGCTATCCACAAAGCCTGTGGATAACTTTGTGGATTGTTTTTGTTTAAAATGGTCAACCACTGGTGCAGACTGGCTTTGTCTCAAATTGTTCATCTATTAGCCATTCGTTGATATTTATTTAGATATCAATGTGTTACATAAAGTCCAGCAAAAAAAATAAAATATTTTTCAATTTTGAAGTGTTTAAGACTTGACACGCCTAAGTGTGTGTAAAACTTGGATTTTTATCGCTCAATTTGGAGTAATAAATGTGCTAAAATAGCCACACTTCTAAAACAGTAAAAAAATTGACCGCACTTATGGCAGAGAAAATTAATACTAAGCCTTTTATTCTTCATTCCGATTTTAAACCTTCCGGTGATCAGCCCCAAGCAATCGAAAAATTAGTCGAAAATTTAGAGGATGGTTTGGCGCATCAAACCCTTCTCGGGGTAACGGGCTCTGGTAAAACCTTTACTATTGCGAATGTTATTGCAACGTTAAATCGACCTGCAATGTTACTTGCCCCAAATAAAACGCTTGCCGCTCAGCTTTATGCAGAAATGAAAGCGTTCTTTCCTGAAAACGCGGTGGAATATTTCGTCTCATACTATGATTATTATCAGCCGGAAGCTTATGTACCGAGCAGCGATACCTTTATTGAGAAAGATGCTTCAATTAATGATCAAATTGAACAGATGCGTCTTTCAGCTACGAAGTCATTTTTGGAGCGTCGAGATACTATTGTAGTGGCATCTGTATCAGCGATTTATGGTTTGGGCGATCCGGATAGCTATTTACAGATGATGTTGCATTTACAACAAGGGGCAATTATCGATCAACGTCAGATTTTAGCAAAGTTAGCGGAATTACAATATACAAGAAATGATCAAGCCTTTCAGCGTGGTACATTCCGTGTGCGTGGCGAAGTAATTGATATTTTCCCTGCGGAATCTGACGATCGTGCGATACGAATTGAATTATTTGATGATGAAATTGAACGCCTAAGCTTATTTGATCCTTTAACTGGCACAAGTTTTGGCGCAGTTCCGCGTTTTACGGTGTATCCGAAAACCCACTACGTGACACCAAGAGAACGTATTTTAGATGCCATTGAAAAAATCAAAGCGGAGCTTGTGCAACGCCGAGAATATTTCATCAAAGAGCATAAATTATTGGAAGAGCAGCGCATTACTCAGCGTACACAATTTGACATTGAGATGATGAACGAGCTCGGCTATTGCTCAGGCATCGAAAACTATTCACGCTATCTTTCTGGCAGAAATGAAGGCGAACCGCCTCCGACATTATTTGATTATATGCCGTCTGATGCGATTTTGATTATTGATGAATCACACGTTACAGTACCGCAAATTGGTGGGATGTATCGTGGAGACCGTTCTCGTAAAGAAACCTTGGTCGAATATGGTTTTCGTTTGCCTTCTGCATTGGATAACCGTCCATTACGCTTTGAAGAGTTTGAACGTTTAGCGCCGCAGACGATTTACGTTTCTGCAACACCAGGCCCTTATGAGTTGGAAAAATCAGGCAGTGAAATTGTCGATCAGGTAGTACGTCCAACGGGTTTACTCGATCCGCAAATTGAAATTCGTCCAGTATCTATTCAAGTGGATGATTTGCTCTCCGAAGCGCGTCAAAGAGCGGACAAAAATGAGCGTGTTTTAGTGACGACGCTGACGAAGAAAATGGCAGAAGATTTAACGGATTACTTAGATGAACATGGAATTCGTGTACGTTATTTGCATTCTGATATTGATACCGTTGAGCGTGTAGAGATTATTCGTGATTTACGTTTAGGCGAGTTTGATGTATTGGTTGGTATCAACTTGTTACGTGAGGGCTTGGATATTCCAGAAGTTTCTCTTGTGGCGATTTTAGATGCCGATAAAGAAGGTTTCTTGCGTTCTGAACGTTCCTTAATCCAAACCATCGGTCGTGCCGCTCGAAATTTAAATGGTAAAGCGATTTTGTATGCAGATAGCATGACTAAATCTATGGAAAAAGCCATTACCGAGACGAATCGCCGTCGTGAAAAACAAATGAAATACAATGAAGAGCACGGCATTGTTCCACAGGCATTGAATAAGAAAGTGGGTGAGTTGTTAGATATTGGCCAAGGTGCAAATCAAAAAGCCAAATCGAAACAGCGTGGTAAAACGGCGGCTGAACCGACCGCACTTTACAATGCACCTAAATCCGCGAAAGAATTCCAGCAACAAATTAAGAAATTGGAACAACAAATGTATAAATTTGCTCAAGATCTCGAATTTGAAAAAGCCGCCGCAGTACGTGATCAGCTTCATCAATTGAGAGAGCAGTTTATGATATCGGAATAAAGAAAAAGAGCGGTCAAATTAACCGCTCTTTTTTATTTTACTGCACTAATAAGTAGAAGTTGTTTTTACCACGTAAGATATTGAGTGCAACGGCAGATGGTTTTTCATCTAGCGCTTTGCGTAAGTCTTGCGTACTTTCAATTGGCTGACGGTTGATGCCGATGATGATATCACCTGATTTTAAACCGCGTTGTGCAGCCATTGAATTTGGCTGTACTTTACTAATTTCTACACCTTTAACACCTTTTGCATCATAGTTGTTTAAGGTTGCACCATCTAGTGCAGGAAGCTCGGTTTTACTTGCTGTTTGCGTGCCATCGTCCGCTTGCAAGGTCACTTTTACGTTATCAGTTTTGCCATCACGTAAGTAAGTGAGCTCAATTTCTTTACCTGCACCAGAAGTCGCGATTTTGGCACGCATTTCGGCGAAGCTTGAAATTTTTTGACCATTCATTGCGGTAATTACATCACCTGCTTTTAAGCCTGCTTTTTCTGCAGCAGAATTTGGAATGACTTCACTCACAAATGCACCTTGTTGCGCACTGACATTAAAGGCTTTTGCTAAATCAGCATTTAATTCGCCACCTTTAATACCGAGTAAACCACGGCGTACTTCACCAAATTCTAAGATTTGTTGCACGAGATTATTGGCTTGGTTGCTTGGAATTGCAAAGGCAATCCCTGCATTACCGCCACTTGGAGAAATAATAGCCGTATTAATACCGATTAATTCACCTTGTAAATTCAATAATGCACCACCAGAGTTACCACGGTTTACTGCAGCATCCGTTTGGATATAGTTTTCATATGCACCGCTATCTGAACCAGTAGAGCGACCAAGTGCAGAAACGATACCAGAGGTTACAGTTTGACCTAAACCAAATGGGTTACCGATAGCAACGGTAAAGTCACCGACACGTAATTTATCGGAGTCAGCCATTTTGATAGCAGTAAGATTGGTTGGTTTTTCGATTTGTACTAAAGCGATATCAGATTGTTCGTCTTTTCCAACGAGTTTTGCTTTGAATTCACGTCCGTCTTGTAATTTTACGGTAATTTTATCCGCACCATCTACCACGTGATTGTTCGTTAAAACATAGCCTTTATCTGCATTGATGATGACACCAGAACCTAAACCACGGAAGTTACGTGATGCACCACGATCTCCACCAAATTGTTCGCCAAATTGATCACCAAAGAAAAATTTAAATTCTTCTGGAATATCATCAGGTAATGCTGAACGGCTATTTGCTTTTGCTTTGCCTTCAACAGAAAGCGTCACGACGGCTGCTTGCGCTTTTTCTAACATTGGCGCAAGGCTGCCTTGTTCGACGATTTCATTTGGAATAGCCGCTTGAGCGGATAAAGAGGTCGCAAATACGCTTAAACCTAATGCGATGCCGGTTAATACAAAATTTCTTTTCTTCATAGAGTTCTCCAAGTAAAAATAAATGACTGAATAAGTGTTCAATCAGACAAAAAAATGAGGGGGATGTTCAGTAAAAACAAGGGCATTGAAAAAATATTTTTAAAAAGTGCGGTAGATGTTGAAATTGTTTTTTTTGCCCGCATTTATCTAAACCTCTTTGTTAATTTGAAGGATAAAAGAATCATTCTGTTTAAATAGGGCTGGTACAACCTATTTTTACGTCAAAAACCTTGCCAGCCAAGGCGGAAATATAGTTTAATAACGCCCTATTTTACTGCTTAGGTAGTATAAGTTTTACGCAATCACATAATAATTGTGTAAGAATTCAAATGAACTAGTTTACTAGTACAAAAAATAGGTGTAGAGTAACGCCATTAGATTTAAGCACAACATTTAAGATTTAGAGAGTGACATATGGCGACGAAGAAAGAAGAAATCGAAGTAAAAGTTGCAAATGATGATACCCGAATTGAAAAAGTCGATCAGGTATTACCTCCAATTGCCTTATTAGAAAAATTTCCTGCAAGTCAAGAAGCGGCTGATTTAGTTCATGAAACCCGTTTGCATGCGCACAATATTATTCATGGGAAAGATGACCGTTTACTTGTGGTAATTGGTCCTTGTTCTATTCATGATCCTAAAGCCGCATTAGATTACGCAAAACGTTTAAAAGTATTACGTGATAAATATAAAGATACACTTGAAGTGGTGATGCGTGTTTA
This sequence comes from Haemophilus sp., assembly GCA_019423025.1. GTDB lineage: Bacteria > Pseudomonadota > Gammaproteobacteria > Enterobacterales > Pasteurellaceae > Haemophilus_D. Next base: position 59,370 of record JAHZCD010000005.1, on the reverse strand, counting down.
CTTTGAAAAACCGCGTACAACAGTGGGTTGGAAAGGCTTAATTAACGATCCTTATTTAAATGATACATATCGTTTAAATGATGGTTTGCGTATAGCACGTAAATTATTATCAGATATTAACAACTTAGGCGTACCATCAGCGGGTGAGTTCTTAGATATGATCACACCACAATATGTGGCTGATTTCATGAGTTGGGGTGCAATTGGTGCGAGAACAACGGAATCTCAAGTTCATCGTGAATTAGCTTCAGGCTTATCTTGTGCGGTAGGCTTTAAAAATGGCACAAATGGTGGCGTAAAAGTAGCCTTAGATGCAATGGGGGCGGCAGAAGCTTCACATTACTTCTTATCTGTGACAAAATTTGGTCATTCGGCGATTGTTTCAACAAAAGGAAATGAAGACTGCCACATCATTTTACGTGGTGGGGATAAAGGTCCTAACTATAAAGCAGAAGACGTTGCAAAAGTTTGTGCAGAGATCGAAAAATCAGGTCGTATTCCACATGTAATGGTTGATTTCAGCCATGCAAATAGTAGCAAACAATTCAAAAAACAAATGGAAGTCTGTGAAGATGTTTGCCAGCAAATTGCAGGTGGTTCAAAGCAGATCTTAGGTGTCATGGTAGAAAGTCATATCGTTGAAGGGCGTCAAGATTTAGTCGATGGTAAAGCACAGACTTACGGACAAAGTATCACTGATGCTTGTATCGGTTGGGAAGATACAGAAATCGTGTTAAAACAGTTATCTGATGCTGTATTAGCACGTCGCCAAGTAAATGGCTAATAAATTGGATTTTTCAAATGATTAAAAGTGCGGTCGATTTTGACCGCACTTTTTTTATGTGCTTTGAAAAAGGGGGAGAAAAGGGGTATGCTAGTTCTAATGGAATAAGAAAGGAGATGTATGATGCAGGATATGATAAATGGCTTATTAATTGTCTTAATACCAATGGTGTTAGGTTATTTATTAAAGGTCAACAATAAATCCTATATTGCAAAAATAAATCATATCGTGATGTTTTTGCTTTACATTATTCTTTTCTTAATGGGCTATTTACTCGGCCAGTTAGATGATTTAGAGCATAAACTGCCGATTATTGGCACAACTGCGGTAACACTATCCGCGATCATTTTGGGATCCAATATGATTGGTTTAATGCTTTATGACCGTTTTAATCCAGCAGAGCCACTTAAATCACAAGGTAAAATTGATTCTCGCTGGCACTCCTTAATTGATTCGCTCAAACTTTCCGGCACGGTGGTGATCGGCACCCTTTGTGGTTTCTTATTCAAATCCTATCTCATGTTGCCTACTGGAATTAATCTATATGTATTGATTGTACTGATTTTCTTTGTGGGGATTCAGCTCAGAAATAACGGTATTTCCTTAAAAGAGGCCCTTTTCAATAAACGAGGTTTCCAAACAGGGATGGTGTTTACTTTTACTTCATTACTAGGCGGTATCATTGCTGCTTTCGTTTTAGCGATGCCAATTACGCAAGGACTGGCGTTTGCCTCTGGAATGGGCTGGTATTCGTTATCCAGTGTAGTATTGACCAATGCATGGGGACCGGTGCAGGGCAGTATTGCCTTTTTTAATGATTTATCCCGTGAAATTGTCAGTTTATTTGTCATCCCATTATTTATGCGTCATTTCCGTTCGACTGCAATTGGGATTACGGGTGCGACAGCAATAGATTGCACTTTGCCAATTATTCAAAAAGCGGGAGGTATTGAAGTCACGCCAATTGCGATTTCATTCGGATTTGTCACGAATATTCTGCCACCGTTACTATTGGTTTTCTTTTCCAGTATTCCGCTATAAAAAAGAAATACAAAAAACAAAAGAGTTAATCGTTACTTTTCGATTAACTCTTTTTCTTATATTTAATATTAGAGATTATCAGTTTCTATGCATGGCAATAACCGCCTGACCTAAACTGAGTCCGCCATCACCCATTGGTAGTTTATGCGCACTTAGTACATGGAATTCGCTCAAATTTTCTTTTAATAAACGACGTAGCAGTTGGTTATGCATCACACCACCGGATAGCACGATGGTACGGCATTGGTGTTTTCGTGCTTGATTTGTCGCAAGTTCAGCAAAACCTTGGGCGAGAGCATAGTGAAAGGCGAAGGCTTTATCTGCGGCAGGCGCATAGTAATTTAACCAACTTTGCCAGAAATAAGCCAAATCCAGTTTATTGCCGATAAGCGGCATTTTTACTGGAATATTGACCGCACTTTGTGCTTGTGTCGCCAAAGATGAGGTATTTGCCAGTGCTTCTAAATGACAGGCCGCTTCGCCCTCCCAAGAAACACTGCTTGGTGCAATACCGAGAGCATAAGCTACGGCATCAAATAAACGCCCCGCAGATGATATAGGTGGGCAATTGAGTCTGCGTTCAATAGCATTGACTAGCATTTGCCAATTCGGTTCTGTACAGGTTTTAGTGAGAATTTCTTGCCACTGTGGCACAAATTGATGCAGGTGAGCCAGCCAGTTACGCCAAGGTTGTTTAGCTGCAAGATCGCCTCCTGGCAGAGCAACAGCCGGCAGACCTCCTAAATATTGACTATGTTGATAATCAACAAGTAGGCATTCCCCCCCCCAAAGTTGTCCATTTTCGCCCATGCCGATACCGTCTAGAGCTAGACCAATTACAGGTTCATTACAATTGTGTTCGGCCATTACACTGACAATATGAGCATGATGATGCAGTACTTCTATTGGTGTGATTTGTTGCTGTTCGGCAAGTTGTTTACCAATGGAAGATGAAAAATAGCCAGGGTGAGCATCGACAGCGATAATGTCTGGTTTAAATTGATAAATATTTTGAAATAATTCAAGATTTTCACTTAATTGTGACCGCACTTGCTCATTTGCTGTATCGCCAATATGTTGACTCAGTACGGCTTTATTGTGACGTAGTAAGCAGAATGTATTTTTTAGATCGGAGCCTAACGCCAACACATTTTTCGGACTTTGTGTTTCAAGCGGTATTTCATCAGGTACATAGCCACGAGCACGGCGCAATGTTTCTAATCCATCGAAGGAAACGCGAACAAGGCTATCATCGGCACGTTGTAGAATATCGCGATTGTGACAAAGATAAAAATCCGCTAAATCAGCTAATTGTTCCACTGCATGTTCATTTTTCAATACAGGAGGTTGCCCACTGGCATTCGCAGAGGTCATCACGAGCGGACGATTAATCGCGCGTAATAACAAATGTTGTAGTGGATTACTTGGAAGCATGACGCCGATTTCTTGCAAGTTAGGCGCAATATTATCAGCAATATTGGGTACTTTATGTTTTGCTAGCAGTACAATCGGAGCTGCACTGCTGGTTAGCAATTCTGTTTCTTGAGAACTCAAATCCTGTAAAAACTGCAGATCAGGCACCATAATGGCTAATGGTTTTGTGGGACGATGCTTCCGTTGACGTAATAAATCAACCGTCTTTTGATTATTCGCATCACAGGCCAGATGAAAACCGCCTAAACCTTTAACCGCGACGATATGACCTTGTTGCAATAAAAGTGCGGTCTGTTTTAGTGCGGTTTCATGAGTAGCAAGGGTTTGTTCTCGATCTTGTAACCAGATATGGGGGCCACAAACAGAACAAGCATTGGGTTGAGCATGAAAACGACGATCGGCTGGATCTTTGTATTCTTTTTCACATTGTGGACAAAGCGGAAAAACAGACATCGCCGTGTTTTTTCGGTCGTAAGGAATTGCCTTGATGATGGTAAAACGCGGACCGCAATGGGTACAATTGGTAAAGGGGTAGTGATAACGTCGATTGTTGGGATCGAATAAGTCAGCTAAACAATGTGGACAGGTTGCTGCATCGGGAATAATTTGCGTGTCCATTTGATTGTTTTCGCTTTCCCGGATAGTAAAGCTTGTTACTGTGGCTGCTTCAGGCCAATCTATGGTGCGCTGAGTAATGTCAGTAATTTGCGCTAGAGGTGGGAGTTTATTTTGTAGGTCGGATAAAAATTGCTCAAGTGCATTTGCTGGTGGAGAGACAAAACGAATTAACACGCCTTGTCCATCATTATTGACATCTCCATTTAATCCATATTGATTTGCCAGAAGCCAGACAAAAGGGCGAAATCCCACGCCCTGAACTTTTCCTTTTATGCGTAATTCGATCCCTTGCATAACGCAATCCTGTTTATTTTTGATTGAGACCAAGAAAATCGCCGACTTCGTGTTCTAGCTGGCTCATGGCAATTAAGGCTTCTTGAGTCTGTTTGGCTTCTTCTTCATCAATAATTGTCATGGCAAAACCCACATGTACGAGAACCCATTTGCCAACTAGAGGTTTTGGGTCATCCTGACAAATTAATGAAATATTAACTTCTCTTTTTACTCCGCAGACATCGACTACAGCAAGCTGTAATGCGCTGTCAGCTACTTGAATGATCTGTCCCGGAATACCTAAACACATAATCTGTCCTTAGTTAGAATGTTTATGAGATGAATTGTTTATTGTGAGGCAATAAACATACTGCGAAAAGAAATTTTATCACGTAACCATTTAAATTTGTATAGCGATATTTCAAATAGGGTGATGTTCATTTGTTGAAAATTTGTTCACATTTTTAACATAAAATTATTATGTTTCACCGTTATTTAACAGGGACATCACAGTAATAGAAAAACAATGGAAATCTTTTGATCTTAATCACAAATTTTCGAATTACTTCTTGAGCTTTACTTTTCGACAGGAGTATCCTTACTTCTAGAGTGGTTATTGTAGAAACGTTATTTACATACAAGGAGGGGAATGTATGAATCGTTTTGTAATCGGTGATCCGAAGGATTGCATTGGATGCAACACCTGTATGGCCGCTTGTAGCGAAGTGCATAAAGCTTTCGGATTACAATCTTTTCCACGTTTACAAGTCATGCGTAATGATGATGTAACCGTGCCAATTCTCTGTCGTCATTGTGATGATTCACCATGTGCTACCGTATGTCCTGTACATGCGATTACACATATTGATGACACTATTCAACTTAACGAAAGTCTCTGTATCGGTTGTAAACTTTGTGGTATTGCTTGCCCATTCGGTGCAATTACCCAACATGGTTCTGCACCGATTGACGCACCAACCTATTATGAGGGATTCTCCTTCACTGATGCGGTAAAACGAGATATTCGTACTGCACCAGATAATACGGATTTACACAATATGCTGGCATGGCAACCAGGCGTAAAAGCCATTGCTGTGAAATGCGATCTTTGCTATTTCCGTGAAGATGGTCCGGCTTGTGTACAAACCTGTCCGACCAAAACGTTATTTATTATTAGTGATGAGAGTATCAAACAGGCTAACGAAAGAAAACGTGAAATGGCAATGGTTTCTTCGCCTGCTATCCCAAGATAATTAGTGTGTTTTAACTTGTAATCAATGGAGTGATATTATGAGTTTACCTATCAATTTACTCATCACGACCCTGTTGATTTATGTCGTAGGTGCGTTTATTTCGCTCGCAGTGAGACGAAACGAACAACTTTCAATCAATATATCCGGCGTGACCGGTGTACTTGCTGGAGTGTTAGGTATTGTTGCCTGCATCCCCGTTCTGATCAGCAGCGACACAGTCGTTGATGTTTTCAAAACCCCATTTGAATTTGCCACGTTCTCCATCCGTATTGACGGATTGGCCGCGTTTATGGTGTGTGTCATTTCTTTATTAGTTATTGTGACCGCACTTTATTCTTTCTCTTATGTAAAAGAATACAAAGGTAAAGGCGCAGGTTCCATGGGCTTCTTTATGAATTTATTTATCGCTTCCATGGTTGCGTTAGTTACCAGCGATAATGCATTCTACTTCCTTGTATTCTTTGAAATGATGTCATTGGCATCTTATTTCTTAGTCCTTACCGAACAAGATGACAATGCCGTAAATGCAGGCTTGCTTTATTTCTTTATTGCGCATGCCGGTTCGGTATTAATTATGATCGCCTTCTTCATTTTCTACTGCTATGCCGGTAGTTTTGAATTTAGTGCATTCCGTCAAACCACTTTGCCGGCACCGCTTGCCTTTACTGCCTTTATTTTGGCATTTTTAGGTTTTGGCGCAAAAGCAGGTATGATTCCATTACACAGTTGGTTACCGAAAGCTCACCCGGCTGCACCTTCTCATGCATCAGCGATGATGTCTGGTGTGATGGTTAAAATCGGTATCTTCGGGATCATCAAAGTCGGTGTCGATCTTCTCGGTTCTACCAATGTTTGGTATGGCGTTATCGTACTCGGTTTCGGTGCGGTATCTTCCGTACTTGGCGTTCTTTATGCCTTGGCAGAACATGACATCAAAAAACTCTTGGCTTATCACACAGTAGAAAATATCGGTATCATTATGATGGGTGTGGGCGTTGGTATGATTGGTATCGCGACACATCATCCCGTATTGGCTACTGTGGGCTTGCTTGGTGGGTTATACCACTTACTTAACCATGCTGTATTCAAAGGCTTGTTATTCTTAGGTGCAGGTTCAGTAATGTATCGCTTGCATACTAAAGACATGGACTTAATGGGCGGCTTAGGCAAACTTATGCCTTACACTGCATTCTGTTTTTTAATTGGTACCATGGCGATCTCTGCATTGCCACCGTTTAACGGTTTTGTCAGTGAATGGTTTACTTATCAATCTTTATTCACCTTAAGCCAAAGTGATGATTTCGTATTAAAACTTGCCGGTCCGATTGCCATCATTATGTTGGCATTGACTGGTGCGTTAGCGGCACTTTGTTTCGTGAAAGTGTACGGTATCAGTTTCGGAGGTGCACCGCGTAGTGAAAAAGCAGCTAATGCACGCGAAGTACCAAAACCAATGGTGATTGCCATGGCAGTGTTGGCGTTATGTTGTGTGTTATTAGGTGTGGGCGCATCTGTTGTAACCCCAATAATTGCGAAAATTTCGACCGCACTTGCTCATGGCGAACCGCTAATGTTGGCTCAAAATGGCGTAGTGGTTGCGCAAGCTGAACCGCATACCGCGCTTTCAACACCGATGGTGACTATCATGTTATTGGCATTTTTCTTCTTGCCATTTAGTTTCTATGCATTCACCAAAAATCAACGTTTATCCGATCGTGCAAAAGGCAATCCATGGGCTTGTGGTTATGCTTATGAACAAGATATGGCGGCCTCAGCGGGTAGTTTCACTCGTCCGTTACGTACGATTTTCAAATCGCTTTATACCTTGCGTGAAGTGTTGGATCCTGCACCTTTAGGTGATAAAGGCATCCAAGCGGTAATTAAAGGCGCAACAAAAGCTGAACCTTTCTGGGAAGAAAAAATGACGATGCCTATCGCTCGTTTTATTCCGTGGTTAGGAACAAAAATCCAATGGTTGCAACAAGGTGACTTCCGTGTGTACTGCGTGTACTTCGTGATTGCCTTGGTGGCAATACTACTTTCCATTGCGTTGATGTAGGAGGTTGAAGATGATTACGTTACCTTCAGAAATTGCAACATCTGCCGGAATGTTTGTTTTTGCCATCGTGCAAGCCTTGATTTTGCTTGCCCTTGCACCGTTATTTTCCGGTATTTCACGTATGATCCGAGCACGAATTCAATCTCGTCGCGGTCCGGGCGTGTTACAAGATTATCGCGATATTGCGAAATTAATGAAACGTCAAAACATTTGGCCTGACAATGCGGGTTGGGTTTCTAAAGTGATGCCTTATGTGCTAATCAGCACCGTGATGGTAGTTGCCATGAGCTTGCCTTTGTTTACCCGTGTCGCACCGTTTGGCGTTGGCAGTGATTTAATCACCGTGATTTACTTATTCGCCTTGTTCCGTTTCTTCTTTTCAATTGCGGGTTTGGATTCAAACAGCACATTCTCAAGTTTAGGGGCAAGTCGTGAAGTCACATTAGGTGTCTTGGTAGAGCCAATTCTCATGTTGGCATTCCTTGTCATTGCGTTAATTGCCGGTTCAACCAATTTTGCGGTTATCGGTAATGCACTTTCCGAAAACACTTGGCAATATCCAATTGCGACAGTGATTGCTATCGCTGCAGCATTCTTCGCCGTATTTATTGAAATGGGTAAAATTCCATTTGATTTGGCAGAAGCAGAACAAGAGTTACAAGAAGGTCCATTGACTGAATATTCTGGTCCAGCACTCGCCTTATTAAAAATCGGCTTAAGTTTAAAATCTATGGTTGTGGCATCTATCTTTGTGAGCGTGTTGCTTCCTTTCGGTATCCCGACAGAGATGAGCTTAAGTGCGGTCATTTTAGGTGGTATTTTATTCTTCGTGAAATTATTAGTGGTGTTCGTATTGGCTTGTGTCTTTGAAAACACACTTTCTCGTACCCGCTTTATGTTAACAGGACGTTTAACCGTGGTCGGCTTCGGCATTTCTGTGTTGGCGTTTGTATTTTACTTCACTGGGTTGTAAGGAGGACAAATATGGAACGTTTAGCTCTGATTACAATCATTTTACCTTTCGTAGGAGCGTTTATTGTCGGTTTGAACAAAAAACATTTTGCTCAAATTGCCACAGTATTTGCTGCGCTTGCTACGTTGGGAACCTTGTTAGTCGCAGGACAATGGTTTGCCGATGGTCATCAAAGCGTTACTTATGACATCGTCGCGTTTGATAAAACCGCGATCTTTGGTGTCACTCTTGATGCAGTCAGTACATTAATTGCCTTTGCCGTTGTGGCCTTAGGTTTCTTAATCTGCTTATATTCTTGTGGTTACTTAACCGATAAGAACCGTGAACACCCACATAACGGGTTACCACGTTTTTATGCATTCTTGCTCATCTTTATCGGTGCCATGGCGGGCTTGGTGTATTCCTCAACTTTAGCTGGACAATTATTGTTCTTCGAAATTACCGGGGGATGTTCTTGGGCATTAATCAGTTATTACCAAACACCAAAAGCCCAAGCCGCCGCAATGAAAGCCTTGATTATTACCCACGTGGGGGCAATCGGGTTATATATTGCTGCAGCGTATTTGTTCAGCCAATCAGGTACTTTCTCTATCACAGCATTAGAACATTTAGATCCGAGTGCGAAAACCATCGTGTTATTCGGTGTGATGTTTGCTGCGTGGGGTAAATCAGCGCAATTACCAATGCAAATTTGGTTGCCAAATGCGATGGAAGCACCAACACCGGTGAGTGCGTATTTGCACGCCGCATCAATGGTTAAAGTTGGGGTCTATATCTTCGCTCGTTCTGTTATGTCTGCTGGTGAGATTCCACATATTGTGGGTGAAGTCGGCATCATCATGGCGATGATTACCTTAATTTACGGCTTCTTAATGTACTTGCCACAAACTGACTTAAAACGTTTATTGGCGTATTCAACTATTACCCAACTGTCTTATATTTTCATTGGGATTTCTCTTGCTGCATTAGGTTCTAAATTGGCCTTTGTTGCAGCGATTAGCTACATCTTCAACCATGCTTTCGCGAAAAGCTTATTCTTCTTGGTTGCGGGTTCATTAAGTTATGCGACAGGAACTCGTTCTATGCCATTACTACAAGGCATTATGCGTACAATGCCAGTGGTAGGGGCTGGATTTGGCGTAGCAGCATTAGCGATTGCCGGGGTTCCACCGTTTAACGGATTCTTCAGTAAATATCCATTATTTGCGGCCGGATTTGAATTAGGTCATGAATATGGCTGGATTACTTGGTTAATGGTGCTTGCTTTAGTTGAATCTACCGCAACATTCGTATGGTTGTTGTATAAATTCGGACAATGTGTCATCGGTAAACCATCAGAAGCGGTTGCCAATGCACAGCCTATACCATTCTCTATGCGTTTTGTATTAGTTGTATTAATGGTGATGTCCGTGGTGTCCAGTTTTATCGCCGCATATTGGTTAGGTTTGGCTGGTTAGGTTAAGGAGGAATCTATGTTAATGATAAATGGACTTGCGTGTTTACTCATTATTACCTCTCTTTGCGTAATTATGGTTCGAACCGCCAAAAAAGCTGCGTTATTTTACAGTTTGCAATCATTGGTATTGGTATTACTGTTTGTTTATCTTGCTAATGAAATGCAAGCCCACGAACTTTATATGTGGTCAATTAGCGCATTTATTACCAAAGTGCTTTTGGTGCCAGCAATTTTGATCTATGCGATGAAAAAAGTTGATGAAAGTCAAACTCCAGCTGGAATAAATGTCGCTTGGTTGATCCCGATCACAGCAGTGATAGTGACATTGTGCTACTTTGTCGTTGTCCCAATCGATTTACCGTTGGTTGCGCATCTTAAACCGGCATTATCAGTGTCATTAAGTCACTTCTTATTAGGTTTAGTGTGCATTGTTAGCCAACGCAATATCGTAAAACAAGTATTCGGTTATTGTTTGATGGAAAACGGTTCTCATCTCACATTAGCCTTATTGGCAAATAAAGCACCTGAGTTAGTGGAAATCGGAATTGCCACAGATGCTATTTTTGCCGTCATCATAATGGTGGTGTTGGTAAACAAAATTTACCGTACATTCCATTCATTAGATGCAAAACAACTTATGAGTTTGAAGGGGTAACGCTATGTATGAACAATGGATAATCGCGTTATTAATCGCACCTTTAGCAATATCACTTGCCAGTTTCGCTTGTGGCGTGACAAAAGCACGGACAATTTGTACCGCACTTCATATTACAGGTTTGATTTTGATGTTAGCATTTGCCTTACAAGTTATTAATGGCGTGCTAACTCAGGGGGAAATCAGTGCATTAAATAACTGGGTTTACATCGACAGTCTATCTGCTATTTTCTTAGGTCTCATCGCTATTGTCGGAACATTAGCCGGTATTTATTCTATCGGCTACATTGGTACGGAATATCGCGAAGGGCATCTTGATTTGAAAACATATTGCAATTATTACGGCTTTTTGCATTTGTTTTTCTTTACCATGATTATTTCTGTGATCACCAATAATGTGATTTTGATGTGGGCAGCCATTGAAGCAACTACATTAAGTTCTGCATTCTTGGTCGGCACATACAAACAAAAAACCTCTCTTGAGGCAGCATGGAAATACATCATTATTTGTTCAGTTGGGGTGGCGTTTGGATTGTATGGCACAATTTTAACGTTCTCTAATGGAACTAATCTTTTAGCTGACCCAAGCCAAGCTATTTTCTGGACAGAAATTAATCAACAGGCAGCGGGTTTGAATCCAATGCTCATGTATCTTGCTTTTGCCTTTATTTTGGTTGGGTTTGGTACTAAATGCGGTCTATTCCCAATGCATACTTGGTTGTCTGATGCACACAGTGAGGCACCAAGTCCAGTGAGTGCGATTCTATCAGCTGTATTATTGAATTGTGCCATGTTGGTGGTATTGCGTTATTACATCTTAGTTTCTAAAGCAGTCGGTTCTACATACCCGCAAACCTTATTGTTGGTATTTGGTTTACTCTCTGTATTAGTGGCGGCGTTGTTTATTATCGTCCAATTTGACATCAAACGTTTATTGGCATATTCCAGTATTGAAAACATGGGGTTAATTAGCTTTGCCTTTGGTTTAGGTGGCCCAATCGGTGTATTTGCGGGTTTATTACATACCATCAACCATAGTTTAGCGAAAACCTTGTTATTCTGTGCTTCAGGTAACATATTATTAAAATATAAAACACGTGATATGAACCAAGTACGTGGTTTATGGCGTGTAGCACCAATGACGGCGGTGTTATTTGCCGGTGGTGCATTAGCACTAGGTGGTATCCCACCATTTAACGTGTTCGTCAGTGAATTCAGTATTGCTGTTGCCGGTATTTACGCAGGTAAAACTTGGTTAATGGTGTTCTGTTTAATTTTACTCACTATCGTGTTAGCGGGATTGTCTTTAATGGTATTAAAAACCGTATTAGGCAAACAACCGGATAATGTTGAAGTGGGGGATGTGAACAAAGTTTCACTCGTGGCGATGGCAATTTTATTGTTATTCATGTTTATTATGGGTATTCATATTGCCGAACCAATTTTGCAGTTATTAAAAAGTGCGGTCGGAATTGTACTCGGATCTGAACAAGTGTCTTTTGGTGAAATGTTAGTTTTACCTTGGCAAAGTTTAGCGCAATGATCGACAGGAGGGATAAATATATGGAATTAACTAAAAATACATCAGTCGATCCAGCCAAAATGATTGGCAAAAATTACATTGAAGCAGTCAATGCAAAATTTCCAAATACCATTTTGGATGAGGAGTGGTCAACACCAAATCAGGTTACACTTACCATTAAAACCAATATGTTACCTGATGTTGTTGAATACCTTTATTATCAACATGAAGGTTGGTTACCGTTGGTATTCGGGAATGATGAGCGTTCAATTCATGGCAACTATGCAGTGTACTACGTACTTTCCATGGAAGGGGAAGTGAAAACTTTTATCACCATTAAAGCCTTAGTTGATCCTGTGAGCTTAGAATTTCCGTCTGTGACACCAAAAGTCAAAGCGGCTGTTTGGGGCGAACGTGAATTATTCGATATGTATGGTTTGAAAGCCGTCGGTTTACCAGACCAACGCCGCTTAGTGTTGCCAGATGATTGGCCGGATGATCTTTATCCATTACGTAAAGACTCAATGGATTACCGTTTACGTCCCGATCCGACAACCGCGACAGAAACATACGAATTTATTAACGAAAAAGGCGAAGCACGTATCGTTCCACTTGGCCCGTTACATATCACTTCTGATGAACCTGGACACTTCCGTTTGTTTGTGGATGGGGAAGATATCATTGATGCGGACTATCGTTTGTTCTATGTGCACCGTGGTATGGAAAAATTGGCAGAAACCCGTATGGATTACGACCAAGTTAACTTCCTGGCTGACCGTGTATGTGGGATTTGTGGTTTCACACATAGTGTGGCCTACGCCAATTCTGTGGAAAGCGCTTTGGGGATTCAAATTCCAAAACGCGCTGAATGGATCCGTGCAATTTTATTAGAAGTAGAACGTTTACATAGTCACTTATTAAACTTGGGTCTATCTAGCCACTTTACCGGCTTTGATACTGGCTTTATGCAATTCTTCCGCGTTCGTGAGAAATCCATGACTTTGGCAGAAGTGCTAACCGGTGCACGTAAAACCTATGGTATTAACCTTATCGGTGGTGTGCGTCGCGATATGTTGAAACATCAACGTGAGCAATGTATTAAACTTATCGGTGAAATGCGTGAAGAACTCAAAACTTTAACCGATATTTTATTAAACACACCGAATATGGAACAACGTACGGTAGGTGTTGGTGTCTTGGCAAAAGATATCGCTCGTGACTTTAGCCCGGTTGGGCCAATGATTCGTGGTTCTGGCTTTGCGCGTGATGTGCGTAAAGTACACCCATTCTCTGGTTATGGCGATATCCCTTTCAATCTCTTCACTGAAGCCAATGGTGACGTATTATCCCGTGTGAAAGTGCGGATTAATGAAGTGTTTGAGTCCATGAATATCATCGATTACATGGTGGACAATTTACCAAGTGGTGAAATCTTAAAAGAAGGTTTCAATTATACCCCTGGACGTTTTGCTTTAGGGATTACTGAGGCACCACGTGGCGAAGATATTCACTGGTCAATGCTAGGCGACAACCAAAAACTTTTCCGTTGGCGTTGTCGTGCTGCGACTTATGCTAACTGGCCAACTTTACGCTATATGTTGCGTGGCAATACAGTGTCTGATGCGCCACTTATTATTGGTAGTCTTGACCCTTGTTATTCTTGTACCGACCGTGTCACCGTGGTGGATGTGCGTAAACGCAAAGCGAAAACCGTAGATTATAAAGAGATTGAACGCTACGGTATCGAACGTAAAAATTCACCATTGAAATAGGGGAGGCGGAAAATGTTTAAATTACTAAAAACGGTATTTAAAGCCGGTGATGTTACCACCAAATATCCGTTCAAACCTTATGAAGTTGATGATGATTTTAGAGGAAAACCGGAACTCAATTCTGATCAATGTATAGTCTGCGCGGCTTGTACCATTGCCTGTCCAGCCAATGCGTTGACCATGAGAACGGATCCAGTGACAGGCGAACGTACCTGGTCATTATTCCTTGGTCGTTGTATTTTCTGTGGACGTTGCGAGGAGGTTTGTCCAACTAAGGCGATTCGATTATCGCAAGATTTTGAATTATCAGTGACGAATAAACAGGATCTTTTCCAAGAAACGACCTTTGCGACAGTCGCCTGTCAGGAATGTGGTAAACCGTTTATTTCTTATAAAGAACTAAATTACACCATCGATTTATTCAAACAAACTTTGGATAATCCAGAGTTAGTGAAACGAAAATTGGCGGAATTACATACCTGTCCGGTTTGCAAACGTCAACATAGTTTAGAAAAAACCGCAAATATGGAATCCAACATGCGGATGAAATTAATCGACTTTAAAGAGCCGGTTCGCTTGAATTTCAAAAAAGCACTCGAACAACGAGAACAAAGTGCGGTTGATGTACCTAACGTTTTAGCAGGAGGCGAAAGACGATGAACACACAAATTCCAATGCCGGTCAATGGCATATCAACACCGTTTAGTATTGATGAAAATATTGCCAAAATGAAACAAACGTTGCTGAAAGATATTCAACGTTCAGCTTACGTTTATCGTGTGGATTGCGGCGGTTGTAATGGGTGTGAAATAGAAATTTTCAGTACCATTACGCCAACATTCGATGCAGAACGTTTTGGTATTAAAGTGGTCGCTTCACCTCGTCATGCAGACATTTTATTATTCACCGGTGCGGTTACCCGTGCGATGCGCACACCAGCAATGCGTGCTTACCAAGCTGCGCCCGATCCTAAAATCTGTATTTCTTATGGTGCTTGCGGTTGCGGCGGCGGTATTTTCCACGATCTTTATTGCGTTTGGGGCGGTAGTGATCAAATTGTACCAATTGATGTGTACATCCCTGGCTGTCCTCCAACTCCAGCAGCGACCATTTATGGATTCGCAGTAGCACTTGGTTTGCTTGATCAAAAACTCAAAGGTAAACAAGAAAAAGCTGATCCTAACGCAGAAGCTAAATTGCGTTTCCCAACCATTCCGTTAGATTTGCGTATTAGTCTTGAACGTGAAGCACGTCGTCTTGCCGGTTATCGTCAAGGCGGCAACATCGCTAACCAATTTATGGCAATGATGACAGAAAATGATAAAGTGCCATTTGGTGTACGTTTAGGTGAATACCTAGAACGCGAAGCCGATCCGCGTTTAAGCGAAATCGTCAATCGTTTGCATGCGATTAGTATGCCGTTTTCGGGATAATTAATGATGGGGCAAGTGATTGCCCCCTATAAAAATGGGAATGTTATGACAACGAAAGTCTTTTTCTATTTATTAAACGAACGTTTCGTCGAAAACGATGAACAAGTTCCAGAGCAAGCAAAACAGGTGATGTATTACTCTTTGGCGATTGGTCACCATGTTGGCGTAATTGATTGTTTTAAAAAATTACTGGTTTGTGACTACGATGCTTATCAACGTTTTGTAGATAGCTTTCCAGAAGGGGATGCGAAACGTAAATTTGCCGGCTTAATGCGATTTGGTGAAATTGTGATTGATTCCAGTCATGTCAATTTATTGGCGAAAGCAATGGATGAAAATAAAGCCAATTTTACCCCAGAACATCAAGAGTGGGTCGAAATTCTGATGGATACGTTGGCATCGATTCAGCGTGAACCTGTGATGTATATTATGGTGAAACGTCGTGACGAATAATGTGATCTTAACCGTTGGTAACAGCATGATGGGTGATGACGCTGCAGGCCCTTATCTCTATCAGCTATTGACTGAAAATCCATTGCCAAATTGGACCGCACTTGACGGCGGCTCAGCACCGGAAAATGTGGCACATATTGTGCGAGACATGAAACCTGATTTGCTTTTAATTTTCGATGCGGCTGATATGGAATTAGCACCGGGCAAAATCCGAATCATTGAAAAAGAGAGCATTGCTGAAATGTTTTTCATGAGTACGCATAATATGCCGCTCAATTACCTCATCGAGCAACTGGAACAAGATATTAAACAAATTGTTTTTGTTGGGCTCCAACCCGATCTGGTTTCCTTTGGTTTTCCGATGACAGAAAGCGTAAAAGAGTCTGTGCAATTTATGTATGATTTTTTAAAAGAGGGAAGATCGCTTGAAGAGATTCCTGTTTTGTAAAAAAGTGAGGGTGATTTTCTAAACATATTTTAAAAATATTACGAAAACCTGTTTTATATCAATAAATCCATGTTTTTTGTAATACTATGAACTGATTTTGGGTGTAATATATACCCAGAATTAATTATTCTAATTCTATCTCTAACCTCGTGTTGTACTAAAATAAGGACGTTACTATGGCTATTAAAAAAGTAATTACCGTATGTCCGTATTGTGCCTCAGGTTGTAAAATCCATCTTTTGGTGGAAAACAACAAAATTGTGGGAGCTGAAGGTGCAAGCGGCAAGACAAACGAAGGGGAGTTATGCCTAAAAGGATATTATGGCTGGGATTTTGTGCATGATACAAAAATCCTGACTCCTCGCCTAACTCAACCGATGATCCGCTACAAACGTGGCGAACCATTCACACCAGTGAGCTGGGAAGAAGCGATTTCTTACACAGCAAGACGTCTCAGTGAAATCAAAGAAAAGTACGGTAACGAATCTATTATGGTAACGGGCTCTTCCCGTGGACCAGGTAACGAAGTGAACTTCGTGATGCAAAAATTCGCCCGTGCGGTATTAGGAAATAACAACATTGACTGTTGTGCGCGCGTGTGACACGGCCCTTCTGTAACAGGTCTGCTCAAATCGGTCGGTAACGGCGCAATGTCCAACTCAATTGTTGAGATTGAAGATACCAAATGCGTATTCATTTTTGGCTATAATGCCTCCACTTCACACCCTATTGTGGCGCGTCGGATTAACCACGCCAAAGCAAAAGGGGCGAAAGTCATTGTTTGTGACCCTCGTAAAATCGAAACAGCCCGTATTGCGGATATTTATGCACCGCTTGCTAACGGGTCTAACGTAGCATTCTTGAATGCGATGATGAATGTGATTTTGGAAGAAGGGTTACAAGATCAAAAATTTATTGATGAACACACCGAAAACTTCGATGCGTTCTATGAAACCGTGAAAGCTTATACACCGGAATCCACTCAACACATCACAGGTATTGAGCCTGAAATGTTGCGTGAAATTGCCCGCACTTATGCAAAAGCGGAAACCGCTACTATCTTATGGGGTATGGGCGTTTGCCAATTCCGTCAAGGTGTAGAAACCGTACGTGCGTTAGCAAGCTTGGCAATGCTTACCGGTAACTTAGGTAAACCAAATGTTGGGGTAAACCCAGTGCGTGGTCAAAACAACGTACAGGGTGCGTGCGATATGGGTGCGTTATTCAACACATTACCGGGCTATCAAAGTTTTGCTGACCCGGAAATTAATGCAAAATTTGCGAAAGCTTGGGGCGTACCGTCTATTCCAAGCAAACCAGGTGTGCCGTTGAGTGAAGTGCCTGAAGCAATCATGGAAGATAAAATTAAAGCATTCTATATCATGGGTGAGGATACACTACAAACTGAGCCTGATATTAATGCGGTTAAAAAAGCCTTCGAGAAAGTTGAACTTCTCATCGTTCAAGATATCTTCATGACTCAAACAGCCGCAGAAGCAGATATTTTATTACCTGCCACTTCTTGTGCTGAACATGAAGGTGTGTATAGTGCCGCCGACCGTGGTTTCCAACGTTTCTATAAAGCCGTTGAACCAACCGGCAACGTCAAGGATGACTGGGTAATCATTAGCGAACTTGCTACAGCAATGGGCTACCCAATGCACTATAACAATACCAAAGAAATTTGGGATGAACTTCGTTCGCTTTGTCCAATTTACAAAGGGGCAACTTACGAAAAAATGGAAGGCTTAGGTTATATCCAATGGCCATGTACTGATGAAGGCCCTGAAGATCAAGGTACAACATACTTGTATAAAGGCCAAATCTTCGACCGTCCGAATGGCAAAGCTGAATTCTTCGCCTGTGACTGGGAGCCACCGATGGAAGATCTTTCTGAAGAGTTCCCATTGGTACTTTCCACAGTGCGTGAAGTGGGTCACTATTCTTGCCGTTCAATGACAGGTAACTGCCGCGCTCTTGCTGCACTTGCGGATGAACCAGGATTCGTACAAATGAACGATCAAGATGCCAAAGAATTAGGCATTAAAAACAACGACTTGGTTTGGATTGCATCATCACGCGGCAAAGTTATTTCTCGCGCAGATGTCAGCACTCGTACCAACAAAGGCGCTTGTTATATGACCTATCAATGGTGGATCGGTAAATGTAACGAATTAACCGCTGAACATTTGAATCCGGGTTCTAGAACACCGGAATATAAATACAGTGCGGTTCGTATTGAGAAAATCGAAGACCAAGCCTGGGCTGAACGCTATGTGGTAACTGAATACGCGAAATTAAAAAATCGCTTAAAAGAAACCGCACTTGTGGCTTGATTAGCGTTATAAATGAATTACGGGCGAACTTAATATGGTTCGCCCGTTTTTTATTGAATTATTTTCTCATGCATTATGAGCACATTTAGCCATTGTTGTCTGTGGCTAAAGACAAACAGGAATTGGCGAGTGTTTCACTAAAGCGTAAATCATGTGAGGCAATGAGCATCGGTAACTGTAATTCGCGTAAAAGTGCGGTCAGTTTGGCGATATTTTTTACATCAAGTCCGTTGGTTGGTTCATCAAGTAATAATACTTTTGGTTGCATCGCTAGAACGCCTGCCAGTGCAGTAAAATTTTGTTCACCACCAGATAAGGTATTCACAGAGCGATCTTTTAATCCAACAATATTTAGACGTTCCAATTGTTGCAATGCAATTTGATAGGCTTCATCTCTGTTTAATCCTTGATTAAGTGGACCAAAGGCCACATCATCAAGTACGGTTGGACCAAACAGTTGATCGCCTGCATGTTGGAAACAGATACCAATCTTTCCGCGTAACGGTACAAAATCTTTTTCTTGACGGCAGGTGTTATCAAACCAGCGAATTTCCCCTTGTTGATAAGGGATGAATCCTAATAGGCTATGTAATAGCGTCGATTTTCCACACCCGATATCGCCTTGTAAAAAAAGACGATGACCTTCAGGGAGTTCAAAAGAAAGGTTATCAATAATCACGCGTTGGTCGCGCATGATTTGTAATTGTTTGACTTCGAGGACGTTCATCAAGATTTATCCTGTGTTTTTTTAACATCATGCAGTTGAAAGCCACGTGCTTTTAGCGCCATTTCTGTTTTTTCTGCTTTAACGAGCGCATGAATTAATAATAATGCCACACGTTGCGCGGCGATAAATAAGGTTTTGCCGTTAAGTTTTGGCTGGTATCCGCGCGCGCGCATCGCCATATCCATTTTTTTATGTACATCGCCAAGTACAGAAATATAACGCACGGTCAGAACAAATAGGTGAAGTAGTTTTTCAGGCAATGGCAAACGACATAATGCTTGCAATAAAAGGCTCTCGTTCATATCAATTAACAAGAGGCGAGTTAAGCTTAAAATTAAATTGAAGCGTAGCGTGATGAGCAGTGCAAGCTGAATGCCCATAGGGTTTAATACTAAACCTTGCTCGGTGATTTTCCAACTTAAGGTCAACCAAACAAGCAAAGTGAAAAAATTCAGTTTCAGCCAATATTTGAAATAACCGGCAAGAGATTTTTGATAGCGAATTAGCGCAATAAGTAATCCGCCGAATACAACCAGATTAAGGATAACAAGCGTTGAAATATGTGTCATTGTGCTGACAATAAGTCCACACAAAAACACATAAATTAATCGCAAGTGCGGTTGAAAAATAGCAAGAAAATTCATTTCACCACACTGAGCGCTGTTGGATACATTTTGTTTAATAATAAGACCACCCCGACGCTGACGATACTGTCGATAATAAACACGGGAATATGTGATATCACCAGTAGCATGATCAGATCGCTATAGGCTTTACCGCCATCCAGTGCCAAGACTAAAGAAGCGAGCAAGGCTGAACCGCTAACGCCGATCACGCCAGCTCCAATTCCTGTAGTAATTTGAGTGCGACGGGAATTGTCATTTTCAAGTCTTTTTGCAAATAGCCAATGTACGAGAAGGGCAGGTAATGCCATTACGCATAAATTGACACCTAATACAGCAAATCCCCCGAAGGAAAAGAGTAGGGCTTGTAATACCAATGCGATTAAAAATGCAGGGAAAACAGCCCAGCCGAGAAACAGACCGGCCATGCCGTTTAAGATGAGATGCACGCTGCCAATACCAACCGGTACATGAATAGTACCCGCAACAAAAAAGGCAGCGGCAAACAATGCCGTTAGCGACAATTGCTGCGAATTGAGTCGTTTAAGACCAATCATTACGCAGACTAATGCGACAGCCGCTCCACCAAGCAATACTGGCGTATGCAGTACACCTTCCGATAAATGCATATTATCTTTCCTTAGATTGTGATGCACGCGTCATTTTTGATGCACGAACTAATGCCCATAAGCCAAAAATACCGACAATATAACCAATACCACCAATAATGTCGTGTAGGTAAATTTTGTCTTTCAATTTAGAGATATCTTCGCGTACCAACATCAACGAATTGTCGCTATTATTTGTGGTTTGCGCGGATACTCTGTTGGCAACAATTGAGGCTTTATGTCCTTCTTCACCTTCTATAACAACCTTAATGGCACCTTCGGTAGTGATATTGATCGGATAGGAAAATTGCCCATCGCGATCTGTTTTGCCTTCCAACAGAGGGGAGTCCTGTCCAGATTGCAAAATTTCCATATAGGTTTCTGCCGCAGGGGTCATATCGGAATAATAGGCTTTACCAGAGACTGTGCGTCCATCATATTGTGCAAAAACATGCAAACTATGAGCCAATGCTGATGGCGCGCACAGCCAGGTGAAAAGTGCGGTTAAAAATACAACTCTTTTCATTACTTCGCATCAAAAGTCAGCATATATTCAACACTGCGCTCGGTATAGTCAGGGTTTTCTTTAACTGGCTCGTCAAATTCAGCCCAAACTTTGTTATAACCCGCTTTAGGGGTGAATTGTGCGATACCTTTTTCATTGGTTAAATTGAATGGGTGATCTTCGCCTAACCCCACTTTGATGCCTTGTACAGGTTTACCTTTTACTAACACGAGAATATCGAGTGGTTGTCCCGCTTTCGGTTCACTTTGAGGGATTAATTCATAATCCATGTTGTGTGATTTATTTGCTTGCGCATCCCAGTGTAAAATCGCTTTACCGAATTTGATCGGATTAACACTGCGTACAGCTTCAGGTACTTGTTGTTTGGTTTTTTCTACATATTTACCGCTAGGTAATTTTGACCAAACACCATTATCAAAGCGAATAAATGCAATTGCAGTCTCAGGAGCGGCAAAGTAAGCTTCGCCTTGCTTGAAGATGACCTCAGCATTTTGTAATTGGCCTTTAGCATCGAGTAGACGTACCGCTTTTAATTTGCTTTGAGGATAGGTTTCAGTTTCCTCATGACCAAATTTAATCACATATTGCCCTTTTGCATCCTTAGCAGGCTCTAACCAAACATTATGTGCATTAGCGAGTGAAGCACCGAATAGTGCAGTAATAAACAATGCTGTTTTTTTCATGGAAGTTCTCCTTTTCTAACATGTGAATACTGTGATAAAGTATAAAATATGAAGTAACTTCAGAGTCAAGTGTAATTTTAAAAAAATGAAAATTGGTCAGCTAGCCAACATTGTTGGCTGTACGGTGGAAGCCGTACGTTTCTATGAAAAACAAGGATTGATTGAACCCGCCAAGCGAACAAGTGGTAATTTTCGCGTTTATACGGAAGAGCATTTGAAACAACTTTCTTTTATTTGCTATTGCCGCAGTTTGGATATTTCACTGAAAGAAATCAAAATGTTGCTCAATCCTCAATGTGCCACTCAAGAGCAAGAAAGAGAAATTAATGAGCTGCTAGATCGACATATTCGAGAAGTATCAAAACGGATCCATGAATTGGCTCACTTGAGAATTCGTTTAATTCAGCTCAAAGGCAAATGTAGCCAATTTGAACAAAACAATGATTTAATGAATACTTTATTGCAACATAGCGGCATTAATTTTGTGCCGCTAAAATGATTTCTTGTACGAGTACCAGTAAAAATTTTTCAAACAACGTTTAAATATCAAGCAACGAAACACAGAAACGCTGAAAATAAACATCAAAAAAGAGTAGAATTGGAACAGACTGCTTTTTTATTTTAAGGAGAAAATCATGCATGAGATGTCTCTCTGTCAGAATATTATGGAAATTATTGATCAACAACAGAAAAAGCATGAAATCCATGAAGTGACAGATATTTGGCTAGAAATTGGGGCACTGTCTTGTGTCGAGCAAAGTGCGGTAGAATTTTGCTTTGAAATTATGCGCAAAGATACTGTTGCTGAAAACTGTCAGTTACATTTTATTCATTTACCTGCGATTGCATGGTGCTGGCAATGTCAAAAGGAAGTTGAGATTGAAGCCTATCAAGATTGCTGTCCACATTGTCACAGTGCATGTTTACAACGTCGAAGTGGCACCGAATTTAGAGTGAAAGAAATTGCCGTAAAATAGCAAGACGTCTAAATTGGCAAATTTAACCTGATCTTTTGAATATAAAATACGCTAACTACTTGATAGTATGTATTTATCTCTCTTCAAAGAATATATTTAAGATAGAGAATATGGTATTCTAACGCATATGAATTACCATAGATTCTAAGCATTTACAGAATAAACGAAAAATTATTGAGGTGACTTATGTGTACAACCTGTGGCTGTGGCCATCCAGACCAAGTCAGAATCGGAGAATTACCGCATGTTCATCATGATTCCAATGCGCAACATGCAACAAAACTACCTAATTTTTCTCACTCCTCCTTCCGCATGCCAGACTCTCTACAACAAGATGACACCCAGCAACGATTACTGAAAGTAGAACAAGATATTCTCGGTGCAAATAACCAGTTAGCCGATATGAATCGTCGCTTTTTTGCCAATCAACATATTTTGGCACTTAATCTTGTTTCAAGCCCTGGTTCAGGTAAAACAACCTTATTGACGACTACGTTAAATGCATTAAAAAATGACTATCCTTGTTATGTGATCGAAGGGGATCAACAAACAGAAAACGATGCGGATCGTATTCGTCAAACTGGTGTGCCGGCGATTCAAGTTAATACGGGCAAAGGTTGTCATTTAGATGCACAAATGATTGGTAATGCATTGGTGAAATTGCAGCCACAGGAAAATAGTCTGATGTTTATTGAAAATGTCGGAAATCTAGTTTGTCCGTCAGAATTTGATTTAGGTGAGCATGCTAAAGTAGTGATTTTATCTGTAACAGAAGGCGAAGATAAACCACTCAAATATCCACATATGTTTGCGGCTTCGAAGTTAATGATTTTAAACAAAGTAGATTTACTGCCGTACTTAAATTTCGATGTGGAAAAATGTATTGCTTATGCGAAACAAGTGAATCCAACAATTGAGGTCATCCAGTTGTCTTCTCAAAGTGGAGAAGGGTTACAGCAATGGCTAGATTGGTTAAAAGCGCAAGAACGATAGGAGCATCAAATGCAGTTTGTTGATGAATTTCGTGATCCTGAACTGGCTAAAAGTCTGTTACAGCGACTACAAAAAATAATGGAAAACCAACCGCACTTTACGCCAGAAAATCCGTTATATCTAATGGAGGTCTGCGGCGGACATACTCATACCATTTTTAAATTTGGGCTGGATCGTTTATTACCCAAAAGCATTGAATTTATTCACGGTCCAGGTTGTCCAGTGTGTGTATTACCGATGGGACGAATTGATGTATGTATTGAGATTGCTCGTCGCCCAGAAGTCATTTTCTGTACTTTTGGTGATGCCATGCGAGTACGCGGACGTTTAGGTTCATTATTAGAAGCCAAAGCACAGGGCGCGGATGTTCGTATTGTTTATTCACCACTTGATGCATTGAATATCGCATTGAATAATCCAGACAAAAAAGTGGTGTTCTTTTCACTTGGTTTTGAAACAACCATGCCAAGTGCCGCAATTACCTTGCAACAAGCGAAAAAACAGCAGGTAAAAAACTTTTTTGTGGTATGCCAAAATATTACCATCATCCCGACATTACATAGCTTATTGTCACAAGGACAAGTCAAAATTGACGGTTTCCTTGCACCAGGTCATGTTAGCATGGTGATTGGTTCTGAACCTTATCAAGAATTGTGTGATACCTACCATAAGCCTTTTGTGATCACTGGTTTTGAGCCTTTAGATATCCTACAAGCAATTTTAATGTTGGTGACACAGATTGTTGAAAAACGCTGTGAAGTGGAAAATCAGTATAAACGTATCGTACACCAACATGGCAATGAGTTAGCACAACAGGCAATCAGTGAAGTGTTCCGCTTGAAAGCCAGCAGCGAATGGCGTGGATTAGGCGAAATTGCCGAATCTGGTGTAGAACTGACAGATGATTATCAATGCTTTGATGCAGAAGCGCATTTTGCTTGTCAGCCACATCAAGTTGCCGATGATCCTGATTCTCGTTGCGGAGATGTATTAATCGGTAAATGTAAGCCGGCGGATTGTCCATTATTTGCTAAAAAATGTAATCCTGACAATGCCTATGGTGCATTGATGGTATCTTCCGAAGGGGCATGTGCGGCCTATTATCAATATAGACGGGAATAAAACAATGACTGATTTTATTACAATGGCACACGGAAATGGTGGTGCCACAATGCAAGAGTTGATCCGCGATTATTTTGTCGAGGCATTTGATAATCCAATACTTTCACAAGGCGAAGATCAGGCTCGTATTGCTTTACAAGAGTTAAATGCTTTAGGTGGAACATTGTCATTTTCTACCGATAGTTTTGTGATTGATCCGATTTTTTTCCCTGGTGGCGACATTGGTAAACTCGCTGTATGTGGTACCGCTAACGATGTCGCGGTATGCGGTGCCGTACCAAAATATTTGTCTTGTGGCTTTATTTTGGAAGAAGGCTTACCACTGGAAACTTTAAAAAAATTGATTCAATCGATGGCAAAAGCCTGTCAGTCAGCCGGTATTCAAGTGGTAACCGGTGATACCAAAGTAGTACAAAAAGGCGCGATAGATAAAGTGTTTATCAATACAGCCGGTATTGGTGTTATTCCAAACGGACTCGACTGGGGCGTGCATCGCATTCAACCTGGTGATCAGATTATTGTCAGTGGTACTTTGGGGGATCATGGAGCAACCATTTTGAATTTACGCGAAAACCTCGGTATTCAAACGGATTTACGCAGTGATTGTGCTGTGCTTGCACCGCTCATTGATTGCATTCGTCCAATTGAAGGGGTGAAAGCTGTACGTGATGCGACCCGTGGTGGTGTGAATGCAGTACTTCACGAATTTGCACAGGCACAAAAAGTAGGGATTCAAATTGATGAAACGGTATTACCAATTCGCCAGGAAGTACGTGGTATTTGCGAATTACTCGGTTTGGATGCGTTGAATTTTGCTAATGAAGGCAAATTGGTGATTGTGGCGGACAAAGAAAAAACAGCTGAAATTCTGACCGCACTTCGTAGCCATCCATTAGGTGAAAACGCAGCCGTAATTGGTGAAGTGACCACTGATGGCAAAGTTCGATCCGTTGGGCTTTTCGGTCAAAGTCGTTTATTAGACTTACCACGCAACGAACCTTTACCACGCATTTGTTAAGCAAAAACCGGTTTAATTTAAAATTAAACCGGTTTTAGTTTGTAAATTGATATAGTGTGAGAAGGGTAGTTATTTTTTCCAAATAACGTGGAATTCACGATCTTCTTCTCGGTGTGAAATTAAGAATTTTGCAAACACATCATCCATTTCATCTTTCTCATTCACTAAACCCACCCACACTTCAGCAAACGCGTCAGGATCGATTAACACCCCAATTTCTTGTTCCCAATCATCGGCAGTTTCGACAAACTCGACTGCACCACGATCTTCAAATTGCAGATTGAATAGCATAATATCAGCGGGATCGAGATTTTCCCCCGCCATTTCTAAGAAAATATCATAAGCAAGATCAATCGCTGCATCGGGATCAAGTTTTTGAATATCAGTTGTCATTGGGTTTTCCTTTATCAAGTAAATTGTGCGTATGATACCGCAAGAAACAGAAAACAAAAAGTGCGGTCAAATTTATCATTATTTTTGACCGCACTTATTTTTAGTTGCCGTAACTAGCCCGTATTTCGCATACCTGCGGCAATACCTGTGATGGTAATCATCAGGGCTTGTTCGACATCAGGGCTTGGGTTTTCAGGCGATTCACGGAAACGACGGAGCAATTCCACTTGAAGTAGATTGAGTGGATCCGTATAAACATTACGTAACGCAATAGAATCGGCGATCCACGGCAAGTCCGCCATTAATTCATCTTTGTGAGAAAGCGAAAGCACGGTTTTAATATCTGCATTCAGTTGGTTACGCAGATTTTCACCTAAGTACCAAAGCTCTTTTTTCACTAAGTTATGATCATATTGCTCAGAAAGCCAAGTATCGGTTTTACTGAACACCATTTCTAACATGCCCACACGAGTAGAGAAGAATGGCCACGCTTTACACATTTCTTCAATAATATGACCTTTGCCTTCATCTACAATTTTTTGAATTGCCGCACCCGCACCAAGCCATGCCGGTAGCATTAAGCGGTTTTGCATCCAAGCAAAAATCCATGGAATGGCACGTAAGCTTTCTACGCCACCATTTGGATTACGTTTTGCAGGACGAGAGCCGAGTGGCAGTTTAGACAGTTCTTGTTCCGGTGTAGCACTGCGGAAATAAGGCACGAAGTCTTTATCACCACGAACAACACTACGGTAAATGTCACATGAAGTAGCGGAAAGCTCATCCATCACAGTACGCCATTCTGCTTTAGGTTCTGGCGGTGGAAGTAAGTTAGCTTCTAAAATAGCACTGGCATAAAGATCAAAGGTTTCAACCGCAATTTCTGGTAAACCAAGTTTAAAGCGGATCATTTCCCCTTGTTCAGTCACACGTAAACCATTTTTGAGTGAGCGCGGAGGTTGGGAAAGTAATGCTGCATGTGCAGGCGCGCCACCACGACCGATTGTACCACCACGACCATGGAACAAAGTGAGTTCAATACCCAGTTCTTCGGTTAAATTGACTAATGCTTCTTGTGCACGATATTGTGCCCATGAAGCTGCCATCATTCCCGCATCTTTAGCAGAGTCAGAATAACCAATCATCACCATTTGGTGATTGTTAATTACGCCACGATACCAACCAATATTAAACAATTGACGCATGACACCTTCAGAGGCATCTAAGTCATCTAAGGTTTCAAAGAGTGGCACGACAGGAATGTGATAAGGCACGCCCGCTTCTTTTAATAATAAATGCACAGCAAGAACATCAGAGGCGCTTCTTGCCATGGAAATAATATAGCAAGCAATTACACCTTGTTTTTGTTGTGCAATGACTTTGCAAGTCTCTAAAATTTCTTGGGTTTCTGCAGATGGCTCCCAATGGGTTGGAATTAATGGACGGCGAGAATTTAATTCACGCACCAAGAAAGATTGTTTTTCTGCTTCGCTCCATTGTGCATAATCTCCAATACCAAGATAACGGGTAATTTCAGCAATCGCATCTGTATGACGCGTACTTTCTTGACGGATATCCATTTGTGAAAGGGTAACCCCAAAACAGCGAATACGATGCAAAATATCCAATAAGGATCCATTGGCAATAATCCGCATGCCGCATGCCATCAATGATTGATAGCAATCATAGAGTGGTTCCCAAAGTTGATTATCTTCCATGATGATATCTGCTTGGCTTACGCGTGGCGGACGATTTGCCATGCAATCTTCAAAGTAATCAAGGGTCGCGATAAGTTTTGCACGAAGCGCTTTGACCACAAAACGATAAGGTTCTAAATGTTCACCATATTTTGCGGTAAATTCTGGTGTGCATTTCACCATGGATAATTCATCGGCAAGGGATTTAATGTCATTTAAGAATAAATCCGCCGCTTTCCAACGAGCAAGATAGAGCACTTGTTGCGTAATTTTTGAAGTAACAAATGGGTTACCATCACGGTCACCGCCCATCCAAGAAGAAATTCTGACAGGACGTAAGCCCACAGGTAAATCGTAGCCTAAGAATTCACGAGCATGTTCATTTAGTTGACGTAAGAATTCCGGTACTCCTTGCCATAGGCTATTTTCGATCATGGCATAGCCCCATTTTGCTTCATCGAATGGGGTAGGGCGAACAGTACGGATTTCATTGGTATGCCAAGCTTCAGCAATTAAACGAAGCAACAGACGTTCAATAATGCCGCGTTCTTTCGGTGTTAAGTCATCATGCTCTAATTTGCTTAAGCATTTATTGATCTCAACATGTTTATGGACTAAAGAACGACGTGTAGTTTCGGTTGGGTGTGCAGTTAATACAAGCTCAATGAGTAAGTTTTCAACAGTTTTATAAACCTCTTCTTTTGAGGCATTTTGTGCTTTTAAACGTTGAAATAAAGCACTTAATGAACGATTAGAAGATTGTAAATCTTTATGTTGGCGAGAGACCGTTTGGTATTGTTCAGCGATATTCGTCAGATTAAGAAAATGGCTGAATGCACGCGCAACGGGAATAATGTTTTCGTTAGAAATGGTGGAAAGGGTATCTAACAATGTTTTACGTGCTTGGCTATCACCCGATCGAGATTGTTTGGACAATTGGCGAACATTTTCAATTAAGGTAAGAATGTCTTCGCCTTGTGCATCATTAATGGTTTCTCCAAGAAAACGCCCTAACATATTAATATTATGGCGGAGAGTGCGATACTCATCAGTCATATGAACTCCGATAAAGAAAAAATAAAATAAAACCAGGAGAGATATAACCAAAAATATGTATCGGGATCAAATGCTATACGTCGAAAACTTGCATTAAATCAAAAAAGCTGAAAATAAGTAGAAAAATGACCGCACTTTTTTAGATAAAATTCAAAGTGCGGTCAAAAAATTTAATGTTTATGCAAGTGTACGAACTGATTTTCGTAGTACTAATTCTGGATGGATCGCAATACGATGTTTTTCGTGATTGTCGTTATCTTTATTCGCAATACGTTCAAATAAGAGATTCACTGCCTGTGCGCCTAAACGCGACTTCGATTGGTGAATCGTTGTGAGTGGCGGTGCATAGAAACGTGATGAGTGAATATTGTCATAGCCAATAATCGAAATATCATCAGGCACGCGTAAGCCTTTTTCTGTAATGGCAGAAATTGCACCTAATGCCATCACGTCATTACAACAGAATACGGCAGTCGGTAGGCTGTCTTGTGAAAGGATCTTGTTCATGCACTCGTAACCGTCTTCTGGCTCAAAGAAACCTTCCATAATCCAATTTTCATGAATTGGCAGATTGGCTTCATTCATGGCTTTCACAAAACCTTCGTAACGGGTTCTTGCAGTAGTTTTATCCAATTCCCCCGCAATAAGACCGATAGCTTTATGACCACAATCAATTAAGTGCTTAGTAGCAATATAACCGCCCGTAAAGCTGTTATCTTCAATAATATCGGTATCAGCATTTGGACCCCAATCCATCACCACCATAGGCACGGAAGAGAAACCTGAAAGCACATCAAGTGAATGTTGCGTATATTCAGAACACATCACCAATAAACCATCTACGCGTTTTTTGGCGAGCATTTCAACGTGATTTTTAATTTTTTCAGGATCATTTTGTGTATTACACAAAAAAAGTGAATAGCCTTGACGATAACAATGATCTTCAACGGCATGAATGATTTCAGCAAAATAAGGAGATTCACTGGTGGTAACAATCATCCCAATAGATTTTGTCGTATTGACTTTCAAACTACGCGCAACAGCACTTGGTGAGTATTTCAAGCTTTTAATGGCTTGCATCACCGCCTCTTCGGTTTCCTTTGCTACAAAACGGGTTTTATTAATTACATGGGAAACTGTGGTGGTTGAAACACCAGCCATTTTCGCGACATCTTTAATTGTTGCCATAATTTTGCCTCTAGAGAATTTTTCCCATTATAAAGACTGTCGCCAAATAGGTTAAGCAAATTATAAAAAATTTTTGAAAAAACGTACTTTATTGTTAGAATGGGTTATCTTTAACTAAACAAGTGGGAAATTAAAATGGGTGATTTTGGTTACGCGATGCTAACAGTAGTACTTTCTTTAAGTGTTGTAGTTGGTTTAGCAGTTTCAATTTTCTAATTGAAAGAAAAACATATTTAGGATTAACCGCGCTTTAAGCAATTAAAGTGCGGTTATTTTTTTGTTGTTTTTTGTCTCTGAGCTAAAAGCAATGCCAACAGACTATTTCTTTAGTATAATTTGCAACTATTTTCGTTTGTTGCAATCAAAATAACGCAAAAACTAAATTGAGATAATTATGAATAAATATTTGATTTCACTAGATAAAGATGTTCAGCGTCGTGAGCTGTTTTTTGCTCAACCTGATACCGCCGATTTTACTGTATTTTCAGCCATTAATACCATGCAAAAAGAATGGGAAGAATTGGCAGAAGTGTTCAATCCAACGAAGTTTGAACAGCATTATGGACGCAACGTCACAAAAGGCGAAATTGGTTGTACATTGAGTCATTTAGCGGTTTATCGCCAGATCGTAGAAGATCAAAATGTGACGGAAAATGACTATGCTTTAGTTTGTGAAGATGATGCGTTATTTAATGCTAATTTATCGCCAAACACAACCGCACTCTTAACCGAAAAATGTGATGCGGATATTGTATTAATCGGGCAGTCAAAAATTGCTGAATTTAATGATGTGGAATTAGAGATTAATTATCCAACCACTTTTTCATTTTTACGCCAAACTATTGGTGATGTCACCGTGGCTTATCCATATAAAAGTTATTTTGCAGGTACGGTGGCATACTTAATCAAAAAATCAGCGGCACGTGCATTTTTGAAACAACTCGAACAAGAAAAACCGTTTTGGCTTGCTGATGATTTCTTATTATTTGAAACTCAATTCCAGATTAATAACAATGTGGTTCGTCCACTTATGGCCATTGAAAATCCACAATTAGTGAGTAATTTGGAAGCGATTCGTGGTTCAAAATCTAATAATTTAGTGAAGAAATTAATTAAATATCCACTCAAAAAAATCTTAGCAGTGAAAAAGAATTTAGGAAAATAACGTAAAAATGACCGCACTTTTTAATCTTTTTTATCTTTACGATCCTTGGCTGTTTCATGTCGTACGAATGTCATTCGTCGCTGGTTTAGCGGCATTGGCTGTATTGGCTTATCAGTATCTTAAAAAGCAGAAACCACAAGGTATTACCGTGCCAGTGGATAGTTTAGCCGTTATCATTGGGCTGATTGCATTTAGTGTGATTCCGCTTTTAGTTAACGGTACGCGAGATTTTTCTGTCATCACCATGTATGTGAAAGAGCTGATTTTATTTATCTTTGGTGTGGGACTTTATAATGCCTTCTATGCCAATGTAAATGGTCAACAGAAAGTCGTTCGTGATTTACAACTCGGTGTAGTAGTACAGTTTGCAGTGGGCGTGATTGGCTTACTCGGTGCATCATTTATGATTGATTTCTTGCTTTCGACCAATGCGGTGTTGCCCGCACGTTTTTATGGTTCAGAGCAGGAGTATCGCTTATATAACATCACTGCAACTGCCTTTTTCCAGTTGAGTTTATTCTATTTAATGCTGTTGCATTTCTTACTGGCTTATAACGCTAAACATAATACGCTTCCAAGTATTCTGGTATTTTTAATGTTATGTATCGGATTAATTTCAGGGCGTACATTCCTTCTGTTATCGGTTGTGAGCATTTTAGTGTATTTCAAATGGCGTTATGTTCCATCACTCATTGCATTTGCTGTTTTGGTATTATTACTGGCCTATTTCTTACCTGAAAATCCTTATGTAGCACATGCTTTAGAGCCCGTGATTAATTTATTACATGGTGCAGGATTTGTCAGTTCGTCAACAGATACCTTGATGAAAAACCACCTCTTTATGCCAACACTCAAGCAATTCATTTATGGCGATGGCATGTACATGACAGGTGAGTTAGAAGTTGGCCGTTATTATGGGCATACGGACTCTGGTTTCTTACGCCAAATTCTTTATGGTGGTGTGTCTTATGCTTTAGTGTGTTTTGCCGTGACATTCTATTTTGTACGCAAAGTCGCCTTAAACTGGTTTGATGGCAGCTGGAAATTTATCCTTTCTGCCTTTGTGATTTTAGCATTCTGTAATATCAAAGCAGACACCTTTGCTTTCCCTGGCATTATGTTCGTGATGTTGATGTTCTTATCGCTTTTTGGCACTCACGGTAAACAGCTTATTTTATTTAAACAAAAGGAGCCGAAAGATGTTTAGTATCATCGTGCCTTCTTATAATAGAAAAGAAGAAATTCCTGCGTTATTGGAAAGTTTAACCAAGCAAACCACTTATAATTTTGATGTGGTGATTGTGGATGATTGCTCGAAAGAACCTGTTGAAGTGACACAATCTTATCCATTTGCAGTTAAAGTGATTCGTAACGAAACCAACCAAGGTGCCGCAGAAAGCCGTAATATCGGGGCAAGAAATGCGGATAATGAGTGGTTATTGTTTCTTGATGATGACGATCGTTTTGCAAATGATAAATGTCAGAAATTAGCCGATGTGATTGCTGAGCATGCTGATGTCAACTTTGTTTACCATCCAGCCAAATGTGAAATGGTGAATGAAGGTTTTAGCTATGTGACCAACCCGATTGAGCCGCAAGAGATTAGCGTAGAGCGAATTTTACTGGCGAATAAAATCGGTGGTATGCCGATGATTGGGGTGAAAAAAGATCTGTTTTTAAAAATTGGTGGATTATCGACCGCACTTCGTTCATTGGAAGACTATGATTTCTTGCTGAAGCTTGTACAAGATCCAACGTTTAAAGCGTACAAAGTAGCAGAACCATTAACTTATTGTACCTTCCATACTAAGCGTTCTAGCGTATCAACGGATACGACTAATACGCAAAAAGCGATTGATTATATCCGTGAAAATTATGTGAAAACGGCAGAGCAAGAAAAGAATTTTGCCATCAACGCACAATATATGTTGGCTTACCCACATATAATGAATTTATCCCGTAAAGCCGCTTTTTACTATTTTGAGATTTTTAAATTAACGAAAAGTATTAAGCAGCTAGTCATTGCCTTTGTGGTTTTAATTTCACCTAAATTGGCAATTAATTTGAAACGGTTTATGTAGATAACTTATTAGATAGAGAAATATGAAATTTTCAGTTTTAATGTCCTTATACATTAAGGAAAATCCACAATATTTAAGAGAATGTTTTGAAAGTTTAGTGGCTCAAACTCATCCTGCAGATGAGATTGTGTTGGTGTTTGATGGTGCGGTAACGCCAGAATTGGAAGCCGTGGTTTCTGAATTCGAAACCAAATTACCCTTAAACTTAGTGAAGTTGCCAAAGAACTTAGGCTTAGGTAAAGCGCTCAATGAAGGATTAAAACATTGTTCTCACGATTGGGTCTTCCGTATGGACACCGATGATATTTGTGTGCCTGAGCGTTTTGCGAAGCAAGTGGCGTTTATTGAGCAACATCCGGATACGATTATTTTCGGTGGGCAGATTGCTGAGTTTGGCGAAAATATTCAAGACATCGTGGCATATCGTAATGTACCGACTGATGCACAAGATATCGTTAAATTTACGCAAAAACGTTGTCCTTTCAATCACATGACGGTGGCATATCAAAAAAGTGCGGTCATTAATTGTGGTGGATATGAAGATTTACAGGAAGATTATTACCTGTGGATTAAGCTTGTGGCACAAGGTCAAAAAGTGGCAAACTTGCCGGATATTTTAGTTTATGCCCGCGTAGGCAATGGTATGGTAGGGCGTCGTCGTGGTTTAAACCAAGCCAAGGCAGAATGGCGTTTATTTAAATTGAAGCACCGCTTAGGTATTCAAGGCTTATTTTCTGGCCTATTCACCTTTGCCTTGCGTTCAGGTTCTCGCTTATTACCAACCTCATTATTGAAAGCTGTTTATAACCAATTTTTACGCAAATAATGCGATATTTTGATAATTAAAAAAGGAAAAGAAATGAATTTAATCTCAACGTTAAAAATGACTGCGTTATCGACCGCACTTTTATTAGTGGGTTGTTCAAGCAGTACAACAACATCATCAACAAAAAGTATTCCATCGGTAAGTAGTAACGCTGTTTACAGCAAGCCTAGAACCTTAGATAACTTTAATGATTACGTGCAGTTCTTAAAAGGTAAAGCGGCAACTGAGGGTGTGTCTGCCTCTGTATTGAATGCTCAAAATAATATTCAATATATGCAAAAGGCGGTGGATTTGGACCGTGCGCAAGCGGGTAGAAGCAAGCGTAATTCAGATCAACCACAGTTACCCAATCCAAACGGCACAACCAATTATCTGAATAAAGTACTGACTCAAAATAAAGTGGATATTGCCGAAGAGCGTTATTGGGAAGTGCAAGCGCCATTACAACAAGCAAGCCAACGTTATGGTGTTCAACAGGAATATATCCTTGCCCTATGGGGTATGGAAAGTAGCTTTGGTCACTATCAAGGTAGCTATGATGTGCTTTCCGCTTTAGCCACATTAGCCTTTGATGGCAGACGTGAAGCTTTATTCAGTAAAGAATTCGTGAACGCGATGAAAATGTTAGAACGTGATCATATTCAACGTCACAGAATGTTAGGCTCTTGGGCGGGCGCAATGGGACAAACTCAATTTATGCCAAGTGCATTCTTGAATTATGCAGCAGATGGTAATAATGATGGGGTGAAGGATATCTGGAATAACCAATTTGATGCGTTTGCTTCAATTGCAAATTATCTTCACACTGTAGGTTGGGATGACAAATTGCCTTGGGGTGTTGAAGTCACATTAAATCAACCATTAGATTTATCACTTTCAGGCATTGAGAAAAACAAAGCTCGTTCATTAAGTGACTGGCAGTCTAAAGGTATCACCTTAGCGAGCTTCAGCCAACAAGAACAAGATAAATTGACCGCACTTTCGCAAGCAGATCTTTGGTTAGTTCGTCCTGATAAAGAAGTTGGGCGTGCATTCTTGGTCTCCAATAACTACCGCACAATTTTAGATTGGAATAAATCAAACTATTTTGGCGTGAGCATTGGAATGTTTGCTGATCGCATTAAGATGGCAACCGGCTTGTAGGAAATTATTTTCCTTTTATAATCCAACAAAGCTTTGTTGGATTATTTTTTATCTGTAATTTGAATATTTGGAGAACACGATGCAAAAAAAATGGCTTTCTATTTTATTGTTTGCACCTTTGATGCAGAGCAATTATGCCTTAGCTGATCAAGCTCAGGAAAAAGAATTGAATTATCAAGGATTGGGCGAAGTTCTGTTTTTTGATAAATCGCTTTCTTTTAATAAAACACAAAGCTGTTCAACTTGTCACAACCCGGGTACCGCCTTTGTGGATCAACGTAAAAATTCGGCAAATCAAATGGTCTCTGAGGGGGATAATCCGCATCTTCATGGCAATCGAAATGCCAACACGGCACTTTATGCGATGTTTTCACCAGATTTTCATTTTGATGAAAAAATTCAAGATTATGTGGGGGGACAATTCTGGGATGGTCGTGCAAAAGATTTAGCGGAGCAAGCAGGTGGTCCACCGGTTAATCCTGTAGAAATGGGCATGCCAGATAAAAAATCGATTGTCGAACGTTTAAAAGCGAATTCAATTTATTACAAGGCAATTACGGATATTTATGGTGAAAGCATTTGGGCAGATACCGACAAAATCTATGCCATTATGGAAAAAGCCATTGCGGAGTTCGAAAAGCATGAATTATTTGCGCAATTCTCTTCAAAATATGATCGCACTCTAAAAGGTGAAGCAGAATTGACCGCACTTGAAGCCGAAGGTAAGGCATTATTTTTCGATAAAACACGAACAAACTGCAGTAACTGCCACCAATCAAGTGAAGCGAATTCAGCAAAAGAAACCTTTACGAATTATCGCTATTACAATATCGGCGTGCCAAGTAACCAAGCGTTAATTAAGTTGAATAAACTTGCGGCTGATTATGTGGATAATGGACTATTGGATAATCCAATGGTGAAAGGCGATGAAAAGCAAAAAGGTAAATTTAAAGTGCCAACTTTGCGTAACATTGGTGTTACTGCACCTTATATGCATAACGGTGTTTTCCGCGATTTAAAAACCGTTTTACTATTTAAAGACAGTTTCAATAATCCTAATCGTAAAATTAATCCTGAAACAGGAAAAGCGTGGGATAAAGCCGAATATGCTCAAACCATTAATCCTGATGTTTTAAAAGCCAAACCGCTAACAGATGAAGAGATTAATGCGTTAGAGGCATTCTTAAAAACATTAACTGACGAAGCTTACGAAGAATAATTAAACGTCTGAGTTGAATTTAGCAATCGTTTTCGCTACTATACGTGGCGATAATTATTATCATTTAAATTGTTTAATTTTACTCAGGAGATTTTTCTTATGAAAAGACGTTTTTCAACTTTAGCGATTGCCACTATTCTTGGTTTAAGTGCAGGTTTTGCCAATGCTGATCCCGTGAAAGTAAAAGATATACTTGATCGTGAAGTCACAGTAGATTTACCGGCAAAACGCGTGGTACTTGGTTTCTATTACCAAGATTATATGGCAGTTGGTGGTGACAAAGCGTTAGATAACGTTGTCGGTTTTTCTAAGAAAGTATGGTCTTCTTGGGCACCTGCAAGCTGGGAGTTATTCAGCAAGGCGGTGCCAAAATTAAATCAATTAGATGATGTGGGTGAAGTAGAGGAAGGCACGTTCTCTGTGGAAAAAGTGCTTTCATTAAAACCTGATCTTTTAGTCTTAGCAGATTGGCAGTACGAAATGCTAGGATCTGATTTAGATGCTATCAATGAAGCGGGTATTCCAATTGTCGTATTAGATTACAACGCTCAAACCTTAGATAAACACATCAAATCAACGGAAATTATTGGTCAATTGACGGGGCAGAAAGATCGTGCCGCGAAAATGGCTAAAGAATACAAGGACATTGTAGAACATATTCAAACGACGATTAAAAATGCGAAATTAGCAAAACAACCAAAAGTGTATGTCGAGTTTGGTCGTGGTGGCCCAGCTGAACAAGGGATGACATTCTTCTCAAGCATGTGGGGCTCTATGATTAGCCTTGTAGGCGCAGAAAACGTTGCTCCTGCAGAAATTGGTAAATGGGGTACATTAGCTGCTGAAAAAGTATTAGCCGCGAAACCGGATGCGATTATTATTACAGGCCGTGAAACTGAATTGAAGAAAAATCAAGACGGTATGGTAATGGGCTTTGGTATTGAAAAAGCAGAAGCAGAACGTCGTTTAAACGCATTTAAACATCGTGCAGGTTGGGCTGAATTACCGGCAGTGAAAAACAACCGTGTTTACGCAGCCTATCATGCGAACTCTCGTACTCTATCAGACAGTGCTTCAGTTCAGTTTGTAGCTAAAGCCGCTTATCCTGATCTGTTTAAAGATTTAGATCCGCAACAAACTTACTTAAACTTCTATAAAAACTACTTACCGGTTACCCCGGAAGGTACGATTTATCTTTTCCCTGAAACCAAATAAAGGAAACGTTAATCAATGAAAAACAATTCTGTTGTAGCAGATATTGTGGCTAACCAGCGTAAGCTTGAACGCAAACGCTGGTTTGTTATTTTATCTTTTCTTGTGATTGGTGTGATCAGTCTTATTCTCGACGTGATGACAGGCCCTGCGATGTTATCGGTATCGGAAGTTGTGAATGCGTTATTCGGCATCGGTGAAGTCGATAAAATGACTAACAATATTGTGCATAATTTACGTTTACCGATGGCATTGATGGCGCTTGTAGTCGGGGCAACATTGGCTGTAGGTGGGGCAGAGATCCAAACCTTATTAAATAACCCTATGGCAAGTCCTTATACATTAGGACTCGCTGCAGCAGCAGGTTTTGGGGCTTCTGTTGTGATTGCTTTCGGAAGTTTTGGTTTACCGGTACAAATTGCAGTGCCAATTGGTGCGTTTGTCATGACCATGCTTGCGTCAGGGATTCTTTTCTTGTTCGCGTCTAAACGTCGTTTTAATTCTGAAATGCTCGTACTGGTAGGGATTGCATTGCTCTTTATTTTCCAATCCTTACTCTCATTAGTACAATTTATTTCGGCTCCCGAAGTCTCGCAGCAAATTCTGTTTTGGCTATTTGGTAGCTTAAATAAAGCCACGTGGCAAAGCTTAGTCATCATTACTGTTGTGACAACGATATGCGTAGCATTACTTTCAAAAGAGCTTTGGAAATTGACCGCACTTCGTTTAGGTGAAGATCGTGCAGCAAGTCTTGGTATCAATTTGCAAGTATTACGTATCAAGGTATTAGTTCTTGTCGCAATGATGACGGCGACAGCAATTAGTTTCGTTGGCGTGATTGGCTTTATCGGCTTAGTTGCACCACATGTTGCTCGAATGTTACTTGGTGAAGATCAACGTTTCTTCTTACCGGGCGCAATGTTAGTCGGTGCAGCATTCTTATCCCTTTCTTCGGTATTATCCAAAGTTATTATCCCTGGTGCATTATTCCCAGTAGGGATTGTTACCTCGTTTATTGGGGTGCCTTTCTTCTTTTGGATTATTTTAAATAACAAGAGGGGACAATAATGTTAGAATTAAAGAATCTTACGGTAAAACGAGGTGATCTCACCGTTGCTGATCACATTAATGTCCGTTTTGAAGAAGGTAAAGTTTACACGGTGCTTGGGCCAAACGGCACGGGAAAATCCTCCATGCTGAAAACCATTTTTGGTGAATTACCACATGAAGGAATGATTACCTATCAAGGCAAACAGCTAGAACGGACGAAGTTAGCAGATTGGCGTAAACCAATTGGTTATATGCCTCAAGATAGCCGAGTAGATGCAAGCTTGACCGCACTTGAAGTTGTCCTTTTGGGACGAATGGATAGTCTAACGATGCGAGTAAGCGATGAGCTTCTCACTGAAGCAGCAAGTATTATGGCACAATTAGGCATTGGTCATTTAGCCCATCGTGATATTCTGAATCTCAGTGGTGGACAGCGTCAAATGGTGATGTTTGCCCAGGTTTTATTACGTGAGCCACAGATTTTAATGTTAGACGAGCCGGTGAGTGCGTTAGATATGCATCATCAGCTTAATCTATTAGAAGAAGTTTACACCTATACGAAACAGAAAAATCTGATTACTATAATGGTATTACATGATTTAAGTCTTGCCGCTCAATTTTCAGATGAGTTGATTTTACTTGGTGAAGGTAAAGTGCAAGGCGTGGGCGATGCGCATCATGTTTTACAAGTTGAAACCATTAATCGTTTATATCGTGTAAACGTTGAATTATTACAATGTAGCGCAGGTTTGCCGGTGGTTCGTCCACAACGTAAATCAGCACATTCTTAGAAGGAAATGAAAATGAAGAAAATCGCACTTGCAGCATTATTAGGTTTAAGTTTTGCTGCTCAAGCCGCTCATCATGACATCAAAATGTTGAATTCAAACAGTGAAGGCTCAATGGTTTTTGAACCGGGTTATTTAAAAGTACAACCGGGTGATACAGTGACATTTCGTCCGGAAAATAAAAGCCACTTTGTACACAGTAAAGCGATTCCTGAAGGTGCACAAAAATTCCAATCTGAAGAAGATCAGGAACTCACGATCACTTTAGATAAAGAAGGTGTTTATGTTTATACTTGCCCAGTACACCGTTCAATGAATATGAATGGTGTGATTCAAGTGGGTGATAATCTATCAAACAAAGAACAAGCAGAGAAAGTGGTGAAAGACCTTGAGAAAAAATCTATGACGAACAAAGGTCGTCTTGAAAAATATTTTGCTCAAGTAAAATAATTATTGAAATCGATGCGCCAGTTTGATGATTGGCGCATCTTCTTTATGTTTAAATCCGTTATTATTTACTATGCTTACAATCACCACTTGCAAAACTTATCCTTCGGCTCCTCAAAATCTTATTCCTGTTCAAACACAACTTTCTGATCAAGGTATTCCTACTCAATTTTTACCTTGGCAAGAAACATTACAGAGCCATTTTATTCTGCCTTTAGCCGCATGGGATTATGCAAATTTTTATGATGAATTTACTCAATGGATTAAACAGCATAAGAATGCGTTCATCAATCCTGCGGAATTAATGTTGTGGAATAGTCATAAAGGCTATCTATGTGATTTACAGAATTGGGGTGTCAATGTTATCCCAACCCTTATTTGTTCACCAAAAACATCTGAAATTTTGACCGCACTTGAAAGCCAAGATTGGCCTGAATTTGTGATTAAACCTGCTGTAGGGCAGAGCGGTAATTTAGTGACAAAACTCAAACAAGGTGAAGCGTTACCTAATCTTTCTGCGTATGGTGAGCAAGTTGTGCTACAGCCGTTTATTCCTGAAGTGGCAACAAATGGTGAAACTAGTTTGATTTTTTTCAATGGTGTATTTAGTCATGCTATTCGCCGACAGCCACCTCAAAATGAATGGCGAGCGAATTCACAATATAAAGTTGAAATTATCCCTGTTGAGGTTGATAGCCATATCATTGAAACCGCTCGTCATGTTTTACATAAATTGCCTGAAATGCCTGTTTATGCCCGCGTAGATGGAACGATTATTAACAATGCATTTTTATTGAATGAATTAGAGTTGATTGAGCCAGCGCTATATTTAGATCGTTGGGAAGGGGCGACAGAACGATTTGTGGATGTGTTGAAAAGCAGAATACTAAAATAGGAAAATAAAAAAAACCTTACTTGTTACAGTAAGGTTTTTTCATCTTCAATGATTAATTATTTTGCAGCTGGAGCAGCAGGTGCAAATTTTTGTGCTAAATCAGCACCGTCTTTTTGTAATTTAGCTACTGCAGCTTGTAGTTTTTCAACTTTAGCTTGATAAGCTTTAGTTTGTT
Organism: Haemophilus sp.; assembly: GCA_019423025.1. GTDB lineage: Bacteria > Pseudomonadota > Gammaproteobacteria > Enterobacterales > Pasteurellaceae > Haemophilus_D. Next base: position 18,248 of record JAHZCD010000005.1, on the reverse strand, counting down.
CTTCAGTTGGTGCTTTAGTTGCTAAGTTTAATTGATCAACTAATAATTCACTTGATAATGCAAGTACTTCTTTATTTTGATCTTTGATGCTTTTCACTGAAGGTGAAGCAACTTCTAATTTATCTAAGCTTGCGATAGTATCTTCAACAGTTTTGTTGAAAGTTTTGATTGCTTCTTCAATTTTCTTCTCATCTTTTGCTTGAACCGCAGCAGTTAAATCAGATTGAAGTTTTTGTTGTGCAGCCATTTGAGCTTGAGCTTGGCTTGCATTCCATTCAAGTAATTTGTTGTAGTCAGCTTGTTCTTGAGCAGGCGTTGCTTCAGCAGGTTTTGCTGCTTCTTGTTTAGCTTCTGGTGCTGGCTGAGTTGTTTCAGTTTTTGCTGGAGCTGGTTTATCTGCTGGTTTATCACAAGCAGTTAAGAATAATGCAAATAATGCAGTTGCACTGATTTTAGTAAATTTGTTCATAAACAATCCTTTATTGATATATAAAAAATTTCTTAGCTTGTAAAACTAAGCCCCTTCTAAGACCGTATATTTTAGAATTAGTTTAAAAAAAATTCAAAAACTATTTTAGTGTTTGAATATATTCACTTAAATTATGAATATCTTGTTCACTTAAACGTTGTTTTGCCGGACTTCCTGCACTAGGAATATTTCCTGCTTTTCGTTCTGAAAGTGCGGTTGAAATTTCTTCTGGTTTTAATTGATTAATAATTTTGGATTCACCCATTGCTGGTTTTTCGCCTTGTTTCCCATGACAAGTTGCACAAGAGCGTTTATATACCTTTTCTGCTTTCACTAAGTCAGCTTCAGCAGAAAGGGCAGGAGGGGCAAATAAAAAGCCTAAAACGGGTAAAAGTGTAGAGAATAAGTAAATTCGTTTTTTCATTTTGGCTAGCCTTTAAATAATTTATCTAAATCTTCTGCGGGAATTGCGCCTTCATATTTAGCCTGAATATTACCTTCAGGTGTAATCACAAAACTTGTTGGCGTGCCGATAAGCTGATAGCGTTCAGCAGTAATTTTTAATTGATCTTTGATAACCGGTAACGTAAGCTGACGTTTGGCAACCACGGCTTTGGTATCCACTTTATCTCCATCCACATTAATGGCGATAAGTTGAACTTTATCTGGATTAGCTGCGGCCAATTTTTCGAATTCTTTTAATTCTGCGACACATCGTCCACAGGTTTCAGACCAGAATGTCAGTAAGCGAGTGCCTTTCCAATCATCAAGTTTCACTTCTTTACCTTGTAAATCATAGGCAGCGATGTCTGGTGCTTTTTGACCAATTGCAGCGACTTCATCTTTACAAGAAACGCTGCCAAAAATGACCGCACTTATGGCAAGTAGTTTGACGAATTTATTTTTCATGAATTTCCTCTTTTACAAATTTTCCGTGATGGAGATAAATAACACGATCGGTTAATTCGCCCAATTCTGGATTGTGTGTCACCATCACAATGGTTCTCCCTTGGCGATTTAATTCTTGTAGTAAATCCAATACAAGCGCTTCATTTTTTTCGTCGAGGTTACCTGTTGGTTCATCGGCAAAAATGACTGGTGGTTGGTTCACCAACGCGCGAGCAATACATACCCGTTGTTGTTCCCCCCCAGAAAGTTGGCTTGGACGGTGATCTATACGATGACCCAATCCTACTTGTTCGAGTACTGCTTTAGCCGCTGCTTCATCAATCACACTGTGATAGTGCTGTGCGAGCATCACATTTTCAAGTGCGGTCAAATAAGGGATCAAATGGAATTGTTGGAAGACTAAACCAATTTTTTCTGCACGAAAACGCTGACGACCGATTTCATCCAATTGTGCCGCATCGACACCATCTAGAATGACTTTACCTTCACTAGCCGTATCTAAGCCGGTCAGAATATTCATCAGCGTTGTTTTACCGGAACCTGATGCACCCATTATCGCAATAAATTCACCTTGGCGAATTTTAATATTAATATCTTCTAAAGCGGTGACTTGCCCGAATCGTTTATATAAATGTTGCGTTTCAATTACAAATTCACTCATTTTATTCCCCTTTTAATACATTTGCGGTTTGGATATTTAAAGCTCGTTTGGTTGGTACAATCACCGCAATAAAGGCAACCAATAACGATAAGACGATAGTAATTGGAATAACCGGTAGACGCATATCAATGTAAGATTTAAATACGGTTAATCCAAGTAATTGTGCCAAGATGTAGCCGAGAATCAGGCCCGCGACAATTGCACAAAGTGCTATGATGAGAATCTCGGTACTAATCTGTTTAATGATGTCACTTTGTTTGGCACCTAAGGCTTTTTGTAGTGCAAATTCTTTTGCTCGCTCACCAACAATCGCAATCAACGTGGTGTTCACACATAGGGTGGCGAGAATCAAAATGACCAATGAGATTAACCCCATCAATCCTTTGATTTTATCTAAAATCTGCCCTTCAGAAGCGGAGACTTTTCGAATCGGTCGTGCAGTCAGATCAGGTTGATGTTGCATAATGTCTTGGGCAAATTGTGCGACATTACCTTGTTCATTTTTTACATTGAGCAAGGCGTTGTTTGCTAATCCTTCTTTATCCAACCAATTTTGGGCAAACTCTAAATTCACGATCAGCATGTTGTCAGTGGCATCACCTGCCTCAACAATACCTTTTATCGTGAATTCATGTTTTTCGACCGCATTTTTAGACAGAGTTAATTTACTTCCAACACCTAAATTAAGGCGTTCCGCTAAGGTTTTACCAATCATGGCATTGCGGTCATCAAAATTCACATTAATAGCTGAGCCGGTAATTTGCCAATAAGGTGCAAGCACATGCATATCTTCAAACCAGACGCCCATAATCACGATTTTTTCTAAATCACTTCGCGCAACACCATATAAATAAGGACTGGCAGCGGTAATGAAATTATCCGGTGCATTGTGCAGAATTTGCTTTAATTGGCGTTCCTTCATCAATCCACCATTGGCTGCACCGATGTAAAAGTTTGCCCCGAAAGTACGGAGCTCTTGACTCATTTTGGTATTAATATCGAAATAGACCGCAGCCATTGCCGTCACAATGGACGCACCAACAGTCAGGGCGGAGAAGATAATAAATACTCGTTGTAAACGTAGGCGTAATGCTTGGAAGATTAAACGCCAAAACATACTTTTATTGGCGGCCATAGAGCACCTCCACAGGGTAAAGTTTGGCAATACGATGAGCAGGGAACCAAGTACCCACTACAGCAATTAAAATAGACAGCATTAATACGCAAGGGATTACAATCCAAGCAAAACTTAGCGGAACACCAAATAGAGCCGAACCAATAAATCTTGCTAAGCCCCAACCTGCAATACAACCAAGCGAGCCACCAATTAAGGCACTAATAATGGCTTCGCAATAAAACAATAACGCGATTTGCCATTGGTATGCGCCTAACGCTTTCATTAAACCAATTTCTTTTGAACGCTCAATGATCCCTGTACTCATTAATGAGGCAATCCCCATAGCTGCCGCGATTAAAGCGGCAAGGGTCACGACAGCAAGCAATAACTGGATTTTACCAATGACAACACCTTCTGAAGCCGCAACCTGCCAAATTGGGCGAACAATAGCGCCTGAGATAGCTTCTTCTAATTGGTGTGAAATAGACGAGACATAAGCCGTACAATACCAACGATCGTACTCTTCCGCATCCAATGCATCGGTATTGGCACGAGCCTTACGAGAAAGGTCATTTTCAGGCACGGTCAGCGCAGAGACTTTAACTGATTGAATTTTTCCTTCTAAGCCCAGTAATTTTTGCACAGCGTTGAGCGGCATGACTAATTGATTATCTTCAGTCCCACCCGTGGATAAAATACCGGTAATTTCAACCGCACTTTGATTATCTAGCTCATTATTTTGATAGCGAAGCTGGATTTTATCACCTTGTTTTAAGCCAGTTCGCTGAGCCAATTGCTCACCAATCAATGCAGGAATAAATTCTCCTTCAGGTGTTTCAAGATCGTTGACCCATTCCCCTTGCACATGCCAATAAGGACTAATGATTTTTTGTCCGGTGTGGTAATCATCTTCATCGGGTACAGGGATGTTGTGATCGAAAAACGTACCTAACACATTAATTTGTCCAAGTGCAGTTGATTTATCGTGAGTGTTTGTGGAAAGCGTTTCCGCTTTTACATCTGCACTTAATAAGGGGGCAAAACCCACGATATTATTTCGCCAGAAAATATCTTTAATATTCGGCAGTTCTTTTTCATCGAGGAAATCTTGGCTACTTAAATCTGTATTATGACTGAGCTCATCAGGCAAAGCCGCATTACTTGCAGGCTCAACTAAAATATTGGCTCCGTAAGACTTGAGCTCTTTTGCCATTTTATCGCCAATATCAATGGATACCGCCAAGAGCGCAGAGACTAAGCCAGCCGCTAAGAAAATAGTAATCACAGCCAACAGTTTACGTTTAATGCTGAAACGCCAAGATTGAAATAACATTCTTGCTAGCATTATTCCCCCTTACCTAAATACTTTTCAGGGTTATCACGGAATAAATCAAGATTTTTCTCACTTTCAAAGAAGTAAGTTTTACCTTCGTAATTATATTTGTGTTCCGTTTTAGTGTTTTTCATTTGAGCGCCACTAATCGGATCTTTTACATCGATTTCAACAATCGTGCTAAATAAATTTAATCCTTCTTCTAAGCTGTTCCGATTAATGAGAATTTCAGTCTCAGTTTGTTGCCAATCTTCAATCGGCACAGGATTACAGCCACCCGGTTTACCAATAGATGGAATAAACATATGTACGCCGCAGCCCACACAAACGACTTGGTTACCTTCCATCACATAACCTTGGTCACCACAAAGCAAGCAGGCATCAAATACCGCAGCTAGACTTAATTTATCTGGTTGACGATTAATGACAAAGAAACGTACGGCTTTACCGTCATCAGCAATCCAGACAAAACGATGTAATTTACCGTCTTTTACTTGTTCAATTGGAATATGGACTTGTTGCTTTTCATCTAAGGTCAGAGGAATAGCTTCTGAAAGTTGTGGTGGACGAGAAGCAATTTGCTCCCAATAAATCTGTGTAGCAAAAATAATTGCTAAGGCCAAATAGCCCCACCCAAGTAAGCGAGAGGAGGTACGCAATGCGGCTAATTTTTGGCGTTTTTCAATGGGTTCTTGTGTCGCATTAATAACTTGTTGCTTGCGTGATAAATGAATTTTGCCGTAGAAGATGGCTAGTACAACGAAGAGTAAGGCTGCACAGATGTAATTTAACCAGCGAGTGATTTCGCCTGATTTTGCAACAAAGCTTAAACGTAGTTTGGTGAGTTCAAGCACTTGAAGTTTCATTAAAATTAATAAGAGTTCGCCAATAAGTGGAATCAGTAAGCAAATTAAGAGAAGGCTCATCACACCTTTTAAAAGTACGGTCGATTTTTGTTGTGTTTTTCCCGCTTGTTTTAAAAGTAAATCGCTCCAACCTTGTAAGCATAAACAAAAAACAAAGGCAAAAATGACCGCACTTATGTGCAGGATTGAGTCCGTGTTGATGACATCTGTAGAAACGAGAGCGGTAATGTTGGGATCTTTTGCCCAGAAGCTTCCAGCGATGAGCATTAATACAGTTTGCCAAAAGGCAGGTAAGCGACCTTTGCCGAAAATTAAACATAAGGCAAAGATAATCAATAGCACCAATATTACCGCATTGACGATTAAATTGGTTATTTGTCCCGCAGGTAAACTAAGGCGCAGTACGATACCGGCAATAAAAGCGAATAGGCTAAGCCAAATTATTTTTTTTGCACTTACAGAGGATTGTTTACTGTGATAAACACCGAGCAATAATGAAAAAGGTAAAAGTGCTTGAAGCAGAAAAGTAAAAAAATAATTCATAGTTTGACCATTTAATAGGATAAAACAGACGATATTTTAAGGTTAAATGAAATGCTATTGCCTTCCCCTGACAAACAGGGGAAGGCAAGTCGGTAAAATCAATATTTACCTGAGATTATTTGATGCCAGTGAATTTGAATTCATAGCTTACATCAAATGGTTTCCACCAACGACCAACACCTGTTTCAGAGTCGGTATGACGGTGCATGCCTGCTTTTGATGGAGGATCGATGTGGTAAGTTAATTTATAGTTACCCACGCCCATCATTTTCACGTTTGCACCATAGTGAGGACCGTCACCTGCTACCATTGGCATGAAAGTACCTTCTTGTTTTTCACCAGTATCGGTATTCACTAAAGTGTAGTTGATGGTTAAGTAAGGCATCCATTCACCATCACCAAAGCCATTTTTGTTACCTTTTACTGCATGGATGTCCGCTTCTAAGTGGATATCTGATTTCGCCGCAGGTAAACCCATGCCACGTGGTTCCATATCGATTGGTTTGAGATAAACCGCTGCAATTTCCATTTCATTCATGGTTACCGCTTCACCGATTGGATACTCTTGGAATGCGTTTGCAGTAGACGCGGTAAAAATACCCGCAAATAATGCTGTTGCTAAAAGTGCTTTTTTCATTGTTTTTCTCCTAAAGGATTGTTGGGTATTACGCGGCTTTTTTGCTTTGATATTTCATAATAAACAGAGCAAATACGGCTGCGATGAGTAAGATTGCTTGTGGGATTAGGGTTTCCATATAAGGATAAATACCTAACCACGAAATTTCAGGCACACCGCTAATCAGCGTTGGCTCGAAAAGTTTGCCTTCAATGAGTTCTAAAACAGATTTACCGGCGAATACAAAGGCCATTAAATACATGAAAGAACCCGTGAACATAAAGAATGGTTTAAGCGGTAATTTCACCACGGTATAACGCATCACGAAGTAGCAAATGGTAAGAATAATTGCACCGACAATGATACCTGCGAAAAGGTAGATAAAACTGACCGCACTTTTCGCATCACCTACAAGGGCATAATAGAACAATACCGTTTCCGCCCCTTCACGATATACGGCTAAGAAGCTGGTAAGCCATAGGCCAATGAGTGAGCCAGTAGTAAGAGCAGTAGACAGTTTACCTTCTAAATAACGTTTCCAGTTTTGTGCTTCGACTTTCGACAATAACCAGTAACTCATCATAAAGAGCATGACGACGGCAAAAATCATCGTAAAGCCTTCGAGTAATTCGCGGTTTTGACCCGAGTTTTCAAAGATAAGTTGGAAGATAAATGCGGTAACCACACTGGCAATTAGCGCCACATAAACAGACTGACGAATAACCGGCAGTTTATCTTGGTGATTATTTTTAATTAAGTAAGTCACGATAGCTGCAACAATCAATAACGCTTCTAAACCTTCACGAAGAATGATTAAAAGGCTATATAAGAACATCGACCAATCGCTTTGTTCTTCGCCCTGTAACATTTCAACTGCTTTAGTTAGATTCTGGTTTAGGCCATCGGCTTGAGCTTGTAACTTATCACCTTGTTCAGCTTTCATTAAACTCACGAGACGAGTAAAGTAGCCTTCAAGTTCAGCTTTAAAGTTACTATCACGAGAACCCACTTTGTTTTCCATTCCTGTACTTTCAAACACATCGAAATAGGTGTCTTGTACGGAAAGAATCGCTTTTTTGCTTTCACCTTGTTGATAGAGAGTAATAGCTTGTTGAATACGTTGATTAATCTCTTGTTTAATCTTATTCCAATCTTGCTCTTGTTGGTTATCAGTTGCTTGCTGTGCCGTATTGGATTGAACGTTTTGTTCTTCTCTCGTGGTTGGCAAGTTAGGCAAGTTTTCTTCAATATCTTGCAATAATTGCGTGCTTTGGTAACCAATCTCTGTGATTTGATCGGCTTGTTCACTTAAACGAATGATGTTGTAAAACTGTTGGTTAATCGCCGCTGAAATTTCTGCAGAGCGATTTTGTCGAATGGACATTTCCATTTCTGAGTTTTTATAGCCATCATATTGTGCTTGTTGGAACAATTTTTTGGCATTGGCAAGATCACCATTTTGATAAGCATCGATCCCTTGAGCGATTAAGTCATCAATGGTTTTAAAACTTTGTTGCCAATAAGGGGCAATCGATTGATTATCATAAACGCCATGTTGTCCATCGGCATTGAGTTGATGGCCTTCAACCAATGATGGCAACACTTCTTTTAATTCTTTTTTGAGTTGATCGATTTTAGCCTGAATCTCTTTTTGTGAACTGCCTTCACCGATCATTTTACGGATCTCGCCAAAAGTCGCTTCCATTTGGTAGCTTTTTTGTGCGGAGAAATTGATACGAATTGGGCCTTCTAGATTTTCAAAGACTTCAAAATAAGCCATTTGCACTTCAGTACGGGCGTCATCTGTATTGCCTTGCTGGAGCAGTTGAGACGTTTTATCTAAGCGAGCCGTAATATCATCAACCCATTGTTGATAGTTATCTTGTGCAAAGAGTGAAGAAGAAAAGGCGAGTGAAAAAATTAAAAAGAAAAATCGAATAGAACGGAATAGCATCGTCTATTTACCTCATTACCTCAAATGAAATTAATTCCTATTTATAATTATCCTTTGATATCAGTGAAATGACAATAAATAATTCTAATTTTTGTGATGGAGATCAAAAAATTCACACGAGTTGGAAATCTAGAGACGGTTATTTTATACGAAAAAGAATAAAGCGCCTTTGCTCGGCGCTTTATGGAGATACAAAAGTGCGGTCAGAAATAAGCCTATTTATTGAGCCGGTGTAGCTTCTTCAACAGGCGCTTTATTATCTAACACATCCCATACACTTTTTTGTTTTGGTGATTCGGGTTGTTCAGGTTGTGGCGATTGCGTGGTTTGCGCCGCGGTAGCAGTCGCAGTACTCGTTGTTTGTGCTGAAGCGCAGAAATTTTGATCTTTATTTGCCCAAACCGGGATTGTTCGGCTGCTGCCACAACTCCAACTACCGTAAGCATTGATGCCAACCCATTTAATGGTAGAAGGTTGACCAAGTTTCAGTTTTTCAATGACAACACGGTTTAAGTAATCTTTATAGATTTGTAATGCACCTGAGGCACCGGTTAATTTGGTTTCGCCGTTATCATCACGACCTAACCAAATGGTGCTGATATTCTTACCATCAATACCCACGAACCACGTATCTCGAGCATCGTTGGTTGTCCCTGTTTTACCCGCAAGACGAAGATCCGCATAATCATTTTGTAAGCTACGCGCGGTACCACGTTCGACTGTTTGTTGCATCGCATACAAGGTTTGATAAGCCGCTTCTCTAGGCACCACTTGATCTGGCATGGTATTGTGTTCGTAAATAATATTGCCTTGGCGATCGGTAATGCTTTGAATGGTACTTAATTCGATTTTTCCGCCTTGATTTGCAATGGTTTGGTAGAGTTTTGTCACATCATAAGGTGAAATACTGTAAGAGCCAAGCAAGGTCGCCGGGACTTTTGGAATCGTCACATTGTCCCAACCCATGGCTTTTTGCGTATCAATCACTTTACTTAAACCAACTTTCATCCCAATGTTTACCGTTGGAATATTCAGTGAGCGAGCAAGGGCATCCATCAACATCACCGAACCGCTATATTTGCGATCGTAATTACGCGGTTGCCAAGGTTGGCTACCTTTAACATAAATCGTGATAGGCTGGTTTTGAATCGGTGTATTTAAACGGAATTGTTCCGGATTCATCAGTGCAGTCAAATAAATGGATGGTTTTACCAAAGAACCAATTTGACGTTTTGACATTAATGCACGGTTAAAGCCCGCATATTCTGTTTGTAATCCACCGACAACCGCACGTATTTCACCCAAGTGATAATCCGCGACAATCATTGCTCCTTCTAAATATGGATTTTTAGTTTGTACTTGCAATTGATTGACTGTATTCACCACGGCATTTTCAGCTTGTTCCTGTTGTTTTAAATCCATGGTGGAGAAAATACGTGCACCAAGTAGTGCCGAGGTTTTATTTTCCCCTAATTGACGACGAAGATCCGCTTGTAATGTTTGAATGAAAGCAGGGTATTTACGTGAAATTTGTCCTTTAGCTTGCACGCCTAATGGACGTTTACTCAACATCTCATATAACTCATCCCCAATCATTTGGTGATCAAGCATCAGCTTTAATACCACATTTCGTCGATCGAGTGCATATTGTGGATTTCGCCATGGATTATAAAGGGATGGGCCTTTCACCATGCCAACTAAAAGGGCAATTTGATCTAGGCTAATTTCACGGATAGAACGACCAAAATAGAATTGGCTCGCCAACGCAAAACCGTGAATTTGGATATCACCATTTTGACCAAGGTAAATCTCGTTAAGATAGGTTTCTAAAATACGGTTTTTATCATATCGCCAATCTAATACTAATGACATCAACGCTTCATTGGCTTTACGTGTAATAGAGCGTTCGCTCGATAAGAATAAGTTTTTAACTAATTGCTGAGTGAGCGTACTACCGCCTTGAACCGTTTGACCCGCTCTAATATTGGCAATCATTGCACGCATAATACCGATAGGGTTTATCCCGTTATGATCGTAAAAACGGCGATCCTCTGTCAGTAATAAGGCATCAATGAGTAAACGAGGGTAGTGCTGTAATGGAATCGCTAAACGATCTTCATTATCTGATTCCAACATGGCAATTAATTTAGGCGCAAGACGGAATTCATCAACTGCTTTGACGTTGACTAAATCTTCAATGCGAGAAAGTTTGTTATCGGTAAAACGTAAGCGTAGTACACGTTGAGGTTCAGGCTTATCAGGATAAGGGAATGCACGACGAAGTAACACGATAGTATCATCTTCGAGTTTAAAATCGCCCGGTGCTGCAATCATAGTAGTTTGACGGTATTCGTTATCCAATAAGATTTGAATCACTTCGTCAAAAGAAAGGTTATCAGACAGTTTTACGCTTTCTAAGCGACTATACACTTCAGCCGGTAAACGCCAAATCTGGCCATCCATTTTTGAGCGAATTTGCCAGTCTAAATAGCCACCATAAAATACGGCAAGCGTCCCTAAAGTAAAGGCCGCTTTGGCTAAAAAGATTTTACAAGAACGACGCTTATTTGGCGCTTGTGTTTCTTGTTGTTCTGATGAGGTGTTTTCCGTTTCCGACATAATAGTTAGCTTCAGAGAATGAGGTTAAGCAATAAATTCAAAATAGGCATTAAGAAAGAGGATGAAGTCTGTTGTACCACAGAAGGCGATACTTTCTTCATCATAATAATGGAAGTCGTCTTCTAAAATTTCATCTGTTTCAATCGCAAGGTTATTGGCGCGAATCATCACTTCATCTGTATTGATAAAAAGCGTGTATTCGGAACCAATCAGCGTGACTTCATCATTATTTTTAATCTGCTCACAGGCAGAAAGTGCGGTCAAAAACGCTTGAGGATTTGACCGCACTTCTGAATTAAACCAATTGGCTAGAGCAATGTGTTCCATCGAACATTTGGCATGCACATTGCCTAGATAATGGGTAAATTGAAAATCCATATTAGATGCTGAATGACGAACCGCAACCACAGGTACTGGTTGCATTTGGATTGTTCACCACAAAACGAGAACCTTCCAAGCCTTCAGTGTAATCCACGGTGCCGCCAATTAAGTATTGTAAACTCATTGGGTCAATCACTAATTGCACACCGGCTTTTTCAATGGTTAGGTCACCTTCATTGACTTTATCGTCAAAGGTGAAACCGTATTGGAAACCGCTGCAACCGCCACCGGTAATATAAACGCGTAATTTTAATTCGTTGTTTTCTTCTTCGCTAATTAAACTTTTTACTTTATTGGCTGCCGCATCAGTAAAAGTTAGCGGTACGGCCATATCTAAATCTGACATATCTCTATCCCCACTTTCCTAAAAATAATCCTTGTATTATCTAATAACCTGTTAATTCATTCAAGATTTTTCACGGAATTAGTGCTATTATATGCGAATAAATCAGAATTAAATAAGGAGAAATAATGGGCATTCCATTAAGAACTGAAGAAGAACTTGTTAAGTTACGTGAAGCGTGTAAATTAGCGTCCGATGTTTTGGTCATGATCGAACCTTATGTCAAAGAAGGGGTGACCACAGGTGAATTGGATCGTATTTGTCACGATTATATGGTGAATGTACAAAAAGTGATTCCTGCGTGCTTAAATTATCATGGTTTCCCGAAAGCAACCTGTATTTCTATAAATGAAGTGGTTTGCCATGGTATTCCAAGCGACGATAAAAAATTAAAACGTGGTGATATTGTCAATATTGATGTGACTGTGATTAAAGACGGTTATTTCGGTGATAATTCGAAGATGTATGTCGTGGGTGAAACCAATATTCGTAGCCAAAAATTAGTTGAAGCGGCACAAGAAGCGCTTTATGTGGGATTACGCACGGTTAAGCCGGGTATTCGTTTAAATGAAATTGGTAAAGCGGTACAAAAATATACTGAAAGCCAAGGATTTAGCGTGGTTCGTGAGTACTGTGGCCACGGCGTGGGAACTGAGTTCCACTGTGAACCGCAAGTCTTACACTATTATGCGGATGACGGCGGTGTGATTTTAAAACCAGGTATGGTATTCACCATTGAGCCAATGATTAATGCAGGTAAAAAGGAAGTACGCATTATGGGCGATGGTTGGACAGTAAAAACCAAAGACCGTAGCCATTCTGCACAATATGAACACCAAATTGTCGTGACAGAAACCGGTTGTGAAGTGATGACCATTCGTGATGAAGAAATTGCGGAAGGTCGAATTCAACGTATAATGAATAACCTTTAAGTTCAGCTAAGAGCCTACGATAGTGGGCTTTTTTTATAATTGTTTTGTTTGTGGAATACCTATGCTTTTTCCTTATCATTTCGACTCTCCACTCACGCCAAGTGCGGTAAAAATTCAGCGTGAAAATTTGAAGGAATTTGAACGTAAGCACTTTACTGATTATTCCGTTTTTGAGCTGATTGCTAACCGTACTCAGTTTTGTGATGATTTGTTAAAACAGCTTTGGCAGCAATTTGAATTAGATAAAGCTAATCTCACCTTAATTGCAGTAGGTGGTTATGGCAGACAAGAAATCTTTCCTTTATCTGACCTAGATGTTCTTATTCTTTCAAAAGAAGAAAGAGAGTCTGAAACGGAAGAAAAAATTGCTCAATTTGTGCAGTTCTTGTGGGATTGTGGATTTGACGTAGGGCATAGTGTTCGTTCTTTAGAAGAATGTGAAAAGGAAGGTAGCCAAGATATCACTATTGCCACCAATTTGCTTGAGTCCCGTTATTTATCGGGTGATTTATCCCTTTGTAATGCTTTAGGGAAAATATTGAAAAAGCCAGATTTTTGGGCGATAAAACCATTCTTTGATGCCAAAGTACAAGAGCAAATTGAACGTTATCAGCGCTATCACAACACCAGCTATAATCTAGAACCTGATTTAAAATACAGCCCAGGTGGTTTGCGGGATCTTCATCTTTTATATTGGATTGCATTACGACACACTGGGGAAATGACCCTTGATGGCATTTTGAAAAGTGGCTTTATTTATCCATCAGAACACCAACAATTATTAGAAAGCCAAGAATTTTTATTTAAAGTACGGTTTGCTTTACACTTGATTTTAAAACGTTATGACAACCGCTTGTTGTTTGATCGTCAAATCAAAGTGAGCGAGATGCTTGGTTTTGAAGGTGAAGGAAACCGTGGTGTCGAAAAAATGATGAAACGTTTTTTCCAAGCTTTACGCACGATTTCTCGTTTGAGTGATATCCTGATTAAGCATTATAAAGCGCATTTTTTATCAACAGATGGCGAGCTCTCTATTCATCCTTTGGATGAGAATTTTGAATTAGTGAATCAAAGTTTGTGTTTACGTAAGGAAGATGTGTTTTTACGTTCACCAGATCGTATATTGGATCTTTTTTTCTATCTTACGAAGCATAAACAAGCCGAAATTCATTCATCAACATTACGCCAACTTCAGATTGCGTTGGAAAGTTTGACGCAGAAATTATGTGATATTCCTGAAGCAAGAGAAAAATTTATTCGGTTATTTAATCAACCGAAAGCGATTCAGCGCGCATTTCTCCCAATGCACCAATACGGTGTGTTAACGGCTTATTTACCACAATGGCAGGGAATTGAAGGTTTAATGCAATTTGATCTTTTCCACATTTACACGGTGGATGAACATACCTTACGAGTGATGTTGAAATTGGAAAGTTTCTTAGCTGAAGAGGAAGCAGAATCTCATCCCATTTGTCATCAAATATTTAGCCAAATTTCTGACCGCACTTTGCTTTATGTTGCCGCTCTTTTCCATGATATTGCGAAAGGTCGAGGTGGTGATCATGCAGAGTTAGGGGCTGAAGATATTGTTGAATTTGCCCGTTTGCATGGTTTTGATCGTCGAGAAATCGAAACGATGGCTTGGCTAGTGAAAGAACATTTGCTCATGTCAATCACTGCGCAGCGTCGAGATATTCATGATCCTGAAGTCGTGATGAGCTTTGCGGAAAGTGTACAAAATCATGTGCGCTTAGATTACCTCACTTGTTTAACGGTCGCGGATATTTGTGCAACAAACGGTACCTTGTGGAATAGCTGGAAGCGTTCTTTGTTTGCCTCACTGTATGATTATACGTCGCAACAATTCCGCCAAGGGATGAATTTATTATTAGATAATAAAGAAAAGATCCTTGAAAATCGTCAATTGGCGTTGGCAATTTTATCCGAAGAAAAACCAGAATTATCGGAAGAGAAAATTTCAGCGTTGTGGCAGCGTTGCCCATCTGATTATTTCTTACGAAATAGCCCAAAACAAATTGCGTGGCATACGGAGCTATTAGCTGAATTTGATGGTGAAGTACTCGTTAAAATCAGTAACCGTTTTTCTTCCGGCGGAACAGAAATTTTTGTTTATTGTCCCGATCAAGCCAATTTATTTAATAAAGTGGTATCAACCATTGGCGCGAAAAAATTCAGTATTCATGATGCGCAAATTTTGACATCCGATGATGGCTACGTATTCGACAGCTTTATCATCACAGAATTAAATGGTGAATTGGTTCGTTCAGAACGTCGCCGAGAATTGGAGACGGTATTAACCTCTGTTTTATTAGGCGAAAAATTGCCATCCATGTCTTTTGCAAATAATCGACAGTTGCAACATTTCACCGTAAAAACAGATGTACGTTTTTTGAAAGAAACCAAAAAAGAGCATACCGAATTAGAAGTGGTGGCTTTAGATAAACCAGGTTTATTGGCTCAAATCAGTCAAGTTTTTACCGAGTTAAAACTCAATCTTTGGAATGCAAAAATCACGACAGTGGGAGAAAAAGCTGAAGACTTTTTTATTCTAACAAATGAGAAAGGCACAGCATTAACCGAAGAGGAAAGGGGATTGTTAGAAAACGTACTCTATGAACGTTTATAATATGAAATAAAAAAGTGCGGTTAAATTTAACCGCACTTTTATATTTTAAGCAACTGCTGCAAATGCAATATCAGCGGCAGCAAGCGTTTTTTCAATGTCTTCATTTGTATGAGCTAAAGACATAAAGCCCGCTTCAAAAGCAGAAGGCGCAAGGTAAACACCTTGATCGAGCATTTTATGGAAGAATATTTTGAATTTTTCGGTATCACATTTCATGACTTCTGCATAAGAGGTAACTTGTTTTTGGTCAGTGAAGAAAATACCAAACATGCCGCCTACATGATTAATTACAAATGGCACATTGTGTTTTTGAGCTAATGCTTTTAATCCGTCACAAAGTTTAGTAGTTAATTCTGCAAGGTTTTGCTCGTTACCTGCTTTTTTCAATTCGGTTAAACAGGCTAAACCTGCCGCCATTGCAATCGGGTTACCAGAAAGAGTACCCGCTTGATAAACAGGACCGGTTGGTGCTAGGTGTTGCATAATCACTTTTTTACCGCCAACAGCACCCACAGGCATACCGCCGCCAATGACTTTACCTAATGTGGTGAGATCTGGTGTTACACCATAATAAGCTTGTGCGCCTGCAAGTGAAACACGGAAACCTGTCATGACTTCGTCAATAATGAAAAGTGCACCATATTGATCACAAATTTCACGAATGCCTTGTAAGAAACCTTCTTTTGGCGGAATACAGTTCATGTTGCCTGCGACAGGTTCAATAATCACACAAGCGATATCGTTAGGAAATTCTTCAAATAATTTTTTAACAGAATCAAGATTGTTATATTCTGCAGTTAAAGTGTGTTTTGCAAAATCTTCAGGCACACCTGGAGAGCTTGGTTGACCAAGTGTTAATGCGCCTGATCCTGCTTTTACTAAAAGTGAATCAGAATGGCCGTGGTAACAACCTTCAAATTTTAAGATTTTGCTTCTATTGGTATAACCACGCGCGAGACGAATTGCAGTCATAGTTGCTTCAGTACCCGAACTCACCATACGAACCATTTCAATAGATGGCACAATTTCACAGACTAATTCCGCTAAATCAATTTCAGAGGGAGTTGGTGCACCAAAACTTAAACCATTTTCTGCCGCTTTTAATACGGCCTCTAAAATAGCAGGGTGGTTGTGGCCTAAAATCATTGGCCCCCAAGAACCCACGTAATCGATATATTGTTTGCCTTCAGTATCGTAAATATAAGCGCCTTTGGCTTTTTGAATAAATACAGGTGTACCACCTACGCCTTTAAAGGCACGAACGGGGGAGTTTACACCACCAGGAATAACTTCTTGTGCACGAGAGAAAAGTGCGGTTGATTTTGTCATAATTTTAATCCTTATATTAATAGTAAGCATATTGTACTAAAAAACTGAATTTGAGAAAAATCTTTGTGTGCTGATTTTTCTTTATGTTATCCTTTGCAAAAAAATTTTTAGGATAAAAACTATGCTAAGTCTTCTCGTCACTTTTTTAGGGGCATTGTTAACCTTAATTGTCATGCGACCAATTGCTAATAAAATTGGTTTGGTTGATAAACCGAATTATCGTAAACGTCACCAAGGTGCGATTCCGCTCATTGGCGGTGTTTCTCTTTTTATGGGAAACCTTTGCTATTATTTAATGGAGTGGGATCAACTTCGTTTACCTTATCTTTATATATTCAGTATTTTTGTTCTACTGGCAATTGGTATCTTAGATGACCGCTTCGATATTAGCCCCTTCTTGCGTGCAGGAATTCAAGCTGTGCTTGCGATTTTAATGATCGACTTGGGTAATGTTTATTTAGATCATTTAGGCCAGATTCTCGGACCATTCCAATTAACACTTGGTTCTATTGGATTGATTATTACCGTATTTGCGACAATTGCGATTATTAATGCCTTTAATATGATTGATGGTATCGATGGATTATTGGGTGGATTATCAATTGTTTCCTTTGCTGCCATTGGTATCTTAATGTTCCGTGATGGACAGATGGATATGGCGTATTGGAGTTTTGCCTTAATTGTTGCGATTTTGCCTTATCTATTATTAAATTTAGGCATTCCATTAGGACCAAAATATAAAGTGTTCATGGGCGATGCAGGAAGTACTTTAATTGGTTTTACTATTATTTGGATTTTGCTTTTAAGTACGCAAGGAAAAGGACATCCAATGAATCCAGTGACCGCACTTTGGATTATTGCTGTTCCTTTAATTGATATGGTGGCAATTATTTATCGTCGCTTACGTAAAGGAAAAAGTCCATTCAGACCAGATCGCTTACACGTGCATCACTTAATGGTTCGTGCAGGATTAACGTCTCGCCAAGCCTTTTTATTAATTACCTTATTTGCGGCAATTTGTGCTGCAATTGGGATTTTAGGTGAAATTTTCTATATTAATGAATGGGCAATGTTTGTTGCATTTATTGTCTTATTCTTCCTTTATGCTTATTCAATTACCAAAGCGTGGAAAATCACCCGTTGGGTACGAAGAATGAAACGTCGAGCACGCCGTAACAAGCAATAAATTAATGAAAGAGGATAGCAATTTGCTATCCTTTTTACTCTTTAGCACTAAAAATAGACGAATAAATAATAAATTCTATACAAATTGAACAAAAAATTATCTTTTGATATTTTTTTTTCAAAAAAGTGCTAGACAAGGTATTGGGAAATCATTAATATACGCCCCTGCAACGACGCAGTAACGCGTTCGTAGCTCAGTTGGATAGAGCGTTGGCCTCCGGAGCCAAAGGTCGCAAGTTCGAATCTTGTCGAGCGCGCCAGAAAGTCAATGCGATGAACAACTAATCAATGGTGGCTATAGCTCAGTTGGTAGAGCCCTGGATTGTGATTCCAGTTGTCGTGGG
>JAHZCD010000004.1:25263-163685 GCA_019423025.1 Haemophilus sp. | reverse complement strand
GATACGCCTTCTTAATCTAACTTGTTACAGTTAATACATCAATTATTTGATGATTTTCGCAACAACACCAGCACCTACTGTACGGCCACCTTCACGGATTGCGAAACGTAAACCTTGGTCCATCGCGATTGGGTGGATTAAGCTTACTGTCATTTTGATGTTATCACCAGGCATTACCATTTCCACGCCTTCTGGTAACTCGATTGTACCAGTTACGTCAGTTGTACGGAAATAGAACTGTGGACGGTAACCTTTGAAGAATGGAGTGTGACGACCACCTTCATCTTTTGATAATACGTAAACTTCTGATTCGAAGTCAGTGTGTGGAGTGATTGAACCTGGTTTCGCTAATACTTGACCACGTTCGATTTCTTCACGTTTAGTACCACGTAATAATGCACCGATGTTTTCACCTGCACGACCTTCGTCAAGTAATTTACGGAACATTTCAACACCAGTTACTGTTGTTTTTGTAGTTGGTTTGATACCAACGATTTCAACTTCATCACCAGTACGGATGATACCACGCTCAACACGACCTGTTACTACTGTACCACGACCTGAAATTGAGAACACGTCTTCGATTGGAAGAAGGAACGGTTGGTCAATTGCACGCTCTGGCTCAGGAATGTAAGTATCTAAGTGGTTTGCTAACTCAAGGATTTTTTCTTCCCATTCTGCAACGCCGTTTAATGCTTGTAATGCAGAACCACGTACGATTGGAGTATCGTCACCAGGGAAGTCATATTGAGAAAGAAGTTCACGAACTTCCATTTCTACTAATTCTAATAACTCTTCGTCATCTACCATGTCGCATTTGTTTAAGAATACGATGATGTAAGGTACACCTACTTGGCGACCTAATAAGATGTGCTCACGAGTTTGTGGCATAGGACCATCTGTTGCTGCTACTACTAAAATTGCACCGTCCATTTGCGCCGCACCGGTAATCATGTTTTTAACATAGTCCGCGTGTCCTGGGCAGTCAACGTGTGCGTAGTGACGAGTTGGAGTATCGTATTCAACGTGTGAGGTGTTGATTGTGATACCACGCGCTTTTTCTTCTGGCGCGTTATCGATTTGGTCGAATGCACGAGCTGCACCACCGTAGTGTTTTGCTAATACGGTTGTGATTGCTGCTGTTAAAGTTGTTTTACCGTGGTCAACGTGGCCGATTGTACCCACGTTTACGTGCGGTTTTGTACGTTCAAATTTTTCTTTAGACATTTGTTTAGTTTCCTAGAAAATGCTCTATAAGCCATTCGACTTATAGAGCGGATTGTTACAAAAAATTATTTTTTACGCGCTTCAATTACTGCAGCAGCAACACTTGTTGGCGCTTCAGCATATTTTAACGGTTCCATTGAGTATGATGCACGACCTTGAGTTTGTGAACGTAAGTCTGTTGCATAACCGAACATTTCAGAAAGTGGAACTTCTGCATCGATTTTAACAACGAATTCGTTCGCTTCTTGACCGTTAACCATAGCACGACGACGGCTTAAGTCACCGATTACATCACCCACATACTC
This sequence comes from Haemophilus sp., assembly GCA_019423025.1. GTDB lineage: Bacteria > Pseudomonadota > Gammaproteobacteria > Enterobacterales > Pasteurellaceae > Haemophilus_D. The sequence goes on along the minus strand of JAHZCD010000004.1, from coordinate 162,153 downwards.
AGGTGGAGTTTCTACTTCAACTTTCATGATTGGCTCAAGTAGAACTGGGTTTGCTTTAGCGAACGCTGCTTTAAATGCTAAAGAAGCTGCTAATTTAAACGCTAATTCTGATGAGTCAACATCATGGTATGAACCGAAGTGTAAACGTACACCAATATCTACTACCGGATAACCCGCTAATGGACCAGATTTAAGCTGTTCTTGGATACCTTTATCAACTGCAGGAATGTATTCACCAGGGATTACACCACCTTTGATTTCGTTTACAAATTCGTAACCAGGACCTTCTGGATCTAATGGGTATAAGTCAATAACAACGTGACCATATTGACCGCGACCACCAGATTGTTTTGCGTGTTTACCTTCCACATCGTTAACACGAGTGCGGATAGTTTCACGGTAAGATACTTGTGGTTTACCGATATTAGCTTCCACTTTGAACTCACGTTTCATACGGTCAACGATGATGTCTAAGTGTAACTCACCCATACCAGAAATAATGGTTTCACCAGATTCTTCATCAGTGTGAACACGGAATGAAGGGTCTTCTTGAGCAAGACGACCTAATGCAAGACCCATTTTTTCTTGGTCAGCTTTAGTTTTAGGTTCTACTGCTACAGAGATTACTGGCTCTGGGAATTCCATACGCTCAAGGATGATTGGTGCTTCGATTGCACATAATGTATCACCCGTAGTTACATCTTTTAAGCCGATTGCTGCAGCGATATCGCCCGCACGAACTTCTTTGATCTCTTCACGTTTATTAGCGTGCATTTGTACGATACGACCAAAACGTTCACGTTTTTGACGTACAGAGTTTAATACTGTATCACCAGAGTTAATTACACCTGAGTACACACGGAAGAAGGTTAAGTTACCTACGAATGGGTCAGTTGCAATTTTGAATGCTAATGAAGAGAACGGCTCATCATCGCTTGCGTGACGTTCACCTTCAGTTTCATCTGGATTGATACCTTTGATTGCTGGAATATCAGTTGGTGCTGGTAAGTATTCAACAACCGCATCAAGCATTGCTTGAACACCTTTGTTTTTGAATGCTGAACCACAAGTTACCAAGATGATTTCGTTTGCTAATACGCGTTGACGAAGACCTGCTTTGATTTCTTCTTCGCTTAACTCTTCACCACCAAGATATTTTTCCATTAATTCTTCAGTTGCTTCAGCTGCTGCATCAACAAGGTTTTGACGCCATTCTTCACAAGCTGCTTGCATATCTGCAGGAATATCTTCATAAGTGAAGGTCATACCTTGGTCTGCTTCGTTCCAGTTAATCGCTTTCATTTTGATCAAATCAACAACACCAGTGAAGCTTTCTTCTGCACCGATTGGAAGTTGAAGAGGAACAGCGTTAGCACCTAAACGAGTTTTAAGTTGTTCAACAACACGTAAGAAGTTAGCACCAGTACGGTCCATTTTGTTTACGAACGCAATACGTGGAACTTGATATTTGTTAGCTTGACGCCATACAGTTTCAGACTGAGGTTGAACGCCACCAACCGCACAGTAAACCATTACCGCACCATCAAGAACACGCATAGAACGTTCTACTTCAACAGTAAAGTCTACGTGTCCCGGGGTATCGATAACGTTGATACGGTGTTGTGGGAACTGTTGTGACATACCAGACCAGAATGCGGTAGTTGCCGCAGAGGTAATGGTAATACCACGCTCTTGTTCCTGTTCCATCCAGTCCATTGTCGCTGCACCATCGTGTACTTCACCAATTTTGTGACTTACACCAGTGTAGAATAAGATACGTTCAGTGGTAGTAGTTTTACCAGCATCAATGTGCGCACTAATACCGATATTACGATATCTTTCAATAGGGGTTGTACGAGCCATTATTATAACCTTGTTAAGTTTAATATCTGTTTATATAAGGGTAAGGCTTCATCGAGGATGAAGCCCTTAAATTTTAAAAGCGTATTACCAACGGAAGTGAGCAAATGCTTTGTTAGCTTCAGCCATACGGTGAACGTCTTCACGTTTTTTCACTGCTGCACCTTTGTTATCTGATGCATCAGATAATTCATTTGCAAGACGTAAAGCCATTGATTTATCACCGCGTTTACGTGCAGCTTCAACGATCCAACGCATGCCTAATGCGTTACGACGAACTGGACGTACTTCAACTGGCACTTGGTAAGTAGAACCACCAACACGACGAGATTTAACCTCAACAGTTGGGCGAACGTTTTCAAGTGCAATTTCAAATGCTTCTAAAGGTTCTTTACCTGTGCGTTCTGCAAGTTTGTCTAACGCACCGTAAACGATGGTTTCAGCAACGGATTTTTTACCGTCTACCATTAATACATTAATAAATTTTGCAAGTAACTCTGAACCGAACTTCGGATCTGGAAGAATCTTGCGTGGTTCAACACTACGACGACGTGGCATTGCGAATTTCTCCGTATATTTAATCTTCAGGATATCCAAAACTCTATAAAAATTAACCGCACTTTAAAGTGAGCTAATGTGATACTGGAGTTTCTGATTTAAATTTTTACTAATTTAGACGTTTGGCCTTACTTAACGGAGTTCCATTAAGCTTTAGGACGTTTAACGCCGTATTTAGAACGACCTTGTTTACGATCTTTAACGCCTGCACAGTCTAATGCGCCGCGTACAGTGTGGTAACGCACACCTGGTAAGTCTTTAACACGACCACCACGGATAAGCACAACACTGTGCTCTTGAAGGTTGTGACCTTCACCGCCGATGTAAGAAGTTACTTCAAAGCCATTAGTTAAACGAATACGACATACTTTACGTAATGCTGAGTTCGGTTTTTTAGGTGTAGTTGTGTATACACGAGTGCACACACCACGTTTCTGCGGGCAAGCCTCTAATGCAGGAACGTTACTTTTTACAACCTTTTTCACACGCGGTTTGCGTACTAGCTGGTTGATAGTTGCCATTAAAAAAGCTCCAGTTTAAATGTTATTCATAATAGAATGTTTGTTACAAAATCTATCTCTCTATCCAATAGACAGAAGAAATAGACGCTGAATTTTAATGGTTTCGCCTAGCATTGTCAATATTTAAACAGAAATAGGATCGCAAAGGATCGCTTAGCAAAAAAATTCAGATAAAACAGACCGCACTTTGCCAAATCAATTGCCTGCCTGAAGCCAGGGTTTTATAATTCCAAACAGAATTATTTTGTTGGCAATCATTATGTTACGTTCATTCATTTTTCATTTACGTTATTTCTATCATAAAAAACTTCGACAAACGCATCGTATCTCTCATAAAACCCTAGAATTTATATGCCTACTGATTGGTGCGACATTTGTTGCGCTTTTTTCCTTTGGATTTGCAACACTTGCCGACATGGGGCTTGAATTTAATGCTTATTGGTCTGATAAATACCCTATCGCCGTTTGGATCGTTTTACCGCTTGGTCTTGCTTTCCTCACCTGGTTTACTGCCAAATACACGCCTTATGTTGGCGGCAGCGGTATTCCACAAGTGATTGCCTCCATTAATCTTCCTTACAATGGCTATAAAACGAAACTGGTTGAATTTCGCCAAACTATTTGGAAAATTCCACTTACTTTCTTTGCAATGGTTATCGGGGCATCTGTTGGACGTGAAGGCCCTTCTGTTCAAGTTGGTGCTGCTGTTATGCTGAGTTGGGGAAATTTCTGTCGTAAATATAACTTTGCTTTCCGCGGATTAAGTACGAATGAACTCGTTGCAACGGGTGCAGCAGGTGGTCTTGCTGCTGCATTTAATGCCCCTTTGGCTGGGGTAATTTTTGCCATTGAAGAATTAGGTCGAGGCGTGATGCTACGCTGGGAACGCCGCGTGTTACTCGGTGTGTTAGCGGCTGGCTTCATTTTAGTGGCGATTCAAGGCAATAGCCCTTACTTTCCTGCCTATAAAGGTGCAACAGCTATTCCCTATTTGTATCTTTGGCTTGCTATTTGTGGCATAGTTTGTGGCGTACTGGGCGGTATATTTGGGCGACTCCTTGCAAAAGGATTAGCAGGACTGTCTCCGCTCAAATGGCGTGATTGGATCCGTAAACACCCTATTTATGTGGCCTTATTACTCGGTTTAGTACTTGCAGCGATGGGAACCTACAGCGAAGGACAAACCTATGGAACAGGTTATGATGTTGTCGCCAGAGCATTAGAAGGACAACTCGTGTCACCTGAAGTGGGGATACTAAAACTCTTCGCAACAGTTACGACGTATTGGAATGGCATCGCGGGCGGAATTTTTACGCCATCTCTCACTACAGGCGCGGGTATCGGCACCATGTTATGGGAAATCAGTAACGGCATGGTCGATCAACGTTTCTTGGTCATTTTATGTATGGCAGCCTTTTTAGCCGGCGGCACACAATCGCCGGTAACAGCCAGCGTAGTGGTGATGGAAATGACTGGGGCTCAACCCGTGCTGATTTGGCTCTTGATTTCCAGTATCATTGCCTCCATAATTTCGCGCCAATTTAGCCCGAAACCTTTTTACCACTTTGCGGCTGGACGTTTCCGCCAACGAATGCAGGAACAACAAGCAGAAGATCTTCGCCGTAACGAGATTCAAGAGAAATAATATATGTCAGAAAACCAACCGCACTTTTATCGTGGACGCTTTTCCGTTGCGCCAATGCTAGATTGGACGACACGCCATTGTCGCTATTTTCATCGTCAATTTAGTAAAAATGCGTTACTTTATACTGAAATGGTTACGGCTCCCGCCATTATCCATGCGAAATACGATCATTTAGATTTTGATTTACAAGAAAATCCGGTTGCCCTACAGCTCGGGGGAAGCGATCCCGCACAGCTTAAACATTGTGCCAAATTAGCCGAAGAAAGAGGCTATCATGAAATTAATCTGAATGTGGGCTGTCCTTCTGATCGTGTGCAAAATGGTATGTTCGGTGCTTGCTTAATGGCAAAAGCAGATTTAGTGGCAGAATGCATTTCAGAAATGCAACGTGTCGTGAATATTCCTGTTACCGTGAAAACGCGTATTGGCATTGATGATTTGGATAGCTATGAATTTCTCTGCGACTTTATCAAAAAAGTCCATCATGCTGGCTGCCAAGAATTTATTGTTCATGCACGAAAAGCCTGGCTTTCAGGATTAAGCCCAAAAGAGAATCGAGAGATTCCACCTTTAGATTATGATCGTGTTTATCAATTAAAGAAAGATTTCCCACAGTTGACCATTGCAATTAATGGTGGCATTAAAACCATCGAAGAAATGAAACATCATTTGCAATTTGTTGATGGCGTGATGGTTGGACGTGAGGCTTATCAAAATCCGTCGTTGTTGGGCTATGTTGATCAAATGCTTTTTGATGCTAATGCGGATATCGTCACACCTCGACAAGCAGTAGAAGCCATGTTCCCTTACATTGAAAAACAGCTGAGCCAAGGTGTTTATTTAAATCATATCGTTCGACATATGCTTGGTGCATTCCAAAACTGCAAAGGGGCGAGACAATGGCGTCGCTATTTAAGTGAAAATGCCTTTAAGCAAGGCGCGGGCATCGAAGTGGTCGAAACGGCATTAAGCTTTGTGGAAACCAATTAAGCCTAAAATGCAAAGTGCGGTCAGAATTTGAAAGATTTTCTGACCGCACTTTTGTTTTCTGAGTATTTAATTAGCACTGATGTTTCTGACGATATTCCACTAAATCTTCAATCGTTAATACCGAATAACCAAATTTTTTCGCAAATTCGATAATTTCTGCAGCACGAGCCATGGTGCCATCATCATTGGTGATTTCACAAATCACACCAGCCGGTTTAAAACCACTTAAACGTGCTAAATCAACTGAGGCTTCAGTATGGCCACGACGTGCTAAAACACCACCTTCTGCAGCACGTAATGGGAAAACATGCCCAGGACGGTGAAGATCTGTTGGTTTTGCCTGCTCTGCAATCGCCGCTTTAATGGTTGTTACTCGATCTTGTGCTGATACACCTGTTGACACACCTTCTGCTGCTTCAATTGTCACGGTAAACGCGGTTTTATTCACGCTATTGTTATGCTCAACCATCGGTGGCAAATCAAGCTGTTTGCATTGCTCATCGGTAATACATAAACACACGATACCGCTGCCATAACGAATAAGTTTTGCCATTTGTTCTGGAGTAATGGTTTCTGCAGGGAAAATTAAATCGCCTTCATTTTCGCGATCTTCATCATCCAACACTAATACACCATTACCTTGTTTGAATGCGTTCAATGCGTTAATCACCCGTTCTTCGCCGGTCGCACCAAATGCAGATAAAATTGACTGATTCATCGTAATTTCCTTTGTTGTTACGTTAAAATTAACCAGAATCAGGGCTGAGAAATGCAAATAAATAGAACGGAATTGGGAACCCAATCCGTTTTATTCTCTTTCATCCAGACTATACTGTCGGCTTTGGAATTTCACCAAATCTGCTAACCTTAAAAGTACAAAGCGAAACAATTTTGTAAAACGCAATCAAAATTGACCGCACTTTTAAGTGCTCGTGGGCTGTCACCACCGGTAGGGAATTTCACCCTGCCCTGAGAATGCAGGCCGTAGTATAACGTAAAATGTCGCGGTAAAAAATCATTCAATGAAAAATGTTTTTATTTGCACAAAGATTGCATAAAATAGGACTATTCAGCCAACTTGCAGTGGCCATTTAGCGAAGGATACATTATGTCGAACAAACACGATAAAAAAGTGGGTGTAATTTTCGGGAAATTCTACCCTGTTCACACCGGCCATATTAATATGATTTATGAAGCATTTAGTAAAGTTGATGAGCTTCACGTGATTGTCTGTAGCGATACCGAACGCGATTTAAAGCTGTTTTATGATAGTAAAATGAAGCGCATGCCGACGGTACAAGATCGCCTTCGCTGGATGCAACAAATCTTTAAATATCAAAAAAATCAAATTTTCATTCATCACTTAATTGAAGATGGCATTCCAAGTTACCCAAATGGGTGGCAAGCTTGGAGTGACGCAGTAAAAAATCTATTTGAAGAAAAACAATTTACTCCGACAATGGTATTTAGTAGTGAGCCACAAGACAAAGCGCCATATGAAAAATACTTAGGACTTGAAGTTTCTTTAGTGGATCCTGATCGCTCTTTCTTTAATGTATCCGCGACGAAAATTCGTACTACACCTTTCCAATATTGGAAATTCATTCCGAAAGAAGTCCGTCCATTCTTTGCAAAAACCATTGCCATTTTAGGCGGTGAAAGCAGCGGTAAAAGTGTGTTAGTCAGCAAACTGGCTGCCGTATTCAATACTACTTCCGCCTGGGAATATGGTCGAGAATATGTCTTTGAAAAATTAGGTGGCGATGAGCAAGCCATGCAATATTCTGACTATCCACAAATGGCATTAGGTCACCAACGCTATATTGACTATGCCGTGCGTCATGCTCATAAAGTGGCGATTATTGATACTGACTTCATTACCACGCAGGCTTTTTGTATTCAATACGAAGGCAAAGCCCATCCGTTCTTAGATTCTATGATCAAAGAATATCCGTTTGATGTCACCATTTTATTAAAAAACAACACAAAATGGGTGGATGATGGTTTACGCAGTTTAGGTAACCAAAAGCAACGTCAACAATTCCAACAGTTATTGAAGAAATTGTTAGATAAATACAAAGTGCCTTACATTGAAATTGAATCACCAAGTTATTTAGATCGTTATAACCAAGTGAAATCTGTCGTGGAAAAAGTGTTAAATGATGAAGAACTTGAAGGTTTACAACATACAAAATGCACATTGACCACCGAGAAATAAGATGATTTTATTCGCAGGCGATCCGCACGGAAGTTATGAACATCTTTATCCTTTCGTGCAAGAAAATGACAACGTTGCCCTGATTATTTTGGGCGACTTGCAACTTTCTTCGTCTGATGAATTAGATAAACTCGCACAACATTGTGATATTTGGTTTATTCACGGTAATCATGACAGCAAAACCGTTGCTGCATTTGAGGCGATTTGGGGGACTCATTGGAAATTGCGTAATTTGCATAATCGTGTTGTTGAAATCCAAGGCCAACGCATTGCCGGCTTAGGTGGCGTATTCCGTGGGCAAATCTGGATGCCACCCAATAAACCAATGTATTTTGACCCTATCCATTATTGCCAATATAGCCCGCAAGAAAAAATTTGGCGTGGCGGTGTGCCATTACGTCATCGCACGTCTATTTTCCCTTCTGATATCGAAGCCATTGAAAACGAGCAAGCTGATATTCTGATTTGTCATGAAGCGCCTAAACCCCATCCAATGGGATTTCGTGTGATTAATCAACTCGCAGAAAAATTAGGGGTAAGACACGTTTTCCATGGCCATCACCACGATAACGTCGAGTACAAGACAAATTTTCCTTATAAAATCACGAATGTCGGTTTTAGAAGTGTCACAGATGTACAAGGAAATTATTTATTAAAAACGATTGATGATCGAGAAAAATAACCAAATAAAGCGTTAATTGTTTTTGATAAACAGAAAGTTTGAAGAAAGAAGATGGCGCACCCGAAAGGATTCGAACCTTTGACCGCTCGGTTCGTAGCCGAGTACTCTATCCAGCTGAGCTACGGGTGCGTAGTGATGTTTTATTCTTCGTGACCATTTTAACTGATAGAGTCGATTTAAAATGGCGCACCCGAGAGGATTCGAACCTCTGACCGCTCGGTTCGTAGCCGAGTACTCTATCCAGCTGAGCTACGGGTGCAGAATAAATAAAACTAACAACAAATGGCGGTGAGAGAGGGATTCGAACCCTCGATGGAGTTTTTGACCCCATACTCCCTTAGCAGGGGAGCGCCTTCAGCCTACTCGGCCATCTCACCACATTCGGTGTGTGGGCGGTATAATACGTTTTTTTGAAAATATGTCAAATCATTTTTTGAAAAAGCCATTTTGGTTGCTTGATTTATCTACATTTTGTGTAAATAAAGTGCGGTTGAAAAACAAATAAATTTCTCACCGCACTTTAATTTTATTTCTAGCCTTTTAAAATTGCCCGTAAACGTTCGAGCTGACTCGAAGTTTGTTGTTGCTTCTGCTCTACCGTCAATTTTGGCTTATCTTTTTCCCATAGCACATCATCTTGTGGCAACTCAGCCAAGAAACGACTCGGCTCTGGGCGAATTAACTCGCCAAACTGACGTCGTTCACGGCAAAGGGAAAATGTGAGCGTTTGTTGTGCTCGCGTAATGCCCACATAGGCTAGGCGGCGTTCTTCTTCCACATTATCTTCATCAATACTGGTTTGATGAGGTAAAATCCCTTCTTCCATACCGATTAAATACACATGGGGAAACTCTAAACCTTTGGAGGCATGCAATGTCATTAATTGCACTTGATCGCTCTCGTCATCATCTTCACCGCGTTCCATCATGTCACGTAGTGTTAAACGAGTGACTACTTGGTTTAAAGTCATCGGCTCATTCACCTCATCGCCTTTAAGCATATCCTCTACCCAGCTAAATAAGGTTGCCACGTTTTTACTTTGCATTTCTGCGGCTTTAGGGCTGGTGGCATATTCATACAAATATTCTTCGTAATGCAAGGAGGAAAGTAAAGAACGCACTGCCGTTTCAGGATCGGAACGCAAACTTTGATCGTTCAACTCCACAATCCAACGACCAAATTTTTGCAACGCATCATAGGCTTTTGGTGTCACACGTTGCATCAGTTCAAACTCAAAAATTGCCTCAAATAAGCTGATATGTTTTTCCTGTGCCAATTCACCTAATTTTTGTAGAGTTGCTGTACCAATTTCCCGTTTCGGTGTATTCACGATACGTAAGAAAGCTGCATCATCATCTTGATTCACCACCAAACGCAAATAGGCCATCATGTCCTTAATTTCAGCACGAGAGAAAAAAGACGTTCCACCAGAAATTTTGTACGGAATGCGGTTTTGCATAAGCACTTTTTCTAATAGACGGGATTGATGGTTACCGCGATATAAAATCGCATAATCCTTGAATTTCGTTTTACGGCTAAAACGATGAGCGATTAATTCCGCCACAATCCGTTCGGCTTCATGCTCTTCATTTTTCGCTTCAATGACTTGTAGTTTTTCACCTTCGCCTAAGTTGGAAAAAAGCTTTTTATCAAATACGTGCTCGTTGTTATCAATCAAAATGTTGGCACAATGCAAAATACGATGAGTGGAACGATAATTTTGTTCCAATTTGATGACTCGCAAACGCGGAAAATCATCACGCAAGCGCACCATATTTTGTGGACGAGCACCGCGCCAAGAATAAATGGATTGGTCGTCATCGCCTACCACCGTAAAGCAAGCTCTCTCGCCGACGAGTAATTTGATGAGTTCATATTGGCTGGTATTAGTATCTTGATATTCATCCACCAACAAATAGCGAATTTTCTCTTGCCATTTTGACCGCACTTCTTCATTTTGTTTGAAAAGCAAAGTCGGCAACATAATCAAATCATCAAAATCCAACGCATTATAAGCACGAATTTGCGCCGCATAACGCTCATAACATTTCGCAAAGGTTTGATATTTGGCATCTTTCGCTAAGGCATAAGCCTGTTTTGGTGAAACCAAATCATTCTTCCAGTTGGAAATAACCGAGATTAATTCACGCAATAAATCCTTATCTTCCTGGAGCACATCTGCCGTCAGTTCTTTGAGTAAGGCTAGTTGATCGTGCTCATCAAACAAGGTCATATTCGATTTAAAACCTAAGGCTTTATATTCCCGTTTAATAATATCGAAACCTAAGGTATGGAAAGTAGAAACAATCAATCCTTTGGATTTTTCTTTACCAATGGAATGGGCGACACGCTCTTTCATTTCACGAGCGGCTTTGTTGGTAAAGGTGACGGCGGCGATCTGTTTAGGTAAATAACCGCAGTGTTCAATCAAATGAGCTATCTTATTGATGATCACGCGAGTTTTGCCCGAGCCTGCGCCAGCTAGCACCAAGCAAGGCCCGCTGACATATTCGACAGCCTGTTGTTGTTGAGGATTGAGTTTCATATCTTAATGCAAATTAATTTGACCACGCATAAGGCAACAATGCGGTATCTAACAAAAATGACAGCGGCAAATCTAAAATAGGTAATCCCCATTTTGGGGCCATCTCTAAATCATAAGCCGCACCCGCGTAAGGTGTGTATTTTTCCGATGGATCGATTAATTTCACCACCGTACCACAACCAGTTAACGCTAAAAGTGCGGTTAGAATCAGAAGTGTTTTTTTCATTCACGACGTGCTTTTAAGGCTAAATAGACGGCTTCCGGTACCAGTTCTTTCACATCGCCATGGTGCAAATAAATTTCTCGTACAATCGTGGAAGACACAAACGCCCATTTTTCTGTTGGAGGGAAAAATAAACTATCCACACCATCGGTTAATAAACGGTTTAGTGCCGCTAGTTGTAATTCGTATTCGAAATCTGTTGTTGTACGCACACCACGAATAATGGCGGTAATCTTTTTCGCTTTGATTTCATTCGCGAGTAAATCAGAGAATCCAAATACTTCCACATTGGGCAAATGCGCGACCGATTGACGCACGAGTTCAACGCGTTCTTCCAATGAGAACAATGGCTTTTTACTCGGACTATTCGCAACTGCGACAAAAACTTTCGGGAAAATGACCGCACTTCGCGCAATAATATCTAAATGCCCGTTAGTAATCGGATCAAACGTGCCGGGGTAAATTACGCTTGTCATTTATGGTTCTCCGAAATATTGGTTAAATAAGGATGAAGCAAATCTAAAAGACGCTGTAATGCGCCACGATTTTCGATTAATACTTCATAGCCTGCATTGCCTAAACGCTGACGTGCTTCTTTTGAATTCAATAACTTATCAATAATCTCTGCCAACGCTTTCTCTGTGGAGTTGATTTGCAACACACCTTGTACTTCTAAGAGCGAGGTAAAAACTTCAGGGAAATTAAAGGTATGCTTTCCACTCACAACGGGTAATTTAAACGCCAAAGGCTCTAGAGGATTATGTCCCCCATGTTTGACCAAACTTCCGCCGACAAACGCAATATCTGAAATACCATACATCAGCATCAATTCGCCCATAGTATCACCCAAAATCACTTGGGTATTTTCTGAAGGAATCTCCCCCGTTGAACGACGAATAAAGTGAAAGTTAGCTTTTTCAATTAAATCTGCCACTGGATTAAAACGCTCAGGATGACGAGGCACTAACAATAACAGCAAGTTTGGATGTTTTTTCAGTAACAAATGATGCGCTTGTAAAATGAGTTCTTCTTCCCCTTCGTGCGTACTCGCGGCAATCCAAATCTGACGGTCTTTCGCCCAGCTCTCATGAAGTGTTGCTATATCTTTGAGTAATTCGTCACTGACCACAAGATCATATTTAATATTGCCGGTTAATTGCAGATGATCTTTCTCATAACCTAACTCTAAATAACGTTTTCCACTGATACTATCTTGTGGCGCAATCAAGCTGATTTGAGAGAACATTCTTTGTAGATGTTGTTTGACTTTGCCATAACGTCTGGCTGAACGTGCAGAAAGGCGTGCATTCGCCACAATAAAAGGAATATTTCGATGAGCCAAACAATCAATCAAATTTGGCCAAAGTTCCGTTTCTATGACAATGAATACTTTAGGTTGAATAAAATCAATAAAACGATTGATGACACAAGGCAAATCGTAAGGCAAATAACAATGCGTCACACTTTCCCCGAACGCCGCTTTTACGCGTTCAGAGCCTGTTGGCGTAACCGTTGTAAATGTGATTGGTAAATGTGGATAGTCTTTCTGAATACGTTTTACTAGCGGCGTAGCGGCAATCACTTCCCCTACCGATGCAGCATGAATAACGATCCCATCTTTTGTAGGCTTAACAAGATTCGCATAAATGCCATATCGCTCGCCTAAACGCTTGCGATAATTAGGGGCCTTGAGACTTCGTAGTAACATGAATAGCAGCACAAAAGGCTGAATTAGATACATCAGGCTAGTATAAAAAAAACGCCACATAAAATAAATTCGGTTATACTTAGAAAAACTTCAGCTAGTATAGCAAAAAAAGGATCAAAATATGCCAACAATTAGCGTTGCCATGATTGTCAAAAATGAAGCGGCAGATCTTGCTCAATGTCTTGATACTGTAAAAGGTTGGGTAGATGAAATCATTATTGTCGATTCAGGCAGTACTGATAACACCCAAGAAATCGCGAAACAATATGGTGCAAAATTTTATTCGCATCCTGATTGGCCTGGTTTTGGCAAACAACGCCAATGTGCACAACAATATGTCACCAGTGATTATGTTTTGTGGCTAGATGCCGATGAACGCGTCACACCGAAACTTCGTGAATCCATTCAACAAGCGGTTCAACAAGATGCACCAAATACGGTTTATGATATTCCTCGGGTGAGTGAAGTATTTGGGCGTGAAATTCGTCATTCAGGTTGGTACCCCGATTATGTAGTGCGTTTATATCGTACAAATTATGCAGGATATAATGATTCTCTGGTCCATGAAAAAGTGGTTTATCCTGAAAACACGAAAGTACAGAAATTAACTGGGGATTTGGAGCATTTCACTTATAAAAGCATTCATCACTATTTGGTGAAATCTGCGGGCTACGCCAAAGCTTGGGCAGATCAACGCCAAGCTAAAGGTAAAAAAGCAACATTGTGGCAAGGTGTCAGTCATGCCATCGGGTGCTTTGTCAAAATGTACATTTTAAAAGTCGGTTTCTTAGATGGAAAACAAGGTTTCCTGCTGGCGGTACTTTCGGCCCACTCCACCTTTGTGAAGTATGCTGATTTATGGGAGCGTAATCAGCATTAATCAAAAACAAAAAGTGCGGTCAAAATTAACCGCACTTTTTTATTTCTTTTAGAATACGAAAATTAGTTTTTCGCTGCTGCCGCTGCTTTCACGATTACTGCAAACGCTGGCGCTTTAAGTGATGCACCGCCCACTAATGCACCATCGATATCCGGTTGAGTGAATAATTCTGCTGCATTAGCGTCATTTACTGAACCACCGTATTGAATGATCACTTGATCTGCTACAGCTTGTGATTTTGCTGCGATGTGGCCACGGATAAATGCATGAACAGCTTGTGCTTGTGCTGGAGTCGCTGATTTGCCAGTGCCGATTGCCCAAATTGGTTCGTAAGCAATCACTACACCATTAAATGCTTCCACACCTAATGCATTGATGACTGCATCAATTTGACGTGCACATACTTCTTCAGTTTTACCTGCTTCGTTTTCAGCTTCAGTTTCACCAATACATAATACTGGCACTAAACCGGCTTCTTTTAATGCACCAAATTTTTTCGCCACAAATTCATCGCTTTCTTTGTGGTAAGTACGACGCTCAGAATGACCGATAATGATGTATTTTGCACCAAAATCTTTTAACATTTCAGTTGAAATATCACCTGTGAAAGCACCTTTAACATTCACATCAACGTTTTGTGCACCTAAAGCAATTTGGCTGCCAGCAAGTGCTGCTTCCGCTGTACCTAAGTACATAACAGGTGGGGCAATTGCCACATCACAACCTGTTACGCCTTGTAATTCAGCTTTTAATCCTTCGATTAATTCTTTGGTAAAGGCTTTGGAACCGTTTAATTTCCAGTTACCCATCACTAAAGGACGACGTGCCATTTTTGTTTCTCCATATTGAATAAATAAAAAGTGTGTTTACTATACCAAACTTTGGGCAGATTTCTTTGTGCAAAATCACATTTTGAAAATTTTTTTGGGGAAATGATGATTATTTTGTGCTAAAAAGCTACAATCTACTGTACGGAACCGATAAAAAATAACCAATTTTATAAATAAACGGAAAATAGGTCTGGTAACAATGAAAATTTTCAAAGCCGAACAATGGAATATAGAAGTGCTTGCTCCACTCTTTGAAGCCTATCGACTTGCCAACGGAATGAGTGAAAATCCTGACCGCACTTTAACCTTTTTAACGAATCGTATGCGCTTTAATGAAAGCATGTTTTTTATTGCTGTAAACGAAAATGCACAAGCGATTGGTTTTGTTCAACTTTATCCTCGTTTATCCTCTTTACAACTACAACGCTACTGGCAATTAACCGATATTTTTGTGGAAGAAGATAAACATCAAGCCGAGATTTATACTGCCCTTATTTCTAAAGCGAAAGAGTTTGTCCGTTATACACAATCTAATCGTTTAGTGGCGGAATTGAGTCAAGCTCAACAGAATATTTTAGAACGCGAAGGATTTAAGCTAAACACGAAAAAAAGTTTGTTTGAATTAACTCTCTAATGCATATACTCCTCAATCAATATTGGGATTATTTGCGAATTGAACGCCAAGTAAGCCCACATACGCTCACTAATTATCAACATCAACTGAATGCGATTTTAGCGATTTTGGCTGAAAAAGGTATTCAGCACTGGCAGCAAGTGAATCCTAGTGTAGTTCGTCTTATTTTGGCGGAAAGCCGTAAGCAAGGTTTAAAAGAAAAGAGCTTAGCATTACGTTTGTCTGCTCTTCGTCAGTTCTTCAGCTACCTTGTGCAACAAGGTCAAATGAAAGTGAATCCGGCAACGGGTATTTCAGCGCCGAAACAAGGCAAACATTTACCAAAAAATATTGATGCTGAACAAGTCCAAAAATTGCTTTCAAATGACAGCAAAGATCCTATTGATTTGCGTGATCGTGCGATGATGGAATTGATGTATAGCTCAGGGCTTCGCTTATCTGAATTACAAGGCTTAAACCTTAATAGTATTAACACTCGTGTACGTGAAGTCAGAGTGATTGGTAAAGGAAACAAAGAACGTATTGTGCCTTTTGGACGTTATGCTTCTCATGCAATTCAGCAATGGTTGAAAGTACGACCTTTATTTAATCCTAAAGATGAAGCCCTTTTTGTGAGCCAACAAGGAAATCGCCTCACGCATCGCTCTATTCAAAAACGAATGGAAACCTGGGGCATTCGTCAAGGATTAAATAGTCATCTCAACCCACATAAACTACGCCACTCTTTTGCCACTCACATGCTGGAAGCAAGTTCGGATTTGCGGGCTGTTCAAGAGCTTTTGGGGCACAGCAATTTGTCCACCACGCAAATTTATACGCATTTGAATTTCCAACATCTTGCAGAAGTGTATGATCAAGCTCATCCTCGAGCAAAACGAAAAAAATAAACAAGTGCGGTCAAAAATCATCGTCTTTTTTAACCGCACTTCTAAACAAAAAGGCTACCTTTCGGTAGCCTTTATCTATTGTACTATAAGCTAAACGCTTGGATATAAGGCAGTTTACCTTTCTCCAGCATGTCTTCGATACCGCTTTGGTGATCATTTTCACCTAAACCGCGTAATTCAAAGGTAACGCCAATGCTGTTGTCATAAACCACCTGATCGTTACGTTGATTTTGGCGACTCGTCACATAACGTCTTGCACCAACACCTAAAGACCAACAGCATGAGTTATATTGCACACCCACATATTGCTCAACCGGTTTTTTCAATGCAATATCTTGATAGTATTTTCCAACAACTGCCCAATTATCTGAGACTTCCCATGCAGCTACGACACCAACCTGTTTAATATCCTGTTGATAACGGTTAGCAGATGCACCTAAGTTTTGGTTGATATACTCTTTACTTGCGTAACGATAATTTAACTGAATCAGATTGTTCTTCATCGGGTTAAATTCCAAACTGCTATTTGCCAATGATGCTTTATCTAGCAACGTATCGTATTGATAGCTACCACGCCAATTCCATTTGTCACTAATTTTCCAGTTGGATTCTAATGCCCAAGAAGAAGAGGATTTTGGCGTACGATTATTTGGATTGTCATCAATTTTTGATGCCGTTAAATAATAAATTTGTCCTGCTGAGAAATTAAAACGTTCATCGGCATTTTTATCATAAAAACGCGTTGTACCACCAAGCGTTATTTGATTGGCGGATGAAATACGATCTAAACCACTATAACGACGATCACGGAATAATGAATAATAATCTTGTTGGACTAACGCTGAATCATAACCAAAGCCAAGATAATCATTCACTCGTTTTGAACCAATATTACTTTGATCTTTATATGGTCGATACAAGTATTGAATATGAGGTTCAAGCGTTTGTGTATAACCATCAAATAAGGTTTTATTGCTTGCTAAAACCGTTTGTAAATCTACTTTTAATTGTGGCAATACACGATTTACTGATTTTTGTACCTCTTCTGCAGCAGAAGATGAACCTTTTTTCTGGTTATAATGGGTCGCGTAAAGTTTAGTCTCAATATTCAAGCTACCATATTTATTTGACATCGCGGTTGCCAAACTTGGTTCAACATGAAAACGCCATGCTTTTGGCATCAAAGTACTGTCATTATCAAAACGTACCGCTTGTGAGAATAATTTGAAATCAACCCAGCCGTTTGCCAAATCATTTTTGTAATAATTGAAGTCAATTTGTGGCAGCGCACGATAAGGCCCGATATCGACCTCATCAAAAATCTGGAACTGACGTGCTGAAATTGCGAAGTTGTAATTTGGTTTATAGTACGCAATACGTGCATATTGATTTGCATAACCATCAGTACTGTCACCATAATCTGAATCAAAATCAGTGAAATAACGTTTATCGCTTACCTTAGTGTAATCAACATTTAAACGCCAGTTTTCAAGAAAAGAGGAGTTATGGTTCCAATAGAATAAATGACGCTTACGATTATCGCTAGTATATTCATCATAACGATCGCGTCCTAAATATTCTCCTGCCAGTCTACCTTCACCAACGGGGGTTAAATAACGGAACTCACCATTTAATTGCCAGCCACGACGAGACATGTATTTGGGTGCAAATGTGGCATCGTAATTTGGTGCAATATTCCAATAAATTGGCTGTTTATACCAATAACCATCACGGCTAGAATGACCGACTGTTGGCATCAATAAACCTGAACGGCGGCGATCACCAATCGGTAATTGTAGATAAGGAGTATAGAATACCGGCACACCTAATACTTTAAAACGTGCATGCCAAAATTCGGCATATTCTTCTTTGATGTGCTGACGAATCTCAGAGGCATCTACTGCCCAAGCATTATCATCGGGTAAACAAGAGGTAAATGTCGCGTTTTTCATTAAGCGGTAATCATCACCTAACTCAATTTCTTGCGCTTTACCGCGACCTTGACGTCCTACAAGTTGGTAGTCTGCATCGGTTACGTTACCGTTTTTGCTATCTAAATTAAAACTCGCATCATTACCTAATAGATTGATTTGGTTGTCTTTATAATCAAATCCACCACGTAAATAAGCCCAACGTTGAACTTGTTTACCTTCACCAGTTTGTTTAACTTCAACTGAATTACCAACTAAATGGCGGTTTCCTTGTTTCAAATCCACATTGCCTTGATAAATCGCCTGAGTTGGCTGATTAATCTCTGCTTTATCTGCCTCAATATAAACCGGCAAATTATTAACATCACCTTTCACAACCTCACCAGTAAAATGAGGAACGCCAAGTAAACATTGAGCATGCAGATCTGCCAAACTTTGTTGACTATAAAGTGCGGTCAGAATTGAGATTGAAATTAAGGTATATTTTTTATTCATAATTCAGCTCTTATTCAGATGAAATTAGGGGGATTATACTGGAACATCATTTACAACAACAGTTATTTGTATGGTCGTTGACTAATCCCACCGATTGCATAAAGGCATAGCATGTCGTTTCCCCAACAAAGACAAAACCACGCTTTTTCAACGCTTTTGACATTGCTTTTGAGGTTTCAGTTCTGGCAGGTACCACAGAAATATCCGGTACATCATTGATAATTGGTTGATGATTCACGAACGACCACACAAAATTACTGAAATTTTCACCGCACTTTTCCATGGCTAAATAGGCTTTAGCATTTTTCACAATGGCTTCCAGTTTTGCTCGATGACGGATAAGTCCGGTATTTTCCATACAACGATCAATATCTTGTTCGGTCATTTGCGCAACTTTAATAGGATCAAATTGATGGAATGCAGTCCGATAGGCTTCACGTTTTTTCAATACAGTAATCCAGGAAAGCCCTGCTTGTTGTCCTTCTAAACAGATTTTCTCAAACAGTTTTTGGCTGTCAAATTGTGGCTTACCCCATTCCTTATCGTGATAGTCTATGTAAATCGGAAGTTTTCCCACCCAAGGGCATCTCGTACTTGTACTCATATCATATCCTTTTTAAGGTGTTCATAGATAGCAACAAAATCAGGCATTACCCCGCGCCACAAATGGAATGAATGGGCAGCTTGCGCCACCAACATACCAAAGCCATCGCTGACATTATTCAGACCTAAGGATTTACAGTAGGCAATAAAAGGCGTGTCGCTGCCTTTGGCATATTGCATGTCATAACAAGCGCGGGCCAATGATAAGATAGAGCCATCAACGGCAGCGGTATGCCCGCTTAATCCGGCCGAAGTTGCATTGATCACTAAATCATAGGTTTGCGCGGGAATTGCATCCATCGCGACAGCTTCAATTGTGCCATAAGGCTTGAACTTATCTGCCAGTTGTTGCGCTTTTTCTAACGTGCGGTTAGCCAAGGCTATCTGCTGCTGTGCTTCCAATAAAGGCAGTAATACCCCTTTGGTCGCTCCACCGGCACCTAAAATTAAAATGCGTTGTTGTGGCAGAATCCAACCTAAGCGTTGTAAATCCGTTACTAAACCAATACCATCGGTATTGTCCGCATAGAGTTTGCCGTTAGCCAATTTTTTTAATGTATTACAGGCTTCTGCCATTTTCGCCCGTTCGCTATGTTCCTCAGCGAGTGCATAGGCGCGTTCTTTAAATGGTGCGGTGATATTGCAACCTTGCGCTCCTTCAGCAAAAAAAGTCTGTAATTGCTGCTCAAAATCCTCAAGGTCACCCAATTTGGTAACATATTCCATCGTTTGCTGGGTTTGTGTAGCAAATAAGCGATGAATCAACGGCGATTTACTTTGAGCAATCGGATTGCCCCAAACGGCATAGTGCTGCATATCTTATCCTTGTCTGAAAAGTTGGTTTGTGAGCAAATCACGAATTTCCGATGGATTTTGTGCTTGACCAACAATTTCATCAAGCACGGGGAAATCTGCCCCAAATTGGGAACGCACGGCATCTGCGCTGCGGCAAGGCGATTGACCGGTTAAGTTCGCGCTGGTCGAGGTGAGGGCAAAGCCTGTTTTTTCGCACAAGGTTTTGACGGCAGGATGAGTACATAAACGCACCGCAATGCTATTAAATTGCCCCGTCAGGAAATGTGGAACCTCTGCCTTAGCCGGCACCACCCAGGTGATTGGA
Source organism: Haemophilus sp. (assembly GCA_019423025.1). GTDB lineage: Bacteria > Pseudomonadota > Gammaproteobacteria > Enterobacterales > Pasteurellaceae > Haemophilus_D. The sequence goes on along the minus strand of JAHZCD010000004.1, from coordinate 141,823 downwards.
TGATCGTATTGTGCCTGTAAGCGTGCAAGCTGTTCGTCAGACAAACGGAAAAAATCGATAAATGACTGTAAAAAATGTAAGCTAGGCGCGACTAAAATAAGACCTTTTTCAATTGGACGTTGTTTTAAATCGAGCAATTTTCTGACCGCACTTTCACTCAGCGGATTACAGCCTAAACCGAATACCGCCTCAGTAGGATAGGCAACCACTTCATCTTGCATTAAACGGGCGGCAATTTGTTGTACATTCATTTTTCGTTCTCAAAAATATGTCGACAGCCTTTATTCGCACATTGCCACACTTGCTGTTCGGCATTTTCACTTTTTAATAGTGCTAGTGGAAAATGACATTGTGGACAAGGCATGGCATAGGGTTTTGCCGGCAAGGAAAATTTACAATGGGGAAAGTTATCGCAGCCATAAAAGATTTTCCCTTGTCTTCCACGGCGGGCAACCAAATGTCCTTTATGGCATTCCGGACAGTCAATGGATTGTTCTTCATCCTGTTGCTCATGTACCACAAAATCACAATCGGGATAATGACTGCAACCAATAAACATCCCAAAAGCACCTTGCTTGAGTTGGAGTGGATTGCCACATTGCGGACAGGTTTCATCAAGCTCTTTCAACACCTTATGTTCTACCTTATGCAAGGGGCGCAAATAATCACAGGCAGGATAGGCTGAACAACCTAAAAACAGTCCTTTTTTACCCTGTTTCATTTGTAAAGGCGCGCCGCATTGTGGGCAATATTCTTCGTGTTTTGTGTGTTGGAAAAGACTTTGACTCATACGCTCTCCCTATGCTTGTAGCATTGCTTCCAATTCTTCCTGGGCCGCTAACCAATCCATTTCGACTTCTTCCAACGCTTTCTTCACCTCTACTTGCTGTGCCAAAAGTGCGGTCAATTTTTCTTTATTTTCTGCACTGTATAGCTCGGAATCAGCCAATTGGTTTTCAATATCCGTAAGTTTGGAGGAATGTTTATTCATTTTTTCCTCCAATTGAGAGATTTGTTTACGAAGAGGCGCAGTTTGTTGGCGCAATTCAGCCTCGCGACGTTTTTGTTCCTTGCGGTTTTGCATAGAATTTTCATTGTCGTCATTTTTCTCCGAGGATTTATTTTCTGATGCACTGTTTTGTTCATTCAGCCACTTTTGATAATCCTCTAAATCGCCTTTGAATTCTTCTACTTTTTTATCGTGTACCAAATAGAATTCTTCCACGGTATTGCGTAGTAAGTGGCGATCGTGAGAAACCACCACCAAAGAGCCCTCGTAATCTACCAGCGCTTCAGTTAATGCCTGACGCATATCCAAATCCAAGTGGTTTGTTGGTTCATCGAGTAGTAATAAGTTTGGACGTTGCCAAACAATCAGCGCAAGCACTAAACGGGCTTTTTCTCCACCGGAAAAGGCTTTCACTGCTTGATTAACTTTATCACCATGGAACGCAAAACTCCCAAGATAATCCCGTACCTGTTGCTCCGTTTGCTCCGGTGCGAGTTTCTGCATATGCCAGAGAGCGGATTCATCTGCACGTAGCGTATCAAGCTGATGTTGAGCAAAATAACCGAGTTGCACGCCTTTAGCTAATTGCACTGTACCAGAAAGGGCTGTGAGCTCGCCGGCTAACAATTTAATTAAAGTTGATTTACCTGCACCATTTTTCCCGAGCAAACCGATGCGCGAACCCGGTACTAAATTCAGTTTAATTTTACTTAAAATTTCTACCGCACTTTCACCGCTGCCATAACCTGCGCTCGCCTGCTCAATCATTACTAAAGGATTCGGTAAGGATAGTGGTGGACGGAATTCAAAAGTAAAAGGATTATCCACATAAGCCGGTGCAATCAGTTCCATACGCTCTAAGGCTTTCATGCGGCTTTGTGCTTGTTTGGCTTTGGTTGCTTTGGCTTTAAAGCGGTCGATATATTTTTGTAAATGAGAGATCTTTTGTTGTTGCTGACGATACATGGCAGTTTGTTGTGCCAGTTTGGTTGCTCGTTGCACTTCAAAGGAAGAATAATCGCCCGTGTATTCGTTGAGCTTCTGATTTTCGATATGAAGGATTTTCGTCACAATCGGATCGAGAAAATCACGGTCGTGGGAAATTAATACTAAGGTGCCTTGATATTGTACTAACCATCGTTCTAACCAAATAACCGCATCCAAATCCAAATGGTTGGTTGGTTCATCCAGTAATAATAAATCCGATGGACAAAGTAACGCCTGCGCCAAATTTAAACGCATCCGCCAACCACCAGAGAAGGATTTCACCGGTTGAGCGATTTCTTCTTGGTTAAAACCTAAACCATGCAATAAGGAAGCTGCGCGAGATTGGATCGTCCAAGCATCCAAGGTTTCTAATTGCCCGTGAATGCGCGCAATTGCATGACCATCATTACGCTCATTCGCTTCGTTAAGTTCCTGCTGCAAACGGCAATATTCGCGATCCCCTTGAATCACATAATCAATGGCGGGAATATCCAATGCCGGCGTTTCTTGATTCACCCAAGATACCCGCCAGTTGGATGGATAAGTGACCTCGCCGCCCTCTGGCGTTAATTCTTTTTTTAATAGGGCAAAAAGAGAAGACTTACCGCAACCATTCTTACCTACCAAACCGACTTTTTGTTTCGGATTAATGGTTGCCGTGGCATTTTCGAGCAATTCGGTTTGCCCGCGCTTTAGGGAAATATTATTAAATACAATCATTTTTTCGAATACATCTGAATTTGTGCCTATTTTGCAATATTTTTCCTTTTCTCGAAACAGCCTATTCCAATTTTATCGATATTTCTGCCAGAAAAAACACGTATAATGACACTCAACAAATCAATCATGAGGAAATAAAATGAATCTCTCTATTCTTAATCTCGCCCCTGTCCGAGAAGGACAAACTTATTTGCAAGCGGTTGAGTCTATGGTAAATCTTGCAAAACATGCTGAAAATATCGGCATTGAACGATATTGGATTGCTGAGCATCATAATATGAAAAATTTAGTGAGTTCTGCGACCGCACTTTTAATTCAACATACGCTAGCCAATACGAAGACCTTGCGCGTTGGCTCAGGTGGCGTGATGTTACCGAATCATTCGCCTTATGTGGTAGCCGAGCAATATGGCACACTGGAGACGCTTTATCCAAACCGTGTTGAACTCGGTTTAGGGCGTGCGCCAGGAACTGATATGCAAACGGCTGCGGCACTTCGTCGTGGGCGAAATAGTCTAGATTTTCCTGCGGAAATTGCGGAACTTCGTGGTTACTTTAAAGATAGCAACCCAGTTTCAGCTTACCCTTCCGCAGGCTTGAATATACCATTTTATATTTTGGGTTCCAGCACCGAAAGTGCCTATCTTGCGGCAGAACTTGGCTTGCCTTATGCATTTGCTTCACACTTTGCGCCACGCATGATGGAAATGGCAGTGGAGATTTATCGCAAAAACTTCAAACCCTCTACCTATCTTGCTGAGCCTTATGTCATCTTAGGTGTGAACGCGATTGTTGCTGAAACCGATAAAGAAGCAAAACAACTGGTGACAACACAAACACTATTTTTCTTAAATGTGGTCACTAACGCACAACAAAATTTACAACCGCCTTTGGCATCAGAGGAAGATGTTTGGAAAGCCCAAATGCATGCCCAAAAGAAACCGCACTTTGGTCCAGTCGATTTCGAGGAGATCCCGATTTACAACCAAGAGCGTGCTGTAGTGGAACAAATGACCGCTTGTTCGCTTATTGGTAGTCCTGAAAGTGTGGAATTTCAACTTAAACAACTCTGTGAACGAGTGCATTTTGATGAAATTATGGCTGTAAGCTATATTTTTGATGAGCAAAAACAAGCTCAATCTTACACCATGTTGAAAGCGATTGTGGATAAGCAATAGTGAGACCAAAAGAAAAGTGCGGTGAATTTCACCGCACTTTTTGTTTATAAGGTTGATTTTATTTCTGCCAACGCTCTCTTTACTTAAGAGGAAAAAATATTAATAAGCCGTTTCTATCGGTAAACCAGCTTTTACCCAACCATCAAATCCACCAATGACGCTAAACACATTTTCATAGCCTTGTTCAACGAGGAAAGTCGCTACATTTCTACTGCTTATGCCATGATAACAACTCACAATAATCGGGGAGTCAAAATCCACCAGTTCTTCAAATTGTAAAAAGCTTTGGTTAGTTAAATGAAACGCCCCTTTCGCATGGGAATAGGTAAAACGTTGAGGGTCCCGAACATCAGCAAGAATGGCGCCTTTTTGCATCATCTCCCAAGCTTGTTCCGGGCTAATTTCTTTAAACGACATGGTTTGTTCCTTTTACGCGCTGTTTATACACGCCATCAAAAATAATCAGGCTCATCGCCAATACTAAACAAATGAATAACGGATAGCTGTCCGCATCCATTTTCTCTCCAATTAAAAATGAAATAATCACCATCAAAATGGTTTCAACATAGCCTAGAAGGCCGAGCAAATTCATCGGCAGCATATTGCTGGCGATCACGTAAGCAATCAATGCTGAACCACTAATGAGCCCGAGCAATACCAATAATCCCCAAATATTAGGATTCGATTCTTGCACGGTGGCAAAATCGGTTTGAAGGGCAAAGTAAACGCTAACTGGCAATAATGCGATCATTTCTAAGCAAAAGGCACCAAGATCGGTATTTTTTAAGGCTTTTCGTATCGAGAAGTAGGTGGTGTACCCCACACAGATAACAATGGCCTCCCAAGATAATCCGCCTTTTAAAACGATGTTAGAAATCACTCCGACCGCCGCAATTACCACAGCTATAAATTTCAATGTTGAAATTCGCTCTTTAAAAATGATCCGCCCCGCAGCCACCATCACAATTGGCAACAATAAATAACCAAAAGAAACACTTAAGGAGCTGCCATTATTGGGTGCCCACAAAAAGAGCCACATTTGATAACCCATTAATGCGCCACAAGTGATATAGGAAAGGGCAAAGAGCGGTCGATTTTTAATGCGTTTTAAATGCTCAACCAAAGCCTGTTTTTGTTTAAACATGATGACGGAAAGGGCAACGAAAGGGAATGTAAACAGCATTCGATAGCCGAAAATATCCGTGCCACTGAGCGGTTTCAGTAGAGTGGAAAAATAATACATATAGCCAAATAAAAGCGAGGCTAAAAGTGAAATAAGTATGCCTCTTAACATAACAAATCCTTAGGTTAATTCTGCTTATTATTTTAGTCTAACATCTCCCAAAATGCACGAATTAGGGGGTTCGCTAAATTTCTTTTTTGCACACAAACCCCTAAATCAAACGCCTCAACGGGATTGTCTAAATTTAACCGAGACACGTCTTTTGACATAGGGTTATTATCAATCACCACATCCGGCAACATCGCTAATCCGAAACCAAGTGCCACCATTGGCACGATACCCTCATGCCCCGCCACGGTGGCATAAATTTTTGGATGTTTAATATGTTTGCTACGTAGCCATTGTTCAATACGCTGACGTGCCATTCCATCTAATGGCAAAATGAAAGGCATTTGTTGCCAGTTGATGGGTTCTTCCTGTAATAATTGTGTGGCTAAACAAGCCACTCGTGGGGCAATTAATGAAAGGGAAATGTCATCAATCTTATAAAACTCCAATCCTGTCGGCAGATTATTCGGTTTCCCCGCCAAAGCGAGATCCACTTGCTCCGATTGAATAAATTGTACTGCAGAAGCTGGGTCACCAGTCGTCAGTTGGATTTCAACTTTCGGATAACGAGAACGAAATTTGGCTAACACCTGTGGCAAATGACTATATGAAGCGGTAACTGAACAAAATAAGCGCAACTCTCCGCTTAATTCCGCTGAATTATCTCGTAGTTGTCGCTTAAACTGCTGCCAGTTTTGCCATTCTGTTTTCGCAAATTGTAGAAATTTCTCGCCTTGTTCGGTTAAGCGCACTTGTCGATTATCACGAATAAATAAAGGTTGTTCTAATTCTTCTTCCATGCGTTGAATTTGGCGTGAAAGCGTAGACGGTGACATATGATTTTGCGTAGCGGTTTTAGCAAAATTTTGTGTATCAGCAAGATGAAGAAATATTTGGAGGTCTTGAAAGTTCATATGTATCGTTAAAAGTAAATGACATTGCAAAAATTGCAACACTAAGTGCAAATAATATCACTTTACGCAACAACTAAAAACCTTATAATCCACTTCACAACAAAAAACTATATTCAAACACAACCTCATACACATTAATCAACATCATAGAAAGGATGAAAAATGGCTAACTATTTCAACACATTAAATTTACGCGAAAAATTAGATCAATTAGGTCGTTGTCGTTTTATGGATCGCAGCGAATTTGCTGACGGTTGCAACTACTTAAAAGGCAAAAAAATCGTTATCGTAGGTTGTGGTGCACAAGGTTTAAACCAAGGTTTAAATATGCGTGACTCTGGCTTAGATATTTCTTATGCATTACGTCCTGAAGCGATTGCGGAAAAACGTGCTTCATTCCAACGTGCAACTGAAAACGGCTTTAAAGTGGGTACTTATCAAGAATTAATTCCAACAGCAGACTTAGTGATCAACTTAACACCAGATAAACAACACTCTAAAGTTGTGGCTGATGTAATGCCATTAATGAAAAAAGATTCAGCATTCGGTTACTCACACGGTTTCAACATTGTTGAAGTAGGTGAGCAAATCCGTGAAGACATCACTGTGGTGATGAGTGCACCAAAATGTCCAGGTACTGAAGTACGTGAAGAATACAAACGTGGTTTCGGTGTGCCAACATTAATCGCAGTTCACCCAGCAAATGACCCTCGCGGTGAAGGTATGGCAATTGCGAAAGCATGGGCTGCAGCAACTGGTGGTGACCGTGCAGGCGTATTAGAATCTTCATTCGTTGCAGAGGTGAAATCTGACTTAATGGGTGAACAAACCATTCTTTGCGGTATGTTACAAGCAGGTTCAATCGTATGTTACGACAAACTTGTTGCTGATGGTAAAGATCCAGCATACGCAGGCAAATTGATCCAATACGGTTGGGAAACCATTACCGAAGCCTTAAAACAAGGCGGTATCACATTAATGATGGATCGCTTATCAAACAGCGCAAAATTACGTGCATTTGAACTTGCTGAGCAAATCAAAGAAAGCCTTGGTTTCTTATATTACAAACACATGGATGACATCATCAGCGGTCACTTCTCTGCGACCATGATGGCTGACTGGGCAAACGGTGATAAAGACTTATTAGCATGGCGTGAAGCAACCGGCAAAACTGCCTTTGAAAACGCACCAAAAGCAGACGGTATCAAAATCTCTGAACAAGAATACTTTGATAATGGTGTATTAATGGTTGCGATGGTGAAAGCAGGTGTTGAATTAGCCTTTGATGCAATGGTAGCAAGTGGTATCTATGAAGAATCAGCTTACTATGAATCACTTCACGAATTACCGTTAATCGCAAACACTATCGCGCGTAAACGTTTATACGAAATGAACGTGGTTATTTCTGATACGGCAGAATATGGTAACTACTTGTTCTCTAACGTAGCAACGCCAATTCTTGCTAAAGAAATCATCCCAACCTTACAAAAAGGTGATTTAGGTGAACCAACACCAGCAGTCGCTATCGACAACATCACTTTACGCGACGTAAATGATGCAATCCGTAACCACCCGGTTGAATTAATCGGTCAAGAGTTACGTGGCTATATGACAGATATGAAACGTATCGCAGTTGCAGGTTAATTATTAAATCGTTAAAATTTAAGCCAGCTTATTCAATAAGTTGGCTTTTTTTATAATCCCAAGGAATTAATATGAAAAACAACAAAATTTTTAACCGCACTTTTAAAATGAGTTTAGTCGCTGCAGCTCTTGGATTGGTAAATTCAGCGCTAGCAGCCGATGTGGCTTGTAATAGTAGCGGCGTGACAATTACTGGACAAAGTGGGGTTGTGTTGAATCAATGTTCGATTAATCCAACCAGTCCAACAAATGATCCTGAATGGGGTTCTCTATCCGCAGTAACAATGACAAACTCAAGCGGGCAATTAAATAATGTTAATGCTTCACTATCTATTCCAGCAAATAGACACGATTCTTTTGCGGTAATGAATATCACCAATTCCACAACTGAAATCAATGGTGGAACCTATAGTATTACTAATCCTAACAATGCAGATGCTAATGGTTATTTATTTGAGTTAAATAATTCAACGGTAACCATGCATAACTCAAAAGTCTTGATGGGTGATAACAACCAAGACTCCATATTAGAGGCATTTGCTCTGAATCAGAAGAGTAAATTAACATTAAACAATGTGAATGTAACATCAAACAATGATAGTTCTATTTTTGTATATGAGGCGGAGAATCAAGCTCGGCCAGAATTGATCGTTAATAATTCCAATGTTTCAATTCCTCAAGGTGGAATCATTGCTTTAAGATCTGGGGTTGGCGAAGTTATCAACAGTCACTTCTCTGCAACCTTTAATAACTCAACAATAAGTGCTTTTGCGCTCACTGGCGCTGAAAGCATTAAGTTAAGTGACACAAAAAGCCTTACAGAAAATATCCAACTAACCTTTAATAATTCTACTGTTTCTGGAGTTACTACTACCGACAGCAATAGCGTGCTCAATTTAAACTTAAATAATAGCAATTGGACAACTAAAGCTTTCACTGATGAAGATGGCGTGGTTCAAACAACAAGCTTAACTAATTTAGATCTTAATAATGGCATAGTAAATTTAGCCAATGATAACTACCAAGGTATCATTATTCGTGGCAACCTCACTGGCTCAGGCACATTCAATCTAAATACCAATATCGCTGAAAACAAAAGCGATAAAATCGTTGTTAAAGGCACTGCTGAAGGTAATCATAAAATTGGTGTAACTAACCAAGGTGCAAATATTGCTGATGGCAAAGTGACACTTGTAGAAACCAATGGTGGTAATGCGGCATTTAGCTTAACTAACCCAAACAATCGTGTGGATTTAGGGGCTTACCAATATTTCCTAACTAAAGAAGGAAATAATTGGGTATTAGCAAACTCTAAAAAAGCAGTTACCCCAACTTCTCCTGTAGCACCTCCTACTTCAGATAAACCTGCTGATGTACCAAGTAACCTAACTCTTTCTTCATTACCAGATAAAACATTACTTAAACCTGAAGCAAATGCTCAAGTTTCTCTTCGCCAAGCACAGTTGCTTTTAGTGGAAGATGATTTAAGTGGCATCCATCAACGTCTAGGTGAAGTGAAAAATGGTGAAAAAGGCAATGTGTGGGTTCGCAATGTGAATTCTCGCCAAAAATTAGCCGCACTTTCGACTGGTGAGAGTGAAACTTTAGGCTTTAAACAAAACGTACATAGCTTACAAGTAGGCGCTGATGCAGCTGTAACAGATAACCTCCGTGTTGGTGGATTTGTTGGTCGTAGCCAAGCTAACGTTGATTTCAACGGTCATTATGGTGATGGCAAAGTAAGAAGTAACAGCCTAGGCTTGTATGCAGCCTATCTTGCAGATAACGGTATTTATGTAGATAACATCGTGAAATACAGCCGTTTACACGCTAACTCAAATCACACTGAAAAACGCCATTACAACGCTTATACGATTTCGAGTGAATTAGGCAAACGCTTTACTCTTGCGAACGATTGGACAATCACACCGCAAGCACAATTAGCATGGACACATATTTCATCACAAGAGAATGAAGATAGCTTATCTTCTGTTTATTCTCGAATTGGTTTACGTATAGCCAAAGGCTTTGCATTAAGTAATGGTTGGAATTTACAACCTTATGCTGAAGTCAATGCGATTACGAGTAAAAACCGTAGCAGTAAAATTCATTACGGCAAGGATGCGCTTGATGTTGCAAGCAGCCGTGGACGTTTTGAAAGTGCGGTCGGTTTAAATGCGGGATTTGCAAATCATCGTTTTGGTTTAGAAGTAAGTCGCGCTGACGGTAAAAACTTCGACAAACCTTATGCAATTCAAGCGGTTTATCGCTATCAATGGTAATATAAAAGGGCGGAGTAAAATCCGCCTTTTTTCTCTTTTTACTGAACAAATAATATGTCGAAACCTTTCCCTTCTCGCTCATTTACAACCAAACGAACGGCAAAACCTACTCGTTCATTTAAGCCAAAAGCAAAGCCACTTACATTAGAACAAACAATCGTTGTTTTATTTAATAAACCTTTTGATGTACTGACCCAATTTACTGATGAAAATGGCCGAGCTACATTAAAAGATTTTATTGCTATTCCTAATGTGTACGCGGCAGGACGATTGGATCGTGATAGTGAAGGGCTGCTGATTTTAACGAATAATGGCGAAGTGCAACATCGTTTGGCAGATCCAAAGTTTAAAACAGAAAAAACGTATTTTGTGCAAGTGGAAGGGATTCCTGAGGAGGCAGACTTAGACAAGCTTCGTCAAGGTGTTGAATTGAAAGATGGGATGACGAAGCTGGCAAAAGTGCGGTTGATTTCAGAACCGGATTTTCTCTGGCCTCGGAATCCGCCTATTCGTGAACGCCAAAATATTCCGACGAGCTGGTTGGAAATCAAAATTAGTGAAGGGCGTAATCGACAAGTGCGTAGAATGACGGCACATATCGGCTTTCCGACATTACGACTTATCCGTTATCAAATGAGCCATTTAACACTTGATGGATTAAGTAATGGTGAATATCGCTGTTTGAATGAAGAAGAAATGCGTGCGTTATTCAAACAACTTCATTTGAACAACGCACATTAAGATTAGAAACGTTGAGCGGGTTGTGCGTTTTCAACTTGCACGAAGAAGCCTTTATCATTCAAGATAATGCTGTAATCGGTGACATATTTAACGCCGTTGGTTTCCACTATCGCATTACAGCTGCGAATGCCTTGTTGTGGATAAGATTGCGTTTCACGGGCTTGCGTGATTTGTTTCACTGTCATTTGGGTGTTAGTCGCAGCACCTTGTTTTTTGAAGGCATCAGATAATACCGCAAAAACTTTTGAATCGTTACATCTTGGTACGACGACGGATTTTGTCACCATACTCGCTGTTTTTTGTGCGACAGTATCGACTTTCTTTTCAGTCACTTTTTCAACAGCTTTTGGTTCCGCTTTCTTCACTTCGGTTTTAACCGCGGGTGTTTTTTTAGCAATCACCTTTTCAGGTTTAGCGGATTCTTTAACGGTACTTTGCTTGCTTTTCGCTGCCGTCTTTTTGTCTTTTACTGCCGTTTGCTTAGCTTTTTCTACTGGCTGTTTGCCTTTCGTTTTTGTCGGCTCTGCTTTATCGGCTTTATTTGTCGTTTTATTTTTTATTTTTTCTTTTTTCGTTATCGCTTTTTTCGCTTCGACAATTTTAGCTGGCTTTTTCGCTTCTGCTTTTTGGGCATCGGCTTTCTTTTTCGCTGTTTTAGCTACGGTTTTAGGCGTAGTGGCTTTCTTGGCTTCCACTTTTTTAACTGCTGTTTTCACTGACTGGGTTTGAGTTGATTTTGCCGTATGATTTGGCGATGCTGCAAAGGCCAAAGCAGGTAACAAGGCAAAAATCACTGCGAGTAATTTTTTCATCCTTTATTCTCCTTAAACAAAAAGTGCGGTCAAAATTAACCGCACTTTGAAATCATTTATAAATTAAAGATAGTAGTGTTCTACGTAGTTTAATTTATCGTCAAGTTTTAACACTAACGGTTGACCGGTTGGGATTTCAAAATCCATAATTTCCGCATCAGAAATACCGATGATGTGTTTTGCTAATGCACGAAGTGAGTTACCATGTGCCACCACTAAAACACGTTTACCAGAAAGCATTGCAGGTGCAATTTGATCTTCCCAGAATGGTAATGCACGTTCTAAGGTTAATTTTAAGTTTTCTGCGTTTGGTACCACATCAGATGGGATGTTTGCATAACGACGGTCGTTATGTGCAGAGTTTGGATCTTTTGGATCTAAATCTGGAGGAGAAATATCATAAGAACGACGCCAGATATGAACTTGTTCGTCACCGTATTGTTCTGCGGTTTCTTTTTTATCTAAGCCTTGTAATGCACCGTAGTGACGCTCATTTAAACGCCAGTTTTTCACTTGAGGAATCCATAATTGGTGAGATTCTTCTAACACGATGTTACAGGTTTTGATTGCACGAGTTAAAACAGAGGTAAAGGCGATATCGAACTCATAGCCTTTCTCGAACAATTTTCTACCAGCCGCTTTTGCTTCTTCTACACCGCGCTCGGTTAAATTCACATCACGCCAACCGGTGAATAAATTTTTTGCGTTCCACTCACTGAAACCGTGACGAATGAATACTAATTCCATAAGGATCTCCTAAGTATTAATAAAAAAATGAATGGCTCTGTTATAGCAAAAAATCGTTATGTTTAAAAGTAAAAAGGCGGCATTTACTGATCTTTCGCAAAAAATCGTCTGTAAACTTTTAGCCACTCAAAAATAATGCTAGTATTTAAGCTTTATTCGTCCCTTAATTTCTCTCAAGTTTAGATGTATGCAGCAAAGCAATTGTAGAAAAAAAATCTTATCAAAACTGACCGCTCTTTTTGCTTGCGGTCTGCTTGGCTTTTCATCTTTCGCGCAAGGCAACGATCTCAATCAAATTCAAAAACAAATTAAACAACAAGAATCGAAGATCGCCGAGCAAAAACGCGCACAAGCTAAACTCCAAGCTAGTCTTAAAGATCAAGAAAGCAAAATTAATAGCGTTGTCGGTGAATTACGTGAAACAGAATTAAGCTTAAAAGAAATCCGCAAGCAAATGGCGGAAACCGAAAAGCAAATCAAGCAATTAGAAAAGCAAGAGCGCGTGCAAAAAGCGAAGCTCGCCCAACAAATAGATGCCATTTATCGCTCAGGCGTAAATCCTTCTACCTTGGAAAGAATGCTTTCAGAAGATGCGAAAAAAGCGGAACGCATGAAAGTGTATTATCAGCATTTAAACCAAGTTCGCATTGATATGATTAACAATCTGAAAGCGACACAAGAGAATTTAGCGAAACAACGTGAAGCGATTTCAGGGCAACAAAAAAATCATCGCGATCAACTTTCTACGCAAAAGAAACAACAACAAGAATTACAAAAAGCGCAACAAGAACGCCAATCTACGTTAAATGAACTCAACAAAAACTTAACGAAAGATCAGAACAAACTGGAAACGTTGAAAGCTAACGAAAATGCCCTTCGCCAAGAAATTCAACGTGCTGAACAAGCCGCTCGCCAACAAGAACAACGTGAGCGTGAAGCTCTTGCTCAGAAAAAACAAGAGGAAGAAAAACGGACCTCAAAACCTTATCAACCAACTGATCAAGAACGTAAGTTGATTAATAGCACCAGTGGTTTAGGTACGGCAGCTCGTCAATACAGTCGCCCGGTTTCCGGCCCGACGTTGTATTCCTTTGGTTCAATCCAAGCGGGTGAAGTGCGCTGGAAAGGTATGGTTATCGGTGCACCAACAGGTACCGCGGTAAAAGCCATTGCAAGTGGTCGTGTCATTCTAGCGGGTCATCTTAATGGCTATGGTTATATGGTGATTGTGAAGCACGGTGACAGCGACTTGAGTTTGTATGGTTTCAACCAAGCGGTATTTGTGAAACAAGGTCAGCTCGTGTCTGCAGGACAAACCATCGCACAAGTGGGTAATACGGGTGAGCTCTCAAAACCGGCGCTTTACTTTGGAATTAGCCGTAAAGGAGTGCCTGTGAATCCGGCTGGGTGGATTAAATAATGGCAAGGTTCTTTCAAAGTGCGGTCAAAAATACGATTATTTTTTCAACCGCACTTTTCTCTGCATTTACTTTTGCACAAGGCAAGTTAGCCATTGTGATTGATGACATTGGCTATCATCCGAAAGAAGATGCAGAAATTTTAGCGATGCCAAAAGAAATCTCTGTCGCCATCATTCCTGCTGCACCCTATGCCAAAATTCGCAATCAGCAAGCGAAAGCGCAAAATCACGATATTCTTATTCATATGCCGATGCAACCGGTCAGCAATATTAAAATTGAGGAAGGTGGTTTGACTTTAGGCTTGTCCGAAGCGCAAGTGAATGAGCGAGTAAAAAAAGCTAAATCTATTGTGCCAAACGCTATAGGAATGAATAATCATATGGGCAGTGCAGCCACGGCCGATGCCACATTAATGACTTATTTAATGACCGCACTTCGCGAGCAGCATTTATTTTTTTTAGATAGCCGTACTATCGGAAAATCAGTTGCGGGAAAAATAGCAAAAGAACAAGGCATACGTGTATTAGATCGCCATGTGTTTTTAGATGACAGTGATAATTTGGCGGATGTTCAACGCCAATTTCAAAATGCAATCCAATATGCACGTAAACATGGCACGGCTATTGCTATTGGACACCCTCGTCCAAATACCGTAGCCGTATTAAAATCGGGAATAAAAAATTTACCCGATGATATTCAATTGGTGGGTATGGGAAGCTTGTGGCGAAATGAAAAAATCTTGCCACCTAAACCATTTATCTTAATTTTTAATGATATTCCTGCGCCAACTTCAGTTGCACCGTTTGAGCCAATCCCTTTATTACGGGGCGTGCCGAGGTAACAAAAAGAGCGGTTAAAAAAACCGCTCTTTTTTATCGTTTGAAATTTGCCTATCGACCATTTCGTTCAAAGAACAAGACAGTTGCGGCAACGCGTGAGTGAACGTTAAGTTTACGAAGTAAGTTACGAATGTGCACTTTAACCGTTTCTTCAGAAATGAAAAGTTGGCCCGCAATTTGTTTATTAGATAAACCTGTTGCGATTAAACGTAATACATCCATTTCACGATCGGTGAGTGAATCCATTGGATCAACAGTATGTTTGCGTTCTAAAAGAAGATTTTTAATCGAATCACTTAAAATCACTTCACCTTGTGCAATACGTTTAATTTGCTCAAGTAGCACATCTGGCTCAGTATCTTTCAATAAATAGCCATCAGCACCCGCATCGATGAGAGTGAAAATATCATTTTTCGCATCAGACACGGTTAAGATCAAAATTCGCGCATCAACACCTTCTGCACGCAAGCCTTTAAGAGTATCTAAACCTGAAAGGCCTTTCATATTAAGATCTAAAATGATTAAATCGGGCGATTCTTGAATCGCAATGGAAATGCCTTCTGTACCGCTTCCTACATCAGCGACAACTTCAAAATTCTCTTCTAATTCAACTAATTGTTTGATACCACGACGCATTAATGGATGATCGTCGATAATTAATACTTTTAACTTTTCTTGCATAATTTTCTCCAAGAGATAAGCGGACACCATTCTATTACCTGAAGGCAAAACATCCACTGCCTTAGATTACTTCTCAATAGATTTTTGACCGAGGGATTCTATCGGGATTTTGCCCATCTTCCAATGCATATTTGCAGATAAACTTGATTTATCTCAAACAATGCTTGTTTTGATGTCGCTATTCGCAAGTCCTTTTGCTTTTAAATTTGAACGGCATAATACGCATGCCGCTTTCAGTTGAGTGCAATTGATAAAATTGCGGGTAATTAAAATTCCGTTGCACCATTTTATATGGATTTTCACAATCATTTGAGCCAAGCGATTGATAAATACGATTTATTTCGCGTACTTTATCATCTTTCGAACCTTCACATTGACGATAAATTTCGAGACGGTTCTTCTCATCTAACAAATAGACGTTAAAGCTATTATCGGCATTATCTTCAAAGAAGAATTGTAAAAAACCTTCACTGGCAAACAAATCAATTTCAGGTGGATACCGACGTGCTTCTGGGATAATCTCTTTCTCTTCCAACTGGGTTGGTAAAACGTCTTCAAAATTGTCCGCACTTTCTTTTCCGCCTTCAATAGGTTGCAAGCTGATCCCTTTTTCTTCAAAAAAGAATTGCCAGTTTTTCCCCGCTACCCGCAGACGAGAATGAGTTGTTGGGCGGCTATCCCCTAATTGAATACTGATACAACGATTTACAAGTACGCTCACTAAGTTTCGCAATGTGCGGTTGTAGTGTTTACTGTAACAGAAAACCTGTATAGAACGAGGCTGATTCACACCTTGATCAATTTTATTAGAAAGCACTTTTAAGGCAAGCAAAATCGCATTCTGCCCTTCAAAATGTAAGGTTCGAATTTCATTCCACACATTACGGTAAGTGAAATCAATGCTTCCTACCAAACTCTGTTCTAACTGACCAAAACTGAATAAATCACTTGGCGAAATATTTGATTTAAGCTCTTCGACTTGCGCTGTTGGGTCATTCACCAAATTCACCGCAATAAACAAATCACGGATTTCGCACTGCGAAGAAAGTGCCTCATTTGTCGGAACTTGGCTATTTGTATGCGGAAAAAATAACCGCAAATCAGCCACAAAATTACGTAAAGTAAGTTGGTCGATATTTTGGCTAATTAAGTGCAAATGGGTTTCAGCCGTCAACAAGCGATTAAAATAAGCCCACGCAACCACTTTATTTAAACTTTCGCCGTATTCAATCACACGTTCTTTCGAGAACATAATGTGGTGTGGCGGCTGATTTACCATATACCAACCATCTTTAAAGCGCTTATTGCCGTGAACTTCGATGAACGTGAGGTGTTCTTCTGTTAAGTTATAGGAAATTTGTGAGTTTAGTAACGTAATTTTACCCGGTAATTCTTCAAAGGCAGTATAAAGTTTGCGAGAAAGTACCGTAATATCTTGTGGAATCACACTAGAATTAATTTTATGTTTGCGTGCAAAATCCACCAGATTTCGATAACTCATCATCAAGAAATTCACCAAATTATTGTGACTTTCTTTCACCCGTTTGATTTTCCAATTTGGGCGCTGATCCAACTCTTCAATGCGCTCTTTTGACCAGCCCCATTCTTGAGCCATCATTTTCATATAAGAAATACGCCAGTTTGATGCGTGATATAACGCAAAGTCTTCTGTGGCTTTCACATAAAAACAAGAACGTACGAAATCAAGACGCTTAAATTCTGAATGTGCGGTCAAATATTGACTAATTCTCTCTAAAATCGCGATATAAGGGTCAAAATGATGTGCAGCGGTACTACGACCGGAAAGTAAATCTTCTTTAAATTGACGAGCAATTAAATGGGCATTTGGGTATTCTTGGGCATAGGTTTCCAACAACAAGATTTTCATCACCGATTTATAAGGTGAATCAATACCTTTATAAAGTTGCCATAAGCTTGCACCAAAATATTCACTGGCTGAGAATTGCCCTAATCCACCGAAATCCACCCAATCATTTAAATTAAGCTCACCAGCCGCGACTAAACGAGCAACTTCGGCCTCATATTGTTTTTCATCTTCCACCCACAAGTGGAGCCACAATAATGGCTTGCCAGCAAGACGTACAGCGGAGCGATAAAATTCTTCCAACAGCAACATATATTGAGCTGAACCACTGTTTTCTTTAGTTAGTGGATCGGAATAACGTTCATTACGGAAGCGTTTTTGCGTCATCAAATAAAAATGCATTTCCACATGAAATGTGGATGCCCATAGGCTGATTTTCTTCGTTTTTTCCGCTAAGCGCTGCTGATCTTGTTCAGATAAATCATCTTGATGGCAGATCCAAATATCCAAATCCGAAGCTGAGGTTTGGCTAATGGAGCCAAAACTGCCCATCACATAGATACCTAAGATCGGTGCGAAAACAGCATCAGAATTGACCGCACTTTGCACGTATTCAATAAGCTCAGGATGTTCTTTTGAGAGAAAATTTTGCTGATAATTAGAAAGGATAAAATCGGCAATGCCTGCAGGGGCATCTTCCACATAACCCGGCAGAGCTGGATGATTAAGATGCAACAACAGCGGCACCAAAGAGACAATGTGTCGGAATGCATCACCAGAGCCCAATAATGCACGATCAAAACGACGTTTATCTAGAGTTTCGATACATTTTCGGGCTTGAGTGAGATCGTATTTCAAGGCTTCCTACCTATGACCATATAACTGATATTACTGTACCACTTAGCTCATCAGAAATCAAAAATTTAAATGATCTGACTTTTTGCCCTAAAAATGGTAGCATAGGGCATATTTCTATTTAAAATCAGCGGTATTTATGGCAGTACTTAAAACCTTAAAAATAGCGACTCGTCAAAGCCCTTTAGCCCTTTGGCAAGCGAATTTTGTAAAAGAACAATTAGAGAAATTTCATCCAACGCTTTCTGTTGAATTAGTTCCGATGGTGACAAAAGGCGATGTCATCCTGGATTCCCCTTTGGCTAAAATTGGTGGAAAAGGCTTATTTGTTAAAGAGTTAGAAAATGCTTTACTTGAAAAACGTGCCGATATTGCCGTCCATTCAATGAAAGATGTGCCGATGGAATTTCCGGAAGGTTTAGGGTTAAGTGTGATCTGTAAACGTGAAGATCCACGCGATGCTTTCGTGTCTAATACATACCGTTCATTAGATGAATTACCACAAGGTGCTATCGTTGGAACCTCAAGCTTACGTCGTCAATGCCAACTAAAACAATTACGCCCTGATCTTGATATCCGTTCTTTACGTGGCAATGTGGGCACCCGATTAAGTAAATTAGACAATGGCGAATACGATGCCATTATTTTGGCCTCAGCTGGCTTAATTCGTTTAGGACTAGCAGAACGCATCGCCTCATTTATTGAAGTAGAACAATCTTTACCTGCAGCTGGACAAGGTGCAGTGGGTATTGAATGTCGTGTTGATGACGAAGAAGTGAAAGCATTGCTTGCTCCACTTTCGGATGCAACCACGACGACTTGTGTTTTGGCTGAGCGTGCAATGAATACCCGCTTACAAGGCGGCTGCCAAGTACCAATCGGTGGCTATGCCATTGAGCAAAATGGCGAAGTGTTCCTGCGTGCACTTGTCGGGGAAACCGATGGTTCCGCGATTATTCGTACAGAAGGTAAAAGTGCGGTTGAAAACGCCGAAGCATTAGGCGTGAGCATTGCAGAACAACTTCTAGCACAAGGCGCAGATAAGATTCTGGCGAAGATTTATTCAGCATAGGAAATCACCATGGCCGTACTAGTCACTCGCCCTGATGAACGAGGAAAAGCCCTAGTTGACCAGCTGAATCAAGCCGGTGTGGTTGCCCTGCACTTACCTTTGTTTTCTATTGAAGCGGGGGCTGAGTTGGCACAATTACCGATGAAACTTAATCAGCTAAAAAGTGGTGATTATGTGTTTTTGGTTTCCAAAAGTGCGGTCGATTTTGCGGATAAAACCCTGAAGGACATTGGCTTTAACTGGCGTCAAGATTTACAATACTTTACAGTTGGACATAGAACGGCACAGCATTTTTCCTGTCAAACTGAATGTACTGTTCGTTATCCAATCACGTCGGAAAATACCGAAGGCGTGCTAAATTTACCGCAAATGGCAGAATTAACCGATAAAAACTTGTTAATTTTACGTGGCAACGGCGGACGAGAATTACTGCGCGAACAAGCCATACTACGCGGTGCAACTGTTGATACAGTCGAATGTTATCAACGCACACCGATTAGTTATAATAACGAAGAGCAAACCAGTATTTGTATTCGTTCTGGTGTACAAACCCTTGTAGTAACAAGCCTTGAAATTTTGCAGGCGTTAATTGAATTTGTACCTGAAAATGAACAAAATTGGCTAAAAAATTGCTGTTTAGTTACGGTAAGCCAACGCATTGCGGATGTCGCAGTACAACAAGGTTGGCATAATGTGGTGGTTTCCGCTGGTGCGGACAATCAAAGTTTACTTAATACCTTACTTAATGAAGTAACTCCCCTTTCTCACTAAGGAAAAGATATGGCGAAAGAGAAATTAACCCCTGAAACGACAGATGAAATCCAAGAAACAGATGCAGTGGAAATTCAAACTGAAGATCGCGAGCCTGTTGCGCCACGTACACAAACCGTTGTGAAGAAAAGTGGTACTGGATTAAGTTTATTGGCTATTCTCATTGCACTTGGCGTGGGTGGTGCCGGTTATTATTTTGGTCAACAGCAAGTGGATGAATTCCAACAAAAATTGACCGCACTTGAAGCTCAAATCAATAATAAAACGGTGGTTTCAGCACCTGCTCAAGACGTAAAATTTGATACCACGCAACTTGCTCAATTAGAGTCAGCAAATAAAGTAACGCAAGACAAAATTGCCCAAGTAGAAGAGCTAATCAATGCTAAATCACATGAGTTAGTTGGCTTACAATCACAAATCAATAAAGTGAGTGCGCAAGCTAATGCTCAACAACCTACTGATTGGTTATTCTCAGAAGCCGATTTCTTACTCAACAATGCATTACGTAAATTAGTGTTAGATAATGACGTGGATACAGCGGTTTCACTCTTAAAACTGGCTGATGAAACCCTTGCTAAAGTGAATAACTCACAATCTGCAGCTATTCGTAGTGCAATCAATCAAGATCTGAAACAACTTCTCTCCGTAGCTGGCGTGGATCAAAATGCGGTCATGCAAAAATTATCGCAATTAGCCAATACTGTTGATGAGTTACCAGTGTTAGATGTGAATTTCGGTGATGATCAAAATGCAACAAAATTATCAGATTCCCTGTCTGACTGGGCAGAAAATGCAGAAAAAAGTGCGACCTCATTCTTGAATCACTTTATCCGTATTTCACCGAAACATGGTGCGGATCGCAAAGAATTATTAGCGCCAAACCAAGATATCTATTTGCGTGAAAACATTCGTTTACGCTTACAATTAGCGATTATGGCAGTGCCTCGTCAGCAAAATGAGCTTTATAAACAATCTTTAGAAGCCGTTGCATCTTGGATTCGTAGCTATTTTGATACCAATGCTGAAGTGACTCAAAGTTTCTTAAAATCAGTGGATGAATTATCTGAAGTATCTATCTATGTGGATGTGCCAAGCCAATTACAAAGCTTAAGTATGCTTGATAAGTACTTAAATCGTACACCTTTAGATGTGCAGAAAGTGGAAATTGAAGCAGAAAAAGCGGTTGATAATTCACCAAGAAAAGAAGAAGTAAAACCAGCACCTGAAGCGAAAGCGGAAGAGCCAAAAGCTGAAGAAAAACCCGCTGAAGCACCAGCACAACCGGCAACTGAACCCCAACAATAAGGATAGATAATGTTTAGAGTTCTCTTTTTAATGATCGCCTTACTTGCCGGATTGATTGCAGGGCCTTACCTCTCCGGTCAGCAAGGTTATGTCAGAGTTGAAACGGCAAACACCATATATGAAATGTCACTCACCACATTAGTGATTCTCTTTGTAGTCACGCTTGCTGTGATTTATTCGTTAGAGTGGTTGGTGACCCGTTTCTTCCGTTTAAGTAGCAATACCTATAGCTGGTTCTCTCGCCGTAAAAGTGTGAAAGCACAACGTCAAACCCTTGAAGGCTTGATGAAAATGAATGAGGGCGATTATGCCAAAGCAGAAAAACTGATTGGTAAAAATGCGAAACATTCTGCAGAGCCAGTATTAAATCTGATTAAAGCCGCTGAAGCTGCACAGCAACGTGGTGATGAATTCAGCGCAAACCGTTATTTAATTGAAGCGACTGAACTTGCAGGTTCAGATAACCTGGTCGTCGAAATTGCTCGCACCCGTATTTTATTACAACAAAATAAATTACCGGCAGCGCGTAGTTCCGTTGATAGCTTGCTTGAAATGTCAGATCGCAACAAAGAAGTATTAAAACTTGCTGCTGAAATTTATAGCCGTTCCAAAGCTTATCAAGCTTTAGATGAAATCTTAGATTTAATCGAAGGTTCAGGCTTATTCTCAGCTGAAGAATTTAAAGCGCTTCAACAAGAAACAGAAAATGGCTTGTTAGATGAGAAAATGAATGAAGAAGGCGTTGAAGGTCTGCTTGCTTGGTGGGAAGCTCAACCACGCCGCCGTCGCAATGACTTAGAGTTAAAAACCGCTTTAATTCAACGTTTGATTGATTGCAACGACCATGAGTCAGCTTATGAATTCACGCTTGAAATCATGAAAAAATTGGGTGATAACACTCCAATTAGCCCTGAACTTTGCACGCAAATCACTCGTTTACAAGCAGAAGATAACAGCAAACTGCTCAAACTAGTGGAAAAACGTGCGAAACGTGCGGATGAAAGCCAACGTTGTTGTCTCAATCGTGCATTAGGCTACCTTTATGTGCGTAATAATGACTTCGCTAAAGCAGCAGAAGCATTTAAAGAAGTGACTGCTTGCCCAACTCAGCTTCAACCAAATGATGTTATGATGGCGTCTTATGTGTTTGAACAAGCTGGTGACAAAGCAGCAGCAGAAAAAATTCGTCAGGACAGTTTAAAATCAGCCATGTCAATTCAAGACAAACCGGCTGAAATACAAGATGAACCAAAAACAGACGAAGAACCAACCGCACTTATCGCAAAACGTGATTAAAATAAACAAAGACGGGGCTGAATAAAGCCCCGTTTTTTTATTATTTCATCCTCACCTATCTCATTTAAAACACATCTCTTATTACATTTCATTATAAATAATGCATTTCCATTCTTTTCTCACCGATTCAAAATTTTTTACTATATTGTCAAGCAAACGATTAAATTATAAAAAATGAATTGGGATTATATTTTAAGTGTCACCCCACGTTTTATCCACGCCACGCTGATGACGCTTCATCTCGCCTTTTGGGGCATTTTATTGTCGCTGGTGATTGGTGTGATTTGTGCTGTGATTACCACCTACAAAGTCAAATCATTAACTTGGTTAGTGAAAGGTTATATTGAGCTTTCTCGTAATACGCCTTTATTGATTCAAGTATTTTTTCTCTATTTTGGGCTGTCTAAAATTGGCCTGAAATTAGATGGGTTTACTTGCGGCATTATCGGTCTGGCATTTTTAGGTGGAAGCTATATGGCAGAAGCCTTTCGTGGTGGTCTGGAAGCGGTATCAAAAGGACAAATTGAATCAGCCTTAAGTATTGGTCTAACCCCTTTTCAAGCTTTTCGCTATGTGATTTTCCCACAAGCCTTTGCGATTGCTACCCCTGCAATTGGCGCAAATTGCTTGTTCTTAATGAAAGAAACCTCAGTGATCAGTGCCGTTGCTGTTGCGGAACTCATGTTTGTTGCAAAAGAAGTCATCGGGCTCGATTACAAAACTAATGAAGCCTTATTTTTATTAGTGGTGTTTTATTTGATCATTCTATTACCGATGTCTCTGTTCATCAGTTATTTAGAACGCCGTACTCGGAGAGCAAAATATGGGGCTTGAATTATTATTCCAAGGCAGCAACATTGAACGCTTGCTCAACGGTTTATGGGTAACAGCTGAAATTGCATTCGTTTCTGTCTTCTTCGCCTGTATTTTAGGTGTCATTTTTGGCGTAATCATGACAAGCAGAAATCCCATTATCAAAGCCATCTGCCGCTTTTATTTAGAATTTGTACGTATTATTCCATTATTAGCGTTACTTTTTCTCGCTTATTTCGGTTTAGCAAAATGGTTTGATATTCACTTAGATGGCATTTCTGTATGTATTTTGGTGTTTATTTTCTGGGGAACAGCAGAAATGGGGGATTTAGTGCGTGGTGCATTAACTTCCATAGAAAAACATCAAGTGGAATCAGCCTACGCTTTAGGTTTAACGCCGTTTCAAACCTTTGTGTATATTTTACTGCCACAAAGTTTAAAACGTGTAACACCAAGTGCTATTAACCTCTTTACCCGCATGGTAAAAACCAGTTCTTTAGCGATGTTAATCGGTGTAGTAGAAGTCATTAAAGTCGGTCAACAAATTATCGAGCATTCATTATTTAGTAATCAATCGGCGGCGCTTTGGATTTATGGTGTCATTTTCGGTTTATATTTTGTGATTTGTTACCCGCTATCCTTATTTTCCCTTTATTTAGAAACCCGTTGGGAAAGTTAATTTTAATTAGGAAAACACATGGCGTTATTAGAAATTAAAAACCTCGTCAAAAATTACGGTGATGTAGAAGCACTAAAAGGTATCAATCTTTCTATAGAGAAAGGCGAAGTTGTCGTTATTTTAGGTCCATCGGGTTGTGGTAAAAGTACTTTTTTACGCTGCCTAAATGGGCTAGAGGAAATAAAGCGCGGTCAGATTTTGCTGCAAAATGCAGGCGAATTAGGCAAAGACATTCCTTGGGTCAAAGCGCGTCAACGCATTGGGATGGTATTCCAAAGTTATGAACTCTTCGCTCATTTATCAGTGATTGACAATATTTTACTCGGCCCTTTAAAAGTACAAAAACGCGATCGTGCAGAAGCTGAAAAACAAGCCGATGAGTTACTTAAACGTGTAGGCCTATATGATCGAAAAAATGCCTATCCACGTGAATTATCCGGTGGACAAAAACAGCGAATTGCCATTGTACGTTCACTTTGCATGAACCCTGAAATTATTCTGTTCGATGAAGTGACCGCTGCCCTTGACCCTGAAATGGTACGTGAAGTACTTGATGTAATTTTAGGTCTTGCCAAAGATGGCATGACGATGCTTATTGTTACTCATGAAATGAATTTTGCCCGTCAAGTGGCTAATCGCATCGTGTTTATGGATAAAGGGCAAATCATTGAACAGGCAAAACCGGAAGATTTCTTCACGAATCCAACCACGGATCGTGCGAAAACATTCTTAAATATCTTAAATTATGAACCGAGAGGGACAAACTATGAAGAAAACATTTAAAACATTAACCGCACTTTTAGCTACTGCCACCTTAGCATTTGGCTTAACCGCATGTAATGATAAAGAACCAGCTAAAGACAGGGCAAAAACAGTTTCAAGCCTTGAGCAAATACAAAAAGATGGCAAAGTGCGCATTGGTGTATTTAGCGATAAACCACCATTTGGTTATGTCGATGCGCAAGGCAAAAGCCAAGGTTTTGATGTCGAAATTGGTAAAGCGATCGGTAAAGATTTATTAGGTGACGAAAACAAAGTAGAATTTGTTTTAGTAGATGCCGCAAACCGTGCTGAATACCTACTTTCTAAGAAAGTTGATATCATTCTCGCCAACTTTACAGTAACGCCAGCACGTAAAGAAGTGGTGGATTTCGCTAGTCCATACATGAAAGTAGCATTAGGTGTCGTCTCAAAAGATGGCTCAGTCATTACTGATCTTGAACAATTAAAAGGCAAAACTTTAATCGTAGATAAAGGCACCACGGCTGATATTTTCTTCACCAAAAACTATCCAGATGTGAAATTATTGAAATTTGAACAAAATACCGAAACCTTTGAAGCCTTACGTGATGGTCGTGGTGATGCCTTATCTAACGACAATACCTTCTTATTCGCTTGGGCAAAACAAAATCCAGGTTATACCGTTGGCGTAAAAAACTTTGGTGATCAAGATGTTATTGCACCAGCTGTTCGCAAAGATGCACCTGAATTGTTAAATTGGTTAAACAACGAAATCCAAACCTTAAGCAAAGATGGGCGTTTAAAACAAGCTTACGAAAAAACCTTATTACCAGTTTATGGCGATACCGTCAGCGAAAGCGATATCGTGATTGAATATAAATAATTTAACCCCATTCACTTCCCCTATAATTTCCCCACAGGGGAAGTGAAAACTCCTTTATTTTTGACCGCTCTTTGAAAGATGCGGTGTAAATCTCGCCTTTAATGGCATTCGTTCCTGAATACGTTCCCGATTAATCTGCAATGCAGCTTCTGTAGCTTCATAGTCTAACCATAAACTTGGGTCATCGGGTAATGTTTCATTCCAAATATACTGCACGTTAAATCCGCGCGCTTTACATTCCGCATGCAATGTATCATACCGTTTCTTTAAAAATGACAATTTATTAAAGAAAAAACGTACATGCCCTTCCCCCAACTTATATTCTGCAGGCTGTCCTTTTAAGTGATATTTACCTTTCGCCACGGCATTAGGAATACGGGTTAATTCACGATGTTCAGCTAAAAGATGTTGATCACAAAGCTCCTCAGGCGGAACAAGATTAATTCGAGTCATAAACAATACCAAAGAAAAAACATATGTAGCAGAAATTCACTACCTATCATTTTTTCATTCTACTCAAAGAAATAGGATTAAGTTTTAGCATAAAGCTTTTATTTATTCGATATATTATAATGAAAAAAAATATAATTTATCGAAAAATTTATCTATAATATAGGATAAATCTTCTTAGTAAAATTCACATTTTGGAAAAAATTATGACTCTTGAATCTCTAGTAAATGAAGCAAAGGAACTATTTGATGATAAAAAACACAGCGAAGCCATTCAAAAACTTAATAAAGCATTTAAAATAATAAGAAAAAATAATAACTATACGGATAATCACGTTAAAACTCTAAGCGAAATTGGTTCTTTATACTTTAAAGTAGCAAAAGAACAATCCCAAAAAAATAAAGAAATTACTAAATCAACATTATCTTATAAAAAAATACTAACACTAATCAATAATGAGCATAACGCAGACTTTACTTTAGAAAAAGTAAAAGTCAATTTAGCTATTAGTATAAACTATCTAAATCTACAAGAAAAAGATAGTATAAATTATTTACTTAAAGCAATAGACTTCCTAAACTTAGCATTAAAAAAATCTGAAAATTTAAAAGACACAGAAGAAAAAATTAATAAGCAATTTTTAATTATAGGCTGGCTTGTAATCTGTTTTATAAAAATATCTATAAAAATTAAAAATGAAATTTCTGCAGTAACAAAATATAAACAATCAAAAAACTACTTGAAAAGATTTGAAGAACTAGTGCCTAAAGTTAAAAATGGAAAAACAAAAGAAAAAGAACTTCTTTCAGTTTTAAAAACAATATGCTTTCAAGCCACATCAAAAAAACAACTTAAATATTTAGATTATCGAGAGGTTTATTTAAATATAAAGAAAGAACAAATTAAAAAAGAATTGTTCAAAGGGAAAAATCATACTTTAATACCCTCAATATCAATGATATTAGCCCTATTAAATATTCCACCTAATGAATTAAAAAAAATTCCACTTGCACATTACACATCGCCAAATGTCTGCAATAAATTATTTAATATTCAATCTAATGAACCAGCTGGAGAGAATAAATCTGAATCTCTAATGCGCATAGGAAGTTCTACATATATGAATGACCCATCCGAGGGAAAAGGATTGCTAGAGTTGCTAAATATACCTGAATGGGAATTAGAGAATAAAGCTTATTGCTCTACTTCCAATGCTTTTTTTACTTGCTTTTCCAATAGAATCAATGATTTAAACCAGTTTCGATTATATGGTAAAGAAGATGGTGTCGAAGCATCTGGATGTTGCTTAGTTTTTAATAAAAAAGGGAATTGGTTAAAAGAACCAAATATCCTTTCATCATTTCTAGGCATTATGGGAAAAACAACATCCTCTTTAAATATAGAAAAGATTGAACGCCCTACCAAAAATGAAAATTTACCTCTTTATCAAGTTGCCTATATTGCATATAAAGACGAATACATTTCAGATGAAAATTTTGACATACTGCTTCCAGACAAAAATAACCCTAAATTTGGTATCCGCCTAAAATCAGTAGGGGCTAATAAAAACTGGCATAAATTTCGCATAAAACAATTAGAAAAAGTATTATGTGAACTAATTACTTACTTTAAAGATAGAAAATCAATCAAGAATAATGAAATATATTACTTAGAATACATTCGTTATTTATTTAAAGATTTTGCTTTTAGAGATGAGGAAGAATTCCGTTTATTAAAGATTGTACCAATGAACTCAGAAGAAATTGAATATTGTGAAAACACAAATTCGATCTATCTACCTTATGCCAATGTACAAAATATGGTTGACGAAGTAATTTTAGGTACAAATTATGAAAAAACGAATAGAAAACGAAAAATAGAAGTATTTCAGCATCTAATGAAGAAACATCCTAATGTCATTATATCTCGCTCATCACTACCAATTTATGCTAATCCTCCAATAGGAAAAGATTAATTAATAAATAATCTTCTACTGAAAAATGACCGTTTCCTTCGGTCATTTTTTATAAACTATCCACAAGAGAAAAGATTGGTTGTCTTTCATTTGATTGATACAATGCTTCCGTTTTTCTATTAACTGGACATCTCATGAAAAAATATCTTAAAGCATTTATTCTTTTACCGTTGATTATTCAAATTATTGGTACTATTGGTTTAATGTTTGCAAACAATGATGCCGATGGATTTCAGTCTTCAGCGGTTACCGTCTTTATCGTGGCTGCGGTACCGACTTTTCTTATTACACTTTGGGCAGCATTTCACCGTTATGCGAGTTATCACGTAAAAGCCATCGCATTAATTTCGGTATTAATTGGATTTTGTTATACCGTCGTAGCGGGGATCTTTTATGCTACCCTAGTTAATGATATGGGATTTGGCGAATGGTTACGTGCTGGAGGATTAGAAATTACCTGTTTAATGGCAGCAGGTTTAGCGCTTTATTCTGTGATGGTATTACCGCTCTTGTTACCGAAAGAACGCCCGCTATAAGGCGATTTGAGGCGAATATTGGGCCGTTAAATCCACTAAATCTGTTAATGAAATTGACCGCACTTGATTGTTTTCTGGCAAAAGTGCGGTTAAATTTCGGGCTAAAACATCCTGTTCCAACATAAAACATTGTCCTTTGCATTGAGTAAACATTTCTCCGTACTTTACCGCTAGCAACACACCGTCTTGCCATAAAACCACCGCATCATTTTCCGTGATTTCAGTCAAATAACGTTGAAGGTCTGTCTCAGAATAATGAGCTTGAGAAAAGGTATAAAGCATAATATTCCTTAAAACGTAAATACTTTTTCTGCTTGGCTAAGTTTATTGATCAGCGAAGTGCGGTCAATTTTTTCAGCAGAAATAATAAGCTGTTCTATTTGCAAATTATATTGATCGAGCGAATCGGCGCAGACAAAGCGCTGTTCAATATCGTATAAATCCAATAATTTAAAAGTACGGATAAAATCTTTTTGTAACAATAACTCAGGATTTTGCCCATCGAGTAAATTTAATACGCCATCATCAATAAAAAAGACACCGATTTCTTCTTCATCACAAAATGCTGTCGCAGCAAGCAAAGCATCTAAGCCTTCACGAGAAATCGCGTTTCCATGCGGTGCGGTACGAAATAAGAATGCTAGCTTCATAATGTCACCACCCGATCTGCTTTTAATGCCATCGCCATAAACTCGCCTAAGCCTGTAATCTCAAAACCTTCTGCAAGATTCGTTTTATCTGTCTCTCTTGCCGTAAGTGCATCCACCACACCACGACGTTGTGAAGCGGCTACACATAAATGCAAAGGAATATGATGTTGCGCTGAAAAGGCTTGCCAAGCTTGCGTCAGATTAAATTCATCATTGGCAGGATAAACTAAACCATTGCCATTACTCACACCGTCTTGGAAAAAGAAAATTTGACTAATGACATGCCCTTTTTCGAGTAAAGCTTGGGCAAATTGATAGGCAAGAAAAGCCCCTTGTTTTCCATAAATGGGACTTTTCACGGCGAGAACATAGTTCATTACTCTTGCTCTTGTTTGATTTGACGAATATACAAATACACGGTGTGGCGAGAAATCGCGAGGCGATCAGCCACTAAATTGATCGCATCTTTAATATCAAAAATGCCTTTTTCGTAAAGTGAAATCACAATCTGACGGTTCTTATTATTATTCGAAACCGAGCGATCAGCATTCACTTCTTCAATGGTTTTTTCTACCGTTTGTGCCACCAACTCTTCTACTGAACTTGCAAAATTGACGGAAGAGGTTTCATTTTGTTCCTGCGTTGGCATAAAGGCCTGCATAAATTGAGAAACCGGCACATCTAAATTAATATTGATACAAAGTAAACCAATAATGCGTTGTTTGCCATTTCGAATAGCGATGGTCACAGACTTCATCAACACATTACCTTTCGCGCGCGTGAAATAAGGCTTAGACACACTCTCACTTTGCATATTACGCAAGGATTTCAGGGCTAAATCCGTAATCGGTGAACCCACTTGGCGATTGGTATTATGCCCGTTGGCAATACAAATCGCAGAATGCTCAATATCTTCCAAAGAATGTAAGACAATTTCACAATGCTCGCCAATCAATGCGCTCACGCCATCAACTACTGCTTTATAGGAAATCAGAATAGCACGATCTTCATCGGTGAAAGGTTGTCTATCGGTTAGTATCATTTTTCAAATCTGGTAGGGAAAATGACCGCACTTTGGACAAAGTGCGGTTGAATTAAGGACTATTTTTTAGGATTAACGTCTAATACTTCAACGTCGAAGTAAAGCGTTGCATCAGGTGGAATTGAATCGCCTGCACCTTGTTTGCCATAAGCTAATTCAGGTGGAATCACTAATTCGATTTTACCGCCTTTCTTCACTAACTGAAGACCTTCAGTCCAACCTTTAATCACTTGGTTTAATTTAAACTCAACCGGTTGACCACGTTCAACAGAGCTATCAAATACTTTACCATCTGGTAATTTACCGGTGTAATGTACTTTCACAGTATCTGTTGCTTTAATCGCATCACCTTTACCCGCTTCAGTGATTTTGTAAAGTAAGCCATCTTTAGTGCTTTTTACGCCATCTTTTTTCGCAAATTCAGCGCGGTATTTATCACCTTCTTCTTTTGCAGCTTTCGCTTGTTGTTCTACTTTTGCTTTCGCTGCAGACACTAATTGCTCTTGAATACCATCTAAGGTTTGTTGAATTTTTTCGTCTTTACGAACATCAACTTTACCTTCTAATGCATCTTTTAAGCCATCTAAAATACGCGCATTGTCGTATTGAATTACTTCTTTTTGAGCATCCACTAAATCTTTTACTTGGTTACCCATTAATGCACCCACAGCATAAGACGCATCACTTGCGCTTGGCGCTGCTTTATCTTCTGCAAAAACAGAACCTGAAACGACCGCACTTACCATAAGTGCAGCAAGAGAAAGCTTTTGAATTTTCAACATTTTGCTTGATCCTTTATAATAGAAACGGAATAGCGAATAGGTTAAATCGGATTGACCAAATTCACAACATTTTTTTAAAAATTAGAGAAATTTTATGCAAAATCAACAAATTTTAGAAGATCGCATCGCTGAACTTGAAATGAAAACAGCTTTTCAAGAACAACTTTTAGACGAGCTAAACCAAGCATTAGTTCAACAACAGTTTGATATGGATAAAATTCAACTTCAACTCCGCTATCTCGCCGGCAAATTAAAAGATATGCAACCTTCTAATATTGCCAGCCAAGCAGAAGAAACGCCGCCTCCGCATTATTAAAATGTAATAAAACCATATTTTTAGCTAAATGCGTGATCTTCATCACAAATTTATGAAAAATATTTTTATTTTATTGAAAAAATAACCAAGTGTTTTTATGGTTACCTCTATAGTTGTAAGCCAAATAGGGGATGTAAAAATGGCAAAGTTAGAAATAAAAAATATTACAAAAAAATTTGGTGACTTTTACGCAGCCAATAATATTACTTTTACCGCTGAAGAAGGCGAGTTTGTCACCTTATTAGGACCAAGCGGCTGTGGTAAAACCTCCTTATTAAAATTAATCGCTGGATTTCATGTGGCTGATGAAGGTGAAATTCTTATCGGAGGAAAAAATGTTAACAATGTTCCTCCAGAAAAACGCAATACAGCCATGTGTTTCCAATCTTATGCCCTTTTCCCTCACCTCAACGTTTCTCATAATATTTGCTATGGTTTAAAGCAACGTAAAATTGATATTGAAGAACAAAAACAGCGTTTAGATCTCGCATTGAAGCAAATGGATTTAGAATTTCATAAATTGAAATTACCCAATGAGCTTTCTGGAGGTCAACAGCAACGTGTCGCATTAGCCAGAGCCATGGTCACTCGTCCAGATGTGATTTTATTTGATGAACCGCTTTCTAACTTAGATGCTAAATTACGCGAAAGTGTACGTTTTGAAATAAAACAACTCTCAAAGCAATATAATTTGACTAGTATTTACGTGACTCACGATCAGGCTGAAGCTCTAACCATGTCAGATAAAATCATCGTCTTAAATAAAGGTTCTATTGAGCAAATTGGCTCTCCTCAAGATATTTATCATCATCCTAAAAACCGCTTTGTGGCAGATTTTATTGGCATTGCCAATATCACGGAAGCCAATGTGAAAAACATTGGTGACAACCTTTATTCTGTTAGTTCTATTTTTGGCGATTTCACCGTATTTTCTGAGAAAAAACCGGAATCAGAACGAATTTATATTTGCTTTCGACCAGAAGACATTGAATTGTTACCAAACGCACAAACGGAAGCGGAAAACCAAATTACAGTAGATATCATCAACACCGCTTTTATGGGCAATATCACGGAAGTGCAAGGCATCATTAAACGTAATGATGAAGAGAAAAAATTACGTCTGCAACTAACAAAATGCCCGAATTTGAGCAATAAACTCACCTTTACGATTCCCCGCCATGCGATTAAATTCTTGGAGTCCGTAAAATGAAAAGTCTCAAAAATGATGTAAAAGCATGGTTATTGCTATGCAGCGGTTTAGGTACGATCCTATTTTTAATGGGATCTACGTTCTACATTGTCGTCTCTCAAAGCCTTGGTTTATACAGTATGGGCGGGGAAGAAAGCCAATTTAGTTTGGAGTATTGGCAAGCCGTATTAAATAGTCCTGTATTCCAAAATTCGTATATTTATTCCGTAAAAGTGTCTTTACTAGGGGCGATTTTATCCATCATCGTGGCTTATCCCATTGCCATGTGGTTGCGTAAAAAATTACCAGCCAAGGTAACCATTATCACCATCTTGCGAGCACCTATGTTGGTGCCAGGATTAGTTGCAGCCTTCTTGTTCGTCAATATGATTTCTTACCACGGCATTCTTAACGAAGTATTCGTTTATTTAGGCATTTGGAACGAACCGAAAACCCTACAAAATGACGAATTTGGCTGGGGGGTAGTAATTTTACAAATGTGGAAAAACATTCCTTTTGCTTTAATTCTTATTGGTGGCGCGGTTAATTCGTTGAAAACCGATTTATTAGATGCCGCTGCAAATTTAGGTTCGAGCCCTTGGCAACGTTTTCGTTATGTCATCTTTCCGCTGACCTTAAGTGCGGTACAAGTTTCCTTTATTTTAATATTTATCGGCGCACTCGGTGATTTCGCCTTTTATAGCATTGCCGGTCCTCGCAGTACCTATTCTTTAGCGCGTTTAATGCAAATGTCTGCCTATGAATTTGAAGAATGGAATCAAAGTGCGGTCATGGCATTAACGATTATGTTGACCTCTGCCTTCTTCACCATTCTCGTGTCATTATTGATTAAACCATTAGCCGTCAAACGTGGAGAAGTCAAATGAGTAGTTCCGTACAAATCACAACGAAAAATGGTCGATTAATCGCACGTATTTCCTTAGCGTTCTTTATTCTTGCTAATTTTATTTGGTTGTTCCTACCCTTTTTAATGGCAGGTTTATGGTCATTGGTAGATCCCGCTAAACCGTGGAGTTATCCAGATATTTTCCCTCAATCATTATCTTTTGAGCGTTGGAAAATTGTATGGGAAACTACCTCTTTACCTGAAGCAATGTTTAATAGCTATACCATTGCGCCTACGGTTTCTCTGATCACTATTTTACTCTCTCTCCCAACAGCTTATGCATTTGGACGTATGGACTTTAGAGGTAAAAAATTAGCCGAATTATTAACACTGATTCCATTGGTTATTCCAGGCATGATTATTGCCCTATTCTTTAGCCGTATGTTATTGGATTTAAATATTAATAATCCATTCATCGGCATTGTTATTGGGCATGTGGTACTCACGTTACCTTATGCTATTCGGATTTTATCCGCGGGCTTTTCTTCTGTACCGCAAGACCTTATTGATGCTAGCCGTGACTTAGGTGCATCTAAATTTACCGTTTTCAAAGACGTGTATATGCCGATGTTAAAACCAAGTTTTTTAGCATCAATTATTTTCTGTTTAGTGAAAAGTATTGAAGAGTTTGCTATCGCTTTCGTTATCGGCTCACCAGACTTTATTACCGTGCCAACCATTTTATATTCTTTCCTCGGTTATTCTTTTATTCGTCCGAATGCGGCCGTTGTATCGATTATTTTGTTGGTACCAAACATTATTTTGATGATGATTATCGAAAAATTGTTGAAAGGGAATTATCTCTCTCAATCCACAGGAAAAGCATAATTTTCACAAGGAGCATCTTATGCAAAAAAACATCCGTAAACTTCTATCCATTGGTCTTACCGCTGCCGCCTTGGCTGTCAGTACTTTCGCCTCGGCTTCCACTGACTTAAGTGGTAAATCTTGGAGTGAAATCGAAGAACTCGCTAAAAAAGAAGGAAAATTGACAGTTAGCGTTTGGTATTTGCAGCCGCAATTCCGTAATTTTGTTAAAGAATTTGAAAATCAATACGGTATTAAAGTCAAAGTACCTGAAGGCACCTTGGACGGTAATATCAATAAACTGATCGCTGAAAAAAATCTAGAAACCGGCAAAATGGATGTGGTTGTGTTAAATGCTG
Organism: Haemophilus sp.; assembly: GCA_019423025.1. Classification (GTDB taxonomy): domain Bacteria; phylum Pseudomonadota; class Gammaproteobacteria; order Enterobacterales; family Pasteurellaceae; genus Haemophilus_D. Next base: position 107,304 of record JAHZCD010000004.1, on the reverse strand, counting down.
ACCGTTTAGGCAACGTAGCGAAAAATGACATTCTTGTAAAACTCAATAACTTACCAAATTTCGATAAATTAAATCACCACTTACAAGGTGTTGAATTAGGCGATATGGCTGTAGGTTACTGGGGTAATCAAACCGGTCTAGCTTATGATCCTATGCGAATAAAAGAAGAGGAACTGCCACAATCTTGGGCTGATATGGAAAGTTATATTGATAAAAATCCAAAAAAATTCGGCTATTCTGATCCAAACGGTGGCAGCTCCGGTAATGCCTTCATTCAGCGAGCTTTAGTGTATATTAATGGTGATTATGATTACCGTACCGATAAAATTGATGAAGCACAGATTGCTAATTGGAAGAAAACCTGGGATTGGTTCAGCAGTAAAAAAGATGCGCTAATCCGTACAGCTTCGAATGCTGATAGTCTAACCCGTTTAAACGATGGTGAGTTAGTGATTGTCTCTGCATGGCAAGATCACTTGTTCAGCTTGCAAAAACAAGGTGCAATTACTGACCGTTTAAAATTCTATGTACCAAAATTTGGGATGCCTGGCGGTGGTAATGTTGTAACCGTAGCAAAAAATGCGCCTAACCCAGCCGCATCACTTGTTTTCGTGCATTGGATTACCTCACCTGAAGTACAACAGAAATTAAACCAAGAATTCGGTGTTCGTCCACTAAATAGTGAATCTGGTTTGAAAGATACTATTTTCTTCTCAACACCATGGCGTAAAGCCGAAATGGAAGCCTTCACAAAAGAGGTTATTTCGAGATAAACAATAAACCGCACGTTAACGTGCGGTTTACTTTTATAGGCTAATAAAGTGCGGTCAGTTTTAACAACATTTACAACCAAACAAAATAAGTCATACTGCCGATGATGGCGATACAGAATAGATTGAGAATCAAACCGACTTTGGCCATATCGAGTTGTTTCACATTTCCTGTTGCAAACACGATAGCATTAGGCGGTGTAGCGATTGGCAACATAAATGCACAACTTGCCCCACAAGCGATAATTGCGGCTAAAGCAATAGGCGGTAAATTCATAGATTGAGCCACTGAAATCACAATTGGCATAATCAACGCTGCACTGGCGGTATTCGATGTAAATTCCGTTAAGAAAATAATAAATGCCGTCATCACAAAGCAAAGTACCCAAAGTGGTTTGGTTTGCACAAACTGAACGATACTATCCGCCATAATCTTACTGGCACCAGAATCTTTCATCACGATACTGAGTGTTAAACCACCACCGAATAAAACGAGCACGCCCCATTCAACACGCTCTTGAATTTCTTTCCAACTCGCGACACCTGAAACACAAATAAAGATCACAACGCATAGTGCAATCACGGTATCAAAGTTTTCGATTTTTTTCGGCAATTCAAGGAAAGCCGTAATCCATGGGTTTAAGAGAGAGCTGAAAAGTAACATAATCGCCATACCGATAAAGATCATTAAGGTAATGATATTTTTTCGATTAAAGCTGACTTTCTCAAGTGATGGATTAAAATCCACAGAAAAGTCTGGACGTAAAATCACCCATAAAGAAAAAATCATTGAAGGCACAAGCAGTACCATCACTGGGAAACCGTAGCCTAGCCATTCCGTAAAGGTCACTTGAATTTGAGATGCCAAAATGGCATTCGGTGCACTTCCCACCAAGGTACCAATACCACCGATACTAGCACTAAATGCCATGCCTAACAATACAAAGGCGTACAACCGATGGTTTTTCTCTGCATTGATACCTTTTAACATCCCCATCGTGAGCGGTAACATCATCGCCGCCACAGCGGTGTTGTTAATCCACATAGAAAGGAATGTAGTTACGGTGAAGAGGTAGGTAATAGAAAGTTTTAAGTTTCCTTTGGCCAAACGAATAATGTAATTCGCAATAATCTTATCTAGATTCTGAATTTGCAACACCGCAGCCACCACAAATCCCCCAAAGAACATATAAATAATTGGGGTAGAGAATGGTGCGAGCGCTTTTTGTGTATTAATCAAGCCTAATCCTATGGCCACGACAGGCACCATAAGGGATGTCACGGTAATATTAAAGGCTTCCGTTAACCATAAAATACCAATAAAAATAAGCAAGGCTAACCCGCGATTCTCTTGAGCAGAAAAGGGCAATATTTTGATTAACACCAACATGAAGACAAAGTCTAAGGCAAGAATAATGAGACTTTTATATTTAGAGAGAAAGGTTTGTTGAGTTTGCATATACAATCTCCTATAAAACGATAGGGGAGATTATTAATTAGCATTTAACCGAAAAAATTGAAACATATATTTAACAAATTTGTGATGCGCTTCAAACTATTTTTGTATAAACAACAAACCGCACCTAAAAGTGCGGTCTGTTTTGCTTTCGTTTTTTATTGTTGCATACGAGCTTGAATACGTTCTGGCAATCTTAATCCAACGAGAGCAACAAGGACAATTGTCCAGAATAAAGTGACATACACAAGGGCTGAACCAAGTCCCACTCTTTCGCTAAGTGCGGCGGCAATTACAGGAGACACCCCACCACCGATCGCAGCGAAGTTATAGATGAAACCAATACCTGTGCTTCGCATTTCGGCCGGGAAGAAAGTCGCCATATATTTTGGCACTAAACCGGCAATCCCTAAGTTAGTTGCAAGTAAGAAGAAGAGCAATGCACCAAGGGCTAACACATTATTTTCTGGCAAATAGAATACTGGGAAGAGGAAGAAAAGTGATAACAATAAGCTATATACAAAGGTTTTCTTCTCACCCAATTTATCCCCGATAAAGCCTGCAATTAAGGTACCGATGAGGATACCAAAGCCTGCCCAGAACATCAGTGATTTCACATTTTCAGCATAGCCGTTTTCTTTTAGGTAAAGTGGAAGCAAGCCCACTACCGGCCAGTTTACGGAGAAAATTGAATAACAAACTAAGAAAATAATTAAGGTGATTGGTAATTGTTTTTTAGTGAACAGGTCAGTAAGTGGAACTTTATTCACTTTACCCGCTGCTTTCGCTTGTGCCCATTCTTCACTTTCAGGGGCATGACGACGAACATAGAGTACTAAAGCTACCGGTGCTAAACCAATAAAGAAAGCCACACGCCAGCCATAAGCTTGTGCAACCCAAGGAATCACTTGAGAAGCAAGAATATTACCGATGGAAAAGCCACTCACTAAAAATGCACTGGCTTTCGTACGCAAATGTTGTGGCCAGCTTTCAATGGCATAAGAGGAAGAACACGCATATTCACCTGCCATCCCCATACCGATAATCATACGGAAGATGAAAAGCCAAATATAACTGGTGGATAATCCGCACAAGAATGTGCCGACGGAATACGTAATAATGGAAACAATCATCGCCAAACGACGACCATATTTATCGGCAAAACTACCAAAAATCGCCCCACCTAATGGACGTGCGACGAACGCTGCAAGTAATAATGTGGATGTTTCCGTTGTGCTCATGGCGAATTCTTTTTGAATATCCAAAAGCACGTAAGTGATCAGCATATAATCGAAGCCATCAAAAACATAACCTAACCAAGCCGCAAATAACGCTTTTTTTTGCGTAGGACTGACTTCTTTATACCATGGTAATGATGTTGTCATAACAACCTCCCTTCCTTGTATTTGAGAATTTTGTGGTATAGATCACAGAATTTAAAATCACTGCTAATTTCTGCTTGCATAAATAAAGATAAGACGTATGATGTCTTATGTCAATTAAAGAGAATGAGAGCTGGATCACAAATTCAGAAAATAGATTAGAAAATGAGAACAGAAATGAAAAAAACAAGTAAAAAAGAAGCAAGTCTCGTTTTGCAGGATAAAATCAAATCGCTCATCATTAAACAAAATCTTAAATCCGGCGATTTGATGCCAACAGAAAATGAGCTGATTGAACAGCTTGGTGTGAGCCGTTCCAGTTTGCGTGAAGCCATTAAATCTTTAGAGGCGCTACACATTTTAGACATTCGCCATGGCGTTGGCACCTTTGTGAGTGAATCCTCTCTTGTGCCAATGATTCGCGGATTAAGTTTTCACACCCAACTGAATTTGCATAATGATCATAATCAGCTGATTAATATTTTGGATATTCGGGAAATTTTGGAATACGGTTTTGCCCCTATGGTGTTGGGAAAAATTAGCCAAGAACAGACCGCACTTTTGCAAAAATCAGTGGCCAATATGGAAAAAAATGCCCGTGAGCAAAAATTTTCCCCAAAAGATGAATACCACATTCATTTAAAACTTTATGAACCATTAAATAACCCGTTACTGATTCAGTATTTAGATGCGTTTTGGCAAATTTATCAACAAGTAGAAAAAGGCTTACCGCCACCAATACTTTCTCCTGAAAAATTAGCCATGCAACACCGTGAATTAATTGATGCCGTAGAAGCGCATGATTTGGTGCGCATGCAACGTGCGATCTTGCAATATTTCCAAAGTATTCGCCAACGCTTACAACAAGGAGGGCATGATGCAAACTAATGGATTAAACATCGCCTTAATCGGCTGCGGCTTTTTTGGCGTTCAGTTGGCTTCTGCATTTGACAAAGCCCAAGCAAACTTAATTGCAGTGACCGATATCAATCCTTCTCTTGCACAAAAACTCGCAGACCAATACGGTAGCCAAGCCTTTTTTAGTGTAGAAGAAATGTTGGCAGAAACTAAAGCGGATTTAGTGGTTATCGCCACACCAAACTATGCTCATTATTCCCCAGCTATCTTAGCGTTAAATGCTGGTTGTCATGTCTTTATTGAAACACCTTTTACCTTAAGCTCTTCTCAAGGGCAACATTTACGCCGTCTTGCTGAAGAAAAAGGCAAATTCATTTTTGTGGGCCATTTGGAACGTACGTTACCTGGCATGTTAAAAGTCAAAGCGGCTTTAGAACAAGGAAAATTAGGTAGAATTACGGTCGCACGAGCCATGCGTCAGCGTTGGATTGAAAACCTACCAAATAAAGAGTGGTGGAAATTAGATGCCAATCTTACGGGCGGCGAGCTTTTCCACCTCATTCACGAACTGGATTTACTCTGTTGGTTATTAGGTGATATTGAGGCGGTCTTTGCTCAAGCCGCTAATCAAGCGCATCTCGATACACCTGATAGTCGTGATGTGTTGCAACTGTTACTACGTTTTGAAAATGGCGTGTTAGGTTCGCTCGAAATGGGCACCGCTTATCGGTTACACCAATGGGGCATTCAAATTCATGGTGAAAATGGTGTGATTGAAGTCAATTTCTTTACCTCAAGTGTCACATTTAATTATCTAGATGGAAAAATAGAACACGTTGATTTATTTGATGAATTTGAGGCTGATTTATCTTTACGTGAAAGTGCCAAAGGCACTCAGCAATATAATGTCACCCACGCACCTTGCCAACTTTGGTTAAGCCGAGCGGCTGAAATCGAAGTACAAAGCGTAGTGGAGCACTTAACACAAGGAAAAATCAGTCCATTAAGTCTATGTTTAACTGAAGCCATCGAAGTTGCAGAAGCAGCGAAGCAATCCATGGTAACGGAAAAACAAATCTCAGTGAAAAAATAAGGAGTTTATTATGATGCGATATGGTGTTGTTGGCGTTGGCTATTTTGGTGCAGATTTAGCCCGCTTCATGAATGAATTTGATGATGCACAGATTACCATGGTATATGACCCTGAAAATGGTGAAACCATTGCTCAAGAATTGCAATGCGTAGCAGCAAAATCTCTTGAAGAATTGGTCACTTCCCCTGATGTGGATTGCGTGATTGTCGCCACCCCTAACTACTTACACAAAGAGCCTGTCATTCTTGCAGCGAAAAACAAAAAGCATGTTTTCTGTGAAAAACCAATCGCCTTAAGTTATCAAGACTGTGACGACATGGTACGTGCTTGCGAAGAAAATGGTGTCACCTTTATGGCTGGCCATGTGATGAACTTCTTTAACGGTGTTCACCATGCCAAAGAATTAATCAATCAAGGCGTGATCGGTAAAGTGCTTTATTGCCACACCGCACGTAACGGCTGGGAAGAACAACAACCAACCATTTCATGGAAAAAAATCCGTGAAAAATCTGGCGGCCACTTATACCACCATATTCACGAATTAGACTGTGTACAATTCATTATGGGTGGTATGCCAAAAACCGTTACTATGGCAGCCGCCAATGTTGCACACAAAGGCGAAAAATTCGGTGATGAAGACGATATGATTTTTGTCACCATGGAATACGATGATAATCGCTTCGCTGTTCTAGAATGGGGTTCCGCTTTCCGTTGGGGTGAACATTACGTATTAATTCAAGGGGAAAAAGGCGCGATCAAACTTGATATGTACAATACCAAAGGCACCCTTCGCGTGGATGGAAAAGACACCTATTTCCTCATTCACGAAACCCAAGAAGAAGATGATGACCGTACCCGTATTTACAACAGCACAGAAATGGACGGTGCGATTCAATACGGTAAACCAGGTAAGCGTACACCACTCTGGTTGAGTTCTATCATGAAAAAAGAAATGCGTTATTTAAACGACATTCTACACGGTATGGAACCAACTGAGGAATTTGTGAAATTACTCACCGGTGAAGCCGCTCGTGCAGCTATCGCCACTGCCGATGCATGTACTCGTTCTCGTTACGAAAACCGCAAAGTTGATTTAGCCGAAATCATCGGTAAATAAAAATAACATAAAAATTAACCGCACTTTGGTTAAGGAATCAAAGTGCGGTTACTTTGCATGAGATATATTACTCAAGGTTAAAGAAAAAACCTAAAGCTAAAGGTTTAGATCTGAAAAGGCATATAGATAATATTTTGCAGAAACTACAGCTTGCAGTTCTCTATAATGAATTAAAAGGAAAAATAAATGCTATCAGCAGTATTACATGGGAAGAAGACAGGTAGTGGACTAGCCGGAACTAGACTAAAAATAGGAGAAACGCAAGGAGCAGAGGATATTTTGACATCAAGTGTTTTTGAAAGAATAGCTTATTTACCCGATGAAGTATTTAGCCGATTTATTCAAAATCTTCTTGATGGTTATGATTTTGGTCACTTATACGAAATAGAATTCTGGCCATATTGGGAAATAAATAACGCCAAAATCGAGCCCGATGTCGTCTTATTTAATCAAATGCAGCAAACCATTATTATCGAAGCCAAACGATACGATAATACCCAGCAACAATACGCGTATCAACTCGCTAATGAAATTCAGGCTGCTTATAACAATGAAATAAACGATCCTATTTTACTAACTGTTGGTGGAATGCATGAATATAGTGCCAAAAACAAGAAACAATTAAAGAAACAAATAGACGATATACTACAAGCTAGAAATCTTAAAATAACTTATCAATTATATGTAAAAAGCTGGCAAGACATTTATTTGACTTTAGAGCAGGCTATAAAAGAAGACAAAGCTCAATTTCTACAAAGATTACTTAGCGATATTAGGGAGGCTTACGATTGGCATGATATTCGTTATAAACCTTACCAATGGCTAAAAGAATTAAAAGAAAAAAAGATTACTTATACTGAATACCCTCAATTAATTAAGCAAAAAAACACATGGATTCAATTAAAACCCATTAATTTAACACATGAAAAATTTCCCTCTTTTCTAGGAGAATGCTAATGAACCAAAATGATATGAACCTTATTCTACAAGATGTAAGAAAGGCCTACCGATTGCTAGCTGATTATCAACAAAGAATTATTGAATTAATTACTTTCATAAAAAAAGAACTAGATATCGAGCACTTTTCTTATTATTTTCCCAATTACTATACTCTCCGCTATATTGATAAAATTTATAATGGGGAAAGTGAGATTGGTTTACGTTTTTTACCTATGATGGACTTTAGACTACTCTTACATAAAACTAAAAACATCTCGAACAATAATGTATGGCAATATAATTTTCAAAAAGATGATTTATTTTTTGAAATCTACGTTGCTAGTGATGACGGAAAAGAAGATAAATTGCCTATATGTGATAGTAGAAGTGAAATTCGTATATACATTTATAAGTGTCTAAAATATAAAAGAAAAAATAATTGGTATCATGATGTGTGGGAGATGTCAGAATATCCAGAGTTTGGAAAAGTTACACCCTTTCAAGATAAATCAGGTGAAATTGAATACCAAATCTATGGAGAATCTTTAGATTTATCTGAAATGTATGACGAAGAAAGCGTGAGATCCACTCTTGATGCCTTTAGAAAACGAGCCTCTGAGAAACTGGAACAAGAAATCTAAAATATACTATAAAATACTGTATTCCTAACCGCACTTCCCAAAAAGTGCGGTTGTTTTTTATAATGTTTTTAAAGAGTTTATGGCGATAACCGCTCTCTTTCCCATTTCCCCTCATTGTATAAATAACAAATTCGGTCATGTAAACGACTTGGGCGACCTTGCCAGAATTCAATGCGATCAGGAATCACAAGATAACCTCCCCAATGCGGTGGGCGTGGGACATTTAATGGGTGTTTTGCTGCAATCAATGCCGCTTTCGCTAATAAAGATTTGTGACTAGAAATGACCGCACTTTGCTCACTGGCCCAAGCGCCAATTCGGCTGGTGTAAGGGCGAGTCGCAAAATATTCATCTGATTGTTCAGGCGAGATTTTTTCAGCTTTGCCCTCAATACGCACAGAGCGTTCTAATTCAGGCCAAAAGAATGTCAGGGCGACGAAAGGATTATGTTCTATGGCTCGACCTTTTCGGCTGTGATAATTTGTGAAAAAGACAAAACCTTGTTCGTTCACTTCTTTTAACAGCACCATACGGCTTGTTGGTCGACCATCTTCATTGACTGTCGCGACATTAACACCTGTCGGCTCATTGACTTTGGCTGTAATTGCTTCATTGAGCCATTTTTCAAATTGTTTTATCGGATTGGGATCGCAATCATGCTGAGAAAGTGCCTGTTTGCAATAATCCTCACGAATATCATGTAAGTCCATTTTCTTTCTCCTTTTGCTTGAAAACAAAAAGCCCTTGCAACTGCAAGGGCTAGTATAGTCCGTTAATTATTTACCATCAACACTCACACCATAAAATGCATCGTAGCCGAATGGGCTTTGTACGTAGCCTTTTACGCGAGGGCTAAGTGGTGCGAACCCAACAGAGTGCGCAACAGGAATCCATGGTGCTTGTTCATGGAAAATCACCTGTGCTTGTTTATAAAGTGCTGCACGTTCTTCTTTATTCGTTAAGCCAATCGCTTTATCTAATAAGGCATCAAATTCTGCATTTTTGAAACGAGCAAAGTTTGAGTTGCCAGCGTTAGCACTTGCAAGTAATGGAGAAAGGAAGTTATCCGGATCACCGTTATCACCTGACCAACCGAAGATACCTGCCGTTAATTCACCTGCTTTAGCACGTTTTTGATAATCTGCCCATTCAAACGTTACTGGATTTGCTTTTACGCCCACTTTTGCCCAGTCCGCCATCACAAGTTCAGCCATACGTTTTGGATTTGGATTAGACGCACGTACCACTGGTTGAATCCAGAAGTCAGTTTCAAAACCGTTTGGATAACCTGCTTCCGCTAAAAGCTGTTTCGCTTTCTCTGGATCATACGGATAATCTTGGATTTCGTCGTTATAACTCCAAATTGTTGGTGGTAATGGGTTTTTCGCTGCAGTACCCGCACCTTGATAAACCGCTTCAATAATCGCTTTTTTATCCACCGCATAGTTCAATGCTTGGCGTACTTTTGCGTTATCAAACGGTGCTTTTTCCGTATTGAATGCGATATATGCCACGTTCAAACCTTTTTGTTCCAAAAGCTGTACTTTTGGATCAGTCTTCATTTTGGCTAAATCCGCCACGTTCGGGAAGAGAATTAAATCACAAGAACCCGCTTGTAACTTCGCATAACGCGTGGTCGCATCTGGCACGATGCTGATGACTAAACGATCAAGCGGTGTACGACCTTTCCAATAGGTTTCATTTGCTACATATTGTGCCGCTTGGTCAGTTTTGTAATCAACAAAAATAAACGGACCTGTACCTACCGGTTTGTTATCGATTGTTTCTGGTTTACCCGCTTTCAACATCGCATCTGCATATTCAGCTGAGTAAATAGAGATAAAGTCCATACCCAAGCTTGCTAAGAAAGTCGCATCTTTTTTATTCAAAGTAATACGAACGGTGTTATCGTCTACTTTCTCAACTGATTTTAATAAATCTGGGAATTTCATCGCTTTGAAATACGGATAAGTCCCTTTCGATACATTGTGATAAGGGTGGTTAGGATCTAACTGACGTTGGAAAGAAAAGACCACATCATCCGCATTAAAATCACGTGTTGGCGTAAATTCTTTTGTGGTATGGAATTTCACCCCTTTACGCAAATGGAACGTGTAAGTTAAACCATCGTCACTGATCTCCCAGCTTTCAGCTAAGGCTGGCTCAAGGTCAGTTGAACCTTTTTTGAATTCAACCAAACGGTTATACACTTGTTGTGAACTCGCATTGTAAGATGTGCCTTCCATTACCAATGCCGGACTAAAGCCAAGTGGTGCTTTTGCCGTACAGTACACAAATGTGTTATTGCCTGAAGGTTTTGCTGTTTCTGCTTTCGCACTTTCTTTTGCAGCAGAGCCAGATTGATCACAAGCCGCTAAAAACAAACTAGCAGCAATAAGAGTTAAGGTCGCTTTTAATTTCATAAGTTTTCCTTCTTTAATCGGGCAAAACACCCAAACATGAATATAAAATTTTACCTAAGATATAAGCAAATCAAACTTTTACGAAATAAGAAAAAGATCTTTCTTATAACAAATTAGACTAAGGCATTCAATATCAGCGTTTTTTCCGTAAATGATCCCCGTCTGTTTTACGTAAATAACTCAATATCCAAACTAATGCAATAGCAAAAACAGAAGTGGTCAGAAACGTATAACTGAAAGCATGTTGTAACGCTTCACCTTCATTACCAATAAATTGACGGTATAACGTCAAAATAATAGATGCCACAGCGATACCAAATCCAATACCCACTTGTTGCACAATACTCAGCACCGTTGAGCCTACACCGCTTTGAGCCTGTGATAGATCGCCAACAGTAAGTGTGTTAATTGAGGTAAAAATCATCGACATACAGGCACCATACCACATCAGATTACATATAATCCATGTTGTGGATGATGAGGTATCAAGCCATGACATGGAAACCGTTGAGCCAGCCATTAAAACTGACGATAAAATTAACGTGGTTTTATAACCTAAGATATTTAAGATGTGTCCAATAAAACGTTTAAATACGACAGACATTAGCGCAATGGGTGCAAGCAACCAGCCTGACTCTTCAGCTGAATAACCAAAAGAAAGTTGGAACATTAATGGCAATAAGAACGGCACAGCCGAGCCGGAAAGACGAATAAAGATATTGGCTGCAATGCCTAATCGGAATGTTCTTGTATTAAAAAGAGATAAAGGCAAAATAGCACGATCATTACCTTTCGCATAAAAATAATAAGCCATCAATAATGCAATACCAATCGCTAATGCACTGTATGTGGTTATGCGATCACTATGACTTTCACCGAGTAAATCAAGCCCGAGCGTTAAACCAACTAAACCAAACGCAAAGAGCAAAAAGCCTGTCCAGTCTAACTTATTCGCATTACCCTTATGATTTCCCATCACTTTAGCCGCTGCCCCAAAACCTAACATGCCAATAGGAATATTGATTAAGAAAATCCAATGCCATGAAGTATGCACTACAAGCCAACCACCTAAAATCGGGCCAAGAATCGGGCCAATGAGTCCTGCTGTCGCCATTAAATTCCAGGCATTAATTAATTGATTTTTCGGTACAGTTTGAATAATCGCAAGACGAGCAACTGGCATCATAAATGCCCCGCCAATACCTTGGATAATTCGTGCGAGTACAAGGGTCTCAAGAGAGGTTGACATCGCACAAGCGACCGAACCGAATACAAAGGTAAAAACAGCAGAGCGGAAAACAGTGAGTGTACCGAATTTAGCTGCCGCCCAAGCAGTTAAAGGAATAAATAAGGCAACGGCAAGAGAATAGGCGATAATCGCCATTTGCATTTCAAAGACAGGGGTTTGCAGATCTGTTGCAATAGTTGGTAAGGCAGTATTTAAAATAGTCGCATCCAAGCTTTGCATAAACAAAGCCATGGAAGCCACCCAAGCCAGCCCTTTATAGTGCTGACTTCCTATTACTGCGTCTTTTTCCACCATTGATAAATAAACTCAGCGATCTGTTCAATGTGATTAATATCTAATAAAGTGCGGTCAGTTTCAAGCGAATAATCCGTTGCTAAAGCCAACACGTTTTCATCTAATTCTGGCAAAGGTTTTGTCATCTCTTGTCGATGCAACAGAATCTTTTGAATGGGTTCTTCTTTAAATCCTTCCACCAAAACTAAATCTGTTAAATGACGATCAAATTGTTGGCTTAAATAAGCTAATGAAACCGGCGCTTGAGGCGTTTCTGTCATTAATGCCCAACGACTATCGCAAGCCATAATAACTTGCGCAGAACCCGCCTCTTTCATTCGCCAGCTGTCTTTTCCCTCTTTATCCACATGGGCGTTGTGATGGCTGTGTTTAATCACTGAAACACGTAAACCTTTTTTGATTAATTGAGGAAGCAATTTTTCCAGTAATGTAGTTTTGCCACTACCGCTGTAACCCGTGATACCAAGAAGAGGAAGGGAATTGTTCATTGTAAAAACCTTAAGAAAAATGACCGCACTTGATAAAACAAAACCCCGCAGGACGGGGTTTTGCTATCAAAATCCATTAGGTGAAGAAAGTATAGCAAGGGAAAACAAAATAGCAACTTTCTCGCTTCTACTGAATTATTTTAGGAATGTTACACCTTGTACAATTCGTTTAGCCGCGGCAATTGGAAGCTGTCCGATAAAGGTAATTTCTTTATCGCCCATGACTTCACTATAAATCGTGTATGCCCCTTGTTTCCATGTGTTTTCTGTTGCGGCAGCGCTATCCGCTTTGTTGACATAGAGTGTAAAAGTGAAAAGACCGTCACTAAATAACGCATTTTCAATTACTTCACCATCTATCACATCATGATTTTGACGAATTAAATCAAAACCTTGCGGTAACCAATCAGTTTTCCAATTAATTGAAAGGGATGACTCTTGTTTCCCTTCATTTAAAAGTGGCGGTACTGACACCTTATTAAGGTAATCTGTCAAACCACGTAGACGATCATCGATATATAACGTCACGACACGGAACTGATCCAATAACTTGCCTTCTCGATCAAGCATATCGCCACGCAATAACAAACCATTTTCTTCATCTAAGAAAACGAGATATTGATAGCGAAAATCGTCTTTGGGCACAATACGAATGGTATCGACAAATCGGCCTGCAATTCGATCTTTTCCAAGCTTAATAAAATCATAATTCTGACTCAGCTTGCTAAAATCAGTACGAATCACTGCCGGAAGCGCATCCACAATCTCACCACTGTTAATCGTGAAAGCACGTGATCCCGGCTGAAAATAGCTGACTAAATTACCGCGCTGGATGATTTCTTGCTGTTCACCATCTAATGTCACCAACTGCGCATACACTTTTTGCCCTTGCTTAATATGACGATAACGGAATGAGTCCATATTTGTTGGCGTAGTTTGCACAAAAGCAAGCTCATAGTTTAAATCTCGCATGGCTTGCGACATTTTATTTAATGACTGGATTGGCTCTTCTGCAAATGCCGTGAAAGGCAACAAGAATAAGCCTAAAAGTGCGGTTAATTTAAGAAACGTTTTTTTCATAAATAAATCAATTGATCCATAAAAAAATTCACCACGCCTAAGGTGGTGAATTATCGATTAATTGCTGTAATTATTTCGCTTGGTTGCTACCCACATTTAAGCTATCTGCATGCATACGACGCTGTAATTCATAGTTTTGCAACATCGTACCAATACGGCGATTTTTTTGCTCAACCTGTTCCGAAGTGGCTACATCTTTGGTCGGAGCGTTGTAACTTACTTCTTGAACAGAATTGTTAAATGGTAAGGTTTGTAAAACTGGGTTTTCAGGTGTAACCGAGGTGCTTTTTGCATTAAATGATTGCACACCTACTACTGCCACTAAACACACACCTGCCGCCACGGCAATTTGTGTCATTGGTGCAAAGAATGCTTTTAATTTTTGCACGAATGGTAAGCTGTCAGCTTCTTCTGGTGTTGGTTGAGAAACAGTAATCTCTACGTGTTTTACTTCTTCTAATTCAATTAAATCAGCCATTTTCGCGGTAAAATCAGCACCTAATAATACTGGTGACTCTTTACGCATAACTGATCTTACTGCGTGATATGCAGCCCAAGATTCTTGTGAATCTTTATCCTGACAGAGTTGTTCCGTCAACTCGGCACTGACTTCTTCTCCATCCATATAGGCTGAAAGTAACTCTTTTTGCATTTTATAAACTCCGACTTTATTTTAACGTTGCATAAGCGGTTGTATTTTGTTCTCAATCACTTCCCGAGCACGGAAAATGCGAGAACGTACAGTGCCTACTGGGCAATCCATTATTTCTGCGATCTCTTCGTAACTTAACCCTTCAAGCTCACGCAAGGTAATCGCGGTTCTTAAATCTTCTGGCAAACTGTGAATGGTATCAAACACCACTTTTTCTAATTCGCTAGATAACATTTCGTTTTCAGGGGTATCTACATCACGTAGATGGGTTCCCACATCGTAGCTTTCGGCATCTTCCGCCAAAATATCTTCGCTCGGTGGACGGCGCCCCTGTGCCGTTAAGTAATTCTTTGCCGTATTAACGGCAATTCGATATAGCCATGTGTAGAATGCACTATCGCCCCGAAAGGATTCAATGGAACGATAGGCCTTAATAAAGGATTCTTGTACAACATCAGGAATGTCGTTATGAGAAATGTAGCGGGTTAAAAGTCCGGCTACTTTATTTTGATAACGAGAAACCAATAAATTAAAGGCTTTTTTATCGCCTTGCTGTACTCTTTCTACCAAAGCCTGATCTGTTAGCTGTTCAGCCATATATCTCCTATGCTACGTCTAACACGCCTTCATATATTCAAGACAGCAAGCTATTGTTGCTTTATCAGACAGAGTTAAAATTGAAAAGTTCCTTATGTATAAAAAATTTCAAAAAAATTAACGGACATTCGTTTTCTGCACATCTTGGATATATTCAACCATCGCTTGTACTTCAGCATCTTCTGATTGACTGCCATTAAAAAACCACGAAAAAAGTTGTAAATCTGTGGCGGCAAGTAAACGAATAAAAATATCTTTTTTGTCGTCAGTCAGTTGGTCAAAATGCGCTCTATAAAAAGGCATGATGATTTTATCCAACTCAAGCATACCTCGACGACAATCCCATTCAATGCGGAGTTTATTGTATTTCTCCATAATTTCTCCCTAAATCATTGTAATTATACCTGATAAATGAAAAGTGCGGTTAAAAATTACCGCACTTTTTTAATCAAGGCTATTCTGTCGCCTTTGGTTTAATCACCGCGTAAACCACACCGGTTAATAATGCCCCCGTTGCAATTGCACCTAAGTAGAGTAATGGTTCTGAAACAAACGGAATGACAAATAAACCACCATGTGGTGCTTGCAGAGAAATATTTAATGCCATAGAAATGGCACCTGCAGTTGCTCCACCAATCACCGAGCTAATAATCACACGTAATGGATCGGCTGCTACAAACGGCAATGCTCCTTCAGAGATAAAGCATAACCCTAAGACAAAAGAGGCCTTACCCGCATCACGTTGATTGCTGGTAAATTTACTGCGAGCAATCCAAGTTGCAATCGCCATACCAATTGGCGGCACCATACCAGCCGCCATAGCGGCAGCCATTGGAGTGTGAACTTGAGAGGCTAACATTCCCACGGAGAACGTATAAGCCGCTTTGTTTACTGGACCACCCATATCAATACACATCATCGCACCGATAATCGCACCCAATACCATCGCATTGACCTCGCCCATGGATTTTAACCAATCGCTTAAGGTCGTCATAATTTGTGAAACTGGTGGGTTGATCACATAAATCATCGCAAGACCAACAATCAAGGTACCAAAGAGCGGGAGAATTAAAATCGGTTTTAAGGAGGTTAAACTTGCCGGCAATTTAATGGTTGCATTTAATCCTTTTACCACATAACCCGCTAAGAAACCGGCGATAATCCCACCTAAAATCCCTGCACCGGCTGTGGTGGCTAACATACCGCCAATAAGACCTACCGCAAGCCCCGGACGGTCTGCGATAGAAAAGGCCACATAGCCGGCAAATACTGCAATCATCAGATGGAATGCTGCGCCACCGCCAATATCCATTAAGGCTTTTGGAATACCATGGAAAATCGTTTCATCTTTGAAAGCTTCAATACCAAACATAAAGGAAATCGCGATTAATAAGCCACCAGCAACCACCAATGGCAACATGTGCGATACACCTGTCATCAAATGTTTATAGACGCCTTTTTTCTCGCCGCTTTCTTCTGATTTAGCAGAAGATTTTGCTACGCCACCTTCGTAAATTTTCGCCTCTTTAAATGCCTTATCGAATTCCTGTACTGTTTTCTTTAAAGCCAAACCGGTCGACGTACGATACATCGGTTTACCTTGGAATTTATCTAACGGCACATCAATATCGGCAGCAACAAAGACTAAATCTGCCGCAGCGACTTCTTCAGGGGTAATTTCATTACCTGCGCCCACTTGGCCACGCGTTTCGACTTTTACCTGCCAACCTTGTTTTTTTGCATAGGTTTCAATGGCTTCAGCAGACATAAAGGTATGTGCCACACCCGTTGGGCAAGCTGTAACCGCGACGATATTTTTGACGCCAGAAACGCCGCCAAATCCAACCGCACTTTGAGTAGGTTGAACATACTCCACTGCTTGATTAAGCGCATTCGTCAGCGTTGCTTCAGGTGAAGCAATCGCCGCATCTTCATTAGCTAAAAAGACTTTTTTGCCCACAAGTTCAGCAGGGTTTGGCAAACTAGATCCGAAAACAATCACTAAATCCGACTCTTTGGCTTGTTCAAGCACAGTATGATTGGCTTTTTTCGCTGCCACGCTCAATGCTTGGCGAAGTAAATAGGCTTTTGCCGCACCAATTTGCGGAGATTGAGTTAAAAACAAATTCATTACATTATCCTTCAATCACAGAAATTTTGACATTCGCCAGAATTGGCTCAAGCAAGACGATATCACTCACGCCCACATTGCTTTGCGAAACAGCAAAGACAGAAACAGCACTTGCAAACGCTAAAGTTTCCGCTTGAGATAAGCCTTTTTCGATACCATAAATTAAGCCAGCTACCATAGAATCGCCTGCGCCTACAGTGCTCACCACATTTTCACATTTAGGTGGTTGAGCTTGAATAACAGCTTGATCACTCAGCCATAAAGAACCGTCTGCCCCCATCGAAATAATCACATTAGCAATGCCTTCTGCTTTAAGTTTTTTAGCCGCTGCAATAATTTCATCAAGAGAATTTAACGGATGACCAATCCACGCTTCTAATTCGCGATGATTTGGTTTCACCAACCAAGGATGCGCTTTCAAACCAGCCGCGAGTGCGGCATTACTGCTATCTAATACGACTTTCACACCAGCTTTATGTAACTGATTAAGCCAGTTAGCAAACAATTCAGGACTCACACCACGCGGTAAACTGCCACATACCGCGACAATGTCAAAGTTTTGGCAGTACGCTAATGAATCTGCTGTAAATTGCTGCCAAGCTTCTGGGGTGATTTGATAGCCTAAGAAATTTAAATCTGTTACATCCGCTTCAGTTTCCGTAATTTTTACGTTAATGCGAGTTTTACCGGCAACACGATGAAATTTGTCTTCCAAGCCTTGTTTTTTAAATAGCGTTTCGAAATCACCAATGTTGTCTTCACCTAAGAAGCCACCAACGGCTACCTCTACGCTCAAATCTTTTAACACCTTAGCGACATTGATGCCTTTCCCGGCAGGGAAAATACCGAGTGTTTCAACGGTATTCACTTCGCCGATTTCAATACGAGGCAAACGCCCGACTAAATCGTAAGCGGCATTTAAGGTAATTGTTGCTACTTTTGCCATCACTTACCCCCGACCTTCGCCTAAACCGTTTTCAATGACTGCACCAATACCGTCAATCGCTTGCTGAGCTTCTTCACCGCTTGCGACGAAACGTAGGCGATGACCTTTCACGACGCCTAATGCCACAATTTTCATCAAACTTTTTGCGCTGACTAATTGGGTGTCACGATCTAAGTTTTGTACCACCACAGACGCATTATATTTTTTCACTTCATTGACAAGCACGGCACTTGGACGAGCGTGTAAACCGTGTTCATTACGAATCATAAATACCGCTTCAATGGCATCGGCTGGTAAGCCCGTGTTTTCTTCGTGGATTTGTGGTGCATGCTCGCTGCTTACTTCAATGGTATCCGGTTCAGCCGGCGGTACGACAGATACGCTTTCGCCAAGTCCACTCGCAATGATCTTACCTAGGGCTTCAATAGCTTGTTTCGCATCATCACCTTCCGCAACAAAACGTAAGCGATGACCTTGAGTCACACCCAATGCCACGATTTTCATTAAACTTTTTGCACTAACTGGTGCAGTTTCTCGAGTAAGATTTTGTACCGTAATCTTGGATGTGAATTTTTTCACTTCATTGACGAGCACCGCACTTGGGCGAGCGTGCAAGCCATGTTCATTACGAACAGTAAAGGTACCAATCACTGCACCCATAGCGATTTGACCTTCAAATTGAGCAGCTGCTGCAACAGGCACTTTACCGCCATTAAGTGCGGTCAAAATTTGCTGCGTATTACCACTTAATAAAATATTTTGGACTTCATCATCCAATAAACGCGCTAATGTCTCATTGATTTGATCGTTAACCGCCGAAATCGTCAACACGCCTTTCACCGCTTTGCCATTATGACTAAAAATGGTTTTCGCACGACTGAATGCCAAAGCATTTTTCACGTTACCTGATACGGCATCTGTAACCCATAAACCTTTACCTAGTGGCAGAGCAGAATTGGATACCACTTCAGAAACAAAGCTATTTTCAACCGCACTTTGCTGTTGTAATTTACCTGCATTGATGGCGGTAAGGGTGAGCAAACTTTGCGTTTCAATATCTAAACTTAATGTTTCTTCAGTAATGCTAAAAGAATCGCTTTCACCTAACAAAATCGCACGGAATTTTTCAATATCTGTTAATGTCGCTAACTGTGCCGCGGTGTCTTCATCACCTAAAACATGCGTTAATTGACGAAGTAAAGCAAGATGCTCATCAGAACGGGCAGCAATACCAATCACAACATAAGCAATATTGCCTTCTCCCCACTCAATACCTTGTGGAAATTGGAAAACTTGCACACCGGTTTTTTTCACCATCGAACGGGTTTCTAATGTACCGTGTGGAATCGCAATCCCATTGCCTAAAAAAGTGGAGGTTTGTTGTTCACGTCCAAGCATGCCTTGTAAATAGCCTTGTTCAACATTACCAGCTTGCTCCAACGCACTTGCAGCCATTTCAATAGCTTGCAGCTTATTTGTTGCCGTAGCATTTAAATGAATGTTGCTTTCCGAAAGTTCTAACATTCTTGCTCCTTCATATTGATGATTTAAAAAAAGAAAAGCTGCTGATGAGATCGCTCATCAACAGCTCAAATTGATTATTGGCCGGTACAGGCTTTGAGTAGCATTTCACTACCTTGGGAAATGTAGGCGTCATTTTCACCGCGCTCTTTGCCTTTTTGCAAATCACGCATTGCATCGTAGATCCCTTGCGTCACACTTGGCGAATCCACTTTTTGCCAACAATTTGCACTTAAACGGCTGAAGTTAGTTTGTAATGCTTCTGCATGTAACACACCGCTATAGTAAGCATACACATCAGAATCATGACCACCTGTGTAGAGTTTATCTTGAATTTGCTTGATTGGTACAACAATACGACCGAGATACCAGTCATTCGCACCACTTGCAAAATTATCCACAAAGAAATTTTTTGTTACACGATCTTTATACGTTGCCACAGTGGCTTCATAAGCGGCGGCATAAGATTTTTGGTCGATTTTATCTTTATCTAAATCAATGACCTTTTTGTCTTTACCCATAAATGGAATGTAAGAGGTCATATCCGAAATCGAAGAACAACCCGCAAGCATTACTGCCACAAAGAATACCGAGATTTTTTTAAACATTAAATTTTCCTTATTTATAGGCGGTTAAAACCGCCGTTAATTATACTTAGAATAGGGGATTAAGCAAGGAAACGCCTAGCACTACGCTGATTCTTTGCTCACTCCGCTGTCTTTGACAATCGAAACTAAAATTTGATCAATTTTGAAGTTTTCGGTATCAATGACTTCAAATTTATATTTATCGTATACGACAAAATCGGTTTTTTTCGGGATTTTGCGTAACATATACATCATAAAGCCACTAATAGTCTCGTAATTTTCTGAATCAGGGAAAGATTCAATATCCAAAACGCGCATCACATCTTCAAGCGGCGTTGCCCCATCAATCAACCAAGAGTTTTCATCACGGCTAACGATTTGCTCTTCTTCATTAGAAACCAATTCTCCCATCACAATACTCATCACATCGTTCAAGGTAATTAAGCCCATTACAAGCGCATATTCATTGACGATAATCGCAAAGTCTTCACCTGTAGATTTAAATAACTCCAATACTTCGTATAGCGACAGCGTATCCGGGATAAATAACGCTTTGCGTAATAAACGGCTATCTGTTAAATCTACTACTTCTTGTTGAAGATAAAGCGTCAACAAAGTATGGGATTCCACATAACCTAAAATCTTGTCCAAACCATTATCACAGATCACTAATTTAGAATGAGAGTCAGCCGATAAGGTATTCAACACTTCCTGACGAGTAAAAGTGCGGTCTAAAAACACGATGTTTTCACGAGTCGTCATGGTTGAAGACACGGTACGCTCTTGCATTTCAAAGATGTTTTCAATCAAATAATGTTCTTGTGTTTTTAGTACACCCGCTTCGGCACCAGCCTCCACAATCGCCACAATGTCTTCTGGAGTCATATTATCTTCGCGCTTAGTGGATATCCCCATTAAATGGAAGAAGATATTAGAAAGACCATCAAAAAACCATACAATAGGTTTTAAGAAGAAAATGAAGACTTGCATAATGCCAATAGTCCGTAACGCCACACCTTCAGGATTAATCAATGCGAGACGTTTCGGAATTAAATCGGCTAATAAAACAAATGTTGTGGTTACCATGAAAAAAGCAATCCAAGAGGAGGCTGGCTCAACCCATTCTGCCGTAGTGTATTCATGTAAAAAACTCTGTAAGTGAAGACTAATGGTTGCTTCACCAATCACACCACCGAGTACGGCAACCATATTAAGTCCAATTTGTACTACAGTAATGAAACGCCCTGGCTGTTCCTGTAATTTTAAAACTTTCTCCGCTTTGATATTGCCTTCATTGGCCAACGCTTGTAGTTTAATGCGTCTTGCACCCGCGAGAGAAATCTCAGCTGATGACAAGATTGCACTGACAATAATTAATACGATTAAAATAAAAATCGCTGCAGATAAACTCATAATGTTCTCTTTATTGGCTTTAAAGTGCGGTCAATTTACCGCTGGTTTTTAAGTTAGAAATGTTATTATTAAATTGTGAGGGCGTTCTATGACGCCCCATATTTGAGAAACGCTAATTTTCGCTGTCGAACCAGCCACGTACAAATTGGATAGAAAGGAAAAGAGTAATTAATAAGAAAGCATAGAATACCCAAGATAAAATCGGATGGCTTGGTGTCACATCGCCACTGATTTCTTTCACTGCAACGGCATTGCGATATTCATCGAACATCGTCATCCGCCAACCGTAATACTTGATTTGCACTAATTTGTTTTCATTACCCAAGGCTTGAACTTGAGCCTGTAAGTTCGCTGAACCAAATTTAAAGTAGAATGGAAAACCCCAACGGGTATCTTCATTACGATACACCATGATTTTGCCATCATCATTTTGTGTATTGATAAAATACACATCGCGCGTTGGACCATCAGCCGGATTCGATTTTGTAATCGGGCCATCTTTATCCACACGTTTCACTTCCACACCGGTTACTCGCGTTACATCATAGTGTGGGAAAACGTAGTCTACCACCGCGAACATAAAGCCGTGGAAAACAAAGACTACTAAAAATAAAAAGTACTTAAAAAACTTACGCATAAAACTCCCTCATTTAAATCGATGATTTATTGTACATTAATTTTAAATAAACGCTCGAAGTTTTGTGTACTAATTTGTGCAAATTCTTCCATAGACAACCCTTTTAACGCTGCCACATACTCACACACTTCACGTGTATAGGCAGGTTGGTTCTCTTTACCACGATAAGGTACAGGTGCTAAATAAGGCGAATCCGTTTCAACTAACAAACGATCTGCCGGCACATAACGAATAGCTTCACGAATACTTTCCGCATTTTTAAAGGTTATAATGCCTGAACAAGAAATATAAAACCCTAAATCAAGTGCCTTTTTCGCAAAATCCAAGGTTTCCGTAAAACAATGAATTAATCCACCACACTTTTCTGCCTGGTGCTCACGCAACATGGCAATGGTATCTTCTGGCGCTGAACGAGTATGAATAATCACGGGTTTATCCACTTCATTAGCAATTCTGATTTGATCCGCAAAAACCGTTTGCTGCAATGCCTTATTATCTGCACTGTAATAATAATCCAAACCAATTTCGCCAATTGCGATCACTTTTTTATCTTGGGATAAACGTAATAAACGATCGGCATCGTAAGGTTCTTCTTCAAGATCTAGTGGATGTACACCGCAAGCCAAAGACACATTCGGAAATTTTGCTAACTCAGGGTAAGCTTTTTCAAAACGGCTTAATGTTACGCCAATCGCCAATAAATGCTTCACATCTCGTGCTTGGGCTTTGGCCACAACATCAGCAATATCTTTGTGTAAATTTTCATAATCCAATGCATCTAAATGGCAATGGGAATCTACGATAAACATAATTTATTTAGTCCTTAAATACGTCGGTAATTAACTTTGTCAAACCATCTAGTAACATTAATTCCGTGTTAACGCCGTTGATAGTGAGTAAATCCGAGCGCACTTTTTGCATAATTTTATTTGCGGTTAATAACCCAAGCGCTGTTTGCTCGTCTGCAAATTGAGTTACACCTGTTTTAAGATCAAGTGTTTGCCAGCCATTTTGTATTTCGAGTTTGTATTTAATGGCATCACTTAAAAACGCTAAAATCCAATCCACTTGCTGTACGGTGCGTTCTTTTTCAAAGAAAGGCAAAATTTCCAAAGGTGAACGACGACGATAAAACAGCCAAAATTGACGTAGGAAATTTTTTCTCTGTTCAATTAATCCTTGCCGGAGTGTTTCTAATGCTAACAGTGGACGACCCAAATTCATCGCAAGTGCGGTCAATAATTCAGATGTTTCTGCCTGAAATTGAGAAGAAAGCCAAGTTAAGGCTTCTGCTTCCGTTGGCAAAGGAACATTCCACACTTGGCAACGGCTGTAAATAGTCGCTAACAACGAAGAGGAAGGCTCTGTTTGCAATAAGAAATACGTGTTCGGACGCGGCTCTTCCAAAGTTTTGAGCAATGCATTAGCTGCCGCTTCCGTAAGACGTTCTGCATCTTGAATATATACTAATTTATTGCCATTTTGTTGCGCGTGTTGGCTGACAACATCATTAATCGCCCGCACCTGATCAACACCAATGTCTTTGCCTTCTTGAGAGGCTAAAACATGAAAATCAGGGTGGCTGTGCGCTGCCATTAAGTGACAAGCATGGCAATGGCCACAAGGTGCATTATCCGGTGTTTGACACATAATGCGTTTTGTTAAAGCCTCAAACAAACCTTCAGCACCGAGACCTTGATCAGCTTTAATCAATAATGCATGATGCCCCAAACCTTCGCTAAAAGTTTGGCTAATTTTGTGATAAGTAGGCACTAACCAAGGATAAAGTTCGCTCATTTTGTTTGTGAAACCCACCAATTTTTGACCGCACTTTGAATGTCTGCTTGTACTTGTTCCAAAGGCTGACCTGCATTAACAATGGCGGCTTTCGGGTTGTTCTGCACCAATTCCAAATAACGTTGTCGGGTACGATGGAAGAAATCGAGTCCTTGTTGTTCAATGCGGTCTAATTCACCACGACCTCTAGCACGAGCAAGCCCTTCTGCAGGATCAATGTCTAAATACAGTACAAAATCAGGCTCAAAATCGCCTAACACCATATTTTTTAAATTTGCCATCAGCGTTTGGTCAAACTGACGCCCACCACCTTGATAGGCCTGAGAAGACATATCGTGACGATCGCCAAGCACAATTTTTCCTTCTGCCAATGCTGGCTTAATCACATTTTCTACCAATTGAATTCGTGCCGCATAAAGCATTAATAATTCCGCTTTATCGGTAACAGGCTCTTCTGTTTCATGTTTGATTAAATGGCGTAATTTCTCTGCTAACGGTGTACCGCCTGGCTCACGAGTAAACACGATATCATTTACACCAAGAGATTTTAATGTATCCACCACCGTTTGCATGGCGGTACTTTTACCTGCACCTTCCAGCCCTTCAATGACGATAAATTTGCCTTGCATTAGTTGGCTCCTTTTTGTTGGTTACGATACCAACGTAAATATTCTTGCACCGCTTTATTATGCTCGTTCAGATTGCGAGTAAATTTATGACCGCCACTTCCATCAGCAACAAAATAATAAAAGTCCGTTTTCGCTGGATGCGCCACAGCCTGTAAAGCGCTCTCACTCACCATCGCAATTGGTGTTGGTGGTAAACCCTCAATCATATAGGTATTGTACGGGGTCATCGTTTCCAAATCTTTCTTACGAATATTGCCGGTATAACTCTCACCCATTCCATAAATCACGGTTGGGTCAGTTTGCAGTTTCATATTGGCTTTTAAACGATTAATAAATACTGAAGCCACTTGTGGGCGCTCCGCCGCAATTCCTGTTTCTTTCTCCACAATAGAAGCTAAAATTAGCATCTGATATGGATCTGCTAATGGGAGATTTTCATCCCGTTCACTCCACGCTTTATCTAAAGCTTTTTGTAAGCGAGTAGCTGAACGTTTTAATAATTCAAGATCCGTCGAGTTAGGCGTGTAATTATAGGTATCTGGATACAACCACCCATCCATGTTATTCCATTCGTAAACGGCTTTTGCAACGGCTGGAATATCCAATAACACCATGATCTCTTTATCCGTTTTACCTTGCAAGGTTTGTTTTAAGTGAGGTGCGCTTTCAAGGTTTTTACGCCATTCCTTGAACGTTTTACCTTCAATAAACTTCACGCTAAATTGCGCTTCCTTGCCGGAATTGAGCATATCCAATAAATCTTGCAACGTTTTCACGCCCGTTAAAGAATA
This sequence comes from Haemophilus sp., assembly GCA_019423025.1. GTDB lineage: Bacteria > Pseudomonadota > Gammaproteobacteria > Enterobacterales > Pasteurellaceae > Haemophilus_D. The sequence continues at coordinate 81,813 of JAHZCD010000004.1, read as the reverse complement.
AGTCCCCGCTTTCACTTTGTTGAGCTGCGGTTGTAATTTCAATAACCAAGGCAATAAATCGGCATGTTCAAGAATTTTTTCTTGCTCTAATAAAGCGGCGAGTTTACTGCCAGTAGTGCCTCGCTCAATTGTAAGCAATTGATCCTGCGTGACATTCACCGGCGTATGAACAAACTCAGTTAATTTTTGATAACCCCAAAAACCAACACCACCAAGAATTAGCAAGAGAATCAGTAAAAAGACAAAAAATTTTTTCATGCGTCACTCATTTTATAAAAACGACAAAAGGGGCAAAAATGCCCCCTTATTCTAACGGTTTCTGTTACTTATCGAAATATTGAATATCAGCATTTTTACGTAATGCTTTCACCCAGTCTTTGGTTGCATCTTGTAATTGGCTATTCACGATTTGTTCGTAAGCTTTTTGACGATAGGCATCTTCTGTTTTATCGCCATCACGACTACCGGTTACTTCGAGAATATGCCAACCAAATTCAGATTTAAATGGAGCAGAAATAGTACCTTGTGGGGTTGTTTCAACCATTTTTGCAAATGGACCTACATAAGCTTCTGGGAAAGCATAGCCTAAGCTGCCGCCATTCGCACCTGATAAATAATCTTTAGAATATTTTAATGCCGCATCAGCAAATGTCATTTTGCCAGAAATAATCTCGCTACGAATACGTTCTAATTCTGCTTTAGCTTGTGCATCGTTCAGTAATGGGTTTAATTTTAATAAAATATGACGAACTTCATACTCTTTACCCATCACTTTTTGTGCAGTACCTTTTGCTTTCGCTTCATCGAGCATTTGTTTACCCAATGCATCCACTTGCTCACGAGTCACATCTACGCTGTTTTGAATGGCATGGTTACGCACACCCGCCATTAACATTTGACGAGAGATTTGTTGTTTAAATGCGTTTAAGGAAATGCCTTGATAATCCAACGCATCTAAGAATTGACCATAAGTTAAACCATTTTTCGCTGCAATATCTTCTACGATACGGTTTACTTCCGCTTGGTTTACTTTTACGCCTGATTCTTTGATAGCCTTATCAGTCAGCATATCATCAATAATCTTATCTAATGCTGCACGTTGGCTACCTTTCTTACCCATTACAGCATTCACTTGGCTTTGTAAAATTGGTGTACCATTCACAGTCGCCACAACGCGTTCTTCTGCTTGAACTTGAGAAAAAGTAAACAGACCGATCATGGCAAATAAAAGAGATTTTAACATTGATTTTTTCATTTTAGTTGTCTTAAAAAATAATAGGATAATGCTCGTTAGATTATCAATTTTATCAAAGGTTCACAATAGGCTGATCGTTATTTAGGCAATAATGCCACTTCATAACAACCATCGTATTTTAATGTACGCACCTGAACTTGTTCATCACGGGAAGTAGGCACATTTTTACCTACATAGTCTGCCCGAATTGGTAATTCACGATGTCCGCGATCCACTAAAATCACCAATTCAATTTTAGCAGCTCGACCAAAATCTGTTAACGCATCCATCGCGGCACGAATAGTTCTACCGGTAAAGAGCACGTCATCGATCAAAATGACTTCTTTACCCTGAATATTCATATAACTTGAGGCACCGCTATACACAGGGGTTGGATTTTCAGGTTCAACATACTCTAAGTCATCGCGGTAAAATGTGATATCCAATTCCATCATTGGAAGACTCACACCATTCAACTCTTCAATGCGACGTTGAATTAATTCGGCAATTTCAGCACCACGGCGTTTCACCCCAACTAAAATCACATTATCGAAATCTTGGTGCTTTTCAATAATTTCATGGGAAATACGTGAAATGGTACGTAAAAATCTGTCTGCATCAATAATGATTTTTTCCATTTTATCTCTCGCTTTATTTATATCGACTAAAGTGCGGTTAAAAAACACTAATTTTTTTGACCGCACTCTTACTGGAATATTAACCGAATTCTAGCTCTACCGCATTTTCACCGAGCAAATTCACCAATTCTGTTAGAATCTCATCCGTTGGTGTAATCGACCATTGAATCCCTAAACGCAATAACGCACGGCCTTTTGCGCTTTGATAATATACGTTAATTGGTAAAGTACCGCCACTAACAGGTTCTAACATTTCTTTCAATTTCTTAATAAAACTTGGGCTAATCTGCTCCTCAGATAAACTGATAGCCAAAGATTTTGCATAACGGGAACGCGCCTCATCTAAGGTCATTAAATCCCGTACCGACATTTTTAATCCACCTGAAAAATCGTCAAAACTCACTTGGCCTGATACCACCACAACCGTATCTTTTTGCAGTTTTTCACAAAATTGGTCTAAGCTTTCCCCAAACAGAGTTAAATCCAAACGTCCAGAACGGTCATCAATGGTTGCGATACCAATTCGATTGCCTTTTTTCGTCGTTGCGAAACGAGTTGATACCAACAAACCGGCTGCCGTGCTAATTTGCCCACGGCGATTTGGCGTGAGATCTTTTAATCGCGTAGAACTGTAATGAGAAAGCTCTTTTAAATAACGACTTACCGGATGGCTGCTTAAATACAAACCAAGGGTTTCACGCTCACCATCTAGAATTTGTTTTTCTGTGTAAGGTGGCGTATGGGCGTAAGCATTTTCCACTTCTTCGTGTGTTTCTGTTAGCACACCGAACATATCGGTTTGCCCCATGGCCTCATCTTTTGCATGCTGATCAGAGGCTTTGAGTGCATCTTCTAGATTCTTAGATAACGCCGCACGATGTGGCCCTAACTTATCAAACGCGCCCGACATAATCAGACTTTCAAAGGTACGACGGTTAATTTTCTTCAAATCAACGCGAGCACATAAATCAAACAAATCCCTGAAAATCCCACCTTCATTACGTGCGGTAATCAATGCCTCAATCGGACCTTCCCCTACACCTTTAATGGCACCGATGCCGTAAACAATTTCACCATTTTCATTCACGCTGAAATGATGTTTCCCTACGTTGATATCCGGTGGGGTAACTTTTAAGCCCATACGCAAACATTCATCGTACAAGCCAACAATTTTATCCGTATTATCCATTTCCGAGGTCATTACTGCTGCCATAAACTCAGCAGGGAAATGGGTTTTCAGCCAAAGAGTTTGGTAAGATACCAATGCGTAAGCGGCAGAGTGCGATTTATTGAAACCATAGCCGGCAAATTTTTCCACCAAGTCGAAAATCTTCATGGAAAGTTCGCCATCAACGCCATTTTTTTCAGCGCCTTCTTTAAACACTGAGCGCTGTTTCGCCATTTCTTCCGGCTTTTTCTTACCCATCGCACGACGTAATAAGTCCGCACCACCGAGGGTATAACCCGCTAACACCTGAGCAATCTGCATGACTTGCTCTTGATACAAAATAATACCGTAAGTTGGCTCTAGAATCGGTTTAAGGCTTTCATGTTGGTAGTTTGCATCAGGATAAGACACCTCTTCTCGACCATGTTTACGGTCAATAAAGTTATCTACCATGCCTGATTGTAATGGACCTGGTCGGAATAATGCCACCAACGCGATAATATCTTCAAAACAGTCTGGCTGAAGGCGTTTAATTAAATCTTTCATCCCACGAGATTCCAACTGGAATACGGCGGTCGTTTCAGATCGCTTCAGCAACTCAAAAGATTCGGGATCATCTAATGGAATAGCAGCAATATCAACTGGCGGTTTGCCTTCACGAGTAAGGCGGGCATTAATCATATCTAGTGCCCATTTGATAATGGTGAGTGTACGCAAACCTAAGAAGTCAAACTTCACTAAACCGGCATATTCCACATCATTTTTATCAAAGTGAGTAACCGGATGAAGTCCTTCGTTGTCACAATAAAGAGGTGCAAAGTCTGTAATCAAAGAAGGCGAAATCACTACGCCACCTGCGTGTTTACCCGCATTTCGCGTGACACCCTCTAGCTTACGCGCCATATCAATCAAGGCTTTGACTTCTTCATCTGAATCATATGCTACTTGTAACTGTGGTTCAGCCTCAAAAGCCTTGGCTAAAGTCATGCCGGGATCAGGGGGAATCATTTTCGAAATACGATCCACGAAGCCATAAGGATGGCCTAATACGCGACCTACATCTCGAATTACCGCTTTGGCCGCCATGGTACCAAAGGTAATAATTTGTGATACCGCACCACGACCATAGGTTTCTGCGACATGATCGATAACACGATCCCGTCCATCCATACAGAAATCCACGTCGAAATCGGGCATAGAAACACGCTCTGGATTGAGGAAACGCTCAAAAAGAAGATCGAATTCAAGGGGATCTAAATCGGTAATTTTTAGTGCATAAGCCACCAATGAACCAGCACCAGAGCCACGTCCTGGTCCTACCGGAATATCATTGTCTTTTGACCACTGGATAAACTCCATGACGATTAAGAAGTAACCCGGGAAACCCATTTGGTTGATCACATCAAGTTCAACTTGAAGGCGCTCATCATATTCTGGTCGTCTTTCTGCCCGCACTTTTTCATCAGGGAATAAAAACGCCAAACGCTCTTCTAAACCCTCTTTAGATTTCATCACCAAATAATCTTCCGTACTCAGTTCGCCAGTTGGAAATTGAGGGAGGAAATATTGCCCTAAACGCAAAGTCACATTACAGCGTTGCGCTATTAATACCGTATTTTCAAGTGCTGAAGGAATGTCCGCAAATAAGTCGCACATCTCTTCTTCTGAGCGGAAATATTGTTGCTCGGTATAACGTTTTGGACGTTTCGGATCGTCAAGGGTATAGCCATCATGAATAGCAACTCGAATTTCGTGTGCCTCAAAATCATCAGGTGCGAGAAAGACAACATCGTTGGTTGCAACAATCGGTAAATCATGTTCCTCAGCCAATTTTAATGCGGCTTGAATATAACGCTCTTCATCCGGACGACCTGTTCGAGAAAGCGAAAGGTAAAAATGGTCAGGGAAAAATTCTTGATAAAAACTGACCGCACTTTCTGCTTCAGAGAGATTTTCTTTAAGGAGTTTTTTCGCGATATCGCCTTGTGTGCCACCCGATAAAATAATCACACCTTCACGGTGTTCAATCAACCACTCTTGGTCGATATAAGGTAGGTCCACATAGCCACGTTGATAGGCTTTTGAAAGCAGTAAGGTGATGTTTTTATAGCCTTCGTTGTTCTTAGCTAGTAGAGTGAGGGTAAATAATTCCTCACCGCATAGCTCACTTTTAACATGAACATCTGCACCAATAATCGGTTTAATCCCCGAAGAAAGGGTTTCTCCATAAAAACGCACCACACCACAAAAATTAGTAAAATCTGTTAATGCCAATGCAACCATATTATTTGCAGCACACGCCTTGACCAATGGTTTTACTTTCACGATACCATCAATCATTGAAAAATCGGTGTGTGTACGAAGGTGTACAAAACGCGGTTGAGTTGACATTAATAATCCTTATGTTGATAGTTAAAACAGATAACTTAGGCTTTTTTAATATCTATTCTAGCTAAGCCTTCTTTAAAAGCGAATCCATAACGTCTTGGTATTGATGCTTCAAATCGACCATTCTCTACGATAGTTTCATAGCTGCAAACTTTAAATTCAGGCACACGAATAAAGGAATAATCGACATTCACCATAGGCGATATTTTTGAATATAACGTCCATCTGACTTTGCTTCCTTCTTCAAAAGAGGTTTTCGCATCAAAACTGCTTGCCCCTTCGCAATGCGCAATTTGGTAATGAGGGTAAAACTCCCCAGGGAAAGGTTTTGCATTACAGAAGTTAAATACTCTATCATGCGAAAATACATCTTGGCGAATATAACCCCACAAGTCTTCAGCAAGGAAATCCTGATCGGCAAAATGGCGAGAGTCATATCCCTTATCAACAAAACATTGAATTCTTGCTTCCATATCTGGCACCGCACCAGCTTTAGCCCCCCACATCCCCGCTAAAATAAGTGCGGTATGGGAGCCAGAATCACGCATTGTATGGAATGAATGACCACTTTCAATCCATTCGGCCACGGCTTCTGCTTCTCGGTGAGAAACTACTGAGTCAGCATCACGGAAGATCACATACTCAGCTTCGGGATCATTAATTGCAAGAAAACGCCACATTGCACCAGGCCATTTATTCACAGGTGAAGTGACATAAACTACTTCCGCACCATTATTTTTTAATCGTTGAATCGCTTCAGGAGAAACTGAATCATCTACATAAAAACGGCATACCCAACCTGGGAATAACATCGGAGAAACTTGCGTATTTAATACAGCCGGCTCAATATATTTGGAGTTATTACCAAATAAAGAAAATGCGATAATTCGCTTACCATTTTTAGGCGCAGACGCAGGAACCATTTCCTGTGTTGGAACGGGAATAGCTTTATCTTTCAACTCAAGGGCTAAACTACCATAAAAACCTGAGCGCTCCCAATCATCTAGTGCACCATAAGCATGTGCCAATAAATCTAAAGCCGGAATATATTGCGCATCTATTTTTAATGTTTTTAATTCTGCCTCAATTGCCTCTTCCCATTTTAATTGTTGCAAATAAACATAAGCAATTTTATGAGAGTATTCGGGATTATTAGGATCAAGTAAGCAAAGCGTTTCAGCCAGCTTGACTGCTTCATCATATTCTTTATTTTCAAGTGAGGAAACGTAAGATCGCTCTAGCGCTTTTTGTGCGTCCATATTATTCATAATCAAAATAAATTGGTCATAATTATTACGCCGGAACTATAAAAGCACCGGCGTAACAAAATTTTATATTTAGGTTTTATTATTTTCTTGCTAATGGTGGCACAAAAGTTAAACCTAAATCCCAAGGTTGTTCAATCCAAGTATTTTGTGGAATATCAATCACGTAATCATCCACTAACTCAGCACCTGCTGGTTTTGCGAATACTGTGACAAATTTTGCTTTCGGATACATTTCACGAATTGCACGAGCAGTGTTGCCGGTATCTACCAAATCGTCTACCACGATCATACCTTCACCATCACCATCTGCTCGGTGTAATACTTTTAATGCACCTTGTTCATCGTGATCGTAACTCGCAATACACACGGTTTCCACGAAACGAATATTTAATTCGCGAGCAAGTACCGCTGCTGGGAATAAACCACCACGACTTACTGCGATGATACCTTTCCACTGAGTGGCAGGAAGTAAACGTTCCGCTAATTTGCGGGCATGCATTTGGAACATATCCCAAGTCACAACATATTTTTCGCTCATAACAAATACCTTAAACTTTGTCGCTAAATAAAAAAATTGCGGAATTTTAACCTGAAATGGCGTTTTATGCTATGATTTCCGCAAAAATTTTAATGAAAAAAGGAGTTCCTTATGTCAGAAATTACCACATTACAACCGCAATTACTTTGGAAATGGTTTGATCAAATTTGTACGATTCCGCATCCTTCACATCATGAAGATGCACTCGCCACTTTTATTGTCAACTGGGCGAAAGAAAAACAATTCTTTGCAGAACGTGATGAGGCCGGCAATGTATTAATTCGTAAACCGGCTACAGCCGGAATGGAAAACAGCCAACCTGTTGTCTTACAGGCACATTTAGATATGGTGCCACAAGCCAATGAAGGCAATCCGCATAATTTTACCCAAGACCCTATTCGCCCTTATATCGACGGTGATTGGGTAAAAGCAAAAGGTACGACACTTGGCGCGGATAACGGTATTGGTTTAGCCTCTACCTTAGCGGTATTAGAAAGTACCGATATTGCACATCCACCACTTGAAGTGTTACTTACCATGACTGAAGAAACCGGCATGGATGGTGCCGTACATCTTCGTCGTAACTGGTTAAAATCAGAAATCTTAATTAATACCGATACCGAAGAAATTGGTGAAATCTATATTGGTTGTGCTGGTGGGGTGAATGCTAATGTTGAACTACCTGTTCACCGTGAAAGCAATTCATTCAGCCATAGTTTGCAAATTAACTTAAAAGGTTTACGAGGCGGTCACTCTGGTTGTGATATTCACACCACACGTGCGAATGCAATTAAAGTATTAGCACGCTTATTAGCAAAACTTACACAAAATCAACCGCACTTTGCCCTTGCAGAAATTCGTGGTGGCTCAATTCGTAATGCGATTCCACGTGAAGCCGCTGCAACCATTTGCTTCAATCATGATGTAGAAAGCGTAAAAAGTGCGGTTAAAAATTTTGAAGTTTTATTGAAAGAAGAGCTCGCTATTGCTGAACCTAACTTAACCTTAACCGCTGAGCAAGTTGAAAATCCACAACAAACTTTCACGCTTGAAACCACCAAAAAAGTGATTAATTTACTGAATGTGTTACCAAACGGTGTTATTCGTAACAGTGATGTCATCAAAAATGTCGTGGAAAGCTCATTGAGCATTGGTGTATTAAAAACTCTTGAAGACAAAATCAAAGGTACGATTCTTATTCGCTCGCTTATTGAAAGTGGTAAAGAGTATGTAGAAGAAACCTTAACTTCACTCGCTGAACTCACTGGTGCAACGGTTGAATTCTCAGGTTCTTACCCTGGTTGGAAACCGGTAAACGACACGGCAATTTTAGCCTTAATGAAAAAACATTATGCAGAAGTGCTTGGCAAAGAGCCGGTTATTAAAGTGATTCATGCAGGGCTTGAATGTGGCTTATTGAAAGAACATTATCCAAATATTGATATGATTTCTGTGGGGCCAACTATTCGCAATGCGCATTCGCCAGATGAAAAAGTCCAAATTTCAACAGTACAAACGTACTGGGAATTACTCACTAAAGTCTTAGCGGATATTAAATAATCTACAAATAAAAAGGGCTAAATATTACATTTAGCCCTTTATTTTTTATCTTTTATAAACTACGTAATGCTTCGATACGTTTTTCAAGCGGAGGATGGCTCATAAAGAGTTCGCTACGTTTGCCGTTAATCATAAAAGCATTAAGTGAACCTTCCATCTCTTGCGGCTCATGAATTTGTTGTAAACGTTGTAATGCCGCAATCATTTTTTCTTTACCAACAAGTTGTGCAGAACCTGCATCTGCGCGATATTCGCGATAGCGTGAGAACCACATCGCGATAATGCTCGCTAAAATACCAAACAAGATTTCTAACACCATTGAGACTAAGAAGTAAATACCTGAACTACGGCTTTCTTCATCACCATTACGGGAGCTCGCCACCACATTAGCAATTACGCGAGATAAGAAAATCACGAAGGTATTCAATACGCCCTGCAATAAAGTCATGGTCACCATATCACCGTTCGCGATGTGTGAGACCTCATGAGCCAATACTGCTTCAGCTTCCTCTTCCGTCATGGAGTTTAATAAGCCTGTACTAATCGCCACTAAAGAATTGTTTTTAGTCGCACCCGTAGCAAAAGCATTCGCATCATTAGAATGGTAGATCGCCACATCTGGCATTGGGATACCAGCTTGCTGTGCTTGACGACGTACCGTTTCAACCAACCAACGTTCCGCTTGATTACGTGGTTCGGTAATCACTTCTGCCCCCACAGAGCGCAATGCCATGGTTTTTGATAAAAATAATGAAATCAACGATCCGGCAAAACCGAAAAGCATCGCCATAATTAAAATGCCACCTGTACTATTTCCTGCAATACCGGTCACATTTAAAATAATCCCTAACACAAGCATTACAGCAAAGTTAGTAGCTAAAAATAAAAGGATTCGCATCATAATAAAGTTCCTCAATAAAATAGAAAGTAAACACTGCAATAATGGAGAATTTTTTGCAAAATTCAAGGTTTAACAAATAATTTATTGTAAATCTTCTAAGGTATTAAAATTTACAAATCGTCCTTCTTGTTCGTCAAATTGGACAGCAACCGCGCCATTTTTGTTCATAAATTGTAATAAACGACGTTCGCCTTCATTTAAATAAGCGCGTAACTTCTCTTTAAGCTGAACGGACATCAAACAAAATGTCGGGTGCTCACGCTCTTTATCTTTTGCATAAGCCATTAAAGTGCGGTCATTTTTAACCGCACTTTTTAGTTTTTCTAATAAATTTGGAGGGAAATATGGGCTATCGCAAGGCACAAAAAGTACAAAATCTGTTTTAGCTTTTTCGAGTGCCGTCAACATACCACTCAACGGTCCCTGAAAATCAGGCAATTCATCTGAAAATACGGGAAAACCCCATTGTGCATATTCTATGTGGTGACGATTAGCATTGATAGAAATATCAACCACTTGAGGTTGTAAGCGTTCAATCACATGGCTAATTAATGGTTTATTTTGTAAAAGCTGTAAGCCTTTATCTGCACCATTCATCCTCCGCGCTTTTCCTCCCGCCAAAATAACCGCACTTATTGTGTATTTCATGTTTTCTTATTGCCTTATTTGAAGTATGATCTACCCTTATTTTTCTCCATTTAAAAGGAAATAGCAATGAAATGTAAGCGTTTAAATGAAGTATTGGAACTTTTACAACCTTATTGGTCTAAAGACCCAGATCTGAGCTTGTTACAAATTTTGCAAAAAATTGCTGATGAAGCAGGTTTTGATAAACCCGTAGCAGAATTATCTGATGAAGTAATTATTTATCATTTAAAAATGCACGGCACAGATAAACTTGAGCCAATCCCTGGCATCAAAAAAGATTATGAAGAAGATTTTAAAACCGCCTTGTTAAAAGCACGCGGAATTATTAAATAAGGAAAACAAATGAAAAAAGTTTTATTTTTACTCGGTGCTTTATTTTCATTTAATGCATTCGCAGCTAATCTAGAAGAAGGTAAACAATACGTTCAAGTGAGTCAAACGGCTTCTGCACAACCAGAAGTGATTGAGTTTTTCTCTTTCTACTGCCCACATTGCTATGCCTTTGAAATGGAATACCACATTCCAAAACAAGTTGCAGAAAGCTTACCACAAGGCACTGAATTTAAACAATATCATGTTAACTTCTTAGGTCGTCAATCTGAAAACCTTACTCGTGCATGGGCATTAGCGATGGCACTCGGTGCAGAAAGCAAAGTAAAAGCGCCTTTATTTGAAGCAGCACAACAAGATAAATTAAGCTCAATGGACGATATTCGCAAAATCTTCATTGATAACGGGGTTACAGCTGAACAATTTGATAACAACATCAACAGCTTTGCTGTAAACGGTTTAGTGAATAAACAAGTAAATGCAGCGGAGCAGTTTCAAGTACGTGGCGTACCTGATTTCTATGTCAATGGCAAATATCGTGTAAACCCTGAAGGCTTAAATTACGACGATTTCGTCAAAGATTATGTAGAAACCGTGAAAGGTTTATTGCAAAAATAAAAAAAAATTGGTTTAATGCCTGCCGTTTTTAAATATAAAGAAGAGAGATGATATTATGGCTGCTAGTTTCAGTGTTACTCGTCGTTTTTTTGACGACAAAAACTACCCACGCGGATTTTCCCGTCACGGTGATTATACAATCAAAGAATCCCAAGTATTAGAGCAATATGGCCAAGCGTTTAAAGCATTAGATTCAGGCGAGCGCAAGCCGACGACAAAAGAAGAAAAAGAATTTGTTGCTTTTTGCCGTGGTGAACGTGCGCCGGAAACTTTCTTCGAAAAAACGTGGAATAAATATCGTACTCGCATTAACACAACAAAACGTGTTTACACCTTATCAGGTGATGTGAGCGAAGCGGCTTCTGGCGGCGAAGATTATTCTGGCGAATAATACATTTTAAAAGGCAGGCAGAAGCTTGCCTTTTGCTTTTTTACTCAATCCCCATGCTTGCCAAGGGCTGTGGGATATTTATCATTCAAACGTAAACATCAATGCAACTACCCATTTCCCAATATACCGAACTCCTGCAAAAAAAGACTGAAAAACTAACCGCACTTTTGCAGCCTTTTAACGCCCCAGAAATAGCCGTGTTTGATTCACCGACTAGCCATTATCGGATGCGTGCGGAATTTCGTATTTGGCATGATAAAGGCGATTTTTATCACATCATGTTTGATCAAAGCACCTTGCAGCGTTATCGAGTGGATGAATTCCCAATTGCCAGCGAACTGATCAATCGCATGATGAAAACCTTATTGCCGTTGTTAAAAACGCAGGAAGTATTACATAAAAAACTGTTCCAAATTGATTATTTGAGCACGCTCAGCAATAAGATTATTGTAAGCCTGCTTTACCACAAGCAACTTACGGAAGAATGGCAAAGCGCTGCTACACGCTTAAAAGAAGAATTACAACAACTTGGTTTTGATGTGCAGCTGATTGGTCGTGCGAGTAAACAAAAAATCTGTTTAGAGCAGGATTTTGTCGATGAAGTGTTACCGGTGAAAGGGCGCAATTATGTTTATCGCCAAGTGGAAAACAGTTTCACTCAACCTAATGCAGCGGTAAATTGCAAGATGTTGGAATGGGCGATTGATTGCACTCAAGGTTCTCAAGGCGATTTATTAGAGCTGTATTGTGGTAACGGCAATTTCTCTATCACCCTTGCACAAAACTTCCGTAAAGTGCTTGCTACTGAAATTGCCAAGCCATCCGTGGCTGCCGCACAATTTAATATTGCGGAAAATGGTATAGATAATCTGCAAATTATCCGTATGTCGGCAGAAGAATTTACCCAAGCAATGAATGGTGTACGTGAGTTTAATCGCTTAAAAGGCATTGATTTAAAAGCCTATCAATGCAATACGATTTTTGTTGATCCACCACGAGCAGGGCTTGACCCTGACACGGTAAAACTGGTGCAAAATTACGATCGTATTTTGTATATTTCCTGCAACCCACATACCCTTTGTGAGAATTTGCAAACCCTAAGCCAAACCCACCGCATTGAAAAAGCGGCGCTGTTTGATCAATTCCCTTACACAGATCATATGGAAAGCGGCGTATGGCTGGTGAAAAAATAAAAATTCAACTGCTTGCCGAAGCCGGAACATTGTCAGAATTGACCGCACTTTGCGCCCCTCTTGGTATCGAGCATTGTACTGAAAGCCCACTTGCATTGGTGCAAACTGAAACTCACCTAGCCCTACGCAAACTGGATGAACCCAAGTTGGGCGATGTGTTTGTAGATTTCGTAGCTGGTGCGATGGCGCATCGTCGTAAATTTGGTGGTGGACGTGGCGAAGCTATTGCCAAAGCTGTAGGTATTAAGGGTGCAGAATTGCCGAGCGTGATTGATGCCACAGCAGGACTTGGTCGAGATGCGTTTGTTTTAGCTTCTATCGGTTGCCAAGTGCGTTTAGTGGAGCGTCATCCGGTAGTATATTTACTATTGCAGGATGGCCTCAACCGCGCTTATCAGGATGCAGAAATAGGTGAAATGATGCAACAAAATATGCGCTTACTAAATGTTCATCATATTGCCGAACTTAATCCACAAATCGATAGTGCCGATGTGGTGTATTTAGATCCAATGTATCCGCACAAGCAAAAATCCGCCCTAGTCAAAAAAGAAATGCGTGTATTCCAACATTTGGTTGGTGCCGATTTGGATGCCGATGAACTCTTGACACCTGCGTTACAATTAGCCCGTAAACGTGTGGTGGTAAAACGTCCTGACTATGCGGAATTTTTAGCGCAAAAAGCGCCCCATGTTAGTCGTGAAACCAAAAATCACCGCTTTGATATTTATATGGGAGAAGCAAAATGCTAAAAGAAAGTGCCGTTGTGATGAGCTATGATGCGGAAACAGGCCTTGCTAAAGTGAAATGTCAATCACAAAGCGCCTGTGGAGCTTGTTCGGCTAGAGAAGCCTGTGGAACAGCTTCCCTGTCTGAACTCAATGGAAAACGAGGCGAACATATCTTCCCGCTCGAAACCATCACGCCACTCCGTGCAGGTCAAATGGTAGAAATCGGTCTAGAAGAAAAATCCATGTTATTTTCTGCATTGTTAATGTATATCGTGCCGCTTTTCACGCTATTGGTTGCAACATTGCTTTCTAGCTATATCAGTGCAAATGAGCTCATCCGTGCGATTTTAATCTTTATGTTGACCGCTCTTTCCTTTGTGATGGTTAAACGATATACCCACAAACTCGGCCAACAAACGGAATTTCAGCCTGTTTTGTTGAGAGTGTTGTCCTAAATAAAAAGAGCGGTTGAAAACAATTAAATTTTCAACCGCTCTTTTATACTTTAAGCTTATTACTACTCGAAAGAGCCTACATGAAGATGTAGGCTTTTCTTTTTTAATTAAGCTTGAGATTTTTTAAGGTCAAATTTGTAAGAAACAAAACCATACAATGTCCAACCGATAAAGGTCACAATTGAACCGTATAGCATCGCTTGTTCACCCGCAGCATAAAGCGCATAGATACTATAGACTGAACCAATAAAGGCAACAAGAACAGTTTTTTTGTATTTTTGGTAAGGAACGTTTTCAGTTTTCAACAATACGGGAAGTGCAGCCATTGAGAGCAAGTATGGAATAACGTTTGTTACTACCGCTAGGTCAACCAGCACATTGAATTGTTTATTTAATGATGGGCTGATTGTCATTAATGATAGTAATGTTTGTAACGCAGTGATGGTTACCATACCAACGATAGGTGCATCTTTGCTAGTAACTTTTTTGAAGAATGCTGGGAAATAACCTTCTTCCGCTGAAGATTTAAATACTTGAGCAATAGTGAACTGCCAACCTAATAATGAACCGAAACAAGACATCACCATTAAGCCCATGATAACTTTACCGATTGTTTCATCAAACATATGAGCAAAGGCTAAACCGAACGGTGCAGTTGAGTTAGCAAGTTCAAGGTTAGGAACAATACCTGCGATAACGTTAGTAGAAACGATATAAATTACCGCTGCACCTAAAGTACCACCAAGTACCGCGATTGGTACGTTTTTCTCTGGATTTTCAACCGCATCAGAATTCGCACAAGCAGACTCTAACCCTAAGAATGCCCATAATGTCATTGAAATAGATACACCGATCGCTTCAAAAGTAGGCACATTGTGTGGGTTCCAAGAGTTTACATACATTGAACCATCAAACCATTTCCAACCAATGATTGAAATACCTACCACAGGAATAATTACACCCCAAATGGTGAATGAACTGATGTTACCCGTAATTCTTGCACCACCGAAGTTAAGAATAGTCGCAAGCCAAAGAGTGAAGATCGTCCATAATGCAATAGAAAGTGGAGAAAGGGTTGCACCAAGGAACTCAGAACCATAACCTACAGCAGAAATCGCAATCGCAGTATTCGCAATAACTAATGACACACCATAAGTATAGTTTGCCATGAAGTTACCAGCTTTACCGAAAGAGTATTCCGCATAACCGCCCATACCACCAGATTTTTTACTGAACATACCGCATTGTGCGAATGCGTAAGCTAAGGCTGTTGAACCAACGGCTGTTACAAGCCAAGAAACGATGGAAATAGTCCCAATTTCGGCTAATTTGGTCGGTAACATAATGATACCGGAACCCATCATATTAACCATGGTAAGAATGGTGAGTTGTACCACACCAATTTTATTACTTTTAGCACTCATAATTTATACTCCTACAAGTGCGGTCAAAAAATCAGATGTTTTTAACCGCACTTTTTTTGTTTGTGCTGAGAGGGTTATGAGGAAAAACCTCATAACCTCACTTCATTAATAGTCAGTTAAAACATAGCCATATGCACGAGTACGTCCATCAGGGTCTTTTTGTAAGTAAACCCCTTGGATTTCAGGTGCAAAGCCAGGTAATGTGTTGATACCTTCTTCTAATGCAAGGAAGTATTTTTGTGCAGTTGGACTCCATCTTTCTCCTGGCACCACACATAACACACCTGGAGGATAAGGTAACGCACCTTCCGCAGCTACACGACCAACAATGTCTGTTAATGGAACAAGTTCAACTTTGTTACGAACGAATTCAATATTCGCATCGTGTGGATTTAACGCATATTCCGGTAATGTTGCTTTGCGGAATAGGTCTTTTTGAAGTTGTTTTACATTGCGGCTTACATAAAGATCATGCATTTCTTGGCATAATTGACGGATGGTATAGCCTTTGTAACGGTCTTCATTGTTTTTATACACAGTTGGCAATACATCTTTTAATAAAGAGTCTTGTTTAATGTGTTTTTCAAACAAGGCGATTTGAGCAACCAAAGTTTGCATTTTGGTAAGAGTTTCTGCCGGAGTGAGCAAGAATAAGATTGAGTTCAAGTCACATTTTTCCGGAATAATACCGTTTTCACGTAAGTAGTTTGCAAGAATAGTTGCTGGTACACCAAATTTTTCATATTCACCGGTTTCTAAGCTGATACCTGGAGTGGTAAGCAAGAATTTACATGGGTCAACGAAGTATTGTTCATCAGCATAGCCTTCAAATTTATGCCATGTATCTGTTGGGTGGAATTTGAAGAATTCGAGATTAGTTGCAATTTCTTCTGTGTCATAATCTTGCCATTTTTTACCTTTAATTGTGGTTGGAATAAATGGACGAATTAATTCACAGTGATTTAATACTAATTTACGTGCTTCGATACCTACTTTCACACATTCATGCCATAAACGACGACCTGCTTCACTACCTTGAATTTTCGCATTCACATCTAATGCCGCAAATAATGGATAGAACGGACTGGTTGACGCATGTAACATAAAGGCGTTATTGAAACGTTTGTGGTTTACATAACGATCTTGACCTTTAATGTGTTTATCTTTTTTGTGAATTTGTGAAGTTTGTGAGAAACCTGCTTGTTGTTTATGAACAGATTGGGTCACTAAAATACCTGGGTCGTTTTCATTTAATTCAAGCAATAATGGAGAGCAGTCTTTCATCATTGGAATGAATTGTTCATAACCTACCCATGCAGAGTCGAATAAGATGTAGTCACAAAGATGACCAATTTTATCTACCACTTGACGTGCGTTATAAATTGTACCGTCATAAGTACCTAATTGAATAACTGCTAAACGGAATGGACGTTTTTGGTTTAATTTTTCAGGTGCGACTTCTTTAATTAATGATTTCAAATAATCTTCTTCGAAGCAGTGACTGTCGATACCACCAATGAAACCAAATGGGTTACGTGCAGTTTCTAAGTAAATTGGGGTTGCACCCGCTTGAATTAATGCACCATGGTGGTTTGATTTGTGGTTATTACGGTCAAATAACACTAAATCGCCCGGAGCTAATACAGCATTTAACGCAACTTTGTTTGAAGAAGATGTACCATTTAATACGAAGTAAGTTTTATCTGCATTGAATACTTGAGCCGCATATTTTTGTGCATCACAAGCTGCACCTTCGTGAATTAACAAGTCACCTAATTTCACGTCAGCATTACAAATATCTGAACGGAAAATATTTTCACCATAGAAGTCATAAAGGAAGCGACCAGCTGGATGTTTACGGTAGTATTGACCACCTTGGTGTCCCGGACAGTCAAAAGCAATATTACCCATTTCTACATATTCACTTAACATTTTGAAGAATGGAGGTAACATTTTTTCTTCATAAAGTCTTGCAGCAGTTTCGATTTGACGGCTATAAAGCTTAATGTCATAACCATTTAAATCTTGAATATGATAAATAGCATCATAGAATTTCGGATCAACTTGTTCTTCTTCAGTTTGAACAACAAATACTGGGATACCAAAATTTGTTGCTTGAATACGTTCAAGGTATTCACCTACATCCCCTGATGTCAACACAATAGCGGCAACATCAGTAAAGTCTGTTTTGGTAATTTCAACTAATTCTCTATTTGTAGAGAAATATTGTTCAACTTTTGGACTATATGCAATTTTTAAGTTTGGCATAATAAACTCCTTTTATTTATTTTTTTGACGTAAAGTTACCCTGCATTATTAATTTTAATAACACAATAGATTTATTTAGAATAAAACAACCCACTCTAGATTTTTATATAAAAAAACTAAAGTAAGAATTTTTTATTTTAAATTAAATAAGATTAAGTTAATTTCACAAAATATTTCTTGCCTGTTCTAGACAATACAAAAATATTCAGAAATTAATCTGTGGAGACTCTCTAAACAGAGAGAACAACTCTGTTTAGAGAGCCGTGTTGGATGGTTTGTTTTGAGAAGCAAATACTGAATATGAGAAGCAAGAACGATGCGATGGCATCATAATATGACGTGTACGACGGATATGCGCCATCAAAGAACGACCTTTTATCGGATTAAACCGTAAAAGTCTCAATACTTTCGTATGGACGTATCTGTGTATATATGTACGAAGTAGCATAGAAAAATTTCCTCTTTCTATCTAAACTAACCTTAGTTGGGTATATTCTCTGCTTGTGTAAATATCATGTCAATAATATTTTTCAAAAAATGTGATCATTATCAAAAAATAAATTTAATTTTTCACATAAAAAATAAAATCACAAAAGTATGGAAATAAATTATTCTTAAAATAGATGATTAATAAATGTACTCATTTATCGAGATCTTTACTAAGCTAAACTCGCTACCATGACTGCTTTAATCGTATGCATACGGTTTTCTGCTTGATCAAATGCAATATTCATCGGCGATTCAAACACCTCTTCAGTCACTTCAATGCCGTTCGCTAATTCAGGATACTTTTCAGCAATTTGGCGACCCACTTTGGTTTCGCTATTATGGAATGCAGGTAAACAGTGCATAAATTTTACTTTTGGATTGCCTGTACGCTTCATGAGTTCAGGCGTTACTTGATAAGGAAGCAATAACTTAATACGTTCTCCCCAAGCCTCTAATGGCTCACCCATTGAAACCCAAACATCAGTATGCACAAAATCAACGCCGCTTACAGCTTTATCGATATCATCCGTTACAGTAATCCGCGCACCGCTTTCTTTAGCAAAACCTTTACACATTTCAATAAAGCTATCTTCAGGTAATAGGGCCTTAGGGCCGCAAATTCGCACATCCATCCCGAGTTTTGATCCAATTAGTAAAAGAGAATTCCCCATGTTATTGCGTGCGTCACCAATATACACATAACTTATTTGATGAAGTGGTTTGTCACAATGCTCAATCATCGTGAGAACATCCGCGAGCATTTGTGTAGGATGAAACTCATCCGTTAAACCATTAAACACCGGCACTCCAGCATAATCCGCAAGTTCTTGCACGGTACTTTGTTTAAAACCTCGATACTCAATCGCATCATACATTCGCCCGAGAACTCTCGCGGTGTCTTTCATGCTTTCTTTATGTCCAATCTGAGAGGAATTTGGATCAATGTAAGTCACTTGTGCACCTTGATCATGAGCCGCTACTTCAAAGGCACAACGAGTACGCGTTGATGTCTTTTCAAAAATAAGTGCGATATTTTTACCTTTAAGCTGAGGTTGCTCTGTTCCTGCATATTTAGCACGTTTCAAATCACGTGATAAATCTAACAAATAATTAATTTCGCGTTCTGAATGATGAACAAGACTCAATAGGTGTCTATTTTTAAGATTAAAAGCCATAGCGATCTCCTTATCGGATGCCATCAATAAATGCAGGCTACCTTACTATGAATGACTTAATTTCTAGTGGATTGGATAGCCTATTTTTGTCCCAAATGCGGAGTTTTGCAACAAAATTCAATCCTTTATTTTGTGATGCTCATCACACTTCATCCCAGAACTTTATATTGCGCTTTCTTTATATATAAAAGAGATTTAAAATCCCGTCGATTCTCACACAACAGGAGCACATATGATCAACAGAAGAGATTTCATCCAACTTGGCGCAAGCAGCATTTTAGCGTTGAGTGCGAGCCGTTTTGCTTTTGCGAAAAGCGACACACAAGTCGATTTACGTATCGTAGCAACGACCGATATTCACAGTTTTTTAACTGACTTCGATTACTACAAAGATGCACCTACAGAGAAATTCGGTTTTACCCGTGCAGCAAGCTTGATTCGTCAAGCGCGTAAAGAGGTGAAAAACAGCGTTTTAGTTGATAACGGTGACTTAATCCAAGGTAACCCAATTGCTGACTATCAAGCAGCGAAAGGTTATAAAGAAGGCAAACCAAACCCTGCTGTAGATTGCTTAAATGCGATGCACTATGAAGTGGGCACATTAGGTAACCACGAATTTAACTATGGCTTAGATTATTTAGCTGATGCGATTAAACAAGCGAAATTCCCAATCATCAATGCCAACGTAGTGAAAGTCGGTACTGAAGAGCCCTATTTCACGCCTTATGTCATTCAAACCAAAGAAGTGGTGGATAGCCAAGGTAAAACACATAAACTAAACATCGGTTATATCGGTTTTGTGCCACCA
Organism: Haemophilus sp.; assembly: GCA_019423025.1. Lineage (GTDB taxonomy): Bacteria > Pseudomonadota > Gammaproteobacteria > Enterobacterales > Pasteurellaceae > Haemophilus_D. The sequence goes on along the minus strand of JAHZCD010000004.1, from coordinate 61,591 downwards.
CAAATTATGGTGTGGGATAAAGCAAACTTACAAGGCAAAGTAGAAACTCGCGATATCGTGAAAACTGCACAAAAATATGTGCCAGAAATGAAACAAAAAGGCGCAGATATTATTGTGGCACTTGCACATACTGGCCCATCTGACGAGCCATATCAAGAAGGTGCAGAAAACTCAGCATTCTATCTTGCTGATGTACCACACATTGATGCGATTGTTTTTGGTCACTCTCACCGTTTATTCCCGAATAAAGAGTTCGCCAAATCACCGAATGCGGATATTGCTAAAGGTACTGTGAAAGGCGTGCCTGAAAGTATGGCAGGTTACTGGGCAAACAACATCAGTGTGATTGACTTAACCCTTGCTCAACACAACGGCAAATGGTTAGTGGCTGATGGTAAAGCGGCTCTTCGTCCAATTTACGATGCAGAAAACAAAAAAGCGACCACAGAAAGTGATGCAGAATTGACCGCACTTTTAAAACCTGTGCATGAAGCCACCCGTGAATTCGTGGCACAGCCAATCGGTAAAGCGACCGATAACATGTATAGCTACTTAGCCCTAGTGCAAGATGACCCAACCATTCAAATTGTGAACCAAGCACAAAAAGCTTATGTGGAAAAGGTAGCACCAAGTGTTGCGGCAATGGCGGGCTTACCAATTTTAAGTGCGGGCGCACCATTTAAAGCCGGCGGACGTAAAAATGACCCTACTGGCTATACTGAAGTGAACAAAGGTGAATTAACCTTCCGTAACGCAGCAGACTTATACCTCTATCCGAACACATTAGTTGTGGTAAAAGCAACCGGTGAAGAATTGAAAGAATGGTTAGAATGTAGCGCAGGGATGTTTAAACAAATCGATCCAACAAGTGACAAACCACAATCTTTACTTGATTGGGATGGTTTCCGTACTTATAACTACGATGTGATTGACGGCGTAAATTATGAATTCGACCTGACTCAACCACCGCGTTATGACGGCGAATGTAAATTGATTAACCCGAACTCACACCGTGTGGTGAATTTAACTTACCAAGGTAAACCGGTTGATCCAAAAGCAGAATTCTTAATTGCAACTAACAACTATCGTGCTTACGGTAATAAATTCCCAGGCACGGGCGATGCACACATTGTTTACGCTTCTCCAGATGAAAACCGTCAAATTCTTGCAGATTACATCAAAGCAGAAAGCGAAAAAAATGGCCATGTAAACCCAAGTGCGGATAAAAACTGGCGTTTTGCACCGATTAAAGGTAACAATAAATTAGACGTGCGTTTTGAAACCTCGCCAAGCGAACAAGCGGCGAAATTCATTCAAGATAATGCACAATACCCAATGAAGAAAGTCGGCACCGATGAGGTTGGCTTTGCGGTATATCAAATCGATTTATCGAAATAACAAAAAAGGGCGTGCTGAGCACGCCCTACTTATATCAAAGTGCGGTCAATTTTGACCTTATTTTTCTTCTTTTGGAAGTCTGATTAAGGAAAAGATCAAGCCGCCCCAAATAACTAAAAGCGCCACAATCATCATTGAAATTGCAATACTTGTCATCTTTATTCTCCTTTTTCTTCAAGCTTGAAGTTGTCTTCATTTTTCCATTTTAAACGAGAAAGAATGAATGAAACCACCACTAGCGAAATTGCCATGCCCCAACCAAAGATATTTACAAACCAGCTTGGATAGCCTTCATAACCTTCTGTAAATACTTTCGCACCTTCACTGAATAACATAAAGGCAAGAATACCGGTGGTGATGACAATGCATAAACGCCATAAGAAACCGACTTTGAATGAAGAGCTTTGATTTAAGTGGTTGCCTAATAAGCCTAGTTTTTCATTTGCTACAATCACAATTAATGAAACAAATGCCACTGCAACAATACCAAAGTAGTTCACAAATTTATCAAATACATCAAGCATTGGTAAGCCGGTTGTGGTACCAAATAAAATGACTGACACCACCATCATTGGTAAACCAACAACAAAGGTCGCTTTTGCTCGACGCAAACGGAGTTTATCTTGAATCGCTGAAATGATTACTTCAATAACAGAGATAAATGAGGTTAATGCCGCAAAGGTTAAAGAACCAAAGAACAATACCCCTAATACTTCACCGAATGGTGCTTTATTAATAATGGTTGGGAATGCAAAGAAGGCTAAACCAATACCACCTTTTGCCACTTCGCTCACTTCTACACCTTGTGCAGTTGCGATGAAACCTAATGCCGCAAAGACACCGATACCGGCAAGCACTTCAAAACTTGAGTTCGCAAAACCAACAACTAAACCGCTACCTGTTAAATCTGAATCTTTTTTCAAGTACGATGCATACGTAATCATAATCCCGAAACAGATGGAAAGAGAGAAGAAGATTTGACCGTAAGCCGCAATCCACACGCTCGGATTAGAGAGTTTTGACCAGTCTGGTGTAAATAACGCGTTCAAGCCTTTTTCTGCACCTGGTAAGAATAAAGAATAAACCACCAATGCCACAAACATCACGACTAAAACAGGCATTAAGATATCTGAAGATTTAGAAATCCCTTTTTGAATACCTAAAGAAAGTACGCCTAATGCTACTAACCATACGGCAATTAATGGGCCTGTTACCATACCGACAAACTCAAAGCTCACACCATTGCTGATATCGCCCATTTTTAAGAATTCGTGTAGGAAAAAATCAATCGGTTGGTCGCCCCAAGCAGAATTAAGTGAGAAATAGGTATAGCTTGCCGCCCAACCTAATACTACCGCGTAGTAAAGACCGATGATGACGTTAACCATTACTTGCCACCAACCAAACACTTCAAAGTGTGGGTTAAAGCGACGATAAGAAAGCGGTGCACCACCACGATGGCGATGACCGATTGCGTAATCTAAGAAAAGCAATGGAATACCGGCAGTTAAAAGTGCAATAAGGTAAGGAATAATAAATGCACCGCCACCGTTTTCATAAGTGGTGTAAGGGAAACGCCAAATGTTTCCTAAGCCAACAGCGGATCCAATCGCCGCCATAATAAATGCTTTCCGACCAGAAAAGGTCTCACGCTTTGCGTTTGACTGCGTCATATTAAGTTCCTTTTGAATGAAGAAAGGTTTCAATATAATGAATTCTAAAACCGAGTCAAGAATTTGATTTAAAGTGCGGTTAAAAATAATGAATTTTTTTTAAAAATCACTGTCTAAAGGCCGAATTTGATCTCTATTAACAACCAAAAGGAAACATTTATGGATCTCAACAGCATTTTAAATCAAGTTTTAGATGTTGCTAAAAACTCTGCAAGCAAACTTGAAACCGGCAACCAAACAATCGACTCTCTCACCAAAGTAGGCGGTGGTGCGGCATTAGGCGGTATTTTATCAATGATTTTAGGCCGCAGTGGTGGTGCAAGTTTAGCAAAATTAGGTTCACTTGCCGTTTTAGGTAACCTTGCTTACCAAGCGTACCAAAATTATCAAAAATCCCAACAAAATAATAGCCAACCAAACATTTCAGAAAATGCGTTTGATGTATTAAATTCATCAAGCCATATCGATGCGGGTGAATTAATTTTACGTACTATGATCGCCGCAGCGGCAGCAGACGGTGAAATCACTGAAGATGAAAAACAAACTATCGCAAATGAAGCAGGTAACAACCCTGAATTAGCGCAATGGCTTGAACAAGAAATCCAAAATCCAATTTCTATCAATGAAATTGCACGTCTTGTAGGTAACGATACTGCACTTGCAAGCAATGTATACTTAGCTGCACGTTTAGTAAGCAAAGATTTATCTCGCAAAGAAATCATTTTCTTAGCAGATTTAGCTCAAGCGTTAGGTTTAGATGATGCGCTTGTTGAACAATTAGAAAAACAAGCAGGCTTCTAATTTTGTGTAGAAAACATCGCGTTTTCTGACCGCACTTCTTATCAAAAAACACGATAATCTTAGTTATCGTGTTTTTTTCATTTGTTTTTTCGCGAAAACCTAACCAAAGGCGAAAAATTCCGCTACAATGCTGAACTTCAATATTCATAAAATTATTTAATAATCATAAAAACGGGAAGCAACATGACAGGCGCACAGCTCATTATCGAATGTTTAAAAGCGCACGGTGTAACCGATCTTTTCGGCTACCCAGGCGGGGCAATCATGCCAACCTATGATGCCATCTATGACTCAGGTCTTGACCATCTCCTTTGTCGTAACGAACAAGGTGCCGCAATAGCGGCAATTGGTTATGCGCGCTCCACAGGCAAAGTCGGCGTTTGTGTCGCAACGTCAGGCCCTGGCGCCACCAATTTAATTACAGGTTTAGGCGATGCCTTTGCTGATTCTGTGCCACTCGTAGCATTTACTGGCCAAGTGGCTGCTCCTCTTATCGGTACCGATGCTTTCCAAGAAGCCGATGTTTTAGGTTTATCTCTTGCTTGTACCAAGCACAGCTATATTGTGCAATCTATCGAAGAATTACCCGAAATTATTGCCTCTGCTTTCCAAATTGCACAAAGTGGCAGACCTGGTCCAGTTCTCATTGATGTGCCTCGCAATATTCAAGTAAGTGATGTGCCTGAACATATCAAACCCATTGTCAAACCAGTCGTAAAACCAACTGCACTTTCAGAATTAAAATTAGCGGAAGCTAAAGCGTTATTGACGCAAGCGAAAAAACCAGTGCTTTATGTCGGTGGTGGCGTAGGTATGGCAAACGCAACGCAAGCGGTCAGAAAATTCCTACAAATTACCAAAATGCCATCTGTTTCGACATTGAAAGGTTTAGGCTCAATTGACCCAACAGATCCCGTTTATATGGGTATGATTGGTATGCATGGCACGAGACCTGCCAATATCGCCGTACACGAATGTGATTTATTGTTAGTGTGCGGTGCGCGTTTTGACGACCGCGTGACGGGTAAATTAGATAGTTTTGCGCCACAAGCTAAAGTCATTCATTGTGATATTGATGCAGCGGAAATCAATAAACTTCGTGTGGCAAATGTTGCCCTTCAAGGTGATTTAATTCAAGCCTTAGAGGCTTTAAGTATTCCACTTGCGATTGATGATTGGCGTGCACATATTCAAGCGCTGAAAGCTAAACTCGATTTTACTTATATCGACAATGCAGGTAATCGACCGATTGACCCTTGGTCATTACTCAACACGCTTTCACAGCGTAAACCTCAAAATGCCGTGATTTGTACTGATGTTGGCCAACACCAAATGTGGTCTGCGCAACATATGCGTCATTTCGCACCAGAAAACTACATTACCTCTGCGGGGTTCGGTACCATGGGATTTGGTTTACCTGCAGCGGTGGGTGCAAAAAAAGCACGCCCTCATGATGAAGTAATTTTAGTGACAGGTGATGGTTCATTGATGATGAACATTCAAGAATTAGGCTCTATCAAACGTGGCAAATTACCGGTAAAAATTTTGCTGTTAGATAACCAACGCCTTGGTATGGTGCGTCAATGGCAAGACCTTTTCTGGAACAAACGCCGTTCTGAAACCATCTTAGAAGATAACCCTGATTTCGTGATGTTGGCAAAAGCCTTTGATATTCCAGCTGAACGCATTGAGCGTGCTGATGAAGTAGATGCAGCACTTAATCGCTTATTAAATAGTGAAACAGCCTATTTATTGCAAGTATGCATTCCACCTGAAGAATGTGTATGGCCATTAGTCCCACCGGGTGCGTGTAATGCTGATATGTTGGAGGAAATTTAAGATGAATCACTATACTTTTGAATTGACTGCTCAACATCGTCCGGAAGTATTAGAACGGATATTACGCGTTATTCGTTTACGCGGCTTTACCGTGACCAATATGGATATGGCATTGGTAGACACCCAAGTACAGTTAAAAATCACTGTAAAATCTGACCGCACTTTTGATTTGTTGGTGAATCAATTGGCGAAATTGCCGGATGTTATGGAAATAAAATAATGAAAAAATTTATCTCACTTGTCATTTCTATTTTATTTGTATTTGGATGTACGACAAATAAAAAAGAAATATCAAAGCAAACAGAGGTGATTCAAGCCTTTTTTATTGCAAACAATAATATTTATGCTGTAGGAAATTTAAATAGCTATCAATTCTCTTCTTCTAAATCTGAAGATGTGCAAAATTTCATTAATTTTTTAAATTCTAAAGATATGAAAGCCTTTAAAGAAGCACGCATAGATCGTATTGAAAAAAATAGTGAAGATAACAAAATTAAAGCATTCGTATTCATTGAACTTGATAGCAAAAAATTGACTAAAAAGGAGATAGAAAGTTTATTTGATAAACGTGATGTTTACAAATCTTCTCAGGGAAATCCTGACTTACTTTTTGGAATAAGTCATGGTGAGCTTGTAAAACTTCAGAATAAAGATGAGATCTTAATTAAAGGAAGGCTCTCTAAACCATTAAAAACAAATTTTATTGAGTATAAGAATACAAGAGGCTTTGATAAAGGGCCTGATGCACCATCTCCTGAATTATTAGCTGCTTTTAGTATTGGTGCGATTGTAATGATTCCATTAGCAATTATTACATTACCATTTCAAGCTATAGATTCTTTATCTAAATAATTGCATTTATAAACTTAATTTTATCGAATAATTTCTTCGTATTATCTTCTGCCAAATCTCCCCTACCCCTCTTTGCTAAAGAGGGGATTGAAGTGAGATAAAATTAGATCTTAGCGTTTATGATTTAGCTAACTAAAATGAAAGTGAGAAAATTGTTATTCATTAACTAAAGATTTCCCCCCTCTTTAGCAAAGAGGGGTAGGGGAGATTTGGCAGTATTCATTAACGAAGAAATTAAATAAACGAACTTTAACAAAAATTTACTTGGAGAGATTATTTATGCCAAAACTACGTTCAGCGACCAGTACTCAGGGTCGTAATATGGCGGGTGCACGTGCTTTATGGCGTGCAACAGGGATGAAAGAAAATGACTTTGGTAAACCGATTATTGCGGTGGTGAACTCATTCACCCAATTTGTACCAGGGCATGTTCATTTAAAAGACATGGGTCAACTAGTCGCAGCTGAAATTGAAAAAGCTGGCGGCGTGGCAAAAGAATTCAATACTATCGCAGTAGATGATGGTATCGCGATGGGCCACGGCGGGATGCTTTATTCCTTACCAAGTCGTGATTTAATCGCAGACAGCGTGGAATATATGGTTAATGCTCACTGTGCCGATGCGATGGTGTGTATTTCCAACTGTGACAAAATCACCCCGGGAATGTTGATGGCGGCAATGCGTTTAAACATTCCAACCATATTCGTTTCAGGCGGTCCTATGGAAGCGGGTAAAACCAAACTTTCCGACCAGCTCATCAAATTAGACTTAATTGATGCCATGATCCAAAGCGCTGATGTGAATGTCAGCGATAAAGATGTTGATGCCATTGAGCGCAGTGCTTGCCCTACTTGTGGTTCTTGCTCAGGGATGTTTACTGCTAACTCCATGAACTGCTTAACCGAAGCATTAGGTTTATCTTTACCGGGCAATGGCTCGATGTTGGCGACCCATGCTGACCGTAAAGAATTATTCTTACAAGCAGGTCGTCAAATTGTTGAACTTTGCAAACGCTATTATGAACAAGACGATGAAAGCGTATTGCCACGTTCAATCGGCACCTTTGAAGCCTTTGAAAATGCAATGAGTTTAGATATTGCGATGGGTGGTTCAAGTAATACCGTTTTACACTTATTAGCAGCTGCTCAAGAAGCGGGTGTCGATTTCAAAATGGCGGATATTGACCGCTTATCACGCGTTGTGCCTTGCTTAAGCAAAATCGCACCAAACACCAATAAATACCACATGGAAGATGTGCACCGTGCAGGTGGCATTATGGGCTTATTAGGTGAACTAGATCGCGCAGGTCTAATCCACCGTAATACCAAAACCGTGTTAGGTATGACTTTAGAAGAGCAATTAAATCAATACGATATCATTCGTAACAAAGACGAAGAATTACATAAATTCTTCCGTGCGGGTCCGGCAGGTATTCGTACCACGCAAGCCTTCTCACAAGATTGCCGTTGGGATAGCGTAGATGATGACCGTGTAAGCGGTTGTATCCGTAACAAAGAAAATGCGATTTCTCAAGAAGGTGGTCTAGCAGTATTGTTCGGTAACATTGCTAAAGACGGCTGTATCGTAAAAACGGCGGGTGTGGATGAGTCTATCTGGAAATTTACCGGTCGAGCAATCGTATTTGAAAGCCAAGAAGATGCTGTGGCTGGCATTTTAGGCGGTAAAGTGAAAGAAGGTCATGTAGTAGTCATCCGTTACGAAGGTCCAAAAGGTGGCCCAGGTATGCAAGAAATGTTGTATCCAACGAGCTACTTAAAATCGATGGGCTTAGGTAAAAAATGTGCTTTATTAACAGATGGTCGTTTCTCTGGCGGTACATCTGGTTTATCTATTGGTCACGCTTCTCCTGAAGCAGCTTCTGGTGGTGCCATCGGTTTAGTACATGATGACGATATTATTGAAATCGATATTCCAAATCGCGCGATTAATCTCAAAATCAGCGATGAAGAATTAGCAAAACGCCGTACCGAGCAAGATGCCAAAGGCTGGCAACCAGCTAACCGTGAACGTGAAGTGTCTTTTGCATTAAAAGTATTTGGTCACTTTGCGACATCTGCGGATAAAGGTGCGGTGCGTGATAAAAGCCTATTAAAGTAAAATTTTCATAAATTAATGAGATGCGTGGATTTAATATCTACGCATCTTTTTAGATAGGTGTTGTTTGTTTTTTTATAAATTTTGTTTAAGGATCCAATGATGAGAGGCTATGTAATAAATTTAGATAGACAGCCTGAAAGATTGACTCATTTTTACCAACAACCAGGAAGCGAAATTTTTCAAAAAGTGTCTGCTGTTGATAGAAAAGTATTAGATATTATTGGCAATAAAGAATTCTTTTTTGATGTGGCAACATTTACCCAAATGATACCTCGTGGGCCAACGATGGGCGAAATTGCTTGCACTCTTTCACACATTAAATGTTGGCAATTAATTGCTTTAGATGAATCTATTGACGAAGATGAATTTTGTTTAATTGCTGAAGACGATATTACATTGTTACCAACTAACAAAAATACACCATCAAAATTTTTAGATGTTGTTTCAGATATTGCTAAGGCACTAGAAAATATGCCTGTGGAATTAGTTAAATTACAAATGTTGTCTTATCGTGAGAGTAATTTATTTACAGGAAGTGGAAATATTTCTTTAAGTAAATCAATAGCTACAGGATTGGATGCTTCTTATGATAATACAGGCTCCGCTTTATATTTAATAAGAAAATCCCTTACACTATCCATTATGCATAAATTAAAAACGAAAAAACCATATTGGTTAGCAGATGGTTTTACAAAATTCTGCAATCCAGAAAATATAATGATGACCTTACCATTATTAGGCTATATTCAAAATAATTTCTCTTCCGATCTTGAAGAAGAGCGAGTTCAACAAATGCAGATATATATTCAAAATACTTAAACTAAAAATTAATCTACTATCAACTGTAAAGTAATATTAAATAACTTTATTAATGCGATAAATCTCACCGTAATACTATGAAAAATTTACTCACCAATCCTCAACCCTCTCAATCGGATTACATTAACGCGATTGTCAAACTTGGCTCCAGAGTATATGAAGCTGCTACTGTAACCCCTCTACAAAAAATGGGGAAATTATCCGAGCGCCTACATAATAATATTTGGATTAAACGTGAAGACCGCCAGCCAGTAAATAGCTTTAAGCTGCGTGGTGCTTATGCAATGATTTCTAGCCTTTCTGATGAACAAAAACAGGCTGGTGTTATTGCTGCTTCTGCGGGTAACCATGCACAAGGTGTTGCTTTATCCGCTAAACAACTTGGCTTAAAAGCATTAATTGTTATGCCACAAAATACACCGAGCATTAAAGTGGATGCAGTCCGTGGTTTTGGTGGTGAAGTGTTATTACACGGAGCCAATTTTGATGAAGCGAAAGCTAAAGCCATTGAACTTTCAAAATCGAAACATATGACATTTATCCCGCCTTTTGATCATCCATTGGTTATAGCAGGTCAAGGTACATTGGCAATGGAAATGCTGCAACAAGTGGCTGATTTGGATTATGTCTTTGTGCAAGTCGGAGGTGGTGGTCTCGCCGCTGGCGTAGCCATTTTGCTCAAGCAATTTATGCCGGAAATCAAAGTCATTGGTGTCGAGTCCAAAGATTCAGCCTGTTTGAATGCCGCCTTAGAAAAAGGTGAACCTACCGATTTAGCACATGTTGGCTTATTCGCTGATGGTGTAGCAGTAAAACGTATTGGTGACGAAACATTTCGTTTATGTCAAAAATATTTGGATGGTATGATGCTAGTAGATAGCGATGAAGTTTGTGCCGCAATGAAAGATTTATTCGAAAATGTGAGAGCAATTGCTGAACCATCTGGCGCACTAGGTCTAGCTGGTTTAAAAAAATACGTGAAACAAAACAATCTAGAAGGCAAAAATATGGCAGCGATTTTATCCGGTGCCAACCTTAACTTCCATACATTGCGTTATGTTTCTGAGCGTTGCGAAATTGGTGAAAACCGTGAAGCTTTACTGGCTGTAACCATGCCTGAACAACCTGGTAGTTTCTTGAAATTTGCCCATGTCATCGGTAATCGAGCAGTAACAGAATTTAGTTATCGTTATGCAGATAACCAAAAAGCTTGCATTTTTGTTGGTGTGCGAACTACTAATGAAGCAGAAAAAGCAGACATTATTGCTGATTTAACGAAAAACGGTTTTGATGTTGAAGATATGTCTGATGATGACATTGCTAAAACACATATTCGTTACTTGATGGGTGGACGAGTTTCAAACCGTAATGAGCGACTTTATAGCTTTGAATTCCCTGAGCAAAAAGGGGCTTTACTGAAATTCTTAGAAATATTAGGTAAACGTTGGAATATTTCATTGTTCCACTATCGCGCGCATGGTGCGGATTACGGTAATATCCTTGCAGCATTCCAATTAGAAGAAAAAGATAACGCAGAATTTGAACAAGCTTTAGCACAACTCGGCTATATTTATGAAGATGTAAGTGAGAGTAAAGCTTATCGATATTTCTTAAGATAGAAACAAAAAGAGCGGTCAAAATGACCGCTCTTTTTTATTATCATAAACTTATCGTTTTGATTTAACGAGTTTTTCAGTAAGTTCGTAAGCACGAAGTTTCGCTAACTCTCTAGAAAGTTTCGCTACAAGAAGCTCATGATCCACATCAGAAACGTGAGCCACGATATTTTCTTCAGCTTTGCGTTTCGCTTCAAGAATACGATCTGCATCTAACTCGCTACCACGAATTGCAACATCGGCAAGTACAGTTACTACTTTAGGTTGAACTTCTAAGAAGCCGCCTGAAACATAAATAACTTCTTCTTTGCCATCTTCAAGGGTGAATTTAACAATCCCCGGCTTAATAGCCGTCATCAAAGGGGTGTGGTTTGGTAAAATACCAAGTTCACCTTCCACACCTGTCGCTTGGATTTGTTTCACAGCACCTTCAAAGGTTTTTTGCTCTGCGCTGACTATTATTAGGTTAAATGTCGCCATTTTTGTTCTCCTTCAAATGACTTGAAGTGATTACATATTTTTGGCTTTTTCTAGCGCTTCGTCGATTGTACCGACCATGTAGAACGCTTGTTCTGGAATATGGTCGTATTCGCCGTCTAAAATACCTTTAAAGCCGCGGATAGTTTCTTTTAAAGAAACATATTTACCTGGTGCACCGTTGAATACTTCAGCAACGAAGAACGGTTGTGATAAGAAACGTTCAATTTTACGTGCACGTGCTACCACTAATTTATCTTCTTCAGATAACTCGTCCATACCAAGAATTGCGATGATATCTTTCAATTCTTTATAACGTTGTAAGATACCTTGTACACCACGCGCTACATCATAGTGCTCTTGACCAACAACGAGTGGGTCTAATTGGCGTGAGGTTGAATCTAATGGGTCAACCGCAGGGTAAATACCTAAAGACGCAATTTGACGACTTAATACAACTGTTGAGTCTAAGTGCGCAAAGGTTGTAGCTGGAGATGGGTCAGTTAAGTCATCCGCAGGTACGTATACCGCTTGTACAGAGGTAATAGAACCTGTTTTGGTTGAAGTAATACGTTCTTGTAACACACCCATTTCTTCTGCTAATGTTGGTTGGTAACCTACCGCAGATGGCATACGACCTAATAACGCAGATACTTCAGTACCAGCAAGGGTATAACGATAGATATTATCCACGAAGAATAATACATCACGACCTTCATCACGGAATTTTTCAGCCATGGTTAAACCAGTTAATGCAACACGTAAACGGTTACCTGGTGGCTCATTCATTTGTCCGTAAACTAATGATACTTTATCTAATACGTTAGAATCTTTCATCTCATGATAGAAGTCGTTACCTTCACGAGTACGTTCACCTACACCCGCAAACACGGAGTAACCTGAGTGCTCGATCGCGATGTTACGGATTAATTCCATCATGTTAACGGTTTTACCTACACCCGCACCACCGAATAGACCAACTTTACCACCTTTTGCAAATGGACAAATTAAGTCGATAACTTTGATACCAGTTTCTAATAATTCCGTACTGTTAGATTGTTCTTCATAGCTTGGTGCTGGACGATGGATAGCCCAATTTTCTTCCGCGCCAATATCACCTTGCTCATCGATTGGTTCACCCAATACGTTCATAATACGGCCTAGTGTTTTAGTCCCTACTGGAACTTGAATTGGGTTACCAGTATTTTCTACTTTTAAGCCACGTTTTAAGCCGTCAGATGTACCTAATGCGATACAGCGAACTACGCCGCCACCTAATTGTTGTTGAACTTCAAGGGTTAAACCTGATTCAACTTTTAATGCATCGTAAACTTTTGGTACTGCATCTTGTGGGAATTCAACGTCAATCACCGCACCGATGATTTGTACAATTTTTCCTGCTGACATTACCGTTCCTCTTTTATTAAATCGCTGCCGCGCCGGCGACGATTTCGTTTAATTCATTTGTAATACTTGCTTGACGGGCTTTATTGTAAACTAATCGCAAGTCATTGATTAAATTACCTGCATTATCAGTTGCCGCTTTCATTGCTACCATTCTAGCAGCTTGCTCGGAAGCAAGGTTATCTACCACAGATTGATACACTTGTGATTCCAAATAACGAATAAGCAAACTGTCTAATAAGACTTTTGGCTCTGGCTCGTAAAGGTAATCCCAGGTGTTTTGTCTTTGCTCTAAATTATCGGTTTCTAATGCCGGTAATGGTATTAATTGTTGGTAAACAGGTTTTTGTGCCATTGTATTAACGAATTTATTGTAAGCAATATAAATTGCATCTACTTCTTCGTCTTTATAGCTACTAAACATACCGTTTGCAACACCAATTAAGTCTTCCATTGTCGGATTATCACCCAAACCGGAAAGTTGTGCACGAACAGGTAATCCTAACGAGCGGAAAAAGCTAATGCCTTTTGAGCCAATTAAGCCCAATTCAACAGTAACGCCTTTATCTTTCCATTGTTTGATTTCTGTCATCACGGTTTTAAACAAGTTAATGTTTAAACCGCCACACATTCCGCGGTCAGTCGAGACTACTAAGATCCCGACTTTTTTCACTTCTCGTTGAACTAAAAATGGGTGTTTGTAACCAACAGTTGCTTTAGAGACGTGGCTGATAACATTTCGTATTGTTTCAGAATACGGACGAGAAGCAGACATTCGATCCTGCGTTTTACGCATTTTCGAGGTCGCCACCATTTCCATTGCCTTTGTAATTTTTTGTGTACTTTGTACACTGGCAATTTTGGTTTTTATCTCTTTTGCACCTGCCATCTTATTTCTCCGTTACTTTTACCACGCGCTGTTGGCTTTAAAGTTATCCAAAATCGTTTTTAATGATGCTTTAACTTCATCATTGTAATTACCGGTTTTGGTCAATTCAGCCATAAACTCACTGTGGTTACGGCGAGCGTAATCTAAAAGTGCGGCTTCAAAACTTGCAATTTTTTGCAATTCCACATCTTCTAAATAGCCAAACTCAACCGCGAAAAGCAACACAGATTGCTCTGCTACGCTAAGCGGTACATATTGTTTTTGTTTCAATAATTCAGTTACTTTTTCACCATGAGAAAGTTGTTTACGGGTTGCATCATCAAGATCAGATGCAAACTGAGCAAACGCCGCTAATTCACGATATTGAGCTAATGCAGTACGGATACCACCAGCTAATTTTTTCACTACTTTAGTTTGTGCAGAACCACCCACACGAGATACCGAAATACCAGGGTTTACCGCTGGACGAATACCAGAGTTAAATAAGTTAGATTCTAAGAAAATCTGACCATCAGTAATCGAAATTACGTTGGTTGGAACGAATGCAGAAACGTCACCCGCTTGAGTTTCAATAATAGGAAGAGCGGTTAAAGAACCAGTTTTTCCTTTTACTGCGCCTTGAGTAAATTTCTCTACGTATTCTTCACTTACACGTGCAGCACGTTCAAGTAAACGTGAGTGTAGATAGAATACGTCACCTGGATAGGCTTCACGACCTGGTGGACGACGTAATAATAATGAAATTTGACGATAAGCAACGGCTTGTTTTGATAAGTCATCGTAAACGATTAACGCATCTTCACCACGATCACGGAAATATTCACCCATTGCACAACCTGAGTAAGGTGCAAGGTATTGTAATGCCGCTGATTCAGACGCTGACGCTGCAACAACGATAGTGTTTTCAAGTGCGCCGTGTTCTTCTAATTTACGTACTACGTTTGCGATTGTAGAAGCTTTTTGACCGATCGCTACATAGATACATTTAATACCTGAATCACGTTGGTTGATGATTGCGTCGATTGCTAATGCTGTTTTACCTGTTTGACGGTCACCAATGATTAACTCACGTTGACCACGACCGATTGGCACCATTGAGTCAACTGCTTTATAACCAGTCTGTACTGGTTGATCAACAGATTTACGATCAATAACACCTGGCGCAATAACTTCAACAGGAGAGAAACCATCGTTTTCAATTTCGCCTTTGCCATCGATTGGTTGACCAAGAGTGTTTACCACACGACCTAATAAACCTCGACCAACTGGTACTTCAAGGATACGGCCAGTACATTGTACTTCCATACCTTCCGCTAAATCTGCGTAAGGACCCATTACTACCGCACCAACAGAATCACGTTCAAGGTTAAGTGCCATTGCGTAACGGTTGCCTGGTAAGGCGATCATTTCGCCTTGCATCACATCGCTTAAACCGTGAACACGAATAATCCCATCACTTACAGAAACAATTGTCCCTGTATTACGAGCTTCGCTCACCACGTCGAATTGAGCGATGCGTTTTTTAATCAATTCACTAATTTCAGTTGAATTTAGTTGCATCTTGTATTCCTCTTATAATTGCAACTCGTTTGCGAGACGAGCAAGTTGGCCACGGCTACTTCCGTCAATCACAAAGTCTTCAGTACGAATAACTACACCGGCAATCAGTGAGCTATCTACATTGCAATTTAATTTCACTTTGCGAGCTAATCTTTTTTCCATTGCAGCTGCAATTTTTTCGATTTGTGTTGCATTCAATGGTTGTGCGGAAGTTACTTCAACTTCTGCAATAGCTTGATGTTCTTCCACATAATGTTTAAATTCTTCAAACACGGTAGGAATCGCACTCAAACGCTTATTTTCAGCCATTAACCGAATAAGATTTTGCCCATATTGATCCAATTGTTCGCCACAAATAGAAATTACTGTATTAGCTAATTTCTGTGCAGAAAGAGAACTACTTAAGTAAGCTTTTACCGTTTCATCTTCAGCTACGGCAGCAGCAAAACCTAACATTTCAGTCCATTTTTCGACCGCACTTTGTTCAATGGCAAAGTCGAATGCAGCTTTTGCATAAGGGCGAGCTATTGTAGTTAATTCTGACATAAGCTAAGCCTCTTATAACTCTGCAACTAATTTATCAATAATGTCATTGTTTGCCGCTTCATCAATAGAACGACCCACAATTTTCTCAGCACCAGCCACTGCTAATGAAGCCACTTTAACACGTAATTCTTCTTGAACACGTTTACGTTCTGCTTCTACTTCAGCATAACCTTGAGCAATAATTTTTGCTTTTAGTTCTTCAGCTTCTGCCTTCACTTCGTCTAACACTTCATTGCGACGTTTATTCGCAGCATCTAAAATTTCTTGAGCTTGTACTTTTGCAGATAAAAGTTCTTGTTCAACAAGATTTTTAGTATCTGCTTGCTCTTTTTTCGCTGCTTCAGCTGACGCTAAGGCGTTCGCAATTTGGCTCTGACGTTCCTCAATTGCTTTAATAATTGGTGGCCATACATATTTAACGCAAAACCATACAAAGATGATAAATGCTATAGTTTGGCCAATTAATGTTGCATTAATATTCACAACATACCCCCTTCTTTAATAGGCTGTTTGTTGTTTATTAACCTAATAATGAGGCAAATGGGTTTGCAAATGCAAAGTACAAGCCGATACCAACTGCAATCATAGCAATCGCATCCAATAGACCTGCAACGATAAACATTTTTGTAAGTAGTGAGTTAGCTAATTCAGGTTGGCGAGCTGCAGATTCTAGGTATTTACCACCTAAAAGACCGAAGCCAATTGCAGTACCTAAAGCAGCAAAAGCAAGCATAATCGCAGATGCAATAATTGTTGCACTAATTACAGTTTCCATAAGATTTCTCCAAGTTGAGTTAAGGCTTTCGCCCGGTTTGTTAATAAAAAAGTTAATTAATGTTCGGCTTTGTTATAAGCGATACTGAGATAAACAACAGTTAACATCATGAAAACAAAGGCTTGCAACGTTATAACCAAAATATGGAATATAGCCCAAACTAAATGCAATGGCACTCCCATAGCAGCAACGAAAGCATTAGCTGAATACATCACTGCGATAAGAATGAAAATCAACTCACCAGCATACATATTACCGAACAAACGTAAAGCAAGAGAGACTGGTTTTGAAATTAAAGTAACAGACTCTAATAGTAAGTTTACGGGAATAAAAGCCCAATGATTAAAAGGATGTAACGTATATTCTTTAACCAATCCTGTAATACCTTTAGATTTCACGGTATAAAACAGAATTAGAATAAATACAGAAATAGACATTGCGAAGGTCATGTTCATATCTGTAGTAGGCACGGCACGTACAGGAATATGATGATCTCCGCTAATTAAAGCAAAAAGTTGAGGGATGTAATCAACAGGTACAAGGTCAATTGCATTCATGATAAACACCCAAACGAAGATAGTTAATGCTAATGGCGCAATAACCCCTCGTTTTCCATGATAGTTTTCACGAACGACACCATCTATCCATTCTACAGCCATTTCAACTGCACACTGCAATTTTCCTGGAACACCGGTTGTCGTTTTTTTAGCTACTTTATAAAAAATACCAATAAAAACTAAACCGCAAACGATAGAAAAGAAAAATGTATCTAAATTAAAGGTCCAAAATCCTTCCCCTGTGGTTAGGTAAGTCAAATGGTGCTGGATATACTCAATCGAGGTTTGTCCTGACATAATAAATACCCTGTATAAAAAATAATAAAATGGATGCTGTTTTATCTAAACAAAAAAGGAAGCAAATTATTCAATATTAATGCCACCATAAAACCGCTAAAAAACAGTAAAAAATTAGTAATTTCAAACCATTTAAAAAAGGTTATAACCAACAAAATAGTGAATAGAAACTTAACTACTTCAGCAAGATAAAATGCCTTTAATTTTGTTGAAAAATCTTGTTTGTGAAAAAAAACAATATAAGCAAAAGCACAAAATGGTACAAAAGCACTGATAAATCCTAAACTGAAATCTACCGCACTTTCACCTTGCCAAATTGCAAGGAATACCCCAAAAACAACAAGACAAACCGACTCAATAATTATCGACTTTTGATATCGATTTTTGGCCTGCGTTAAAACCTTAGACATTATCTTATTTTTTTTAAAATACAAAAACTACCTAATTATACCCGTGCTACAAAGAGTTTCAACTTTTTAACCACTAAAAAATGTTAAACAAATCACACTTTTAAAAAATAATTAACAAAATAGCCGTAAAAAAAGTGTGTTTTATCGTAAAACGATTAAATGTCGCTCACCTACAAGCTCTGGTACATGCAAAGTTATCACGTCTTTTACTTCGAATTTTTTGTCTAATTCTTGAACTTCATCTTCGTGATAAATGCCTTTCAAAGCATAAAAATACCCATTTTCTTTTGGCAAATGATGACACCAATCTGTCATATCTTTTAACGAAGCAAATGCTCGACTTAATACACCGTCGAATTTTTGTTCAGGTTGGTATTCCTCAACACGGCTAAGAACAGGTTCTACATTTGTTAGTCCTAACTCACGTACTGCATTTCGAATGAAGCTAATACGCTTACCTAAACTATCTAACAAGACAAATTGCTTGGTAGGGTTAATAATGGCTAAAGGCAGGCCTGGCAAGCCTGGACCTGTTCCTACATCAATAAAACGATCCCCTTGTAAATAAGGACTAACAACAATACTATCCAAGATATGTTTTACTAACATCTCTTGCGGATCACGTACAGAGGTTAAATTATAAGCCTTGTTCCATTTATTGAGTAATTGTACCAACTGAATCAGCTGATCTTTTTGCAGATCGGTTAATTGAATTTCTGCTTGAGCCAGTAAATTTTCGAGTTTTGCTTTCATTTTTCTATCTATTTTATCTGTTTGTTGCCATTCTACTTGAAAGTGCGGTTAAAATCCTTAGTGTTTTTATTTCAGCAAAAATTTAGCCTACCAATACATCTCTTTAATTTGTAATATAAAAAAGTGCGATGAAAATTCACCGCACTTTTGCTTTCAATACCTGAGAAGTTTATTCCCCACGTTTTAGCATGCCTTGTTTTTTCAAATTAACCAGAATAATTGAAATTGCTGCAGGAGTAACGCCTGAAATTCGGCTTGCTTGACCAATGGAAACCGGACGATGCTGTTCCAACTTCGCGCGTACTTCATTAGATAAACCAGACACTTTGCTGTAATCAAAGTTAACCGGAATAGCTGTATTTTCATGGCGTTTTTGTTTTTCAATTTCTTCTTGTTGATGCTCAATATAGCCTTGATACTTAATAGCAATTTCTACTTGTTCTACGGCTTCTCGATCTTCCATTGCCGGTTTGTATGGCGTTAAAGAAGTCAAAATATCGTAAGTCATTTCCGGACGGCGCAATAAATCTTCACCGCTGGCCTCACGCACAAGTGGGCTGCCAAGCACTTTATTCGCTTCTTCTAAATATTCAGAGCGTGGATGCAGCCAAATGCTGCGTAAGCGCTGGCGTTCTTGTTCAATATTTTCCATTTTTTGATTGAAGCGTGCCCAGCGAGCCTCATCAATCAAACCTAATTCATGGGCAATTGGCGTTAAACGAATGTCTGCATTGTCTTCACGTAATAACAAACGGTATTCAGCACGAGAAGTAAATACACGATACGGTTCTTTGGTACCAAGCGTGCAAAGATCATCCACTAATACACCTGTATAAGATTGATCGCGACGTGGATACCATGCCTCTTTCTCTTGTACGTAAAGACCTGCGTTAATCCCCGCCAATAAGCCTTGTGCTGCCGCTTCTTCATAACCGGTTGTACCGTTAATTTGACCCGCAAAGAATAAACCCGAAATCGATTTAGTTTCTAACGTTGGTTTTAAGTCACGTGGATCAAAATAATCATATTCAATGGCATAACCTGGCTTAATGATGCGCGCTTTTTCCAAACCTTTCATGGAATTCACAATGCTCATTTGCACGTCAAACGGTAAACTGGTAGAGATCCCGTTTGGATACACTTCATTACTGGTTAAGCCTTCTGGTTCCAAATAAATTTGATGTGAATTACGATCTGCAAAACGCATCACTTTATCTTCAATGGATGGACAATAACGTGGACCGATCCCTTCAATCACTCCAGTATACATTGGACTGCGATCCAAGTTATTACGTATCACTTCATGGGTTTGTTCATTGGTATGGGTGATATAACAAGGAATTTGTTGAGGGTGATCAGATACCGATCCCATAAAAGAAAATACAGGTAATACAGCATCACCATGTTGTTTAGCCAATATATCGAAATTGATCGTGCGAGCATCAATACGCGGTGGCGTACCGGTTTTTAAACGATCAACACGTAAATTCAGATCACGTAAACGATGAGAAAGTGTAACAGATGCCGGATCACCAGCTCGGCCACCTTCATAATGTTCTAAACCAATATGGATCTTACCCGCTAAGAAAGTACCGGCAGTTAAAATGACCGATTTAGCACGGAATTTAAGCCCCATTTTGGTTTCCACACCACAAACGCGATCTTGTTCAATTAAAATATCGGTTACTTCTTGTTGGAAAATATCTAAATTTGGTTGCTTTTCAAGTGCAATGCGTACGGCTTGGCGATATAACACGCGATCAGCTTGAGCACGAGTTGCACGTACAGCAGGCCCTTTACTGCTGTTTAAAGTACGAAATTGAATACCCGCCTTATCTGCAGCATGCGCCATTAAGCCGCCCATAGCATCTACTTCTTTCACTAAATGGCCTTTACCAATACCACCAATAGCAGGGTTACATGACATTTGTCCAAGGGTATCGACATTATGTGTCAATAACAGGGTTTTTAATCCCATACGTGCTGGTGCCAATGCGGCTTCTGTACCGGCATGACCGCCACCAACAACGATCACATCATAATTTTCGGTGTAAAACATATCTCTCTCTTAGTCTTCAATTTGATCTTCGATCTAAAAATAGGCGCTATTCTACTGAAAATTACGTGTGCTTGAAAGTAAGAATTCAATCTGTGATGAGAGAAGATCGAGAAGTAATAAAGATAAGATCTATTTATATATAAGATCTTATTATTGTTACTATTAAGATCCTTTTACCTTGTGAATAAGATCCTTTTCCTTTTTTAAATGAAGAAGTTAGATCATTTTAGACTGTGTTGAAATATCGTCAGTTTGAAGGCTTTTTCTTGTGGATAACCTTTAATTTTATCCACAGCTAAAACAATCATCATATTTACTCAGTGGAAAAGAACAAGTTTTTGACAGGTTTTATCAAAGTTATCCACAGGTGATTTTTTTTTGGATAATGGATAAAGAAAAAGCGATAACTCAAATTATCGCTTTATTATGACTAAAGTGCATGAATAAATTGTGGTAGCCAATCTTCAGCAAATTGCTCTTGATCATCAACATGCAAGACATCGATTTTTAAACTCTCGCAGATTTTGACCGCACTTTTTTCACTTAATTGTGTTTCAACTTTATTCACGGCATGACAGAATGTATCGTAATCTGAATTGCCTAAGCCTACAACGGCAAAGCGGAGAGAAGAGAAATCTTTATCTGATGCCGCAATTTGTTCAAAGAGTGGTTTCAAATTATCAGGCAATTCACCTGCACCATGTGTTGAAGTGACAATCAACCAAATATTTTCATCAATCACATCATCAAGTTCTGGTCCGTGGAAAAGTGCGGTAGAAAAATCTTGTGTTTTTAACACATCTTCTAAATGCTCCGCCACATATTCAGCGCTGCCTAATGTGCTGCCTGAAATCACACAAATATTCATATTGTTTCCTAATAAGAAAAAAGGCTTAGATTTTCTAAGCCTTTATAGTCATTATACGTTGTCGAATTTACCCAACAATGAACGAATGTGTTCTTGCCAGTTGCGGTGTTCATTTCTAAGTTGCTCGTTTTCATGTTGCAACGCTTCTACCGCTTGTTGAGATTGATTTTTTTGTTCTTTTAATTCTTCCACTTCAAGTTGAAGTAATTGAATGGTTTCTACTGCTTGTCTAATTTTTTCTTCAAGCTGATCTAAAATTTCTAAAGACATAGTGATTTCCTTTTTTAAAATAAGTCCGAAACGGCTTTATTCTACCCACTTAATCCTATTTTTAAAAGCCTCTTGTCAAAAATTATTATGCAAACGTTTGCTTAGTGATAAAATAGCGAGACTTTTTGCATTGGGAGAGAAAAATGAATCGTGCATTAGCTATTGAATTTTCAAGAGTAACCGAAGCGGCTGCATTAGCGGCTTATACTTGGCTTGGACGTGGTAATAAAAATGCAGCAGATGATGCGGCAGTCAAAGCCATGCGTTATATGCTGAATTTAATCCATATGGACGGTGAAATTGTGATTGGTGAAGGGGAAATTGACGAAGCACCAATGCTTTATATTGGCGAAAAAGTAGGTTCTGGTAACGGTGAACTCGTTTCTATTGCGGTTGATCCTATTGATGGTACAAGAATGACAGCAATGGGCCAATCAAATGCCATTTCAGTGTTGGCTGCTGGTGGTAAACGTACCTTCTTAAAAGCACCTGATATGTATATGGAAAAATTGGTTGTTGGTCCTGAAGTGAAAGGCATGATTGATTTAAGTTTACCGATTGAACAAAATCTTCGCCGTGTGGCTTCTCGTTTAGGTAAATCCTTATCGGATTTAACCGTGATGGTGCTCGCTAAACCACGTCATGATGAAGTGATTAAGCAAATGCATAATCTTGGTATTCGCGTGATGGCCATTCCAGATGGTGATGTTGCCGCTTCGGTTTTATGTTGTTTACCGGATGCTGAAGTTGATATGGTTTATGGCATTGGCGGTGCACCTGAAGGTGTGGCAGCTGCCGCTGCAATTCGTGCATTAGGTGGAGATATGCAAGCTCGCCTTATTCCACGTAATGAAGTAAAAGGCGATACAGAAGAAAACCGTAAAATTGCCGCTGAAGAAGTTCAACGTTGTGAAGCCTTAGGTGTGAAGGTCAATGAAATCTTAAAATTAGAAGATTTAGTACGTGATGATAATCTTGTTTTTGCTGCAACGGGAATTACGCATGGTGAATTACTCAAAGGGATTTCTCGTCGTGGCAACTTAGCCATCACTGAAACCTTATTAATCCGTGGTAAATCACGCACCATTCGTAAAATTCAATCCATCCATTATCTCGATAGAAAAGATTCTGAAATCTATGAGATTTTAAGAAATTAGTGAAAATAAAAGAGCGGTCATAAAAAACAATGAATTTTTTGACCGCTCTTTTTATTTCTTATAGCATTTTCTTCAATTGATACAAATAAGCTAAGGCTTGTTTTGGGCTTAATTCATCTGGATCAAGTTGCTCAATGGCTTCGCGTAAAGCATCTGGTTCGGCTTCAAAAGCTAATTCACCTTGATGTTGATTTAACGCTCTTAAATGTTGAATTTGTTGATCACCATTTTGTGCTGACAGTTTTTCTAACTGATGCAATTTTTGCTTCGCCAGTTTAATGACGGATTGAGGCACACCAGCCAGTGCGGCAACAGCAAGACCATAACTTTTACTTGCCGCACCGTCTTGAACCGTGTGCATAAAGGCGATGGTATTGTTATATTCTAATGCATCTAAATGAATATTGGCAATGCCTTCAATTTGTTCTGGCAGTGCGGTGAGTTCAAAATAATGGGTCGCAAATAATGTGAGTGAACGATTTTTCTTCGCCAACCATTCGGCACAAGCCCAAGCTAAAGAAAGCCCATCATAAGTAGACGTACCGCGTCCAATTTCATCAATCAGAACTAAACTTTGTGAAGTGGCTTGATGAAGAATATTCGCCATTTCGGTCATTTCTACCATAAATGTAGAACGACCGGAGGCTAAATCATCAGAGGCGCCAATTCGAGTAAAAATACGATCAATTTGCCCGATAACCGCACTATCAGCCGGCACAAAACTGCCTATATACGCCATTAACGTAATTAAAGCCGTTTGACGCATATAGGTACTTTTACCGCCCATATTTGGGCCGGTAATAATCAGCAAATGACGCTGTTGATTGAGATTAACAGGGTTGGCAATAAAGGGGTCTTTTAAGACTTGTTCCACCACAGGATGGCGACCATTTTCAATTTTTACGCCAATTTCATCGCTAAATTGTGGTGCAACATAATTTAAGGTTTCTGCTCTCTCTGCTAAGTTAACTAACACATCCAATTCAGACAATGCCAAGCTGGCTAATTGTAATTGACCTAAATGTGGCAACAATAAATCAAATAATTCATCATAAAGTTGCTTTTCTAAAGCAAGCGCCGCCCCTTTTGATTTTAAAACCTTATCTTCATATTCTTTTAATTCAGGAATAATATAGCGCTCGGCATTTTTTAAAGTTTGACGGCGAACATAATGAATCGGTGCTTTATGAGCTTGCCCTTGACTGATTTGAATGTAATAACCATGCACCGCATTAAAACCAATTTTTAAGGTATCAATACCTGTGCTTTCTCGTTCGCGTTGTTCTAAATTTTCTAAATATTGTGTTGCACCAGCGGAAAGGGTTCGCCATTCATCTAATTCTGCATTATAGCCTTCAGCAATAACGCCACCATCGCGAATTAATAATGGAGGAGTTTCAATAATTGCTTTTTGAAGTAACTCAATTTGTGCAGAAAAATCACTAATTTGTGCGGAAAGTGCGGTCAAATTTGACGATGTTTTTGTATGAATTAGTGATTTTATCGGTTCAATTTGTTCTAATGCGGTACGTAAACGCGTGAGATCTCGAGGACGTGCAGAACGTAGTGCTACACGAGCAAGAATCCGTTCCATATCGCCCACTTGTTGCAAATAAGGCTGCAATTCGTGATATAAATCTTGCTCAATAATTTCACCAATGGTTTTTTGGCGTTTTAATAGAATGTCTGTTTGACGAATTGGTTGATGAATCCAACGTTTTAACAAACGGCTACCCATTGGCGTAACACATTTATCTAATACCGAAGCAAGTGTATTTTCTGTACCACCCGCAAGATTTTGAGTAAGTTCTAAATTTCGGCGTGTTGCGGCATCTAATTGAATATTATCGTTATTTTGAATAACACTGATGCTTTGAATATGTGGAAGCGAAGCACGTTGTGTTTCTTTTGCATATTGTAATAAACAACCTGCTGCTGCCAAGCCAAGAGGTGATTTTTCTACACCAAATGCACGTAAATCTTTCGTACCAAATTGACGATTAAGTTCTGAGATCGCGGTACTAAGTTCAAATTCCCAAATTGGGCGACGGCGTAGACCTTTATAAGGTTCGATAATGGCCATTTCGGCAAAATCTTCACAATAAAGTAATTCTACCGGATTAATACGCTGTAATTCAGCTTGCAAGGCTTCTTTTGAATGAGGTTCACAAAGCTGGAAGCGTCCAGATGTCATGTCTAATGTGGCTAGACCAAATTTTTCTTTTTCCTGATAAACCGCCACAATTAAGTTATCTTGGCGTTCTGGTAAAAGGGCTTCATCACTTACCGTACCAGGCGTTACAATTCGTACAATTTTGCGTTCAACAGGCCCTTTTGATGTGGCGGGATCACCCACTTGTTCACAAATGGCTACAGGTTCACCTAATTGCACTAATTTTGCTAAATAGCCTTCTACCGCATGATAAGGCACGCCTGCCATGGGAATGGGATTACCTGCTGATTGCCCACGTTTCGTTAAAGAAATATCTAACAACGCTGCCGCTTTTTTTGCATCATCATAAAAAAGCTCGTAAAAATCCCCCATTCGATAAAATAATAAAATGTCAGGATTTTCTGCTTTTAACTTGAGATATTGCTGCATCATTGGCGTATGTTGTTGGAAATTCTCTTCAAAAATCATCTATTTAATCCTTTTAATATATTGATTTTAAACAATATATATAAAATTTATTGTATTTAGTAGTTTCATTAGGTTTTATGAAGACTCACTAAATCCTATACTAAAATGTAGGTTTTTTTGTAGGTTTTTATAGCTTATAGTATAATATACATATAGCAAAAAATGGAATTTATCGGAATATTTTATGAGTAATGCTATGAAAAAGCCATTAACTACGAAAACTATTGAAATGATGAAGCCTAAAGATTTTGATAAAGCTGATATTGGTGAGTATTCAGGTCTAAGGGTAACTTGTGGTAAAACTGGTATAAAAACATTTTTTTATAGATATTCTAGCCCGATAACTAAAAAGCTAACTCAAGTAAAAATAGGCTCATTTCCTCAAACTAGCCTAGCAGAGGCAAGAAAGCAGCTAAAAGAGCTAAAACATATTCGTTTAGCTGGTCGCTGTCCTGCAACCGAATTAAAAGAATTTAAAAAAGAGCAAGCTCAAAAAGAAAGCCAGAAACTCTTTTATGTCAAAGATCTTGTTGAACTTTACTTATCGCAATATATTGAAGATCACTATAGTGAAAATGGTCGTTTAATAGTTGGAGCAAGAAAACCTAAAGGGCAAGATGAAGTTAGACGAACTTTATACAATGATGTAGTCATTCCATTTGGCGATAGATTAGCCTCTTCTATGACAAGAAAAGAAATCGCCGAACATATTACAAATATCGTGAACAATCGAGGTGCAAGCGTACAAGCAGGAAGTGTTCTTAGAGAGTGGACTGCGGCATATCGTTTTGCTATTGGACTAGATAAATTTGATGAAAATTTTGTAAACCCTGCATTATTAGCAAAAGAAACGTTAAAAATGACAACCATTAAACTCACTAATAACAAAGGAACTAGAGCATTTGATCACCGTGAATTAGGGATATTCCTAAAATGGCTGAAAACATCAAGACTAACAGAAAAAATCCAAAACGTATTTCTACTTACATTACTCACAGGCTGTCGAACAGGGGAAATTTGCGCTATTGCTTGGGATGATATTGATTTAGAAATGAAGACAATTTTTCTTCGAGAAACTAAAACTGGCACATCTCGCTATGTTCAGCTATCTAATCAAACAGTAGATCTTCTTAAAACATTTGATCGTTCAACAAAATACTTATTTCAAATGCGATTACAAGAAAAGCCTATCCAACAAAAATACCTTACCGAAAGAACTTGGATACTTAGAAAAAGTGGGGCAATGTTAGACATTGAACATTGGTCGCCACACGATCTGCGTAGAACAGTTCGAACAGGTTTGGCGAGATTGGGGTGCCCGAATGAAGTTGGCGAGGCTATTCTAGGACATTCTAAGAAAGGAATTGAAGGCACTTATAATCTACATACTTACGATAAAGAATGTAAAATTTGGTTACAAAAATGGGCTGATTACCTAGATGATTTACTAACAGAACAAAAATAGGCAGTTCCCTGCCTATTCTTTAATTTTCTGTTATGAGTAACTGCCGTTTTCCCAATTTTGATAGCTCAGATACAATACCTTCTGTTTCAAGCTGATCCATAATGTGAGCGGCTCGACTAAAGCTAAGGTTAAATTTGCGTTGAATTGCTGATATTGAAATAGTTTGAGTTTCAATTACCCATTTACGCACAATATCAAATAAGGGATCAAGCTCAGTCTTAACTGGCGAAAATACCTCTTCAGTGAAGATATTTTCTGGATATTGTTGAGATTTTCCACATATACGCAAAAAATCTGTAATAGCTGTAATTTCTTCATCACTGACAAATGCACCATGAATTCTTGTTAAATCAGGAGAGCCAGCTTCAGCATATAGCATATCTCCAGAGCCTAATAAGGTTTCTGCTCCACGCTCACCAAGAATAGCTCGAGAATCGCCTTCAGTAGTCGTTGTAAATGCTATACGGCTAGGAATATTAGCTTTAATTACGCCTGTAATAACATCAGTAGTAAAATGTTGTGTAGTTAAAATTAAATGAATCCCTACAGCCCGTGCTTTTTGGGCTATATGCATAATATATTCTTCAATATGTTTACCACTAGCCATCATTAAATCGGAAAACTCATCAACCACGACAACAAAATAATTTAATGGAGTAAATGCTTCTTTAGCGATTCCTTCCACATTTAAACGAGTAATTTTCTGATTATAACTTTCGATATTGCGTACTTCCCATAATGATAAAAGCTGATAGCGGCGTTCTATTTCATCTACGCACCATTTTAAGGCTTGCACGGCTTTTTTCATATCAGTGATAACAGGTGTAATGAGGTGAGGAATATCATTATAAGGTGATAATTCAACGATCTTCGGAGCAATTAATATCAATTTAAGTTGTTTTTCATCAAATCTTGATAATAGACTGATAAGAATAGTATTAATACAGACTGATTTTCCTGCTCCTGTACCTCCCCCAATCAAAAGATGAGGTGTCTTTGCTAAATCAATTACTACAGGATTGCCCTCTGGATTTACACCTAAAGCGATCGGTAACTTATCATTGCTATTAATAAAAACCTCGGAACCAATCACCTCTTTAAGTGAAATTGTATGGTGATTATTATGTGGAATTTCCAAAGATAGTATGCCAAATTCACTCGGAATCATTCTTACTGCACGAACATTCAATATTTTAGCCCATTTTGTCGGATCAGAAATTTGATTGATACTTTCCTTTTCTAAGCGATCAAATTCTAATTTGATATAGTAAGTTATTACCACCGGGCCAATAGAGTAGCTAATATTTGCATTTGTGATTCCAAACATAGATAACGCTTTCTTCATATCTGGCAATTTCACATTATAATGTCTATCCAATAAATCTGTCGGAAATAACAAATTATCTGAAAACATAAAAGCCTCTGGGTTATTAATTAAAAGTCAAGATCGCTTTCATCAGGATCAACTTGATTGATATAGATCATTCGTTCAGCAATTCTATTGACTAATACACCATCAATCTTTTCTGTATAAGGATCATAAACTACTCCCTCAAAGTACCAATTTTCACCATCATTTATTATTTCTAACAACATTGATTCTTCTGTAACATTAGGTTTATTTGATCTTAGCTCTACTGAACAAGGATAAGTGAGCATATCTACTATGCCTTTAAACCAAACATAAGTATTAGGCTTTCCCTCTTGTTCATATTCAAACTTAATACTTAATTCTTTAGATTCACTTTCATACTTAATCCAGCAAGGTAGTGGTTCCCCCCATTCGGATTTATTACTACTATCTGAATATTCCATATATTCAGCAGTAATATTAAAATCATCTAATTGCATAGCTGGTTATTCCTCTTCATCTGAAACAATTTTAAGATCACCTAAATGCCAGTTTTCACCATCCCAAGAAATGACACTGTGCATACCTTGCTGAGCTACGTGAACATTTTTTCTTCTAAGTTCTTTATCTTTTGTAAACCAATAGTTGATTACTGTCATTGGTCGTGGTTTCAAAATACGATTTTTCTCATTTAATGGAGCTTGTAAATAATAGGTAAGTAAGCGCTCAGGCTCTTTCAAATAGGCTAAATAAGCTCTATTCATATGAGGGTAAGGTGTAGATTCAATAATCCCTAACCAAACCTCTCGCTCACTATCAATTTTCCAGTGTTTATGATGAGTTTTAAATCGGGATGCATAGGACTGTTCCGAAATACCGCAGTATTGAATTTGGCTCTCAGTCTCATCTTTTTGTTTTCCTGTAAACAAATAGAGCCCGCTCTCTTTTCCCCAATCTGATTCAATCACTTCAGAAAGCTCAAAAGGTCCATACCAATGAATAAGTGTAAAAGAATGCTTCATAACAAAATCCTTAAATAGGTGATATTCGTAAAATATACTATAACCGATATTTTTAAAGGAGTAAAACAGTTACAAAATAGCTATAAAAGATGATTTTAAGGCTAGATAATGTCGAAACTTTCAGTAACAGAAACCGATAGATTGATAGGAAAGCGGATTCAGCAAAAGCGTAAAGAGCTTGGATTAAGTGCCTCCGTGCTATCGGAGCAAATTGGCATCGCACAACAGCAACTTTCTCGTTATGAGCGAGGTGAAAATAAGATTAATGTTGCACATCTAGTCGAAATTGCCGCAGCATTGAATACCGAAATTAGCTGGTTTTTTATAGATTGCATATCAGATCAAAAAATTAATGATAAACAGAAATTTATTCCTGTTTCAGAAGATCGTATTAGAAATAGACTTTATGCTCATTTAGATAGGTTAAGTGCGGACAAAAAACGTGGTCTTTTAGTCTTCCTTGAGACTATTTTGTAGATGCTAAAAAATATGTTAAAATATTGATATATAAACATATTTTTATTTTACATGAAAGCATTGCAACAGGGGGAATTAGACTGTTTATGCGGAATTTATAGCATAGTAAATGCAGTCTATTTCGTATCAAATAAGAAAATTAAGCGAAAACCATTATTTCACGAGCTACTTTTAGCTTATATGAATAACTGGGGTATTTATGATCTACTCACGAGTGGATTGGATCTTCACCAAATGAAGTATTTATTAAATCATACCGCTAAAATACATAAGCAAATAAGAATAGACTACCCTAACATAAGAAGACACTCAAAAATTCCCTTACTTATATCTTCTCATCTAGAAAGCCAATCTAACTCAATAGTATTATTCTCGACTAACTATCATTGGAGTTTGATAAAAAGTTACGATAACGAAAAATTAGTTCTTTTTGATAGTTGTGGTACAAATAGCGTAAAAATCTCTGAAATTTTACCTAGTTCACTATTTTTTATCTCTTTCATCCCTAAAGAATAAATAAGCAAGTAGGATTTCTCGATTCCATTTCTCTTTTTTTAGGGGAACATTTTTATCTAACAACTTAAGTAATTTATCTAAAGTCATATTTTCCTCACCTGCATATCTATAGATTTGACGCAATATTATTAATTTTTCTTTTCTTGCGTGAATATAAATATAATAAGTAATAGCTAAAGATTTTACTTCCGCTTGTCTTATCTTTTCTCCTACTATTTCAAAGGCTTTTGCTATCTTCATCTGTCTTCTTGCTATTTTTTCATCAATATCCTCATAAGTATGGAATGTAACCGTCTTGGGAAAGCGTTCCTTGATTGATTTCCTTCTACGCTGTTGCTCTTCACAATTTCTCTTTTGCTTTCTTGTTTGTCCAATAAAATTCGTACTCACTTTTCTTCCTTAAACCAACTGACAGTCAGCAACTAAATTAATAAAACTGACAGTCAGTTATTTTAGGCTATTTATAACTGACTGTCAGCCAGTTTAAGAGCTAAAAATAGCTAAATATTCACTTCTGTAAAGGAAACCTCGCAAAGGGTAATTCCGCCTTTTGGTAATAAATGAGGTTTTTATGAAACTAATCAAACTAAGCCAAGTAATGGCAAAAACAACGTTATCCAAATCAACTATATACCGACTAATCAAAACATCTGATTTTCCACCACCAAAGAAACTGTCATTGAGAGCTGTTGCGTGGTTAGAAACGGAAATTGATGAATGGATTATAAATAGAGGATGTGCATGTAATTCAAGTTCCAATCACTCTATTAGCACGTTACAAGCATATTTATTAAATAATACAACAACTCAATAGGAAATTAGCTATGAAAAATACCATTCTTGTAAACAGAAATGCTATTTATAGAAAGAATAACTTTATCTGTGTAGGTACTTTCAAAAAATACCCTATTTATATGGGAATTGATAAGCTATCTTTTGTATCAAAAATAATACCAGCTGAAGAATTCTGGGGTGTATACAAAAAATTTGATAAGTTAAAGCAGGTTAGATCTGGAAAATATGAGATATGTAGTATAAAAGTTAAACATTACCGCTGTGGTATAAAAATTACTTCGATGAAAAATCCTGATTTTTATCTGCTATTATCTTACGATTTCCCAAGAAAACTTAATGAGCCTAGAGTTAGATTTGAGTTATCTCCACAATATGCAAAAAATAGAGACATACCTAATGTGATCAAATGGCTGAAGAAACATATTGGGGTAGAGGTTATTGATATGCTGTTACAAACTAGTAGAGTAACTCGAATCGATCTTACCCTTGATGTACACAGCAAGCGATTTCTAAGAAATTATTACTTCTCTATTCCTAATGCTAGAACAGGGCGGAATTTCTTAGGTAACGAAGATGATTGTAAGAACAATTATGCTATTGGTTCTCAACGTTCTAGTTCTTACCTTTTAGTATATGAGAAACTAAAATTTCAAGAAGTTGAAGATGTTTACCAAAATAACCTTATAGTTAAGAGAGAACATATTAAGCGGAGCATTACTCGCTTAGAATTAAGAATAAAACCGCCATATCAACAACCACTTTTTCTATCGGAGGTTTCAATGCTAGAAAACCCATTCAGTAGAATTCTCATTTATAGAAGAAATAAAATCGCCTCTCAATTTAAGGATTTCCTTCCTTATATAAAAGAGGAGAAAAGTATTCCTCTAGCGGTTAAATCGTATCTACAAGCTAAAGTAGATGATGATACAAAGGTGAATAGAAACTTAAGACTAAAAACGAATAGATGTCTTGAAAAGTGTAAAAGTAAGTTTATACTCAACATTGATTGGTCAAAATACCCAGATATCATAGACAATTCTATTGGGTATTTCACTCAAACATCTCTGAGATAATTTGCCCCCTCAGCTATAAAAGCTACATAAGTGTAGGTTATTATGTAGCTTTTCATTTCCAAAACGCGCGAACCCTTGCAAATAAACAAACATAGCCTTATGCATCAGGCGTATGCTGCTCGAAATTATCTTGTAAATTCATGACGTTATCCAGTTTAAGTTTTTAACTTTTGTCTAGCAAGTATAGGTTTTACGATAGAAGTAATGTGTTATTTTAAGCTGATTTTAATTTTCTACATCCACACTTAGTACTTCATCTTCTGTTTTTAATAGCGTATAGACATCTTTAAGCATTTCATTATCAATGTTATAGCATCGAACTTGCAAGCGAACTTCGCCACTTGCTTGGTCTTTTACTGAAATATTTTCAATGCGGTAGTCATGTTTCAATAATAAATCAGTCACTTTACTGATGCCGTTAGCAGAACTTAGTTGAATGGCCAAACGAGTACGTTTTTTATAGGTTTTACGGCGAACATAACGCTGCACAATCGGGCTGATACGGATAGCGATTAAAATCATTAAAGTGG
The DNA here is from genome assembly GCA_019423025.1 of Haemophilus sp. Classification (GTDB taxonomy): domain Bacteria; phylum Pseudomonadota; class Gammaproteobacteria; order Enterobacterales; family Pasteurellaceae; genus Haemophilus_D. The sequence continues at coordinate 28,583 of JAHZCD010000004.1, read as the reverse complement.
CAATAATGGCATCAAAAATAAAGCCTGCACCTGTTGCCACACCGATAGCCGCCGCAGCCCAAATAATGGCTGCAGTGGTTAATCCTGAAATCGCATCATTTTTCTTATGTAAAATTACCCCTGCACCTAAGAAACCGATGCCACTGATTACTTGTGCGGCAAGTCGCATAGGGTCAGTTCGGATATTATCTGAAACTTGTGCATAATGCTCTGCGGCTTGAATGGAGACAATCGTCAGTACACAAGTTGTCACCGCAATAATGGCACAGGTTTTGACGCCAACCGGTTTGTGTTTTAGTTCGCGTTCTAAGCCAATAATCCCGCCAAGTACAAGTGCGAGTAGCATTTTCCCTAGGATAAGTAAATAAGCCGTCTGTTCAAGAGCGGTCGAAAAAAGAAAAGAATTTTCCATGTTAATAATGAATATGAGTAAATAAAAAACGGACATTATTTTACCTGAAAAAAGGACTTTAATGGGTAAATTTACAATCAATTTACCTTTAATTTATCGCCTTTCTGCTTGAAATTGAGTAAAATCTAAAGTTTTGAAAGATGATGATAGCTGAGAATAAATTTATGCAAAAATCAACGCCGAATATTGGCTTTGTAAGTTTAGGTTGTCCTAAAAATTTAGTGGATTCCGAACGTATTCTGACTGAATTACGTACTGACGGATATAACATTGTGCCAAGTTATGAAAATGTGGACTTGGTCATTGTGAATACTTGCGGCTTTATTGATAGTGCTGTGCAGGAATCCCTAGAAGCCATAGGAGAGGCGTTGGAAGAAAATGGACGTGTGATTGTGACCGGCTGTTTAGGGGCGAAAGAAGATCAAATTCGCCAAGTTCACCCAAAAGTATTGGAAGTGAGCGGTCCGCACAGTTATGAAACAGTAATGGCACAAGTACACAAGTACGTACCGAAACCAGAGCATAATCCTTACACCAGCCTTGTACCAAAACAAGGGGTGAAATTAACACCAAAACACTATGCTTATTTGAAAATCTCAGAAGGCTGTGATCATCGTTGTACATTCTGTATAATCCCTTCATTACGTGGGGATTTAGAAAGCCGTTCTATCACGCAAGTATTGGATGAAGCGAAACGTCTTGCTGATGCGGGCGTGAAGGAGTTATTGGTCGTTTCACAAGATACTTCAGCTTATGCGATGGATACACAGCGCAAAGAAGGTGGCGTTAAAACCGCTTTCTGGAATGGTATGCCAATTAAAAATGACTTAATGACCTTGTGTAAACAGCTTGGTAAATTAGGCATTTGGGTACGTTTACATTACGTTTATCCTTATCCACACGTGGATGATTTAATTCCATTAATGGCGGAAGGTTTATTGTTGCCTTATTTGGATATTCCATTGCAACACGCGAGTCCAAAAATTTTAAAAGCGATGAAAAGACCAGGAAAAATTGACCGCACTTTAGAGCGTATCAAGCAATGGCGTGAGATTTGTCCAGATTTAACCCTACGTTCAACTTTCATCGTAGGCTTCCCGGGTGAAACAGAAGAAGATTTCCAAATGTTATTGGATTTCTTAAAAGAAGCACAACTTGATCGCGTGGGCTGTTTCAAATTTAGCCCGGTAGAAGGCGCTCCTGCAACTGAAATGGCCGACCAAGTGCCTGAAGATGTAAAAGAAGAACGTTTCCACCGCTTTATGCAGTTACAACAAGAAATTTCGGCTGAACGATTAAAACAAAAAATTGGCCAAACGCTTGATGTAATTGTGGATGAAATTGATGACGAAGGTATTATCGGCCGTACTAAAGCTGATGCGCCAGAAGTTGATGGCTTAGTTTATATTGAAAATCTAAGTGGCACGCCTGTGAAAGTAGGCGAATTTATTAAAGTAACCATCACCCATTCAGATGAATATGATCTGTGGGGAACCTGTTAATTATTCATTTTATTTATTTTTTACCAAAGGAATTTAGAAATGGCAGAAACACAAAAACAACCAAGTGTTATCCGTTTTGAACAGGAAGTAGCAGCAAAAAACTATGAAGAAGCTTGCGTCGAATTGTTGGATATTTTAAACAAAATTGATACTAATTTTGGTGGCGTTGAAGGTATTGAAATTGATTATCCTAGCCAATTAAATGATGAATTAGTACAAGATAAAATTAAGCATTTATGCACCCGTGTAGCGGTAGCAATGAGTGAGCTATTTTCTGATCCTCAATTAGATATTTCTGAAGGCGGGGCACAACGTTTCTTTACCTTACAACGTTGGATTAACATGATTTTTGCTTCATCACTATTTGTGAACGCGGATCATGTGTTGCAAGCTTATAACCGCAATCCAGATAAAACCAATTTATCCGATTTCCATTTAGATAATACGAAATCATCATTAATTAAATTCTGCATTTTGTATTTGCCGGAATCGAATATAAACGTCAATCTTGATGCTTTATGGAATTTAGATCCAGAATTATGCGCATCCCTTTGTTTTGCATTGCAATCACCACGTTTTATTGCGACAGATCAAGCATTCTCTAAACGTGGCACCATTTTACAGTGGTTCCCTGAAAAATTAGCGACAATTGAAAACTTAAATAATGTACCAAGTGCAATTTCACATGATGTGTATATGCATTGCAGCTACGATATTGCTGAAAATAAACACTGGGTGAAAAAAGTATTAAACCAAGTTATTCGTCGTCATTTATTGCAAGGTGGATGGACTGATCGCGATGTCACTAAATTAGGTGAACGTGATGGCAAACCAGTCATGGTCGTATTATTGGAGCATTTCCATTCATCCCATTCAATTTACCGTACGCATTCCACTTCAATGATTGCTGCGCGTGAGCGTTTTCATTTAATTGGTGTGGGTAATGAAGCTGTAGATGCAGCAGGCCAAGCGGTGTTTGATGAATTCCATTTATTAAAAGGTGATAATATTTTTAGTAAATTGAATGAATTAAAAGAGATTTGTGAAAAAAATGGTGCAGCAGTTCTTTATATGCCAAGTATTGGGATGGATTTAACCACCATTTTTGCAAGTAACTCGCGTCTTGCACCAGTTCAAGTGATTGCTTTAGGCCATCCTGCTACGACACATTCTGATTTTATTGAATATGTGATTGTAGAAGATGATTATGTTGGTTCTGAGAAATGCTTCAGTGAGCAATTATTGCGTTTACCAAAAGATGCTCTACCTTATGTGCCTTCAGCGCTTGCGCCGAAACACGTAGAGTATCGCTTACGTGAAAATCCTGAAGTCGTGAATATTGGTATTGCTTCCACCACAATGAAGCTTAATCCCTATTTCTTGGCGGCATTAAAGGCTATTCGTGA
>JAHZCD010000004.1:0-25163 GCA_019423025.1 Haemophilus sp. | reverse complement strand
AAAAGTACATTTCCACTTTGCGTTAGGTCAATCCAGTGGTGTGACGCATCCTTATGTTGAGCGTTTTATTAAATCTTATTTAGGCAATGATGCGACAGTTCATCCACATGCACCTTATGATCAATATCTTCGTATTTTGCATAACTGCGATATGATGGTAAACCCATTCCCATTCGGTAACACGAATGGCATTATTGATATGGTGACATTAGGTTTAGTGGGGGTATGTAAAACCGGTGCAGAAGTCCATGAACATATTGATGAAGGGTTATTTAAACGTTTAGGTTTACCGGAATGGTTAATTGCAAATACGGTAGATGAATATGTTGAACGTGCAATTCGTTTAGCAGAAAACCATCAAGAACGTTTAGAGCTTCGTCGTCATATCATTGAGAATAATGGCTTACAAACCTTATTTACAGGCGATCCAAGCCCAATGGGTAAAGTGTTACTTGAAAAATTTGAGGAATGGAAAGCGGCAAATTTAGCTGAAAAGCCAAAGAAAAAAGTGACTAAATCGACAACCACAAAAGAGAAGACTACAAAGTCTACTACAACAAAGAAAAGTGCGGTCAAATCTGAAGGTAAATCTGAGCCGAAAAAAACGGTAAAGAAAACCACGAAAAAAGCAGATAAATAATCAATAAATCCCCGAAAGGGGATTTTTTATTGAGAAAAATTAAACAAAGCCTCATTTTTTTTAAAAAAACTTGATTTTGTGGCATAAAGCCTGTAATTAATAGACCCATTCAACACAACATAAAATAAGGAAAAACTCATGAAAAACGTCGGTTTTATCGGTTGGCGCGGAATGGTCGGTTCCGTATTAATGGATCGTATGGTGCAAGAGCAAGATTTTGCTAATATTAATCCAGTTTTCTTCACCACTTCTCAAGCAGGTCAAAAAGCCCCTGTATTTGCAGGAAAAGAGGCAGGTGAGCTTAAAAATGCATTCGACATTGAAGAACTTAAAAAATTAGACATTATCGTGACCTGCCAAGGTGGCGACTATACCAATGAAGTTTATCCAAAATTAAAAGCAACAGGTTGGGATGGTTATTGGGTTGATGCAGCGTCTGCACTACGTATGAAAGATGATGCAATTATCGTGCTTGATCCAGTGAACCAACACGTGATTTCTGAAGGCTTGAAAAAAGGCATTAAAACTTTCGTGGGTGGTAACTGTACCGTGAGCTTAATGCTTATGGCTATCGGTGGTTTATTTGAAAAAGATTTAGTGGAATGGGTATCTGTCGCAACTTACCAAGCGGCTTCAGGTGCAGGCGCAAAAAATATGCGTGAATTACTTTCACAAATGGGTTTATTAGAACAAGCGGTTTCAAGCGAATTAAAAGACCCTGCTTCATCTATTTTAGATATTGAACGTAAAGTGACGGCAGAAATGCGTTCTGATAGTTTTCCAACGGATAACTTCGGTGCAGCATTAGGTGGTAGTTTAATCCCTTGGATTGACAAACTTCTTCCAGAAACGGGACAAACTAAAGAAGAATGGAAAGGTTATGCAGAAACCAATAAAATCTTAGGTTTAAGCGACAATCCAATTCCTGTTGATGGTTTATGTGTGCGTATCGGTGCATTACGCTGCCACAGCCAAGCATTCACTATCAAACTGAAAAAAGACTTACCATTAGAAGAAATTGAACAAATTTTAGCGGCTCACAACGAATGGGTGAAAGTGATTCCAAACGACAAAGAAACCACATTACGTGAATTAACCCCAGCTAAAGTAACAGGTACATTAAGCGTACCGGTTGGTCGTTTACGTAAATTAGCAATGGGTCCAGAATACTTAGCGGCATTTACTGTAGGTGACCAATTATTATGGGGTGCTGCAGAGCCAGTTCGCCGTATCTTAAAACAATTAGTGGCATAAGTTTACTTTCACTACAAAGGGCGTATTTACTACGCCCTTTTCATTAGAAAATTATGATCAGAGAACCTCATTTTCATCAATTTGCCCTTGCAGAGTTATTGCCTTTTTTTGAGCAATTTCCGACGCAATATCTTTCCGGTGAACGAAATATCAAATTGGCTTATCGTCATTTGGTTCAGCCTGAAAGTGCGGTCAGAAAATTGATGATTTTGGTGAATGGTCGAGCAGAAAATATGCTGAAATGGACTGAGTTGGCTTATGATTTTTACCAACAAGGTTATGATGTTTTGCTTTTTGATCATCGAGGACAAGGCTATTCACAGCGTATTATTCCTCAAAAAGGGCATTTAGATGAGTTTCGTTTTTATACCGATGATATGGCAAAAATCATTGAAAAAACAACTGCACTTTATGCTTATCAAGCGCAATATATTCTCGCACATTCCCTCGGCGCTTTGATTTCCACCTATTATCTGGCCAATTATGATCATCATATTAAAAAGGCCGTACTTTCTTCGCCTTTCTTTGGTGTTCCCATGAAACATCCGTTACGAGATGAGGTTATCATTGCAACGATGATGGCATTTGGTCAAGGTCATCGCTATGTTTTTGGTAAGGGACATTACAAACCGGCAGATTTAAATCTTAATGAACTTAGCCATTCTAAAACGCGAATGAAATGGATGAACCGAGTTAATCGAAAACGCGCTGCTATTCACTTAGGCGGCCCGACATTCCGTTGGGTACATTTGTGTTTAAATGCAATCAAAGCGCTCCCTAAAATCATTCCAAGAGTGGAAACACCTGTGCTTATTTTACAAGCAGAAAAAGAAAAAATTGTGGATAACAAAAATCTTGAAAAATTGACCGCACTTTTCCCGCATGCAGAATCGATGCTTGTACCTCAGGCAAAACATGAAATCCTTTTTGAAAAGGATAACGTGAGAAAAGCCGTGCTTGAACGCGTGAATCAATTTCTTCATTCTTAAATTTTCCTAATTAGATTAAACATAAAACATTATATATTGATTTATATAATGTTTTTTATTTTTATCTCATGAGTGTTTAACCTTTTATTGAGCAAGATCATAGTTTCTTTCTTACTATATCCCTACAATCCATAATACTTATTTATAGTTATATTTTTTGTCGTTTGTATCGTTGGAGTGTCTATGTCAAAAATGAAGAAAATCGTCACCGCACTTTGCTTGGCTGGTGTCGGCGCTGTGGCATTGTGGGGAACGCAGTGGGTTATGCATAAAACAAGTTCACCAGAGTTTTGTGTCAGTTGTCATTCAATGAGCTATCCAAAAGAGGAATGGGAAGGTTCGAGTCACTTTGCTAATGCAAAAGGCGTGCGAGCACAATGTTCAGATTGTCATATTCCAAAAGAAGGCTGGCATTATGTCAAAGCTAAATTTATTGCTTTAAAAGACTTGTGGTATGAAGTACAGGGCAAGATTGAGAATAAAGAAAAATATGAAGCCCACCGTACAGAGCTTGCTCAAATGGTATGGAATGATATGAAAGCCAATGATTCAGAAACCTGTCGTAGTTGTCATAGTTTTGATGCAATGGAGCTTTCAAAACAAACTAAATTAGCAAAACAAACCCATACAGATGCCCAAACAAACGGCCAAACCTGTATTGATTGTCATAAAGGCATTGTTCACTTCCTTCCTGAAGTACATGGCGATCAAAATGCGCAAAAATCCTCAGCAGTACAAGGTGGTACTCTCTCTGATGGCTCAGCTATTTTTGCCACTGAAATGGTGAAAGCGACCAATGATAAAGGAAATGAGGTTCGCCTCATGCCTTATGCAGAATTAATGCAATGGAAAGTAAATGGCGATCAAGTTCAAGGCACCTTACATGGTTGGCAACAAGTGGGAGCTGAAGCGGTTGTTTATCAAGAGTTAGGCAAACGTATCACGCTTGCTTTACTGGATGAAGATGCACGTAACCATGTTCAAGTCGTAAAAACAATACATGATGCAGTAACAGATTCTGAGTGGAAAGAAATCAATGTTGTGGTGAATGTCGCAAAAGAAAAAATGACGTCAGATCTGACCGCACTTAATCAATATGGCAATCAGTTAAATCAAACTCAATGTAGTGGTTGTCACGCGGCAATTGGTGCGGATCATTACACGGCTAACCAATGGATTGGTGTGGTGAACTCTATGAAAGACCGAACATCAATGAACAAAGATGAAGTACGTGCATTAACTATTTATCTGCAACGCAATGCCAAAGATATGGCAAAACAATAATGAATTAACTATCTAAAACGAGGCTGAAATGAAAAAGAATAACGTAAATGAACAACGTCGTGATTTTCTGAAAAAAACATCTTTAGGCGTGGCAGGTAGTGCCCTTTCTGGTGGTATGGTGGGCGTTGTATCAAAAAGTGCGGTCGCAAAAGAAGCTGAAATGAAAACAGTAGTTACTGCGGCTCACTGGGGACCGCTTGGTGTGGTTGTGGAAGATGGTAAGGTTGTGAAATCCGGTCCAGCTATTGAGCCCGCTGTACCGAACGAATTACAAACCGTTGTTGCCGATCAGCTATACAGTGAAACTCGTGTGAAATATCCAATGGTGCGTAAAGGCTTTTTAGATAACCCAGGAAAAAGTGATACCACAATGCGTGGTCGTGATGAATGGGTGCGAGTTTCTTGGGATGAAGCGTTAGATTTAGTACACAATCAACTTAAACGTGTGCGTGATGAACATGGTCCAACAGGCATTTTTGCCGGTTCTTATGGTTGGTTTAGCTGTGGTTCATTACATGCTTCTCGTACGTTATTACAGCGCTACATGAACGCTACCGGTGGTTTTGTGGGCCACAAAGGGGACTACTCTACGGGGGCTGCGCAAGTCATCATGCCGCATGTGCTTGGTACTATTGAAGTCTATGAACAACAAACCAGCTGGGAATCAGTGCTAGAAAACAGCGATATTATAGTGCTTTGGTCTGCAAACCCACTCACAACCATGCGTATTGCTTGGATGTCTACCGACCAAAAAGGGATTGAATATTTCAAAAAATTCCAAGCGAGTGGAAAACGCATTATTTGTATCGACCCACAAAAAAGCGAAACTTGCCAAATGTTGAATGCAGAATGGATTCCGGTGAATACAGCAACGGATGTACCATTAATGCTTGGTATTGCGCATACTTTAGTTGAACAAGGTAAGCACGATAAAGATTTCTTGAAAAAATACACGTCGGGTTATGCTAAATTCGAGGAATATTTATTAGGTAAAACTGATGGCCAACCAAAAACAGCAGAATGGGCGTCAAAAATTTGTGGTGTACCTGCAGAAACGATTAAACAGCTTGCAGCAGATTTCTCTAGCAAACGAACCATGTTAATGGGTGGTTGGGGTATGCAACGCCAACGCCATGGTGAACAAACCCATTGGATGTTAGTCACTCTAGCCTCTATGTTGGGACAAATTGGCTTGCCAGGTGGTGGTTTCGGTTTAAGTTATCACTATTCAAATGGTGGGGTGCCAACAGCGACAGGTGGTATTATCGGCTCTATTACCGCTAGTCCATCAGGCAAAGCGGGAGCAAAAACATGGTTAGATGATACCTCTAAATCAGCTTTCCCATTGGCGCGTATTGCCGATGTGTTGCTTAATCCTGGCAAAAAAATTCACTATAACGGTACTGAAATTACTTACCCAAATATCAAAGCAGTATATTGGGCAGGCGGTAACCCATTTGTTCACCATCAAGATACCAATACCTTAGTGAAGGCCTTCCAGCAACCTGAAGTGGTAATTGTGAATGAAGTAAACTGGACCCCAACTGCGCGCATGGCAGATATTGTCTTGCCAGCAACCACCAGTTATGAACGTAATGACTTAACCATGGCAGGCGACTACTCCATGATGAGCGTTTACCCGATGAAACAAGTGGTTCCACCACAATTTGAAGCGAAAAATGACTACGATATTTTCGTTGAGCTTGCTAAACGAGCAGGTGTGGAAGAACAATACACCGAAGGTAAAACGGAAATGGAATGGCTGGAAGAATTCTACAATGCAGCCTTTACTGCCGCACGCGCAAACCGTGTTGCAATGCCTCGTTTTGATAAATTCTGGGCAGAAAATAAACCGTTAAGCTTTGAAGCGGGAGAAGCCGCGAAGAAATGGGTACGTTATGGTGAATTCCGTGAAGATCCATTACTCAATCCGCTCGGCACGCCGTCAGGTAAAATTGAGATTTTCTCTGATGTTATCGAGAAAATGCATTATAACGACTGTAAAGGTCACCCAAGCTGGATGGAGCCAGAAGAATTTGCGGGTAATGTGACAGAAGAATATCCGTTAGCTTTAGTAACGCCACATCCTTACTATCGTTTACACAGCCAATTGGCGCATACTTCATTACGTCAAAAATATGTGGTAAACGATCGTGAGCCTGTGATGATTCATCCTGAAGATGCGGCTGCTCGCGGTATTAAAGACGGTGATATTGTTCGTGTTCATAGCAAACGCGGTCAAGTGCTTGCAGGTGCGGTTGTGACAGAAAATATCATCAAAGGTACTGTCGCTCTTCATGAAGGTGCATGGTATGACCCAATGGACTTAGGTGAAAGTGAAAAACCATTGTGTAAAAATGGTTGCCCGAACGTATTAACACGCGATGAAGGCACATCAAAACTTGCACAAGGTAACTCACCAAATACCTGTATTGTTCAGGTTGAAAAATTTACTGGTAATGCACCTGAAGTGACGGTATTCAAACAACCGAAACACGCTGTGTAAAACCAATAAAAAACGACCGCACTTTGATTTTATCCATTCAGGTGCGGTCTTTTTTCAATAAGTTTTTCTGTACTTTGTTTTTTTTTCACCTATCAAATCAATTTTCTCTACCTTTCCTTCTGACCACCAAAATGTGATCTGTCTCCCAGTTTTAAGTCTTGTCTTATACTAAAATCAACCCATAGTCCTCTTTTACGGACAAAATATTAAAGACCTGATGGTGTAAAAAGATCAGGTATTACTTTGATTCACAACGCAGAAAAAAGGAGAAAACAGATGACAAAAGATCTTAATGTCTTTGATAAACACTATGGTTTATTGATCAACGGCGAATGGACAAATGGCTCTGAGGGTAATACCTTAACAGCATATAACCCTGCAAATGGTGAAGCCTTAGCCACCTTTATTGACGCTACGGATGCAGATGTCGATGCTGCAGTGAATGCTGCGAAAGAGGCCTTTAAAACCTGGAAAAATACCAGCGCAACGGAACGAGCTACAATTTTGAATAAAATTGCAGATATTATTGACGAAAATACCGAATTATTCGCTTTACAAGAAACGTTGGATAACGGTAAACCGATTCGCGAAACACGCGCAGCAGATATTCCGTTGGCATCAGATCATTTTCGTTATTTTGCCAGTGTTATTCGCGCCGAAGAAGGTGTCGCAAACCAACTGGATAGCGAAGATTTGTCGTTGATTTTACGCGAGCCTATTGGCGTTGTTGGTCAAATTATTCCATGGAACTTTCCGTTCTTAATGGCTGCATGGAAAATAGCACCGGCATTGGCAGCAGGTTGTACCGTCGTGATTCACCCATCTTCCTCTACTTCATTGAGCTTACTTTCCTTAGCTCAAAAAATTAATCATTTATTACCGAAAGGTGTCTTCAATGTCATTACTGGTAAGGGTTCTAAATCTGGCGAATACATGTTGCATCATACTGGATTTAACAAACTGGCATTCACCGGTTCTACCGAAATTGGTAGAAAAATTGGTATAGCTGCTGCTGAAATGTTGATTCCATCCACCTTGGAATTGGGTGGTAAATCAGCCAATATTTTCTTTGACGATATGCCATTTGATAAAGCATTGGAGGGCGCACAAAAAGGAATTCTCTTCAACCAAGGGCAAGTGTGTTGTGCCGGTTCACGTATTTTCGTACAAGAAAGCGTTTACGATAAATTTATCGCGGCACTAAAAGAAGAATTTAAGAAAGTTAAAGTCGGCTTACCTTGGGAAGATGACACGCAAATGGGGGCGCAAGTAAACGGAAATCAAGTTAAGGTTATTAGCAAGTATGTTGATATTGCTAAAGAAGAAGGGTGTCAAATCATCGTTGGTGGAGGTAAATCAACCGACCCGGCATTGGCTCGAGGCGAATTTTTCCAACCAACCTTAATTTTAGCGCCTGATAACAAAAAACGCGTGGCACAAGAAGAAATTTTTGGTCCGGTTGCTGTGGTAATCAAATTCAAGGATGAAGCAGATGTAATTAAAATGGCAAATGACAGTGATTATGGCCTAGGTGGCGCGGTGTGGACATATAACATTAACCGTGCGCTACGAGTTGCACGTGCACTTGAAACCGGTCGTGTTTGGGTGAACTGTTATAACCGTTTACCAGCTGGCGCTCCTTTCGGTGGTTATAAAACCTCCGGTATAGGTCGTGAAACCCATAAAATGATGCTTGACGCTTATACACAGGTGAAAAATATCTTCATCAGCACCCGTGAAGAGCGCGAAGGCATGTATTAATCATTCACTTTCTAACCTAAAAAAATGACCGCACTTTGATTTGTATCTCAAAAGTGCGGTTATTTTTTTACCTATATCAAATTATGATTAGATTCTATTAAAAAACGCGCCTTAAATCTTTACTCGTACTAAATAAGTGGTATCTTTATAACCGCTTATTTAATCGATTGTGTCACGGCGTTATGTGTGATGCGTTATTTTTATTATTTATCTAGGAGTTATCCTATGGAAAGTAAAATTCCAGCAGTAGAAGTCAAACTTGGCTTTAAATGGCAAGGGCTGCTGATAGCCGTCATCGTTGGTTTAGGGATTTGGTTAATTCCAACGCCAGAAGGCTTATCCGCAAAAGCATGGGGAATGCTAGCACTGTTTGTGGCAACCATTGTGGCTATTATCGCTAAAGCCATGCCTATGGGTGCTGCAACGCTAGTTGCCTTAGTGATTAGTGGTTTGACTGGGCTTACACCAATTTCGCCAAAACAAGGTGATGTTGGTATGTTATCCGGCTTTGCTAATGGCACAATTTGGTTGATTGCTATTGCTATGTTTTTATCTCGAGCGGTGATTAAAACCGGTTTAGGTAAACGTATCGCGCTGTACTTCGTTGGTCGTTTTGGTAAAAAAATGATGGGCGTGGCTTATGGTATGGCGTTGGCTGATGTTGTTATTGGTCCAGGTATTCCTTCGGCTTCTGCGCGTGGGGGCGGTATTATGTACCCAATTATGCAATCTATTGCTGATGCGTATGAGTCCAAACCGGGTCCAACCGCCCGTCGTGCAGGTGCATTCTTAGCGATTGTGGTCTCTCAAATCGATACCATTATTTGTACCATGTTCTTAACCGCCATGGCGGGTAACCCGTTAATTGCAGAACTTGCGAAAAGCCAAGGTGTGGAAATCACGTGGATGACATGGTTCTTAGGGGCAATCGTGCCGGGTATTGTGAGCTTAATTGTCTTACCTTATTTCGTGTATTTAATTTATCCGCCAGAATTAAAAGATACGCCTAAAATGGCAGAAATGGCACGTGAAGAATTAAAAAGCATGGGTCCAATGAGCAAAGCGGAATGGATTCTTGCCCTAGACTTTATCCTTCTTTTATTCCTTTGGACGGTGGGTGATTTAGTTTTCCATATCCCTGCAACAATTTCTGCATTTATCGGTTTAGTGATTTTATTATTAACTAACATTATGAGCTGGAAAAATATCGTGGCAGAAACTACCGCATGGGATACGATGTTCTGGTTTGCGGTATTGGTCATGATGGCAAATGCACTTAACAAATACGGTGCAATCACTTGGATTTCTACCCACATTTCTTCATCTGTGGGCGGTTTCAGTTGGCCGGTTGCTTTTACTATTTTGGTATTGGTGTATTTCTATACCCGCTATTTCTTTGCTTCAGCCATGGCGCATATTTCCGCAATGTACCTTGCTTTCGTGGCAGCGGCTATCGCTGTGGGTACACCACCAATCATTGCTGCAATTGGTTTAGGTTACACCTCAACATTATCCATGAGTTTAACACAATACGCCGGTGGTCCTGGCCCAGCTTTATACGGTTCAGGTTATAACTCAACCGGTCAATGGTGGGGCGTGAGCTTTATTGTTTCTATCCTTTCATTAGTGATTTGGTTTGGTGTGGGTGGATTATGGATGAAACTACTTGGCTGGTGGTAATCCTTATTAATTCATAAAAAATCCCTAAAAAACGACCGCACTTTGATTTATATCTCAAAAGTGCGGTCATTTTTATCTGTATTTTGAATTAATCATCCCAGTCGTCATCCCAATCACGGTGTTTTCTATGGTAGTGATATTTTTTATGTTTTTTATGATGGCGATATTCTCTGTCATCGTAGTCTCCGCCTTTGTTCACTTGACTACCGATTACGCCACCTAATGCTGCACCGCCGAGTGTTGTGGCAATATCACCACCTAATAAACCACCGGCTACGCCGCCGATTGCTGCACCTGTTGCAGTATGACGTTGTTGTCTGTCCATTTCACAAGCGGTTAAGCTTCCTGCTAATGCAACAATCACTAACCCTTTCATCAATTTAGATTTCATAAATCTACTCCTTCATTTTTGTCGGGATTGCTTGCCTAAACACTTATGCAATCCGGCGTGTAAAAGCATTCCTTTTACGGTTGCTTTGACTGTTTGGAAAATTAGTTAGTTCAAACGGCTTGTTCAATTGGTTTAAGAATGAGCAATTTTTGGTATGATTGTTGAAAGGTTTAATTGGTGATTAAATAGGATGTTGTAAAATCTATTTTCACTAATTGAAGTTAAATCTCAAGTAAGAAAATGAAAAAAAATATACTAATACCTTTATTTACACTACTGACTTCTTGTACTTCAGATATCAATGATCCCATAGTTAGGTTTTGGAATGATGGTATTCGTCCTTCCGAATCTAAGATGAGTGCAATTAAAGAATGTCTTGATAAGGCTTATGAAATATATCCTAACGAAAAAGAAGGATATGATGATCGTATGGGATATGTAGATAGTTGCATGAAAGAAAAAGGATATTAATTTGTATATCATACGTTGGATGTAATAAGGTCATAATTAAATGAAAAAAATGATTTTATTGAGATTATAAAAATGTCAATGTTTCTGATTTTTATGGCAACTTTATACTCTCTATATAAATTTAACTTTGATTTTTCTAAAGTTAAAATTTTATCTATATTAAAGTGGTATCCAGCATCATTTATTTGTGTATTAGGTGGATTTTATCTTAGTCGTTTTCTAACAAATAGTAGGTAGAAAACTAGACAGGGTATATGAATGATGAAAGTAATATTGGGATATGAAAACATGAGTAAGATAAATCTCAGTCTCTTTTTGCTTTGTAGTATTTTGGCCGCATGTGTTTCTTCTAATAGTCATTTTGTTCGATTCTGGAATGGTGATGTTATATCTGATATGACTCCTGAGGAGGAGAAAAAATTTGATCTATGCTATGAGAAAACTAAAAATTTACCAAGAGGAACTGCTGAGGAAAGAGGAAAAGCAAGTCTTGCTACATTAAAATGCATGGACGATAAAAAGTAAGATAATAGCATGCTATCAAAAGTTATAGCCTTATTAAGTATTAGTTTTTTTGATAACAAATTAGAATTTTCTTAGTGTACTACTTGGAAATAGAATGAAAAAAGTGCGATCAATTTTCAAAGAGTTTTTAAACCTCTCAAAAATTGACCGCACTTTTTGTATTTTTGTGCTTCTTCTACCGAAATATCGCCCTCTCATGGCAATTCCGCCTGCAACACCATTCCTATGTCCACTTGTTCTGTTGAGAAAACTGGATAGTCTAACCTGGCTTGTTCAATCGATCTAAGAATCAGTATGTTTATGGTTTTGATACAAAATTATCAAATAAAAATATTTTTTCATAAATTTGATAAAATTTTATCGATTTGTGACTTTGATCACAGTAATGCAGAAAAAAATTCAGTATTATGCACGCAACTCGATGATAGATGTTTTTTAATAGCGGGTTACTAATCATTTAGACTTTAAACCTAATCATAATAGGAGATTTATTATGTCATATTATCCAGCAGAACCGTTCCGTATTAAAAGTGTTGAACCAGTTTCAATCCTACCAAAAGCAGAACGTGAAAAAGCAATGAAAGAAGCAGGTTTCAATACCTTCTTACTTGATTCAGAAGATGTTTACATTGACCTTTTAACTGATAGCGGCACTAACGCGATGAGTGACCGTCAATGGGCTGGTATTATGATGGGTGATGAAGCTTATGCAGGTAGCCGCAACTTCTATCATTTACAAGAAACTGTTCAAGATTTATTTGGCTTCAAGTATATTGTGCCAACTCACCAAGGACGTGGTGCAGAAAACATTCTTTCTCGTATCGCGATTAAACCGGGTCAATACGTACCAGGTAACATGTATTTTACCACTACACGTTTCCACCAAGAAGCAAACGGCGGTATTTTCTATGATATCATTCGTGATGAAGCGCATGATGCAACATTAGATATTCCATTCAAAGGTAATATTGATGTTAAAAAATTAGAAAATTTAATTAATGAAAAAGGCGCTGAAAATATTGCTTATGTGTGCTTAGCGGTAACTGTAAACTTAGCAGGTGGTCAACCGGTTTCTATCGCAAACATGAAAGCCGTTCGTGAATTAACAGCGAAACACGGCATTAAAGTATTCTATGATGCAACACGTTGTATTGAAAACGCATACTTTATTAAAGAGCAAGAAGAAGGTTATCAAGATCGTTCAATCAAATCTATCGTTCAAGAAATGTTCAGTTACGCAGATGGCTGTACAATGAGTGGTAAAAAAGACTGCTTAACCAATATCGGTGGTTTCTTATGTATGAATGATGAAGAATTGTTCATGAAATCTAAAGAGTTGGTTGTAGTATTCGAAGGTATGCCATCTTACGGTGGTATGGCTGGCCGCGATATGGAAGCGATGGCAATTGGTTTGAAAGAAGCAACTCAAGAAGAATACATCGAACACCGTGTTAAACAAGTACGTTACCTCGGTGAAAAATTAAAAGCAGCGGGTGTACCGATTGTTGAGCCAATTGGTGGTCACGCAGTGTTCTTAGATGCTCGTCGTTTCTGTCCACATTTGAAACAAGAAGAAGACTTCCCAGCACAAGCATTAGCAGCAGCAATTTATGTTGAGTGCGGTGTACGTACAATGGAACGTGGTATTATTTCAGCTGGTCGTGATATCAAAACTGGCGAAAACCATCATCCAAAACTCGAAACTGTACGTATTACTATTCCTCGTCGTGTTTACACCTATGCACACATGGATTTAGTTGCTGATGGTATTATCCACTTATTCAAACATAAAGAGGATATTAAAGGGCTTCGTTTCGTGTATGAACCAAAACAATTACGTTTCTTCACTGCACGCTTTGAACAAAAATAGGCCTACTAGCCCTTACTTCGGCAACGAGGTAAGGGCTTTTTGTATCTAAAACATTTGGTTAATGAGAAAAATGCGAAAACATTCTAATGACATTGTAGTTTGATGTATGTCAAGTAAGGAAGTGACTAGCCTTTCTACGATAATCGGAAAGGAGAAAACTCATGAATAAAACATTGGGAAGTACCTTAATTACCTCAGGGACGATGATTGGCGCAGGGATGCTTGCTATGCCTCTCACCTCTGCAGGAATAGGTTTTACGTTTACAGTCGTTCTACTTATTCTTTTGTGGATCCTACTCACTTATAGTGCATTATTATTTGTTGAGGTTTATCAAACCGCTGAACATGATGCCGGCATTGGTACACTTGCTGCACAATATTTTGGCCGACCAGGACGAATTATCGCAACTAGCGTATTAATGATTTTCCTTTATGCATTGCTTTCCGCCTATGTGACCGGTGGTGGTGCAATTCTTGCTTCAACTTTACCTGATTTTGCTGCTCCTGATTTGAAAATGAAAGGTTCTATCCTTGCATTTACAATCTTATTTGGTGTTTTCGTAGCAATTGGTACAAGCTTTGTGGATGCGCTAAATCGCTTCTTGTTTATTGCGATGATTGCCGCTTTATTTATCGTGCTAGGATTGATGATCCCCGAAATTAAAATCGATAACTTAATGGCCATGCCAATTGATAAAGCCTTATTAATTTCAGCTAGCCCAGTTTTCTTTACCGCTTTTGGTTTCCATGGTTCGATCCCTTGCTTAAATAAATACTTAGAAGGTGATGTAAAAGCCTTAAGATTTTCGATTATTGTGGGCTCTGCAATCACATTAGTGGGTTATATCTTATGGCAATTTTCAACTCATGGTGTATTAAGCCAAACTCGCTTCTTAGAAATCCTTAATCAAGATCCAACATTAAATGGATTGATTGAAGCAGTTCGTGTGATTACAGGCAGTACTATTATTGCTGCTATCGTGAAAATCTTCTCTGCCTTAGCACTGATTACCTCGTTCTTAGGGGTGGCGCTAGGTTTATTAGAATGTATTGATGACCTGTTAAAACGTGTATTCAATTTTTCTGCAAACCGTTTAAGTTTAGGTTTCTTAACGTTCCTTCCGCCATTGCTCTTTGCATTCTTCTACCCAGAAGGCTTCATTCTTGCATTAGGTTATGCAGGACAAATGTTTGCTTTCTATGCAGTGGTATTGCCGGCAGCATTAGTCTGGAAAGCTCGCCATCAACATCCAAACTTACCTTATCGTGTGCCTGGTGGTTCAGGGCTTCTACTCTTTGTCTCAATTTTAGGGTCTATTATTGTGTGTATCCCATTCCTAATTAAATTAGGTGTACTGCCACCAGTAGTGGGTTAATAACACGGATTAAAATAAAAAGTGCGGTTAATTTCAACCGCACTTTTTTATGCTTTTCCTTTGATCGCTTTAAGATAGCGATATACGCTAGGTTCTGAGATTTTTAAATATTTGGCGACCATCGGAATGGCGCCTTTGATATTGAAAATACCCTTATCAAATAAGACTTTAATGGCATTTTCCCGTTGTCTTAAGCTGAGTGGTTTATCGGAATGTAATAGGGTGAAATCAAGGTATTCGCAAAGGATATCTTCGATGGAGTTTTCGAGTTTTTCTTTATTAATTATTTCAGCCTCTTCCACTTCGGCAAAGGCAGCATCAATACCTAAAATATTGACGAAGTTTCCAAGGTTTTCTAGTGAAATTAATTTGGTCATCACATCAACCAACTCAGAGGTATCATGATTAATACAAAGGATGCCTTCTAATTTATCACCATTTTTAATGAAATAAGTTGCACCTCGAATGACCTTTTCGGAATCTGCCACCGCTTTGTAGTTAAAGACAAAATCCTTATCTAAATACACTTTATCCTGCAACAAACTAGAACCAAAAGAACTAAGTGGAGAGGAAAGCGTTCGACCACTGACGTGACTATTCGCAATGGCCTCCATATGAGCCTTATTCTTATCAAAAGAATGAAATACGACTTCGTATTTAGGGCCGAGAAC
This sequence comes from Haemophilus sp., assembly GCA_019423025.1. Lineage (GTDB taxonomy): Bacteria > Pseudomonadota > Gammaproteobacteria > Enterobacterales > Pasteurellaceae > Haemophilus_D. The sequence goes on along the minus strand of JAHZCD010000004.1, from coordinate 9,745 downwards.
ATTTCCCAAAAAATGGGTTAGGCCAATAAAATATTTCTTTTGTACGTTATTCATACCAACTTAATCTCATTAATTTCAGCTTGCTATAGGTATTCTATAACCGCTTATTTTTTATAGCAAATATATTGTAAAAAACGGCAGGTTATCTGTGGTGTTTTACTTTAAGTGAATCTTATAACGCTTAGAGGATATGGTTAGACAATACTTCTGTGATATTCTTTGGCGCTGGGATTTGTATCTTATTCAGTTGATGGTAAGCAATTTAAAAGAATCATGAAAAATACTCAGAGGGAAGTAGAATTGCGGATGTTCCTTCTAATGGCATCTTAGGTGGGCAAGTATTAAGAGGTGAATATATTTTAGAGGTGCCTAAACAGTATAATCCTATTCCATCTAAGATATTAGATAAGGCTAATGAATTGAAAATAATTATTCGTGATAGTGAAGGTAATGTTTATTAATTTACAAGAGGTTGTTGTATGGAGAAATATTTTTACAGTAAAGGATGGTCATTTGTTAAAAAAAAATCTTGGGGGGAGTTTTCTGTCGAAGATGCCTTAAGGAGACATGGAAAGGAGGAATATACTGTTTTAATCAATTCTTCTAGTAGACCTGATTCCTATATTGTTATTGGGAAAGATTATGTCATTGTGTACTTTTTAGATGATAATCTTAATGAGGTTTTATCATATGAATTTAAATTTAGTAAATTAACAACTGATAAATTATTTTTATCTTTTATTACATCTAAAAAATATGGGGTAGGTAAGGCTCCTATTATTATACATCAATTTAAAATTTTAGAGGATGGACACGTTTTTTCAGAAAGAATGGACTATGAGTCTAATATTGTTGATAGTTATGAGGTTATTATAAATACTAATTCTAATTATTATAATTATCCTAAGTTTGGATGCTATGAGGAGTTCCTAAAGTTGGATCGATATTTTGATAGTTGGTAATTAGCGTGTTAAGAAATAAAGCCTAGATAATCTGGGTTTTATTTGAGGTTATATGGGCTATTATAGTTCATTAATGATAAATTGCGGTCAATTTTCAAAGGGTTTTAAAACCTCTCAAAATCCATCCCGCATTTTTGTATTAAAAATATTAGTTTATAGAATTTTAAAACAACTTTTGATATTATATAGCAAATTTATCAATAACTTAATCTCTGCAGTATAATGAAGAGCTTATCTCGCGCTTTTCTTTCTAGTTTATTATTTATTTCCTCTTTCGCTTTGGCGGCACCCAGCTCACCAAATGCAAATATAGAAAAACAAATCGATGCCCAACAACAAAAACAACAAGCGGAACAAGATGCCGCCATTTTAGCGCAGCAAACGCAATCCGCGAATGTGCGTTTAGAGGGTGAAAAAGAAGCGTCACTTAGTTTTCCTCAGAATGAGGCGCAATGTTTTCCTATCAATCAATTGGTGCTGACCGATTATCAAGCTGAAGAAGAAAATTCATCAGCTTCTTCTCTTAAATTAATCCAACCAAGCCGATTCTCTTGGGCATTAAAATCAGTTTATGCTGAGCGTGATTTTGCGCTACCGGCTTGTATTGGCTCTGAGGGGATTAACGTATTACTTCGCCGTATTCAAAATCGTTTAATTGATTTGGGATATGTCACTACCCGTGTGGTGGTAGAGCCACAGGATTTGCGTTCAGGCATGCTCGTACTCACCGTGATTCCGGGTAAAGTGGGTCGTATTCAATTGCAAGACCAAAGTGCGATTCCTTTTGCCACCCGTGGTACCTTATGGTTTGCCATGCCAATGGCACAGGGGGATATATTAAATATTCGCAATATTGAACAAGGTTTAGAAAACTTAAAACGTGTACCGAGTGCTGATGCGAATATGGAGCTTGTGCCAACGGATGCAGTAGGTGAAACAGACGTGGTGATTGCTTATAAGCAAAGCTTACCTTTTCATTTAACCTTAGGGTTAGATGATTCAGGCAGTAAAGCTACGGGTCGTTTACAGGGTTCAGCCACGTTTTCTTGGGATAATGTACTCATACTTAACGATATGTTCTATATCAGTGGCACACGCAGCTTTAAGCGTCATAGTGATGATGCAGAAGGGGATTATGGCAGCAAAAATGTCAGTCTCTATTATTCTATTCCTTGGAAGAACTATCTCTTAACCCTTTCCGGTTCAAAATATTCTTATCACCAAACGGTAGCGGGCGCGTTTGAGTCTTATACCTATTCAGGTGAAAGCCAACAAATGAAAGCGAACTTAAGTCGCTTATTATCTCGTGGAAGTCTTCATAAAACCTATGTGAATGCCGCGTTATGGACGAAAAAATCCCATAACTACATCAATGACACCGAAATTGAAGTGCAACGTCGTCGAACAGCAGGTTGGGAAGTGGGACTTAATCACACCCAATACATTGGTGAAACGGTGTTACAACTGTTTGCGAACTATAAACGTGGTACGGGTGGGAATAAATCCTTACCAGCTCCGGAAGAAGAGTTTGGTGAAGGGACTTCCCGTATGCAGATTTTTACTGCAGGTGTTGATTTTACCTATCCTTTCACAATCGGCAATCAGCCTTTCCGCTTTAACACCAGTTGGAGTGGACAATGGAACGGCACACCTTTAACACAACAAGATAAATTTAGTATTGGTGGTCGTTATACCGTGCGAGGGTTTGATGGCGAGCTATCACTTTCCGGTGAAAAAGGTTGGTTATGGCGAAATGAGCTAGGTTGGAATATTGCCAATAAGGGACATGAGCTTTATTTAGGGATTGACCGAGGTAAAGTGCACTCTAGCCAAGAAGAGCTTCAAATTGGTGACAGCCTAATGGGTGGTGCAGTCGGACTTCGCGGCAAACTATGGGGCATTAACTATGATTATTTCGTAGGTGTTCCAATTAAAAAACCGGAAGGATTTAGAACCAGTCATGTGACAACCGGATTTAATGTGAGCTACCGTTTTTAATGCTCACACTTTTAGATGAATAAATTGATTAAAACCAAACAGAATTTAAAACTTTAAAGGAAATTAAAAAATGAATAAACGTCATTATAAAGTGATTTTTAGCCGTGTATTAAACCAGCTTGTGGTGGTCTCTGAGTTGGCAAAATCTCAAGGTAAAGCGCAAAGTGAAAATGTGAGCTCAGAACAAGAAAAAACAGGATTGTTTTCAACCGCACTTTCACTTAATCCTATTCATTTTAGCTTAATGTTGGCATTAGGCTTTGTCTTCTTATCGCCTTCTGTTCATGCAGAAGATATGGCAATTCGTGCTGATAAATCTGCACCAGGTAATCAACAACCTACCGTACTTCAAACCGGCAATGGTTTACCGCAGGTAAATATTCAAACACCAAGTGCAGGTGGGGTATCACGTAACCAATATTCACAATTTGATGTGGCAGAAAAAGGCGCTGTGTTAAACAATGCCCGCAAAGCAGCCCAAACGCAAATGGCAGGATGGGTGCAAGGTAACCCGAATCTTGCTCGCGGTGAAGCGAAAGTCATTCTTAACGAGGTCAATTCAGCGAATCCAAGCCGTTTAAAAGGTTATGTAGAAGTCGCAGGCAAAAAAGCAGATGTGGTGATTGCCAACCCAAGCGGTATCCAATGTGATGGTTGTGGTGTGATTAATGCTGGACGTACCACGCTGACAACCGGTAAAGCTGATGTAGAAAATGGTGAGTTGAAAGGCTATCGCGTAAAAGGCGGTAAGGTGACTGTTGGCCAAAAAGGGATGGATAACAGCCAATCTGATTACACCGATATTATCGCGGAGAAAGCCGAAATCAAAGGTGGGGTTTGGTCGAAGAAAGGGATTAAAGTTACCACGGGTAAAAACAATGTTGACCGTACCAATGATTCAGTTGTGTACGTGGGTGATAAAAATACTGACAACACTGACCGCACTTCTGATACCCAAGGCGAAAACCAAAGCTACAGTGTGGATGTGAGCCAATTAGGTGGGATGTATGCTGAAAAAATCCATTTAGTGGATAACGGCCAAGGTCTTGGTGTACGCAATGCGGGGCATATTGGTGCATCAGCGGGTGATGTGAAGATTGATAGTCAAGGACGTATTGTTAATGAAGGGGTAATTAGCGCAACTCACCAAGCTGATCTTAATGCAGAAAAGGTTATTGAAAATAAAGGTAAAGTTGAAACTAAACAGGGGAATGTTGCATTGCGCTCACAAACTCGAGTAGAGCAGCATGGTTCAATTGTTTCACATCAAGGGGGGAGCTTTGTTCAAGCTAAGGATAAAGTTACTCAAACCGGTGAAACTGTTGCTAAGGGCGATATTCAGTATCAGGCAAAAAATATTGAAGTAAAAAGTGGTGCTTTAGTTGCTGCTGGCGTTACGGTACAGGATACTACGCAAGGTGAGATTCGTTCTCTAGATACTCAACATGCACAAGGTGCAAATCTTACTCTTTCAGCTGAAAAGACCATTTCATCCAAAGCAAAACATCTAGCGAGTGGTGAGATTAATGTGAGAGCGGAAATGGTTGATTTATCTGATAGTCAATTAAGTGGAGATCGCATCGCTCTCCAATCTGCTCAATCAGCTTTAAATCTGAATAAAACAACGCTATATAGCGAAGGAAAAACAACATTAAGCAACCCAAATCTTATTTCAACTGAAAATGCACATTTGAATGCTGATCATTTTGTGGTGGATAGTGTTCAACTTAATAATCATCAGGGCAGTTGGATTCAACGTGGCGCCGAAGCTTTTGCATTAAATGTACAAAAGGGATTAGACAATACTGAAGGAAAAATTGTCGCAGAAGGTACGCTTTCTGTTCAAACGCCATTAATTCAAAATAATCAAGGTGTGATTTGGTCAAATCAAGGTGTGAAACTTAACACAAATGCAGGACATATAGAGTCTCAATCTGGTTATTTATTTGGAAAAAATAGTCTTGATATTAGTACTTCAACCTTGAATAACCAAAAAGGTGAAATGTTAGGTGGACAGGTTTTATTGGCTGCACAGCAAGTTAATAATGAGGAAGGAAAGTTAATTGTCGGAAATCGCGCAGATTTATCAATTAATCAATTTAATAATCAGCGTGGTATTGTTTATAGCCAAGGTGAACTATCATTAAAAACAGAAAATTTACACAACCAAGATGGAATTATTTCATCTGTTTCTCGTGCGACATTGCTTGCAAATGATTTAAATAACCTTAAAGGAGTGATTCAGGGAGAGTCTGATTTAACGATTCAAACCCAAAATTTGAATAATACACAAGGTGATATTTCAGCGAAAACAGCAGCGATTTCTTCTGCTGCAATAAATAATGCACAAGGTGTAATTTCATCTCAGGATTTAACATTATCTGGTACAAATTTAAATAACAAAGGTGGCATTGTTCAAAGTGTGAATGCAACATTAAATTTGACCAAGATGGATAACCAGTCTGAAGGTGATAAAGGCTCTTTGGTTAGTGCAACAAATCGTTTAGTGTTAAATGTTACAAATGTAAATAATAAAAATACAAAAGCTAAACAAGATACCCCTACTCAAGGTATTCAAACAACTAATTTAGTAATAAATGCAGAGCATATTGAAAACCAATCTGGTGGTATTTATGCAGGAAAATCAGCAAATATTACAGTTAATCAATCTCTTGATAACCAACAAGGTGAGATTTTATCGGCTGGTCGAGTTGATATTGTAAATCCAGATTTAACCTTGGTTGTAAATAATGCACTAGGAAAAATTGAATCGGTGATTGGCACAACATTACAAGCCAAAACATTAGCGGATGAAGGTTCGATTAGAACAAAAGGTGATTTGGGTATTGAGTTAAATGATAGCTTTACGCTTAATAAAGCCTTTGGTGTAGGTAATAATCTTACTTTTAAAACAAAAGGTGATTTTGTTAATAATTCTAACCTTGTGGTAGGTAATTCAGCATCAGTTGAAGGCGCGACTATTCAAAATAATGCTAATGCAGAAATTTCCTCGATAAACACTCGCATTCAAGCCAATAAACTGGATAACTTTGGTTTAATAGATGGTGACACCACAGTGATTAAAGCCAATGATGTCAATAATATCGGTACTGCACGTATTTATGGTAGTCATCTTGCCATTCAAGCAAATAATTTAAATAATCTTGAGAACTCTGACGGAACAGCAGCGACTATCGCTGCTCGCGAGAGACTTGATTTAGGTGTCAGTAATTTAGTAAACCGTAACCATTCACTTATTATGAGTTTAGGTAATATCTATATTGGTGGACAGTTAAATGACAATAATCAAGCAACTGGTTATGCAAATAGCATTGATAACGGTAGTGCAACCATTGAAGCTTTAGGAAGTGGTTGGATTAAAACAAATCGTCTGCTAAACCACGATTTACATTTAAGGTTAGGACATAAATATACTAAAAATCATTTTGTTACTTATTCCCCATTTGATAGTAGTGCGACTTATTATAGTAATGAAGGAGAAAAAGGTGAGGGTTATTTAGATCATGTTAATAATAGTCGTCATAATAGCAATCAATATTTTCGTTTCAATGATGGACGTAAAGCTGTGGCAGCTCGAAATTGGCTGAAACAAGATTACATTCGAACCACAGATACTAATACCATTGAACACCAAGATCCCAGTAAATTGCTTATCGGGCAATCTTTACATTTGGAAGGGGGGGAGTATACGAATAAACACTCTCGAATTGTGATTGGTGACACCTTATATTTAGCGGATAAGGCGATTAAGGAACCCGTCAGTACAGTAAGTCAAGGATTACTAAAACTGAGTAATATTGATGTTGATGGTGAAATTCATCGTCGAGATATCGGTTTGAAAAAAGATATTAAAAAAGAACATCGTCATCATGGTTCGAGAGGTAAAAAAGTTTGGGCTGTGTATGGAGGAGATGAACAAAAAATTGACCGCCTCTTACCTGTCGAACCGTTCAAATTTGGGCTGGAACTTTTAAAAATAGGTGAGCCGGTGGAGTCTACTGGCATAATTGTTGGGGATAAATCAGATTTCCAAGGCATTTCATTAGCGGAGAAAACACCTTTAAATACAGATTTAAATGTTCACCGCGTTAATCTAGAAGCAATCACGTCTGGAGTGATGAAAAATAAAGATAACCTTGATATCAAAACGCATTTACCAGATATTTCATTGCCACAGGCAAGCCTTTATAAAATCAACCCTGAGGTATCAGGACAGTTTTTGGTTGAAACAGATCCGCGTTTTACACAGAAATCTAAATGGCTCAGTTCTGATTATATGTTCAAACAGTTGCGCAATGATCCACAAAATATGCTTAAACGTTTGGGCGATGGTTTTTATGAACAACGTTTAGTAAACGAACAAATTAATCAGCTCACTGGTAGACGTTTTCTAGAAAATTACTCTTCCGATTATGACCAATATAAAGCCTTGATGGATAACGGGGCATACTACGCCCAAAAAATGAATTTAGTACCAGGCGTTGCTTTGACATCTTCTCAGATGAAAGAGTTAACTTCTGATATGGTTTGGATGGTAAAACGTGAAGTGACTTTAAAAGATGGTTCTAAGAAAGAAGTATTAGTGCCACAGGTTTACGTTGTTGGACGTAATACCGATATTGATAGTCGAGGTGCAGTGATTTCTGCCAATGATGTCATTATGAATATCAAAGGTGATGTACAAAATAGTGGCGTAATTTCTGGACGTAATCTAACAGGCTTAGCCGCAAATAATATTGAGAACTTAGGTGGTCGCTTACAGGGTCGAGAACTTTATTTGGTAGCTAAAAATATGCTCAATAATCTTGGTGGAGAGTTAAATGCAACAGATCATTTAGTTGCTCAAGGAAAGCATATTAATATTGAAAGTACCACGAGTGAAACAGAAAACACACCTGATTTTTACCAAAAATCACTAACACAACAAGCATCTGTAAAGGTTGGCAATGATAACAAAAAAGGCAGTGCTAGCTTTATTGCGACTGAAAATATTACTGTAAAAGGTGCAAATGTAGATGTGAATGGAAATGTGGTTTTCTCTGCAGGTAAAGCATTGAATTTTGGTACGGTAGAAACTGAAAATAAAGAGCATTACGTACCAAATGCAGATAATTACTATAAGCTTGATCAAAAACAAGAAGTTGGCAGTCAGTTAAATGTTACAGGAAATCTTGATGCTGTAGGTAAAAGTGCGGTTGAAATGCGAGGTGTTTCGGTAACCAGTAATGGCACCATGAATGTACTTTCTGACGGTAATATCAATATTCAAGAAGCACGTTATAAAGAGCAGTTGTCGAGTGCATCCAAAAGTAAATCTAGAGGTTTAACAAGCTCAACGACAGAAGTTTATCGACATAAACACGATTATGATGTTGCGGAAGCCTCAAATTTAGATGCAGATAAGATTTATCTTCATTCAAGCAAAGGTAATGTCACTATTCAGGGCTCAAATGTGGCTGCAGGTAATGGCTTGACGGTGAAGGGTAAGAATATTGATATTCGTGAGGCTGAGAACCGAGTTTACTCTGATGATTTTTATAGCAAGAAAAAATCAGGGATGCTAGGTGCTGGTATAGGGGTTGCTTTTGGTACCCAAAAACAAACCACGGAAAGTGACCAAACTAAGCTTTATGCCCAAAGTAGTCAAGTTGGTAGCCTCAAGGGTAATACTACAATGATTGCTGAGCAATCATACGCACAAACAGCGAGTACTGTGAAAGCGATAGAAGGTGATGTAAATATTCTAGCTCAAAAAGCTGAAATTAAAGCAGCAGATAATAAATATGAAACGAATACTAAGCAAACTTTTCAGCAAAAAGGCGTTACTATTTCCTTAAGTTCTCCAGTGATTTCAGCTATTCAGGGAGTCGCTAAATCAGCTGAAATGATAGGGAAAAGTAAACATGCTCGAGTAAATGCAATGACAGCAGCGAATAGCGCATATAACGTGGTTCAAGCAGGCCAAGCTCTAGGTGAGTTAGCTGGTGCGGCTAGTGGTGCTGGGCAAGCCGCTGGTGGTTCTACGGGGCTCAAAATTTCAATCACTTATGGTCAACAACAAAGTGAATCCAGAACACATACTGTGGGTAATACTGCTGCTAAGTCTCAAGTCAATGCTGGCGGTAAAGTGAATATCATCGCTACAGGAGCGGGTAAAGCATCAAATATTGATGTTGTTGGATCTGATATATGGGGAAAACAAGGAACAACTTTAATTGCTGATAATCAAGTAAATATCAAAGCAGCAGAGCAAACACATCAAGAGCGTAGTACTAACAAATCCAGTGGATTTAACGCTGGGGTTGCTATTGATATTGGAAAAGGTGTTTCAGCTGGATTAACTGTAGGTGGAAACTATGGTAAAGGTTATGGTAATGGTGATGAAACTACATATGTAGCAAGTCATGTAGGTGATATCCAAAGTAAAACCGTGATTCAGGCAGGTGGAGATGCTAATGTAATTGGTTCAAGTATCCAAGGAAAACGAGTAGAGCTTAGTGCGGAAAACCTCAATATTGAGAGCTTGCAAAATAAAGCAAGCTATGATGGAAAACAAATGAACGTAAATGGTTCAATAACAGTTGGTTATGGTTTTTCTGCTGATGGTGGTTATAGTAAGTCTAAAATGAATTCAAACCATGCATCTGTGAATGAACAGGCAGGAATTTATTCAGGTGATGAAGGCTATGATGTGAATGTAAAAAATCATACAGATTTAAAAGGTGCGATCATTACTTCAACTCAACAAGCTGAAAGCTTAGGAT
>JAHZCD010000003.1 GCA_019423025.1 Haemophilus sp. | reverse complement strand
CATTAATTGATGCTGTTGCGCGTTTTATTCCCGGTGTATTAGGCAAGCAAGCCTCTGTAGAAGAAGATTCTTTTGCTGATGGTTTATTAGATTGTCCGCATTACACCAGACCGGAAGTGTTAGAAGGATTAACTGTACCACCAGTGCTGATGTCGGGACATCACGAAGAAATTCGGAAATGGCGATTAAAGCAATCGCTACAAAGAACGTGGCTCCGACGCCCTGAGCTCTTAGAAGGCCTAGCTCTGACTGACGAACAACGTAAGCTGTTAAAAGAGGCGCAAGCCGAACATAACAGTTAGTTTCAGTTACATCTAGGATCAATAAAGGATCAAACAATGTCTAACATTATCAAACAACTTGAACAAGAACAATTAAAACAAAACGTACCTAGCTTCCGCCCAGGTGATACTTTAGAAGTTAAAGTATGGGTAGTTGAAGGTAGCAAACGTCGTTTGCAAGCATTCGAAGGCGTGGTTATTGCAATTCGTAACCGTGGCTTGCACTCAGCATTCACTTTACGTAAAATTTCTAACGGTGTAGGTGTTGAGCGTGTATTCCAAACTCACTCTCCAGCTGTAGATTCTATCGCTGTTAAACGTAAAGGTGCAGTACGTAAAGCTAAACTTTACTACTTACGTGAACGTTCAGGTAAATCAGCTCGTATTAAAGAGCGTTTGGGCGAATAATTCGCAAAATAAAAAAGGCTTGGTTTTCCAAGCCTTTTTTGTTTTTAAGTGCGGTCAGAATTAAGACCGCTTCATAATTTCAAAAAACTCATCGTTGGTTTTCGCCACCATAAGTTTGTCGATGAGGAATTCCATCGCTTCCACTTCACCCATTGGGTTAAGGATTTTGCGAAGAATCCACATTTTTTGTAATTCATCTGGTGTGGTAAGTAAGTCTTCTTTACGCGTACCTGAACGGTTGAAGTCGATTGCTGGGAACACACGTTTTTCAGCGATTTTGCGAGAAAGATGTAATTCCATGTTACCGGTACCTTTAAATTCTTCAAAGATAACCTCATCCATTTTTGAACCGGTATCTACAAGTGCGGTTGCAATAATGGTTAAACTCCCGCCTTCTTCTACGTTACGTGCAGCACCAAAGAAACGTTTTGGTCTATGCAATGCATTTGCATCCACACCACCAGAAAGAATTTTACCAGACGCTGGTGTAACGGTATTGTAAGCACGTGCCAAACGCGTAATAGAGTCGAGTAAAATCACCACGTCTTTTTTGTGCTCAACAGAACGTTTTGCTTTCTCGATAACCATTTCAGCCACTTGAACGTGACGAGCGGCAGGTTCATCAAAGGTTGAAGCAATCACTTCACCTTTTACTGAACGTTGCATTTCTGTTACCTCTTCTGGACGCTCGTCGATTAAAAGTACGATAAGTTCACATTCAGGGTAGTTGTGTGTGATGCTTTGTGCAATATTTTGTAGCAACATGGTTTTACCGGCTTTTGGTGGAGCCACAATAAGACCACGCTGACCTTTACCAATCGGAGAGGCTAAATCCAAAATACGCGCGGTTAAATCTTCGGTTGAACCATTACCACGTTCCATTCTTAAACGAGAATTTGCGTGTAATGGGGTTAAGTTTTCGAAAAGAATTTTGCTGCGAGAGACTTCAGGTTTGTCATCGTTGACTTGGTCGACTTTTAAAAGTGCAAAATAGCGTTCGCCTTCTTTTGGTGGACGGATTTTACCTTCGATTTTATCACCAGTTTGAAGATTGAAGCGACGAATTTGACTTGGAGAAACGTAGATGTCATCAGGACCAGCAAGGTAGGAACTATCTGCGGAGCGTAAGAAACCGAAACCATCGGGTAAAATCTCCAACACGCCGCCGCCAAAAATATCTTCACCGCTCTTTGCGTGTTGTTTCAAAATAGCAAAAACAATATCTTGTTTACGTAAACGGGCAAGATTTTCCAAACCCATTTGTTCTTCGCCAAGTTTCACAAGATCAGAAACAGGCGTATTTTTAAGTTCTGTAAGATGCATAATTAATAATGTTGGAACGAATAAGAGTTGATAATACTGAAATGTTTGAATGGTGGGCAATGCCCTTAAGAATGGTGCGTAAATTACCACTAAAATTTAATACTGTCTAGTTTTTGTTAGAAAAAACAGGGTAAAATAGCAAACTATGAAGAGATTATTATTGCATATTGATTAATTATGCGTAATAATTGAATAATTAATCAATTTTAGTATTAAGAGAAGGATAACCTATGGCTCTCTGGGGTGGTCGTTTTACACAAGCGACAGATAAACGTTTTAAAGATTTTAATGATAGCCTGCGTTTTGATTATCGCTTGGCAGAGCAAGATATTGAAGGCTCCATTGGCTGGTCTAAAGCTTTAGTCAATGTCGGTGTATTGAGTGCTGAAGAGCAACAACAGCTAGACGTTGCCTTAAATGAATTATTAATCGAAGTGCGGTCAAATCCACAAGCGATTTTGCAGGATGATGCAGAAGATATTCATAGCTGGGTGGAAAGTAAGCTTATCGATAAAGTGGGTAATTTAGGTAAAAAATTACACACGGGTCGTAGCCGTAATGACCAAGTTGCACTCGATATCAAAATGTGGTGCAAACAGCGTGTAATCGAGTTACAAGAGTCTGTTCGTAATCTTCAACGCCACTTGGTACAAACTGCTGAAAATACGCAAGATGCGGTGATGCCGGGTTATACCCATTTACAACGAGCACAACCAATCACTTTTGCCCATTGGTGTATGGCTTATGTGGAAATGTTTGAGCGTGATTATTCACGTCTCGCTGATGCTTATAAACGCATGAATAGCTGTCCATTAGGCAGTGGCGCACTTGCGGGAACTGCCTATGCAGTCGATCGTGAACAATTAGCCTCAGATTTAGGTTTTGCTTTTGCGACGCGTAATAGTTTGGATAGTGTGTCTGATCGTGACCATATTGTGGAATTACTTTCAACGGCATCTTTAAGTATGGCGCACCTTTCTCGTTTCGCAGAAGATATGATCATTTTTAACAGTGGTGAAGCGAATTTTGTGGAATTATCCGATCGTGTGACTTCAGGTTCCTCTTTAATGCCACAAAAGAAAAATCCGGATGCTTGTGAATTGATTCGTGGTAAAGCGGGGCGTGTCATGGGCGCATTAACAGGTATGTTGATGACCTTAAAAGGTTTACCGTTAGCGTATAACAAAGATATGCAAGAAGACAAAGAAGGGATCTTTGATGCGTTAGATACCTGGCAAGATTGCGTAGATATGGCGACTTTTGTATTAGATGAATTAAAAGTGAATACCGATCGTACTCGTGAAGCTGCTTTAAAAGGCTACTCAAATGCAACAGAGCTAGCAGATTATCTTGTAGCAAAAGGTGTACCATTCCGTGATTCTCACCATATTGTCGGTGAAACCGTGGTTTATGCCATTGAAAAAGGCAAAGCCTTGGAAGACTTAACCATTCCTGAATTCCGTCAATTCAGTGATGTGGTAGGGGATGATGTATATGACATTCTTTCACTACAATCTTGTTTAGATAAACGTTGTGCGAAAGGTGGGGTTTCACCACTTCGTGTAGCAGAAGCGATTGCAGAAGCAAAAGCGAGATTAGCTTAATTAACGCAAATAAAAAGAGCGGTCAAAAAATGTTGTGTTTTTTGACCGCTCTTTAGTTTTATTGTGGAAGTGGATCCATTAATTCAAGGATTTTATCGGTAGGCTCTTTTATATCGAAACTCGATCCCATTAATAATGAAAAAGTCTCGTCATTTCGTTTGCAAGCAGCATGAGAAATTAGCTTACCTTTCTTATTACGCAAATCGATAGTAACTTGACTGATGCTCGTCTTATCTACTGCTCTTTCTTTTATTATCGTCCACAACTGATTATTTTCTGTTGGTGGAAGAAAAAGAGTCGCTTCTGTGGCATAAGCTTGTAAGTAAGCATTATCTATCGTTTGATCAGCCACATTCACATCGTTTTTCATGTAAGTGAATGTTTTAAGATTATTTAGCGCGACCCAAAGTTTTTCCCCTTTGGTGCTTTCACATTTTACAACATCAATGACGCTATCACCGAGATTCATGGCATTCTCATTTGCGAACGAACATAGTGGAACGGCAGCCCAAAATACCCAAAGATATTTTTTCATTAAATTAATCTCTAAAGTTATTAAATTGGAATGGTTGACCTAATTCAGCGCCTTTCACTAATTGAATAACAGCTTGTAAATCATCACGGGATTTGCCGGTTACGCGTACTTGTTCACCTTGAATTTGAGTTTGAACTTTGATTTTTGAATCTTTCACTAATTTAGTGATTTTTTTCGCCATCTCTGGTTCAATCCCTTGTTTTAATTTGATTTCTTTGGTGTAAAGTTTACCGTGATGTTCACTTTCTGTTGGAATATCCAATGAGCTATGCTCAATGCCACGTTTTACAAACGCACCAATCAAGATTTCAATTAATTGTTCTAATTGGAAATCAGATTCTGTGGTCACTTTCACTGTTTCGCTTTTTTCATTTAATTCAATGACGGCTTCCACACCACGGAAATCATAACGTGTACTTAATACGCGGTTTGCATTTTCAACCGCATTACGCACTTCGTGCATAGTAATTTCAGATACGATATCAAAAGATGGCATAAGTTTTCTCCCAAAATGAATTAAATTCGATCATTTGCACTTAAAAGACATAAAAGTGCGGTTAAGTCAGCAAAGTTTACCACAATTTGTGCTTGTTGTTGCACCTTCGGTTTGGCATGGAATGCTACGCCTAATCCGGCGACCTTCATCATCGCTAAATCATTAGCGCCATCACCAATAGCAAGGGTATTTTTGCGTGGAATGTTGTATTCTTCAGCGAGTTTTTGCAAGGTATTCGCTTTGTATTGTGCATCGACCACGTTACCTTTTACATTGCCAGTCAGCGTGCCATCAATAATTTCAAATTGATTAGACGCCGCAAAATCGAGGTTTAATAAACTTTTTAAGTAATCGGCGAAATAGGTAAAACCACCAGAAGCAATGGCAGTTTTCCAACCATGTTGTTGTAATGTCTTAATGGTTTCAATTAAGCCCGGCATTAACGGTAATTTTTCACGTACTTGTTGCAAAATCGTTTCTGGTGCGCCTTTAAGTGTTCTCACACGTCGACGCAAACTTTGTTCAAAATCGAGCTCTCCACGCATTGCGCTTTCAGTAATGGCAGAAACTAATTCACCTGTGCCAGCCAGTTTAGCAATTTCATCGATACATTCAATTTGAATCGCCGTAGAATCCATATCCATTACCAATAAACCTTTTTCTGATAATTTTGCATCAAAATCCAGTTTGGCGATGTCTAATTGCAGGTCGTGAGCATGGGCAATAAAATTGGCTAGCCATTTGCCTTTTAAAAGGACAATGGTATTTTTTTCAACGTTCCATGCATCAAAACACTGGAAAGATTGACCGCACTTTTGTTGAAATTCGAGTAATTTCGCTAAATTCAGCGTTGTACCGTATAAAATAAACACATGCGATTCATCGGAGCGAGGCAAATCAGACGAAAGTGCGGTGGGGAATTTGGGATATTTTTGGGTAATGCTTGCAAGGTTTTGAATTTGCATAGAAAATCCTGTAAATTGTGAATACTCATCTATTCTAGCCGATCTTGGCGAAAAAATGGAAAAACAACGTGCAATTAATTAAAGAAAAACTTCAAAAATCATTGATGTTTGGGCTCATCGTGCTGCTTTGTATCGGTGCCATGGCCGTGATTTTGTTTGGTGTGAAACAATTTAAGATTGGTTCACAGCTTTCAAGTGTGAATCAAGTCGCAAATTTATCGCATACTTTGGTTCGTCAGCAAGCCAATTTATTTTCAGTTTTATTAACCAATAATGCTAAATCCGATCAGCTCGTTGAAAATTTAGATAATTTAGTTAAAGAGAATTTTGTGCTTGATGCGACCATTTATGATTATAACGGCAAAGAATTGGCACAAAGTACTAATACCGGCAATCTTCGTGAGCAACTTGGCCTAGAACATAAAAATGAAGGTGAATTTTCAACACAGCAAATTGTTGAGCCCATTTACTCTGCTTCCAATAATGCTGTTCGTGGCTTTTTGCGGGTGACATTTGACGCGCAATATGCTCAAACGACGCAGAGCAAAATTAATCAAGTCTTCCATCGTTTATATGGTGAAATTGTGGTGGTCTTTTTATTAGGCGCTTTATTTGCCAGTTCCATTCATTATTTTTTAAGTCATTATCGTCGAACATATCGAAAACCAGTGGAAACTAAAACGGTAGTTAATTTACAAGGTAAATCGAGTAGCCAGCGTTTTCATCAACGTCGTCGTAGAATTTGATCAAGGTAAATAAAATTGCAGATATTGCTCAAGTCAATCAGTAAATAGGTTAGAATACTCGGAATTATTTAGATAGGAGAAAAACATGGCAACTCGTAGACAACTCGCCAACGCAATTCGTGCGCTATCAATGGATGCAGTACAAAAAGCAAAATCAGGCCACCCAGGTGCACCAATGGGAATGGCGGATATCGCTGAAGTATTATGGCGCGATTTTTTAAAACATAACCCAAACAATCCTAAATGGGCCGATCGCGACCGTTTTGTGCTTTCTAATGGCCACGGTTCAATGTTGATCTATAGCTTATTACATTTAACAGGCTATGATCTTTCTATCGAAGATTTAAAACAATTCCGTCAATTACATTCTAAAACCCCAGGCCATCCAGAATATGGTTATGCACCAGGTGTGGAAACCACAACTGGTCCGTTAGGCCAAGGTATCACTAATGCCGTGGGCATGGCGATTGCTGAGAAAACATTAGCAGGTCAATTTAACCGTGAAGGTCATGAAATCGTAGACCACCACACTTATGTGTTCTTAGGTGATGGCTGTTTAATGGAAGGGATTTCTCATGAAGCTTGCTCTTTAGCAGGAACATTAGGCCTTGGAAAATTAATCGCATTCTACGATGACAACAACATTTCGATTGATGGTCATGTTGATGGTTGGTTCAGTGATGATACTGCAGCACGTTTTGAAGCTTATGGATGGCAAGTAATTCGTAATGTAGATGGTCACGATGCAGAACAAATTCGTGCCGCAACCATTCTTGCTCAAGCAGAAAAAGAAAAACCAACATTAATTATTTGTAAAACCATCATCGGTTTTGGTTCACCAAATAAATCAGGTTCTCATGATTGCCACGGTGCACCATTAGGTGATGAAGAAATCGCATTAACCCGTAAAGCTCTAGGCTGGGAATATGCTCCATTTGAAATTCCGGCTGAGTACTATGCAGAATGGTCTGCGAAAGAAAAAGGCGCTGCAGCAGAAAAATCTTGGGAAGAAAAATTTGCGGCTTATGCAAAAGCATATCCAGAACTTGCTGCAGAATTTACACGTCGTGTAAACGGTGAATTACCGGCAAATTGGACAGTAGAATCTAAAGCGTTCATTGAAAAATTACAAGCGAATCCTGCAAGCATTGCGAGCCGTAAAGCATCACAAAATGCAATCGAAGCTTATGCACATGTATTACCTGAGTTCTTAGGTGGCTCTGCAGACTTAGCAAGCTCTAACTTAACGTTATGGAGCGGTTCTAAACCAATTCGTGCACACGAAAACGTAGGCGGTAACTATATCAACTATGGTGTGCGTGAGTTTGGTATGTCTGCGATCATGAATGGTATTGCTTTACACGGCGGTTTCATTCCTTATGGCGCAACTTTCTTAATGTTCTACGAATATGCACACAATGCGGTGCGTATGGCGGCATTAATGAAACAACGCTCACTCTTTGTTTATACACACGACTCGATCGGTTTAGGCGAAGATGGACCAACTCACCAACCAGTTGAGCAAACTACATCATTACGCTTAATTCCAAATCTTGAAACATGGCGTCCATGTGACCAAGTGGAATCAGCCATCGCATGGCAACAAGCGGTTGAGCGTCAAGATGGCCCAAGTGCGTTGATCTTTACCCGTCAAAACTTAGCACAAATGGACCGCACTTCTGCACAATTAGAGGCAGTTAAACGTGGTGCTTATGTATTAAAAGACTGTGATGGCACACCTGAGTTAATCTTCATTGCGACTGGTTCTGAAGTGGAATTAGCAGTGAAAGCTGCAGATGTGTTGAGTGCTGAAGGTAAAAAAGTACGCGTAGTTTCTATGCCAAGCACTAACCGTTTCGATAAACAAGATGCAGCGTACCGTGAAAGCGTATTACCAGCTGCTGTAACTAAACGTGTTGCAATCGAAGCAGGTATTGCAGACTTCTGGTATAAATACGTTGGCTTTGAAGGTCGTGTAGTAGGCATGAACAGCTTTGGCGAATCAGCACCAGCAGATCAATTATTTAAACTCTTTGGTTTCACCGTAGATAACGTGGTAGCAAAAGCAAAAGAGATTTTATAATTATTAAAATGGATAAAGGCAGGTAATGACCTGCCTTTCTTTTTTTTAATCAAAAAAGAAAGGCAGGTAATGACCTGCCTTTCTTTTTTGATTAAAAAAAAGAGCGGTCAAAAAATAAGAAAATTTTTGACCGCACTTTGTTTTTATCTGCTTTCACCTTGTTATCTAAGCCTTTTTTTGTCAATCCATTGAGTTAGCCTTTCAAGTTTGCTAAAATTCGCGACACTTTTTGCGATAAAAAATAAAACGTAAAAAGTGAGTTCGGAAGAAGGTAGCTGGAGAGTAGGGAATTGCCCCTACGCCGACGAGGTAAAATCTTTCAGGCGCAATCGCAAGATTGCAGGGACTGTTACTGGACGAACCCTTGGAGAGATCCATTGCATTTTATCGATGTAAATGGACGCCGAAGGCGCAAAAGAGCGGTCGATTTTTCGATTGTTTTCCAAACGCTCAGGCAAAAGGACAGGGGCAAAAGACAATCCGTATTATCAATATATTTCTATCGGGATTCTTCTTGTCTCCTTGTCGAGTTTATTTGTATTTTAAACGACGAGGAATCATCAATGTCATTACAGACAATCTTATCGGCTGTTAGTAGCTTTATATGGGGACCGCCCCTACTTATTCTTTTGTCCGGAACCGGACTTTATCTCACCCTTCGTTTAGGCTTTTTGCAAATTCGTTATTTGCCTCGTGCCTTGGGCTATTTATTTGCTCGTGGTGCAAATAAAGGCAAAGGGGACGTGTCTTCTTTTGCTGCACTTTGTACCGCATTAGCGGCAACCATTGGTACAGGGAATATCGTGGGTGTAGCGACCGCAGTACAAGCGGGTGGACCTGGCGCGATTTTTTGGATGTGGCTAGTTGCATTATTAGGCATGGCAACCAAATATGCCGAATGTTTGCTTGCAGTGAAATATCGTGTGCGCGATAAATACGGTTTTATGGCTGGTGGACCAATGTATTACATCGAACGTGGTCTTGGTATCAAATGGTTAGCGAAATTATTTGCGTTATTTGGGGTGTTGGTGGCCTTTTTCGGTATCGGTACTTTCCCTCAAGTGAATGCGATTACGCATGCGATGCAAGACACCTTTAACGTGCCTGTTGTGATTAGTGCAACTGTGGTGACGGTATTGGTCGCTATGATTATTCTTGGTGGAGTAAGACGTATTGCGAGAGCTTCTGCAGTCATTGTGCCTTTTATGGCGCTGGGTTATGTGACGACCTCAATTATCATCTTAATCGTTAATTACGATAAATTACCTGCTGCAATTTCATTAATTATTCAGAGTGCGTTTAATCCTCAGGCAGCTTTAGGTGGTGCAGTTGGCTTTACCGTGATGAAAGCCATTCAATCGGGTGTGGCGCGCGGTATTTTCTCAAATGAATCAGGTTTAGGAAGTGCGCCAATCGCAGCCGCAGCAGCGCAAACGAAAGAGCCCGTTCGCCAAGGTTTAATTTCGATGACAGGGACATTCTTAGATACCATCATCGTATGTACGATGACGGGCTTAGTGCTAGTTATTACGGGAGCATGGAGTAACCCAGAGCTCTCAGGTGCAAGTGTGACTAACTATGCTTTTGCACAGGGATTAGGTACATCATTTGGTGCAACGATTGTAACAGTAGGATTATTATTCTTTGCTTTCACCACTATTTTAGGGTGGTGCTACTACGGTGAGCGTTGTTTCCTTTACTTAGTTGGTATTCGTGGTATTAAATTGTATCGCTTCATGTTTATTGTTTTAGTCGGAGCAGGTTCATTCCTTACTTTAGATTTAATTTGGATCTTAGCGGATATTGTGAATGGTTTAATGGCCTTCCCGAACTTAGTCGCATTAATTGGTTTACGCAAAGAGATTATTTCAGAAACCAAAGATTACTTTGAACGTTTAAAAGCCACACAACATGATCAAGATGAATTAGCCTAATTCATATCGTAAAAAGAAAAGGGAAGCTGAACGCTTCCCTTTGTTGTTTACAGCTTTACATCATAACAAGTTTACACGGAAATGAAATCACATTTTTTCAGAAATTAGATCCCGATCATATTTTTGAACATTTGTTTTTTTATTTACCTAAAAGCACTTGAAAAAGTGGTTCAAGGTCGATATGTTGTTATTAAAGATGAACGGAACCGAAGGGTTCATTTAAGCAAAAGAGGTAAATGCTATGACACTCAATATCACAAGTAAACAAATGGAAATCACCCCTGCAATTCGTGAACATGTGGAGGGAAGACTTGCAAAATTAGAGAAATGGCACACTCAATTGATTAGCCCGCACTTTGTTTTAAGTAAAGTGCCAAACGGCTTTTCTGTAGAGGCTTCAATTGGAACCCCGTTAGGTAATCTGTTAGCCACTGCAACGGCTGATGATATGTATAAAGCGATCAATGAAGTTGAAGAAAAATTAGAACGCCAATTAAATAAACTTCAACATAAAGGCGAATCCCGCCGAGCAGATGAGCGTTTGAAAGATTCTTTTGAAAAATAAAGGATAATGAATAAATAAAAAGGGCGAACATGATGTTCGCCCTTTTTTAGATATCTTGAATCACTAATTGTAATGCATGGCGTTGGAATTGTTGTGCTTTACGGTGTTTAAAACGTCTTAGACGTAAATTACGTGAGGCTGAAATATCTCTTGATGCTTTTTTCTTTAAAAAGGTTTTTCGTTTTAACATCTTTTTCTCCTTGTTTTCTTTGAGTTCAATAAAACATTGTTTTTTCTGACCGCACTTACTCTGTTGCAGTCGCTTGGTTTTCTTGAACGCGATGATAATTCACAATACTATTCATGTAACGTCGAATATTTTCGACATATTGGTAGGCCTCATAGCCGCGAGCGTAGCCATATTTTAAGTTTGAATAATGACGCTTTTCCGATAATAGCTGAAGATTATTTTTTACATCTAACCAGTTATCTGGGTTACCGCCTAATTTTTTGGTTAAGCGACGCGCGTCCAAAATATGCCCTAACCCCATATTGTATGCCGCTAAAGAATACCAAATTCGATCTTCTTCTGGAATACTGTCAGGCATTTGATCGAGTAGCCAATGCAAATATTCCGATCCCGCTTTTATACTTTGTTCGGCATCCGTGCGATTATTAATATTCATCCGCACAGCTGTATCTTTGGTAAGCATCATCATCCCGCGCACACCTGTTGGAGATGTGGCATAAGGGTCCCAATGCGATTCTTGATAGGCTACAGCGGCTAATAATCGCCAGTCTAAATTCCCTTTGTATTTTTCAAAGAGCGGTTGATATTGAGGGAGAATTTTTTCAACTGCCTCTAAATAAGCCTGAGTATCTACATAGTCAAAGGCAGTAATATGGCGGAAATATTTTTCCTCAATGCGATCAATTAATCCTGTTTCAATGGCATTATTCATAAAATCCAACAAGCCAGCTTGCAACTCATTATAGGATTTATTGGAGAGATACCAATGCACGGTCATTTCATCCGTTAGGTCAAATGCAATCGCTAAGTTAGGGCGAATTTGTTGTGCTGCCGCCACATCAATACTATTTGCAATGGTATAAGGAATTTTCCCTTCAGCTACTTGAATCAATAATTCCTCTTGAGTCAATTGTTTGTTATTTTGCCATTTGAGTGCAGGGAGTTTTTTCTGTGCTTGGGATAATAATTTTTCTAAGTCTTCTCCCGCAGAAATGATAATTTCTTGCTGGACTTGAGCTAAATCTTTCGGGCGATTTTCACCTTTTTTATACACAAGCTGCCAAGAGGCAGAAGTATAAGAGGGCCCTAACTGAAATTTTTCTGCGCGTTGAGGCTGGAACAAAAGATTCGCGGCAGCAATATCAATATTGTTGTTCTCTAATTCGTTAAAAAGTTGATCGTTATTTTCTAAGGTTTTAATTTGTAAGCGAACCCCTAAGTAATCAGCAAAGTTTTTTGCTAATTCGTATTCCAAGCCAGATTCGCCCTCATTCCCAATAAAATAGTAAATGGGATTGTTAATGGTACCGACAATAAGGCTACCGCGATTTTTGATCGCAGTGTAAGGATTTTGCTCCGATTGCATAATTTTTTGCCAAGGGAACACCATATCCACTGCCCAAAGTAATAATGCAAAGGCAGCAATAATACGTAAAAATAGACCTTTCAATAGATAAACCTTATAAATTGAGATAAGAGACGATTGTAACGAGAATTAAGACAATAAAAAAGCCCCTTTTACTTCAAGGGGCTGTTAAATAAGGATTAACGTTGGCGATCTCGGCGACCACGTTCATTAAAAGTGCGGTCGTTTTTATCGTTAAATTTACGCTGACGACGTTCACCATTACGCTCACCACGGAAGCGATCTTGGCCTCGGTCTCCACGTTCATTACGGCGACCTTTTCCACCAAAGTCATTGCCACCACGTCTATTGTCTGACTGTGCTGCACCCATAAAGCTCATTTGCATTTGTTTATTTAAAACGCGAGTTTTTCCGAATTGTTGGAGCAATTCTTTTGGCATACCTTGTGGTAATTCAACAGTAGAGTAGTCATCGTAAAGTTTGATATGGCCAATGTAACGGCTGTTAATATCACCTTCATTTGCGATCGCACCTACGATATGACGCACTTCTACACCATCTGCACGACCTACTTCGATGCGATATAAATCCATCGGCTGTGGTGTGCCGTAGCCTTTACGTTCACCACGACGTTCAGCTGAACGTGGATTTTCACGACGATCACCGCGATCATGACGGTCACGACGACGTTTATCCATTGGTGGATCAGGTGGAAGAATGAGTTTTTGTTTTCCTTGAAGTAACATCAACATGGCTGCAGCAATATCTTCTTGATCCTGATCTGCCGTGAATAAATCTTCCAATAAGCTACGATACATTTCCAGATCGTGATGTTCCAATTGCTTGGTGATCTTGTCTTGGAATTTTTTACGACGACAGGCTTGCAATACTTCATGATTTGGCAATTCAACTTCATTGATTGGTTTTTTCATCAAGTGTTCGATATTGCGAAGTAAACGGCGTTCACGTGGTTCAACGAATAATAATGCACGACCAGAACGACCAGCACGGCCAGTACGGCCGATACGGTGAACGTAAGACTCTGCATCAAGTGGGATGTCATAGTTCACTACAAGGCTGATTCGTTCAATATCAATACCGCGCGCAGCCACATCGGTTGCAACGACGATATCAAGGCTACCATTACGTAAGCGATCTAAGGTTTGCTCACGTAATTGCTGAGTCATATCACCGTTTAATGCCGCAGCACGGAAACCGTGTTTTTCTAATAATTCGGTCACATCAAGTGTACCCGTTTTGGTACGGGTAAAAATGATTGCTGCATCAAACTCTTCCACTTCTAAGAAACGTAATAATGCCTCATTTTTACGGAAACCTTGAACATACCAACAATTTTGCTCAATATCTGGCGCATTATCGTTATTTACTTTGATTTTCACTTCTTGTGGGTTGTTCATGAAGCGTTTTGTGATACGACGAATTGGCTCAGGCATAGTCGCTGAGAAAAGGGCTGTTTGGTGTTCTTCCGGTAATTCAGCCATAACGGTTTCTACATCGTCAATAAAGCCCATGCGAAGCATCTCATCGGCTTCATCAAGAACGATCGCTTTTAATTCAGAAAGATTTAATGTGTTACGACGGATGTGATCCAAAATACGACCTGGTGTACCTACAACAACTTGTGCACCTTGTTTTAATGCACGTAATTGAATGTCATAGCGTTGACCACCATAAAGGGTCACGATGTTGATGCCTTTTGCATATTTCATGAAATGTTCACAAGCATCAGCAACTTGAATTGCAAGTTCACGCGTTGGTGCCATCACCAATAATTGTGGATGTTTTGCGGCAGGATCAATTTTTGCCAAAATAGGTAAAGAGAATGCGGCAGTTTTACCACTACCGGTTTGTGCCATACCAAGTACATCTCTGCCTTCTAAAAGAGCAGGAATACAAGCTTGTTGGATTGGCGAAGGTGTTTCAAAACCAAGGTCAGAAACGGCTTTTAGAATGAATTCAGGCAAGCCTAAATCATTAAAAGTGATTTTGTCTGTCATTAAAATACTCGAATGTAAGTAAGGAAAGCTCAATTTCGCTTTCAGGTTTATTTGTTACAAAAGAAAGAGGCAAGTCTAAAAAACAGCAGTTTTTGTGACCGCACTTTTTTCTTCTTTTTCGTCGTCAGTTTGAGCCGGTTTCAATTTCATCAGCTCTAACACGGCAAAACGATACTCAACAAAGTTATATACCTGATTCGCAATAGCGAGTTTGAATAAAGCCGCAGCTTCATCAATTTGCCCCAAATTGAGTTTTTGTTTTGCTAGATAAAAGTAGGTTTCGGTTAATATTTCTGCATATTGTTGTGAGTTTTCTGCAAATTTAGTTGCCCGTTCTTGCAAGTCACTCACGGAAATATTACCTAAATAGTATTGAACGATATTTGTTCCCCAGAAGTCCTTAGATAGCCCTTTAGCTCGTTCAACAAGGTTGGCATGGGCTTCTTGTGGTTTTAATTTTTGTTCGTTCAAATAGAGCCAGAGTACGCGATAAGGATCTTTGGTATCGGCTTCGTAAAACTTCATCAAATCGTCTTCAGCAAGATTATAGCGTTCGACGTAATAAAAATTTAAACCACGATTAAGGTGGGTGTAGTCATAACTTGGGTCCAATTCAAACACCGCATTAAAGGTTTCTAATGCACTGTCGTAATCTTCTTCAAGCAGTAAGTAAAGCCCTAAGTAATTATAAACGGAAGCCATCTTTGGCTGTAACGCGAGGGCTTGTGTAAAGTCATAACGTGCGAGGCCCCATAAACCGAGGGAATCATATAAAACGCCACGTTCAAAGTGAAGCGTCGCCCGTTCTTCATTACTCATTTTACCAACTAATAAAACCTGCCCGATTCGGGTAATCATCACTTCTTGTTCGAAGTGTGTATTCGGAGTTTGATCCGCGAGTACAACTTTATTTGGTGCGACAAACACGTTTCCCGATTGCACACAACCGGAAATAAATAAAGTCAGACTTAGGCTAGATAATGAAACTAGAAAACGGAATAACCGAAAATATTGCATTGTTTTATAAGTTAGTTTGATAATCAAAACGGGTGTGTAAGGTTTTTTACACACCCTGTGAGATTATTCTTGTTCTACAGAAGTCTCTTCTGCTGGTGCAGATTCTGCTTCAGTTTCTTGTTTTGGTGCAAGATCTTTCATGGTTAAGCGGATACGACCTTGGCGATCGATTTCAACCACTTTAACAGTCACTTCTTGACCCACTTGAAGATAATCACTCACTTTTTCTACGCGCTCTTCAGCGATTTGAGAAATATGAACTAAACCTTCTTTATTTCCTACGATAGCCACGAATGCACCGAAGTCAGCAAGACGAGTCACTTTACCTTTGTAAATTGCGCCCGCTTCAACTTCAGCAACGATTTCTTCAATACGTGCCATCACGTTTTTCGCTGCACTGCTATCTACTGCGGCGATTTTCACTGTACCATCATCATCGATATCAATAGAAGTGCCAGTTTCTTCAGTTAATGCACGGATAGTTGCACCACCTTTACCGATAACATCTTTGATTTTCTTCGGATCAATTTTCATGGTATGAATACGCGGCGCGTAGTCAGAAATATCTGCACGTGGTGCAGGGATTGCTTGTTCCATTACGCCAAGAATGTGCATACGTGCACCTTTTGCTTGGTTTAATGCAATTTGCATAATTTCAGGGGTGATACCTTCAATTTTGATGTCCATTTGAAGAGCGGTTACACCTTCACGTGTACCAGCCACTTTAAAGTCCATATCACCTAAGTGGTCTTCATCACCTAAGATATCTGAAAGAACCACAAATTTTTCTTCTTCTTTCACTAAGCCCATTGCAATACCTGCAACAGCGGCTTTGATTGGAACACCCGCATCCATTAATGCTAAAGACGCACCACATACAGATGCCATAGAAGAAGAACCGTTAGATTCAGTGATTTCAGATACAACACGTACTACATACGGGAATTCTGCAAGACTTGGCATAACCGCAGCGACACCACGTTTTGCTAAACGACCGTGACCGATTTCACGACGTTTTGGTGAGCCGATCATACCGGTTTCACCTACAGAGTATGGAGGGAAGTTGTAGTGGAATAAGAAGTGATCTTGACGTTCACCCGTTAATTCATCAATGATTTGTGCATCACGTTCAGTACCTAAAGTCGCTACGGCTAATGCTTGCGTTTCACCACGGGTGAAAATTGCAGAACCGTGAGTACGTGGTAATACACCAGTACAAATATCTAATGCACGAACGGTATCAACGGTACGACCATCAATACGTGGTTCACCTGCAATGATACGACCACGAACGATTTGGCTTTCAAGTGCGGTGAAAATATCCACGATTTTACCTTCGCTGATTTCTTCATCTTCAGCTGTGATTTGTGCAATCACATCTGCTTTAATCGCATCAATTTGTTCGTAACGAGCTTGTTTTTCAGTAATGCGATATGCATCGCCTAAACGTGCTTCTGCAATCGCTTTTACTTTGTTGATTAAATCTGTGTTTGGTTGTGGCGCAACCCAATCCCAACGTGGTTTACCCGCTTCTTTTGCAAATTCTTTGATTGCTTCGATTACAACTTGTTGTTGTTGATGACCGAATACTACCGCCGCTAACATTTGTTCTTCAGTTAAAATGTCAGCTTCAGATTCAACCATTAATACGGCTTTGTCAGTACCCGCAACCACTAAGTCCAAACGGCTTTGTTTTTGTTCAGTCATAGTTGGGTTTAATACGAATTGGTTGTTGATAAAACCAACACGCGCCGCACCAATAGGGCCATTGAAAGGTACTCCTGATAAGGTTAATGCTGCAGAAGCACCAATCATTGCTACTAAGTCAGGGCTGATTTGTGGATTTACAGAAACTACAGTTGCCACAACTTGGATTTCGTTGAAGAAACCTTCTGGGAATAATGGACGAATTGGACGGTCAATTAAACGTGCAATTAACGTTTCGCCTTCAGATGGACGACCTTCACGTTTGAAGAAACCACCAGGGATTTTACCCGCCGCATAAGTACGCTCTTGGTAGTTTACGGTTAATGGGAAGAAGTCTTGACCTTCTTTCACATCTTTTTTAGCCACAACAGTCACGAATACCGTGGTATCGTCCATGCTTGCCATGACCGCAGCAGTTGCTTGACGTGCAATCGCGCCGGTTTCTAGAGTAACGGTATGTTGACCGTATTTAAATTGTTTAACAATTGGATTCACAATGTTTTCCTTCAAAATAATATTTAAAACAAAGCTTTATTTTCCAGATTGCGACTAGCAAAAGAAATCTCTCGAAAAAATGACCGCACTTTGGGCGTTTAAAAATTTCTTTTGATAGCCGCACGCTAATGCAGAAAATAAAGCTCGCTTATTATACAGAGTTTTAAATTTATTGGTAACTTTATTTAATATAAGCAACTTGTTATCATATTCTCATACAAATACATACGTAAGGAGACACTATGATTATCAGTGCATTAAATAACCCAAATTTCAAAGTGGGTTTACCAAAAGTTATCGCGGACATTTGCGATCACCTCAACACGTTAGATCTTGAAGCATTAGAAAATGGCCGTCATGATTTAAGCGAGCAAGTTTATATGAATGTCATGGAATTTGATACGGTTGAAGCGGATAGCAAACAAGCTGAACTTCACCATAAATATCTAGATATTCAATTACTTATTCGAGGTGAAGAGAATGTTGAAGTAAGCGCAACTTATCCAAATCTCAGCTTATACGATGAATATCGTGATGCCGATGATTACCAACTTACTCCACAAATTGAAGATAAAAGCACCGTAACACTTTTACCAAAAATGTTCGCCGTCTTTTTCCCTTATGAACCACATAAACCGGGTTGCACCGTAAACGGCAAATCAAGTTTTGTGAAAAAATTAGTGGTGAAAGTACCAGTCGAATTGATTTAATTATTTCGATTCATTAAAGCAAAAGTGCGGTCAGAAATTTATATATTTTTCTGACCGCACTTTTTTATTATTTAATTACGGTAATTGACCATTTCGCATCATCAATTTGTTCGAAGTTTGTCACTTCATAACCTTCTTCAGCCGCCCAAGCGGGAATGGCTTCAGTGGCTTGTGTGCAGTCGAATTCAATTTCTAGGCCATCGCCTTTATTTAACTTAGCCATAGCTTCCTTTGCTTCAACGAGAGGAAAGGGGCAAACAAGGCCGAGTGTTGGTAATTTAACGATCATATAAACTCCTTATGATGCTTTTGCTAGTTTTAAACGTTGTGGACGGATAATGGTGAAATAGGCTGCTACCCAAGTGCCGAGAATCATCAATGGCAATGAGACCCAACCTTGCCAAGAGAAAAAGGCAGTTTCGACTAAGCCATTACCGATAGAACAGCCACCCGCAAGGGTTGCCCCAATCCCCATGAGAATACCGCCGAGTCCGCTGCGTAGAATCGTGGTGGCATCCGGTACGCGAACACGAAATTCATTACTTGCTTTCGCGCCGATGAATGACCCGATAAAAATCCCTAAGACTAAGAATACGCCCCAGTTAATAAATTTACCGTCGCCAGTAACGAGGAATTGTATGATATTAGCGGATGGACCAGTGATTCCAAGTCCAAACTCACGACCCGTAGCGACACTGAGTGGCCAAGCTGCAAGCGCAATTAATCCGATTAGCACTGCTGAGAAAAATGGATGCCAGCGTTTTTCAAATAATAAGTGAGCAAGTCCCGTTTTCTTCGGTTTTAATGCCGCGGCTTTTACGCTTGGTTTACTGAGATGTTTGTACACATAGAAAGCCGTCACTAAAGTTAATAATGCGACTAACCACCAAGGTGAGATACCGAATGTATCGTAAATGTTGCGTTGTTCAATATTGATACTGCGTAAAGTTTTATTGAATTCGCCTAATGGGCCAGTACGCATGATGGCACTTAACAACATATAAGTGAATAACGCAACCCAGCTGCCGACTAAGCCTTCCGCAGCACGGTACCACGTACCTGTCGCACAACCGCCAGCAAGAACAATACCGATGCCAAACACAAAGGCACCGATAATTACCGCTAAAAAGGCAAAATTTTCAGCCGGATCGACATTTAATACACCGATTTCTTTTAAGAGAAAGAAACCGATGGATTGCACGGTAATCGCCAATAAAAGGGCCACAAACATTTTGTTATTTTTGGTGACATACATATCGCGAAATGCGCCAGTAATACAAAAGCGCCCACGCTGCATCACAAATCCGAGTAAAATTCCGCAAAGTAATCCGGTTAAAAGCATAAATATTCCTTTCTTTTAAAACTAAGTAGAGCAGTATTTTCTAAAAAAATAAGAAGATGACGCCAATAACTTTTAGCTAGAAAATATGTTTTTTTGATATAAAAAAGTGCGATCAGAAATTTGTGTGTTTTTCTGACCGCACTAGGGGAGAGGATTTTTGATTTATTTTGAGCCTGCGGAGAAGTTAAAACCCCAACCATAATATTGACTACAATCAGCATGTCCATTAAAGAAGTTAATATCTTTACGGACAGACATTTGTGTATCTTCAAAATCAATCGTTGCAATAGCACAGAATGTGCGAGGATCAGTTTGTTTCCCCATTTCAACAACGATTTCAGGCTGGTTAGGCACTTTAACTGTTACTACGGCATCAGACTCGGCCCATTTAGCAGCCCCCTCATAAATGAAACAATAGATAACCAAACGACGTAGATCTCTGATACCTTTTGAGTTGACTAAAATATTTTCACCTTCGGCTGAGCTGCCATTCCGATCATCTCCACAATGCCATACCCAAGGTGCTTGGCTATAACATCCTTGGTGTGTTAGACGTTCTCTTGACCCGCCACGGCCTTTGGAAAATTGCAAACCGTCAATAAGTGAAGCTGTTCCGTCTTGTAACTCCCAGTAACACCCAAGATCTAAATCAATCTCTTTATTTGAACCAAATAAGCTACTGAAGAAACCAGAGGGTTTTTGTTGAGTCCAATTTAAGTTAATAGTAATTTGCTGATCAGTTGATTTCGATAAATCAATTTTATGCGAATCACCTTTTTTTTCTAAAGTAATTTTATTTAATGAAACCATTTCTCACTCCAATTAACCAACATTTACACCATACTGTTGACAAAGTGAATATAATCCCCCTGTATATCCTTGACCAATTGCACGAAATTTCCATTCACCGTTATGACGATAAATTTCACCAAACACCATTGCTGTTTCGGTACTGTAATCTTCAGAAAGATCAAAACGAACAATTTCATCACTAGTATCATTATTAACAATACGTACGAATGCATTGCTGACTTGACCAAAATTTTGACGACGAGCTTCTGCATCGTGAATAGTTACAGTAATAAAAAGTGATTTGATATTACTTTCTACTTTGTCTAAGCGAACTATCACGCTTTCATCATCACCATCTCCATCACCGGTGAGGTTATCGCCAGTATGCTCTACACCACCACAAAGTGAAACTAATTGATTATAGAAAATAAAATGTCTATCAGAAGGCACTTTACCATTTTCTGTTGCCATAAATACACTTGCGTCTAAGTCAAAGTCTTGCCCATCAGTTGAACGAGCATCCCACCCTAAACCAACCAACACATTTTTTAAGCTCGGATCAGTTTTACTTAATGAAACGTTTTGACCTTTGGTTAATGAAATTGCCATATTATAATTCTCCAGTTGTTATTAGGTTAATAAATCTTATGAACCAGTCATTTGAACAACGATAAGTCGTCCGCCTTCGCCTTTTTTCAAAAGAATTTTGGCGCCTTCCTCGAGTTTTACTTTTCCACCAATAGGAATAGATTGTTTCGTATTGACATCTACCATATCAGTCAGATTTTCGTTCACAAGCCACCAATTTCCTTGATGTAACACGAAATAGCCAATGCGTTTAGCATCTTCACCTTTCAATTTTTCATTAGGAAATATGCGGTTGTCAGCGTGCCATTTAAAAAGTGATTGCCCGCTGTAGACCATAATTCTGTGATTATCAGGGCGATAACTGCCATTTGGTGCAGCAGAATATAAATTTAACACGGGCAATTTACCTTGATGTGCTGTGCCACAAAACGGACATTTGGGCGATTTAGAATTATCAAAAGCATACCATTTCTGTTCACAATTAGCGCCTTGACAAGGCTGAAGCAAATCTACTGTTTTTACTAATGCCTGTTCCCATTCATCTGCTGTCGGGCGAGCAATAGGATTATGCAAGCCGTCAATAAAAGCTCGTTTAAATAATTCGCTTAAATAAGGGCCAGTAATGGTATAAGGCATTTTTTGTGTGTCTTTCCAAGGCTGTTCGCTAGGTTTAACATTCCCTAGTTTTATACGATTAGAATGATCAGTTGGGTGTTCAATGAATAACGCCTTTTCTCCCATTCCTAATTCTTCATCACGCTGGCTATCATTCATATCAAAGACTTTATCTCCCCGAAGTGGATGGCGATAAAGTAAATACATATAAATCAAAACAGCTAATGCGTGTAGATCGGTGGTTCGACTTGGTAATTTACGTTTCGGATCACTTTTGTCTAAGTGTTGAGTTGCCACTACTTCAGGTGCAATAAAATCAGGTGTTCCCACCACTGTTGGTGGATGTTTCCCTGGCACAACTAAGCCGTCAATATCAATTAAACTCGCTTGACCAGTTGTTGGATCGATTAAGCAGTTTTTGTAACCTAAGTCACTATGACTTAATCCGGCCATATGCATACGGCGAACGGCACGAGCCAGCATCAAGCAGACTTTCAAATGCAACATCCAATCGCCTAACTCTCGCGAGTCAAGAAACTTATTGCGATTAGATGCACTGGCGAACCATTTACCATCTTTATCTTTGCCTTTAATGCCCAACATATCGTTATTACAGCTACCATATTGGAAGAAAAAACAATCACGATAAAAAGGGCTCACCACACCAAGTTTTCCTTGATATTCCACTACGGCGGTAGGCCAGCAGAATAATTTTTTAAGATATTCGCCCCCTTCTTGATTAAAGATTTTCTCGCGATATGTACAAGTGATCATTTCTAACCGCTCTTTTGTGGCAAGATCGGCTGGTTCTCGGAAGAAAGCAACAACATAATCTTTATTAGGTGAGAACATCACATCTTTCATTCCACCTTGAGCCTTGATTTCATCAACAAATTGAATGGTTTCACCATTTGTTGCAGTGAGCGTAATAACCTTACTCATTACTCAGCTCCTTTTTGAACTTGTACATCACTTGCTTTTTGGAGCGTGATTGTTTTTGTTTCATTGTTCTGAGTAATGTTGGTAGTTCTGACTTCTTCATTAGCAAATTCTTGATTATTTTCAGCCACTTGTGGAGCTATTTCATTCACTATTGTTGACTCTTTCTCCAAAATTTCATTATTCGTTGATGTATAAGTCATCGCTTGCCACTCAGACTGCGGAATAAATATCGCTAAAGTGCGATCATCGTGTTCTCCTTTTGAGAAGAAATCTAGCCATTCCTCTAAGGCTTTTTCTGGTTGCTCTTTTTGTAATGGTTCACGTAACTCTTGCCAAAAGATTTGCCAAGCCTCAAAGGTCTTGAGCTGTACATCACTATGAAATTTAGGATCGGAAACGCCATCAGTCATTAATATCAGAATTGGGGGATAATCACGAATATCTGTATAAATGCGTGCGGTGATTTTTTCCGCATTGGCTTCCGCTAAGGTTAAAAATTGCGTTTCACCTGAATATTGTCCTGAGTCCACTTCACCCAATAATTTGATTTTTTGTATAGCGGGATCAAAGATTGCTGCTGCACCATCTCCCACCCAATAACAAGCAGTGAACCATTTCCCATCAATTAAAGGCAATGTAAACGCAAGCAGTAATGTGCAAGAAAGTGATTTATGTTCAATAATATAATCTTTTGCCGCTGTTTCTTGGGCAAGATAAGCGGCTTGAACCGCTTCTTTAAACATTACTTTGGTAATATAAGCGAGTTCTGGTTCGTTTTTTTGGGAAAGTTTTTGGTAGTCCTTACCTTCAATATTCAGTAATTCAAAAAATTTATCTTTTGCGGCCTCTACAGCTAGTTTTGAGCCTTGGCGAGAAAATTCTGCACTTCCAGCACCGTCGGCAACAGCAATGAAATGAAATTTTGATTTTTCATGATACCCGATAGTAAAATCATCATCACAGCATGTTCCTTTCATTGCGTGAGTACGTCCGCGCATACGCGCTGCGATTAATTGACCACTCTCTGTTGTAATTCTTTCATTTGCACTATCCGATTTCCAAAAACGAGATTTAGGATCGGAAGGAATATTTTTCCATAAATACTTAGGGTTTGGATTAACAAACAACGTAGTATGAGCTAAATGACCTTCATCAAGTTGAAAAGTTACTAAAAATTCACCGCTTTTTGTAGGAGTACCTTCCAAAGTTTGGTTTTCTCTATTCCAAGTTAATCCAATTTCATCTTCTGTTTTGATGGATTGAACTAAAGGCAATTCGGCAGGTTTTAAATAAGAGTAAGGTTCGTCTTGCTTCGCATTTGGAAGTGTAATAATGAGATCTTTTTTTTGTATCGGAGTAATTTCTGTTGGTTGAAGTATCAACATATCATTTTCCAGTAACGTTGAATTTGTAGATGTTTGAAAGCGTTGCCACATTTCTGAAAGATGGGCAATCAGTGTAAAATTTTGGCTTGCAAAAGCATCAAGCCATTTTTCATCCGCTTGATTTAGCCACGTTTTAAATTTCTCTAATTGCTCAACTGCATTCATTTTTAGCCCCTTGCCCGCGTAATATTGAAATTAACATCATCGGTTTCATCATTAAAATACAATGTTTCATTACAACCAGGGCAGACAACTTCTTTTTCGCCGTTGGCACAGAAAATCTGACCGCAGCTACACATACACAAGCCAAAAGCAGCACCACAATGGGGGCAACCGCCACTACCCCAAAGTTGGGATGTTGAGATTTTGCTATGATTTGGGCGATTATCAGACCAATCTTCATAATCTTTTTCAGCAGGGTAAACGCCGACATATTGGAAAATCGCATTGTCCAATGGGCTGTTCTCGATGCGTTCATATTTCATTAAATAAGGCAATTTCACTTTGCTGCATTTGCCTACGATAATGGCATAATTTTCATCTAAGGCGAACGATTGATCTTTTTCTTTAATTAAAGAAATTGCACCGCTTTCTAAAATTTCTTTATTTAGCGAAACAGGTAACTCCACACCTAACGAACGGCTTTGGCTTAAAATAGAATCAGCAACAGATTCACATAAAGCGCGGTAAACTTTTTCAATATCGTCATCATCAAGGCGATAAGTTAAGTCGCTGATCTCATTTAGTGTATTAAGATTGGCAAATTTTCCAATGCCGATATTGATTAGCTTTGCTTTATTTTGAAAATGGTGTTTCCAGCGAGAAATAGCTTGTGTAGGATCATCTGTTGGAGAACCGTCTGACATAATGTAAATCAATGGTTTCCAATCCCCCTTTTTATCTGGCGTACTACGCACGATATCTTTTTCCAAGGAATCCATTAAATGATTAAGTGCTGCACCAATAGATGTGCCAGAACCAATCGGCAAACGAGGTGAGTAAAAACTCATTAATTCCGTTAATGGTGCAAGCGTACCAGCAGCCCCAGCAAATGCGATCACAGAAAGATAAACAGATTCCAACGCGTAAGGATCACGGCGAAGTTGATTAACCAAGCGGCTAATGCCTTCTTGCATTTGACGAAGATTTTCGCCAGCCATGCTTTCAGAGATATCAACAACAATATAAACTGGTAAACGACGCATAATTTTTCCTAGAATACAATATTAATTTCATCAGGTGGCGGTGGCAGGCTGTTATTATCGATTGCACCCACGCTAACACTGGTTTGAGCTACGGAAGCAGATACCCATTGGAAGAACTGAGAAAAACTATTTGCATCCATAGTGTCTAATGACACAACTGTGTCTGTAAGTTTTTTTAGAATATTAGGATCTGCTTTTGGCCCTGCTGCACAAGCCACGATATTGCCAAAATTTAAGGATTTAATTTGTGGAATGGCTTGCTCATAAGCCAAAGTGTCAGAAGGCTTGCCATCAGTTAGTAAAATCAAGATAGGACGCCAATCGCCTTTTTGTTCCGCTGTTGCAAGAAGGCGATCTTTTTTAACCGCTTGCACGATATTTTCCAGCATTTTTCCAAGAAAGGTTGCGCCACTATCAGGGCAAGAAATCGTTGGCAATACCACATCTTCAAGTGCGGTCAAGGGTAAGACATTTTTGATCAGCGTATCAAAAGTGGAAATAGAAAGATAAACACTTTCAAGTGCATAGGGATTTTGCCTTAATGCAGAAAGCAGTGATTGTAATCCGACATTCACTGCTTCAATCGGCTCTCCTTTCATTGAGCCAGAAGTGTCAATACAAATATACGTGAGTAATCTTCTTGCCATAATTCTTGCCGAACCATTTATAAAACAATGTTTAATTCTGCTGGTGGTGGCGGTAATTCACCTAATCCGCCCACATCTTTTTTGTTAAGATCGACTTTTTGGCTTGAAACAGAAATCGATGCAGAAACCCATTTAAAGAAGGCTTTAATTGAATTTGCATCAGCAGTATCTAATGACACCACGCTTTCTGTAATTTGTTTTAATACGTTGGTATCAGCTCCGGCACCGGCTGCACAAGCGACAAAAGTTCCTGTTTTCACCGTTTTTAATGCATTAATTCCTTTCTGCAAATCGTCAGTTGGTACACCATCTGAAAGTAAAAATACAACTGGTTTCCAGTCACCTTTTATTTCCGCAGATCCTTTTTGTACCTCGCGATTGATACAATCTGTAAGTAAACTTAACGCTTCGCCCATTGATGTTAAGCCTGATGCTTCAATAGTTGGAAGCTGAAAGCTCATTAGCTCCGTTAGTGGTGTAACTTGTTTGGCTTTGCTATCAAAAGTAATCACAGATAGATAAGCCGTTTCTAACGCGTAAGGATCTTGACGTAATGCAGAAACTAGCATTTGTAAACCATTACGCACAGATTCAATAGCCTCGCCCATCATTGAGCCAGAAGTATCGACTAATAAATAAACAGGTAAACGGCGCATAAATTTCTCCTAATAGCAATTTTGTGTTGGTATCCCATTTTTACGATTTAGTTCCATTGCAGCTTCACAAGCAGAACGTGATTGTTTTCCTGCGCAATTTTGATTAAACCAATTTATCATTTGTGAATGTTGAGATATTTTTTGGTTATAAGCATTTACTGATGCACTCGAATATTGATCAACATAAGTATTTTGAAGCGAATCACCTAACCATTTCGCTTGGTTGTAGATTTCAACACATTGTTGTTCCATTCCATCACTAATTACTGGAACATATCCACGTGTAGATGATGTTGGTGGCGTTATATAGTGTTGGTTTGCCAAAACATTTGTAGTGGTAAAATAAGCGGTCAGAAAAATAAATTTCTTTACGTTCATTGCATTATCCTTCTTGTTTTTCAGGGAAAATAAACGAAGCAACAACACCAATAAATAAAACACCTAATACAATATAAAGGCTAACATTGGCAGAAATATGAATGCCTGTATCAAATACCGCGTGATTCCAAGATTGAATTCCCATTTTGATACCAATAAAGAACAATAAGGCAATGACAGCTTTTTCAAGGTGAACAAGATATTTTGTGAGTGCAGCAAGAATAAAATAGAGACTACGTAATCCTAGAATTGCGAAAATCATTGAAGCATAAACGAGTAATGGTTCTTGAGTCACAGCAATAACAGCAGGTACTGAGTCAAAGGCAAATGCTACATCAGATGTTTCAATTGCCATTAAACATAAAAATGCAGGCGTTGCGTAACGAAAACCTTGACGAGTAACGGAAACTATTTGATCTGCATTTAATTCGTTATGTTTTACAAAGAATTTTTCTTGCAATAGTTTTGGGAAAACAGGCATCATTTTCCCTACTAAACGAACACTCCAGTGATGAGTATAGTCTTCGATTTCTTCTTCATTATCATCTCCGCCTCGTAGCATTTTCCAACCACTCCAAAGTACAAATGCAGCAAAGATAAATCCAATCCAAGGACTGGCGGCAAATAATCCTGTTCCAATTACAACGAAAATAGCTCGGAAAATCAATGCGCCTAAGATTCCCCAATAAAGAATACGGTGTTGAAGGTGATCTTTGATACCAAAAGATGTAAAGATCGCAACAAATACCATCAAGTTATCAATGGATAAACTTTTTTCAAGTACATAACCGGCAAGATAGAGATCTGCCCATTCCGGCTCAAAGCGGAAATAAAGATAAAAGTAGAACGATAATGCCAATGAAATCCAAAAAATTGACCAAAGAGCGGCATTTTTTACGGTAATTTCTTTACTATGTCGGTGAGAAACTAAGTCAATATAAATTGAGAATAAAATTGCACAGAAGAAAACAACCAAAACCTCGAAAGGAAATCCAAAATGATGCATAGATGAAACCTAAAATGAAAATCTATAAACCAATATAGTTTATATAAAAACCTAAATGGTTTACAAGATCTTTTTGGATTTCGTCATAATTATTTTCATTATGAAAATATTAAGTGAAAAAGAAAAATTTAGTGCACGTTTAAAACTAGCTCTTTCAGCAATGGCTATGCAGAATTTGAAGACAAGTGAAATAGCAACTAAATTTAATTTACAACACCCAAATGAGTCTGTTACTCAACAAGCCGTACATAAATGGCTTAATGGTTTGGCTATTCCATCAATGGATAAAATTGAAACATTATCTAAGTGGTTATCAGTTAAACCAGAATGGTTGCGTTACGGTGTGGGTGATAATGAAAAAATGACAATGTTAGATGAAGTTTTGTTGAAGATGATTATTGGACTATCGGAACAGCAAAAATCAGCATTAATTGCTTTTATTAGTTCTTTTCAAAATAAACTCTAATTAAAATTATACACAATGAGAGAGGTAAAAAATTATATGGATTTTTCACCGCTCTTTATTTTCATTAAGGACAAGGTTTACTCACCATAATTTCAATCACTTGGCGATCAATATGATGCATACTCTTCGAAGCGATCGAGCATAGATTGTCGATAGTGCGATCGAGATCGTGTTCAACGATACCTTCATTGCCTGTCACATGGGTTTCATCCATTGCCATGAGAACTGATTTATAGCCAGAAGCTACGCTGGTGGATACTTTCATTGCACAGCTATTGGATGCGCCATCGCAGATGATTCCGCTGATGTCACCAATCATGCTGCAAATCCCCATGCTCACGGTTTCAAATTTGCCCGTAAGCAAATAGGCAATGCCTGCACAGCTCCCCATAGAGGCAGTTGTTACCGCACAAAGGGCTGACAGTTTAGGTAATTTGCTGTGGATATAAATAGCCATTAAGTGTGATAAGAAGAGGGCTCGGAGACGTTTTTCTTCATTCACGTTTAAATAATCGGCGACCACAACCACGGGCATAGTCGCGGCAATCCCTTGGTTGCCTGAACCAGAATTGCTCATTGCTGGCAATGTAGCCCCACCCATACGCGCATCGGAGGCTGCAGTGGTTTCGATCATAATTTTGCTGAGCAAATCGTCTGACATTAAACCGCTACCGACTTGTTTACGCAATGTTCTGCCAATGTGCAAACCGTAATTTTCGCGTAATCCTTCGTCAGACAAAGCACGGTTGAGTGCGGCAGCTTGTCCGACAAAGCTGATTTTATCGAGCTGGACTTCACAAGAAAATTCAAAGATTTCACGTGCGCTCACCTGTTTGAAAATATCATAAGGATCGCAATCAGCACATTCATCGTGTTCTTTCTCAAAAACAACTTCGCCATTTTTTTCAATTAAAATGATGTTTGTGTGTTGATCTTGAATGGCTACTTTCACTCGGTCCTTATCTGCAAACAACACGGCTTCCGAATATAAAATATGATCGGTTTGATGAATATCCACATTCACCAGCTTGTTATCAAGCATCGCTTTGGCTTGTGAAACTTGTTCTGGTGTGATGTGTTTTAATACTTCTAATTCACCCTCAGGGTCGCCACCTAAAGCACCAATTGCCGCAGCAATAGGCAAGCCGACCATGCCCGTTCCCGGTACTGCAACGCCCAATCCATTTTTCATTAAGTTTGGTGATACTTTAGCTTCAATACGTTCCGGTGTTTTGCCTAAATATTTGGCTGCCGTTGCTGCGGCAAGTGCTAAAGAGATAGGTTCAGTACAGCCCAGAGCCGGAACCACATCTCGTTCTACAATTTGAATTAATGGTTTTTCGATTTCGTTGAGTCTTTCTTGATTCATAAAATTCTTTTTAATCTGTTAAATGCTGTCTTCTTTCTCTATGACTAATATGCGCGCTTCGCCTTGTGGATGAGCTACATGTTCGGTACCGATACCCGCATAAAAAATATCACCCGTATGGAGCAATACGGTTTTCTCTTGGCCTTCTTCTTTGTAGCGCATTTCCACTGTCCCATCCATGACAGCAAAGACTTCTTCACCGTCATTGATATGCCATTTGTAAGGTTTATCTGTCCAGTGAAGACGAACGGAAATGCCATTCATATTGGTAATATCAAGGGATCCCCAAGCGCGTTCAGCCGTAAAGAGGTGACTTCTGATAACTTTATTCATGACTAAATTTGTTAGTGAGCCTCATCCCAGTTCGCACCTTGACCCACTTCTACAATCAGTGGCACCACTAAATCAGCTGCGCTTTCCATTTGTGTTTTGATGAGCTCGCTATAAAACGCGACTTTTTCTGACCGCACTTCAAACACCAATTCATCGTGTACCTGCATAATCATCGCAATATCGGGATCATTTTGTAGTTTTTGATCCAATTGAATCATGGCTCGTTTGATAATATCTGCGGCAGTGCCTTGCATTGGTGCATTGATCGCTACGCGTTCTGCAGCTTTACGGCGCATACCGTTAGAGGAGTTGATATCCGGCAGATATAAACGACGGCCAAATAGGGTTTCCACATAGCCTTGGGCTTTGGCTTTTTCGCGAATATCGTGCATAAAAGTTTGTACGCCCGGATAGCGTTTGAAATATAAATCCATATAGCTTTGGGCATCGGCACGGCCAATACCGAGTTGACGCGATAAGCCAAAGGCTGACATACCGTAAATTAATCCGAAGTTAATCGCTTTAGCATTACGACGTTGTTCGGACGTCACTTCATCCAGTGCTACACCAAAGATTTCTGCTGCGGTAGAGCGGTGAATATCTTTGCCTTGGGTAAAGGCGTTAATTAAGCCCTGATCCTGAGATAGGTGCGCCATAATGCGTAGTTCGATTTGTGAATAGTCGGCAGCAACAACAGTAAATCCTTCGCGCGCAATAAATGCCTGACGAATACGGCGACCTTCTTCATTACGAATCGGAATGTTTTGCAGATTCGGATCACTTGATGAAAGACGACCGGTGGCTGTCACTGCTTGATGGTAGGATGTATGCACTCGACCCGTTTGCGGATTTACCATTTGCGGTAATTTGTCGGTGTAGGTCGATTTTAGTTTGCTGAGACCACGATGTTCTACCAACACTTTCGGTAATTCATGGCTAAATGCGAGTTCCTCCAATACTTCCTCGTTAGTGGATGGCGCACCTTTTGGTGTTTTTTGAATAACCGGCAAACCTAATTTATCAAACAAAATTTCTTGTAATTGTTTGGTGGAAGCTAAATTAAATGGTTGCCCCGCCAAGACATAGGCCTGTTCTTCTAATTCACTTAAACGGTTAGCGATTTCGTTAGATTGTAGGAATAGTGCATCGCTATCAATTAAGACACCACGACGTTCCATACGGGAAAGTACGCCTAACAACGGCAATTCCATTTCTTTAAAGAGTTTTTCCAAACTTGGTTCTTTAGAGAGTTTTTCCCATAGCACTTGTTGCAGTTTCATTGTCACATCAGCATCTTCTGCTGCGTATTCAGCAGCTTTTTCCAATGGAATTTGGTTGAAGGTCAGCTGATTTTTACCTTTGCCTGCAATTTCTTCAAAACTGATGGTTTGATGCCCTAAATAACGTTTCGCCAGATCGTCCATATTATGACGGCCTGTGCTGTTGAGTACATAGGACTCCAACATAGTATCGAAAGCCACACCTTGCACATCAATGCCATTACGGGCAAAGATGGTTAGGTCATATTTGAAGTTTTGCCCGACTTTTTGAATAGCAGGATTTTCTAAAATGGGTTTTAACAGGGCAAGTGCGGTTGTTTTTTCGAGAGTTTTTGGTGCGCCTAAATAATCTAATTGTAGTGGTAAATAAGCTGCTTCACCGTTTTCTAGCGCAAAGGAAATACCGACTAAGTTGGCTGCCATATAATCTAAATTATCGGTTTCTGTATCTAAGGCAAAAAGTTTTGTTTGCTTGAGTTTTTCCACCCAACGATTTAAATCTGCTTCGGTGAGCAAGGTTTCATAACGGCTACGATCAATTTGAATTGCTGGTAATGCTTCATCGCTATTGTCTTGAGCGAGCGCTGGTGTTGCTTGATAGTGATTAATCTTGGTTGGTTGTTCGTTGTTATTGGTGATGGAATCAGCGCCATTCATCACTTCATTTAGCCAACGTTTAAATTCATAACGACCGAAATATTCGGTAAGTTGATCGTTATTGCTTGCACCAAGGGTAAGTTGTTCCGGAGTGATATCGAGAGCGACATCGGTTTTGATCGTGGCAAGGCGATAGGATAAATCGGCCATTTCTTTTTCAGCCAATAATTTATCCCCTAATTTTTTTGCCCCACGAATTGGCAACTCAGCCACTTTGTCTAAGTTGGCATAAATCTCTGCCATGCTGCCGATACCTTGCAAGAGACCTAGTGCCGTTTTTTCACCGACACCCGCTACGCCTGGAATATTATCGGCACTATCGCCCATTAGTGCTAAGTAATCAATAATGAGTTCTGGCGGAATACCGTATTTTTCAATCACGGCTTCGCGATCTAATAAGGTGTTATTCATGGTGTTGATCAACATAATGTTGTCATCCACTAGTTGCGCCATATCTTTATCACCGGTGCTGATCAAAACTTTTTGATTGGCTTTGGAAGCGGCTACCGCTAAGGTACCGATGACATCATCGGCTTCTACACCTTCAATGACTAAAAGAGGAATGCCAAGGGCTCGGATAATATCGTGCAATGGCTGAATTTGTTTGCGCAGATCGTCTGGCATCGGTGGACGATGGGATTTATATTGCTCAAACATTTCATCACGGAAAGTTTTGCCTTTTGCATCAAAGACCACCGCAATATGGCTCGGTTGCACTTGTGAAATCAGGCTT
This sequence comes from Haemophilus sp., assembly GCA_019423025.1. GTDB lineage: Bacteria > Pseudomonadota > Gammaproteobacteria > Enterobacterales > Pasteurellaceae > Haemophilus_D. The sequence continues at coordinate 182,421 of JAHZCD010000003.1, read as the reverse complement.
TTTAGCATGTTTAATACACCGTACATGGCACCGGTCGGTTCGCCGGCTGAATTGGTGAGCGGCGGAAAAGCATGAAAAGCACGATATAAATAAGATGAACCGTCCACTAGGACTAATGGATTAGGAGCGATAGTTGGCATAAATATTCCGTTTAAAAATAATGAAAAGTGTCGCATTATAGCGTAAATTGCGAAATGGGGCGAACGGATAAAGTGCGGTCAATTAAACGTAAAAATTATGACGAAGGCATTTGGCTGTGGCATAATAGGATCACTTGAGCATTCAACATAAGGGAATAACATGTCATTAAAACTGGTTGAAGTTGTTGTATTAGGGCAAGTGCTGCGCTTGAATGTCCCTGCCGAACAAGAAGATATTTTGCGTCAAGCGGCGCGTAATTTAGATCTTCAAGTGTCTGAAATGAAAGAGCGTACAGGTTTATTGCAATTAGACCGTGTGCTTTCTATTGTTGCCTTGAATTTAAGTTTTGAATTAACCCAAGAAAAGAATAAAAATGCCCAGATTGAAAACGTGTTATGTACGCGAATTCAGCAGTTAGATCATTCTTTAGAGAATGCATTAGGTGGGCGTACCATCGTCGATTAAATAAAAAAGAACCGCATGTTGAAAGTGCGGTTCTTTTTTTATGAGTTTTTAATCGGGTGTGTAATAGAGTTTACCAATTTCAATTTTTTGTCGCCCTGTTTCTTCACGCCATTTATTGCTGTCTCGTAAAGAATAAACGCAACCACAATATTCCTGTTGATAAAAACGTTCACGCTTACTGATTTCGATCATGCGTTGCGATCCACCTGCTTTACGCCAGTTGTAATCCCAATAAATCACATCATCATATTTTTCAGCCGCACGGTGACCACAACCATTAATTTGCTCCATGTCTTTCCAGCGAGAAATACCAAGGCAGCTGGTAAATACAGGGAAACCATGTTCATGAGCATATTCAGCGGCTTTTTCAAAACGCATATCAAAACACATGGTGCAGCGAATGCCACGTTCAGGTTCCCATTCCATGCCTTTTGCACGATCAAACCATTGTTGGCGATCGTAGTCTGCATCAATAAATGGAATCCCGAATTTTTGGGCAAAGCGGATGTTTTCTTCTTTACGAATTAAATATTCTTTTAATGGATGAATATTCGGATTGTAAAAATAAATCGTAAACTCGATACCAGAGGCCAAAATAGCTTCCATCACTTCACCCGAACAAGGTGCACAGCAAGAGTGGAGAAGCAACTTATTATGTCCTTCGGGTAATTCGAGTTTTTCACGAATAAAAGGCGCATTGGGATCCTTGCGCACTTTTTGTTTACGTGGTTTTTGAAATTTAGGTTGAGAATCGACCGCACTTTGCGGTTGAATTTGTTCTTCAGTCATATTAATAAGTTCGGTCTACCGATAAATAAGCCAGTGAAATTAAGGCTTTTTTGTATTGGCTTTCAGGTAATAATGCAATGGCATCAACCGCTTTTTGAGCTTCTTGTTTTGCGCGCTCCATTGCGTAATCGAGAGATTTATGTTCTGTCATAATTGCAAGTACGTCATCGATCGCATCACGTTTTCCGCCTTGTTCAATGGCTTCACGAATAAGCGCGGCTTGTTGTGGATTACCGTGACGCATTGCGTGTAATAAAGGAAGAGTTGGTTTACCTTCAGCGAGGTCATCACCCACATTTTTACCTAATGCTGCAGCGTTTGCGCTGTAATCTAGCACGTCATCTACTAATTGGAATGCGGTACCAAGATAACGACCATATTCTTGAAATGCGGTTTCAATTGATTTTTCAGCACCTGCAACAATTGCAACAGATTGTGCCGCCACCTCAAATAAGCGTGCCGTTTTACTATAAATCACACGCATATAGCTTTCTTCTGTGGTATCGGGATCGTTCACGTTCATTAATTGTTGAACTTCACCTTCCGCCAACACGTTGGTGGCGTCCGCCATAATACGAAGAATATCTAGCGATTGTAACTGTGCCACTAATTGGAATGCGCGAGTATAAATGAAGTCTCCCACTAATACGCTAGCCGCATTACCAAAGGCTGAGTTTGCCGTTGCTCGACCACGACGCATATCCGATTCATCCACCACATCATCGTGTAATAAAGAAGCAGTGTGAATAAATTCTACAAAGGTCGCACAAGTTGCTACTTTATCGCTTTCGTAGCCTAATGCACGCGCCGCTAAGACCGCAATAAGTGGTCGAATACGTTTTCCGCCACCTTGTACAATATAAAAACCAAGCTGATTAACCATCGGCACGTCTGAGTTAATTTGTGCTAAAATAGCTTGGTTGACTTTCTGCATATCCGCATCGGTTAATGCTTGGATTGCATGCATATCCATTAAATCTTGTTTGTTCATCTTCATTTGGTTCGATGGTTGTGTATATAAAAGAAAAGTGCGGTGAATTTTACCCGATTTTTCAAGGTTTCTGAAATTAAACTCGAGGAAAAGCGCTTTTTTTTATTTTATTGCAAATAAGTGCTTGCGATCGAGTTGTTTTTTCCGTAGAATTTGCGACCTATTTATATGAATTTTGAAGTGCGGACCGAAAATAGTAACGGAGAAGCACAATTATAGCGGAGTATTTATGTACGCAGTTTTCCAAAGTGGCGGTAAACAACACCGTGTGAGCGAAGGTCAAGTAGTTCGTTTAGAAAAACTTGAACTTGCAACTGGCGCAACAGTTGAGTTCGACTCAGTGTTGATGGTCGTTAATGGTGAAGATGTTAAAATTGGTGCACCAGTAGTAGCTGGCGCGAAAGTAGTGGCTGAAGTTGTGGCACAAGGTCGTGGCGATAAAGTTAAAATCGTTAAGTTCCGTCGTCGTAAACACAGCCGTAAACAACAAGGTCATCGTCAGTGGTTCACAGAAGTGAAAATCACTGGGATTCAAGCATAATTTCAGAGGAGATCAAGTAGATGGCAACTAAAAAAGCTGGTGGTTCAACTCGTAACGGTCGTGATTCTGAAGCTAAACGCCTTGGTGTTAAACGTTTCGGTGGCGAATCAGTGTTAGCAGGTAGCATCATTGTACGTCAACGTGGTACTAAATTCCACGCAGGTAACAACGTAGGTATGGGCCGTGACCACACCTTATTTGCTACCGCAGACGGTAAAGTAAAATTTGAAGTAAAAGGCGAGAAAAGCCGTAAATACGTAAGTATTGTAACTGAATAATTTTACATCTGATTTGATAAACGCCCCGCATTATCTGTGGGGCGTTTTCTTTGTTTTCTTACCTATGATTTACAATCATTAATCAAATCTGTTATCTTGGCACTGTCATTCATTCTCTTTAATATTTCTTAGAATGAAATTTACCTGAATTCCTAACTGTGCTTTAGCCAAATAAAGGAAGACATCATGAAACAACAACCTCTTTTAGGATTTCTATTTGCTTTAATTACAGCGATGGCATGGGGATCTTTACCTATTGCGTTAAAACAGGTTTTATCCGTGATGACGCCACAAACGATCGTGTGGTATCGCTTTATTGTGGCATTTCTAGTGCTCTTTATTTTGCTTGCCTATAAGAAAAAATTGCCACAATTTTTGAAAGGTGGTCAATTTATTTGGTTGGTAGTAATTGGTGTCATAGGGTTGTCAGGTAACTTCTTCTTATTTAATAGCTCACTTAAGTTTATCGATCCTTCTTCGGCTCAAATTTTTATTCACTTTTCCTCTTTTGGCATGTTGATTTGTGGTCTTTTTGTCTTTAAAGAAAAGCTCGGATTACACCAAAAAATAGGTTTAGTCTTATTACTTGTAGGATTAGTGCTTTTCTTCAATGATAAGCTAGATGGGTTTCAAGAGGAAAGCCGCTATTTAACGGGCGTATTATTAAGTCTGGCAGGCTCGTTAATTTGGGTTGCTTATGGTATGGCACAGAAATTAATGCTTCGCCGTTTTAGTTCACCACAGATTTTATTAATGATTTATTTCGGTTGTCTTTTGGTATTTACGCCTATTGCTGAATTTTCCCAAGTGAGAGAGCTCAGTCCGTTAGCATTTGGTTGTTTGGCTTATTGTTGCTTAAATACCTTATTTGGTTATGGCGCTTATGCTGAAGCCCTTAATCGTTGGGAAGTTTCTAAAGTAAGCGTTGTGATAACCTTAGTGCCACTATTTACAATTTTCTTTGCTCATCTTGCGCATTATGCGAGCCCTGATAATTTTGCCGCGCCAGAATTAAATATGATTAGCTATATCGGGGCGTTTGTTGTAGTATGCGGAGCAATTTTGTCGGCAATCGGACATAAGTTATTATCGCAATCAAAGTAAAGTGCGGTTAAATATTGGAGAGTTTTTATGAAATTTATTGATGAAGCCCTGATTCGTGTGGAAGCAGGGGATGGTGGAAACGGTTGTGTAAGTTTCCGCCGTGAAAAATTTATCCCCAAAGGTGGCCCTGATGGCGGTGATGGCGGTGATGGCGGTGATGTTTATTTGGTTGCAGACGAAAACTTAAATACCTTGATCGATTATCGTTTTACGAAACGTTTTGCCGCAGAACGCGGTGAGAACGGACATAGTTCAGATTGTACCGGTCGTCGCGGTAAAGATATTACATTACGTGTGCCGGTGGGAACGCGTGCAATTGATAATGACACTAAAGAAGTACTTGGCGATTTAACAAAGCATGGCGCGAAAATGTTAGTGGCGAAAGGTGGTTATCATGGTTTAGGTAATACGCGTTTTAAATCTTCAGTGAACCGTGCACCTCGCCAAAAAACCATGGGGACACCAGGTGAAAAACGCGATTTATTATTAGAATTAATGCTTCTTGCGGACGTCGGGATGTTAGGTTTACCGAATGCGGGTAAATCCACCTTTATTCGCGCCGTTTCAGCTGCAAAACCAAAAGTTGCTGATTATCCATTTACCACTTTAGTGCCAAGTTTAGGTGTAGTGAAAGTGGATGAGAGCCATAGCTTTGTAGTGGCAGATATTCCTGGATTGATTGAAGGCGCATCAGATGGTGCAGGTTTAGGAATTCGTTTCTTAAAACACTTGGAACGTTGTCGTGTATTAATTCATTTAGTGGATATTAACCCAATTGATGAATCCGATCCTGCTGATAATATTGCGATCATCGAGTCAGAATTATTCCAATATAGTGAAAAATTGGCAGATAAACCGCGTTGGTTAGTCTTCAATAAAATTGATACGATGACAGAAGAAGAGGCGCATGAACGAGCAAAAGAGATTACTGAACGTCTTGGTTGGGAAGAAGGGTATCACCTTATTTCTGCCGCAACCGGTAAAAATGTGCCACCACTTTGTCGTGATATTATGGATTTCATTGAAGCAAATCCACGTGATGCGGAAGTAGAAGAAAATAAACCAGAAGAAGTGAAATTCAAATGGGAAGACTACCATCAAGAACAGCTCGCTGAACATCAATTTGATGATGAAGATGACGACTGGGATGATTGGGATGAAGAAGATGAAGAAGGCGTTGAGTTTATTTATAAACCTTAATGCCTAAATGAAAAAAAGAGCGGAAATTTGACCGCTCTTTTTTATTGGGGTTAACCTTTCTTTTTCCCACCTTGACGCGCTTTAAAGCGAGGGTTGGTTTTCGAAATGACATAAACGACACCGTGGCGACGAACAATTTTGCAGCCAGGACGGTTTTTTGCGCTTTTGAGTGAAGATAATACTTTCATTGAATATTCCTATTTTGATTTAAATGCGCCAAATTTACCGTAACGGCTTGCAAATTCACTTGCACGACCTTCATTACCAATTTGACGAGTTTTACCAGTATAAAATGGGTGAGAAGCAGATGAGGTATCGCACATAAATACAGGGTATTCATTACCATCTTCCCATTTCATGGTGTTGTTGGTTTTAGCACAAGAACGGATGAGAAAGCCTTGTTTTGCGTTGGAATCGTAAAATAAAACGGTACGATAATTTTCAGGGTGAATGCCTTTTTTCATTAGAGCTCCTTATATAACGAAAAGAATTGGGCGAAGATACTAATTCAAAAGATAATGATTATCAATATAATTTTATTCATAGCTATGAGAATTTTTTTCATATTGAGAAAAAGAAAAATGCCTTTCGATTGAAAGGCATTTTGTCAGTTTGGAGGGAGAGTTATCCACGATGTGCGTTTTTCATAATACGCTCTTTCGCTACTTTCCATTCACGCTCTTTAATATCATCACGTTTATCATGTTGTTTTTTACCTTTCGCAAGACCGATTTTGATCTTTGCCCAAGCACCTTTCCAATAAAGAGAAAGGGCAACAATGGTAAAACCATCACGGCTTGATTTACCGAAAAGATTATCCAGTTCACGTTTATTCAATAAAAGCTTACGCGTACGCGTCGGATCGCAAACCACGTGGGTAGAAGCCAAGCTTAATGGTTGAATGGTTGCACCAAATAAATAGGCGTCACCGTTTTTAAAAATGATGTAGCTGTCGCTGATATTGGCTTTACCTGCGCGCATTGATTTTACTTCCCAACCTTGTAATTCAAGGCCGGCTTCAATTTCATCTTCAATAAAATATTCGTGTCGAGCTCGTTTATTTAACGCAATGGTGTTGGAGCCGACTTTGACTTTCTTCTTGGTCATTGTTATCCGTTGTTTATTAATCGTAAATTGGCGTTGATTTTACCGAATCTCGTCGTGGATAGCAAAAAACAAAAGGCTGATTTGACTCAGCCTTTTATTACTAGATGATCGATTATTCTTCTAATTCACCACAGAAACGATAGCCTTCACCATGCACGGTAGCAATGATTTCTGGGGTATTAGGATGATCTTCAAAATGTTTTCGAATGCGGCGAATTGTGACATCCACGGTACGATCTTGTGGTTTTAATTCACGTCCCGTCATTTTTAGCAATAATTCTTCACGAGTTTGCAATTTGCCAGGGTTTTCGCAGAAATGCAACATGGCACGAAATTCACTACGAGGCAGTTTAAATTCAACGCCTTCAGGTGTGATTAAATTATGACTATTTAAATCCAGTGTCCAACCATTAAAACGATAGTTCTCACGTTGTAAATGGGCCTCTTTGCCATTTAATGTCATGGTGCGATGCAATAAATTTCTTGCACGAATGGTGAGTTCTCTTGGGTTAAATGGCTTAGTGAGATAATCATCGGCTCCGATTTCTAAACCTAAAATTTTATCGACTTCATTATCTCTCCCCGTGAGAAAAATCAGAGGGATAGGTGTTTTTTCACGTAATTCACGGCCCAGTAATAAACCATTTTTACCGGGTAAGTTGATATCTAATACGATGAGATTAACCGTTTCTGAGCTTAACTGACGATACATTTCGGCACCATCTTGTGCTTGTAATACCTCATAGCCCTCAGCTTCAAAAATTCCTTTTAACGTATTACGGGTTACCGCTTCATCTTCCACGATGAGAATTTTTGGGGTAGCCATTCGTTGCTCCTTGTTATTCTTTGTTATGGGCATATTCTATAATTGTAACATTGCTGTAACAACAGAAAAGTGCGGTCATTGTTTAAATTACATTTAATTTTATGATCTAAGTCATAAATTATTAACATTCTTTTGATCTATGCTAAAATTTTAGTAGGAACAATAGTTGGAACTTTATGATGAAGCGAATTCTTCTTTTTTTATTTTTTATTTTTACCGCACTTTCCACTCAAGCCGGTCTTTTTGATAAGAAACCGGCTTTCTTACCTGTGGATGAAGCTTTTCAATTTTCAGCTGCGAAAAGCGAGAATCAAGAAAATGTGATCGTCAATTGGTCTATTGCAGAAGGCTATTATCTCTATCAAGAGAAAATTTCCGTGAAGCTCAACCAAGAGGAAACCTCATCATTTGATGTGCCGACATTTTCTATTTCACCTGAAGATTATAACGATCCTTATTTTGGCTTGATGAAGATTTTCAAAAAGCCTGTGCAAGCTATTTTTAAAGCAAGTCACCCGCCATTAAAAGCCGAAGATGTGGTTGAAATTGCTTACCAAGGTTGTACATCGGGCTTTTGTTATCCGCCTGAAGTGAAAGAAATCAAAGTAGCCGATTTACCTATCGCACAGCTTGCTAATACTGAAAAAACATCGGAAAAATCGACCGCACTTTCAGCACAACCTAAAGCTGAGCAAGATCGTTTAGCGGAAAGCTTATTTAATAGCAAATATGCCGTATTGGGCTTTTTCTTATTGGGCTTAGGTTTGGCTTTTACCCCTTGTGTGTTGCCAATGCTGCCGTTGCTTTCAGCGATAGTGATTGGTCAAAATCAACGCCCTAATATGTGGCGCGCTTTCGCATTAAGTTTTGTGTATGTGCAGGGAATGGCGCTGACTTATACCTTATTAGGCTTAATTGTCGCTGCAATTGGTTTGCCATTCCAAGTGGCGTTACAACATCCTTACGTGATGATTGGCTTATCAATCATCTTTGTCTTGTTAGCGTTGTCGATGTTCGGTGTATTCACTTTACAGCTTCCAAGCTCCTTACAAACAAAACTGTCTTTACTTAGCCAACAGCAAAAAGCTGGAGCCTTTGGTGGCGTGTTCTTAATGGGGATGATTGCAGGGCTTGTGGCTTCGCCTTGTACGTCAGCACCGCTTTCTGGCGCATTGCTTTATGTGGCGCAGAGTGGGGATTTATTTACTGGCGCGATCACGCTTTATTTGCTTGCGTTGGGCATGGGCGTACCGCTGATTTTAATCACTTTATTTGGGAATAAAATCCTGCCTAAATCAGGCATGTGGATGGAAACCGTCAAAAAGCTCTTTGGCTTTGTGATGCTCGCGTTACCGGTATTCTTAATTTCTCGTATTTTGCCGGATGAATGGACACCAAGATTATGGGCGATGCTGGGTACTGCATTTTTCATTTGGTTTGCTTTCCAAATGCCAAAAAATGGCACCGGTTGGGTATTCCGAATTTTCTTTTTAGTGGCTGCAATGATTAGTGTTAAACCGCTTCAAACTTGGGTTTGGGGCGAAAACCAAGCACCAAGTGCGGTAGAAAATAAGGCGGTTTCTCATGTTGAATTTAAGAAAGTGAAAAGCGAAGCTGAATTGCAACAAGCACTTGCTGAAAATAACAAACCACTTGTGATGCTCGATCTTTATGCGGATTGGTGTGTGGCTTGTAAAGAGTTTGAAAAAGAAACATTTAGCGATCCTAGTGTACAAAAAGCCTTTGGCAACATGCTGCTTCTTCAAGTTGATATGACAAAAAACTCCGAAGAAAACCGTGCTTTGATGACAAAATATAAAGTGTTAGGTTTACCGACTATTTTGTTCTTTAACCGAGATGGAAAAGAAATTGAGGGGAGTCGTGTTAACGGATTTATGCCGCCCGTTGAGTTTTTACAATGGATTGAGAAAATCAGTAAAGCGTAAGATTATTTCCTAATCGTAAAAAGTCCTTTTCGATTTGAGGTATTGTTTGGCTTTGAGTTAATCATTAATATATACCCCGTTCTCAAATCACTTTTTATTTTTATTAGGAAAACTTTATGAAAAACTTAGAAAAATACTCTCCGTATGTTTTAGCTTTATTACGTATCGTCGCTGCGTATATGTTTATCTTACACGGCACAGCGAAATTCTGGGAATTCCCAATTTCGATGACGGGCGGTAACGGCGCTGTGGGTGATCCACTGATGATTGTCGGTGGGGTAATTGAGATTGTCGGTTCAATCCTATTAATTTTAGGTTTATTTGTTCGCCCAGCGGCATTTATTCTTTCAGGTCAAATGGCTTATGCGTATTTCTTTATGCACGCAGCTGGTCAAGGGAATTTATTCTTCCCAATCGCGAATGGTGGTGAACTTGCTTTACTTTACTCTCTCGTGTTCTTCTATTTTGTGTTTGCGGGTGCTGGTGCATTTTCTCTAGACAATCGCAAACGTTAATCAATTATCTCATTCATTTATTGCCCGCATTCGCGGGCTTTTTTATTTTTAAAATCGTTTAAATAAATCACCGCACTTTTAAGTGCGCTTACCAGAAAAATTTTTTCTATATAAAGGCAAACGTTTGCGCTATAATTCCACCCGCTTATTTTTAACCATTTAATGAAAGGAAAATGTAATGACAGATCGTCCAATTCGTCAGGCTTTACTGAGTGTTTCTGATAAAACCGGTATCGTAGAATTTGCTCAAGGCTTAATACAGCGTGGTGTAAAACTACTTTCCACAGGCGGTACCGCAAAATTATTGGAACAACATGGTTTGCCAGTGACAGAAGTGTCTGATTATACGGAATTCCCAGAAATGATGGACGGTCGCGTGAAAACCTTACATCCCAAAGTACATGGCGGGATTCTTGGCCGTCGTGGTACAGATGACGCTATCATGCAGCAACATGGTATCGAAGGCATTGATATGGTCGTTGTGAATTTATATCCATTTGCCGCCACCGTGGCTAAACCGGATTGCACCTTGGCTGATGCAGTAGAAAATATCGATATTGGTGGACCAACCATGGTGCGTTCTGCCGCGAAAAACCACAAAGATGTGGCGATCGTGGTGAATAATCATGATTTTAACGCCATTCTTGCTGAAATGGATAAACACCACAACAGCCTAACGCTTGAAACTCGTTTTGACCTTGCGATTAAAGCATTTGAACATACCGCTCAATATGATTCTATGATTGCCAACTATTTTGGACAAATGGTGAAACCGTATCATGTGGCAGAGGAAGAAGACGCGAATGCGAAGTGCGGTCAATTCCCACGTACTTTAAACCTTAACTTCGTGCGCAAACAAACCATGCGTTACGGCGAAAACTCCCATCAAAATGCGGCTTTCTACGTTGATTTAAATGTGAAAGAAGCGAGCGTAGCCACCGCTCATCAATTACAAGGTAAGGCCTTGTCTTACAATAATATTGCTGACACCGATGCAGCACTTGAATGCGTGAAAGAATTTGATGAGCCGGCTTGCGTGATCGTTAAACATGCAAATCCATGCGGTGTGGCTTTAGGTAAAGATATTTTAGAAGCTTATAACCGTGCTTACCAAACCGATCCAACGTCTGCATTTGGCGGCATTATTGCGTTCAACCGTGAATTAGACGAAAAAACCGCGAATGAAATTGTGGAGCGTCAATTCGTTGAAGTGATTATTGCACCGAAAGTTTCTGCTGAAGCACAAGAAGTGGTGAAACGTAAGAAAAATGTTCGTTTGCTTGAATGTGGTGAATGGACTTCTCGTTCCGAGCGTTTAGATTTCAAACGTGTAAACGGCGGTTTATTAGTACAAGATGCGGATTTAGGCATGGTTGGCGTGGATGACTTAAAAGTGGTAAGTAAACGTCAGCCAACTGAACAAGAACTAAAAGACTTACTGTTCTGCTGGAAAGTAGCAAAATTTGTGAAATCTAATGCCATTGTTTATGCTAAAGATAATCAAACTATCGGCATCGGTGCTGGCCAAATGAGCCGCGTATATTCTGCGAAGATTGCGGGCATTAAGGCTCAGGATGAAGGTTTAACCGTAGCCGGTTGTGTAATGGCATCTGATGCGTTTTTCCCATTCCGTGACGGTATTGATGCAGCGGCGAAAGTGGGAATTCAATGTGTTATCCATCCAGGTGGTTCAATGCGCGATCAAGAAGTCATCGATGCAGCGGATGAACATAATATGGTGATGGTATTAACTGGAATGCGTCATTTTAGACATTAATTTATCTAACTATCCCCCTCTTTAGCAAAGAGGGGAAGGGGAGATTTGGCAGAATTGATCTCAAGCTCATACTAAATTCAATATCGTTTAAATCTCCCCCTAGCCCCCTCTTTACAAAAGAGGGGGAATTACAGGAAAAAATAGCCGCACTTTTTTAAATTAGGCATACGCAAGGACTATAACATGAACATCCTCATCATAGGAAATGGCGGTCGTGAACACGCCTTGGCTTGGAAAGCTGCACAATCTCCATTAGCGGACAAAGTTTTTGTCGCACCGGGCAATGCGGGTACAGCATTGGAACACAAAGTAGAAAACGTAAATATTTCTGCGACAGATATCCCTGCCTTAGTGAAATTTGCTCAAGATAAACGAATTGGATTAACCATTGTTGGCCCTGAAGCTCCATTAGTGATTGGTGTGGTTGATGTATTTCGGGCGGCTGGATTGAAAATTTTTGGCCCAACTCAAGCGGCTGCACAATTGGAAGGTTCAAAAGCATTTACCAAAGATTTCCTCGCTCGTCATAAAATCCCAACGGCAGAATATCAAAACTTCACCGAAGTAGAACCTGCGTTAGCGTACTTGCGTGAGAAAGGCGCGCCAATTGTCGTAAAAGCGGATGGTTTGGCAGCGGGCAAAGGCGTAATCGTTGCAATGACATTGCAAGAAGCGGAAGAGGCTGTGCGTGATATGCTTTCAGGTAATGCCTTTGGTGAAGCGGGTAGCCGAGTGGTGATTGAAGAGTTTTTAGATGGCGAAGAAGCCAGCTTTATCGTCATGGTGGACGGTAAAAACGTTGAGCCTATGGCAACCAGTCAAGATCATAAACGCGTGGGCGAAAATGATACAGGTTTGAATACAGGTGGCATGGGAGCGTATTCGCCTGCACCAGTGGTGACACCTGAAATTCATGATCGCATTATACGTGAAGTGATTTATCCAACGGTTAATGGTATGGCGGCAGAAGGCAATGTTTACACAGGTTTCTTGTATGCGGGATTAATGATCATGCCAAATGGTCAGCCGAAAGTAATTGAATTTAACTGCCGTTTTGGCGATCCGGAAACGCAACCGATTATGCTACGCCTCGAATCAGATCTCGTTGAGCTTTGCCTTAAAGCTTGCGAGGGAAAATTGGATGAAGTGAAATCCCAATGGAATCCAAAAGCGTCCTTAGGTATTGTGTTAGCCGCGGAAGGCTATCCAGGCGATTATCGTAAAGGCGATGTGATTAGCGGTTTACCACAAAGTGCGGTCGAAAATGAGAAAGTTTTCTTGGCTGGTGTCGCAGAAAAAGAAGGCAAATTAGTTACGAATGGCGGTCGCGTGCTTTGTGCTACAGCGTTAGGCGAAAGTGTATTTGAAGCACAACAAAAAGCCTTAAAGCTTGCTGAGCAAATTCAATGGGCAGGACGTTTTTATCGTCGAGATATTGGTCATCGTGCCGTCGCTCGTGAACAATAAAAATTAACTACTTTAATGGTAAGGGCTCGAATGGATTATAAAAATAAGGAATTATGTCGTCTTCGTACCATAAGTTTTTTTCTGACGTTACATAAAGATAAAACGCAATGGGAAGACGCCCTTTATTCGGTAAAACGTGATGTGGATTTGTTATTGCCAGCTGTGCAGAAAGCAGGTTATACCTTGCAATCGATTCGAGTAATTACCAATCCTTTTGGTGAGTATTTGGATTTAACCAATTTGGAAACAGCAAAAGCTGATTTGCAGTATTTAACAGAGTTACTGAATAAATTTAATGAAAGTGGCATTCGTCTTCGATTTGCGATAGGTGCGGCGAGAAACAAAGAGGAAATTGCGTTATTGCCAGAGCTAATCGCAGCTTATGGCGACTTGTGTAATGCTTGTGTTAATGTGCCATTAGATAAAAATGGCGTGTTAGATAATGAACTTATCGAGCAATCTGTTTATGCGGTACAACGAATTGCAAATATCACACCACGTGGCGAAGGTAATTTTAACTTTACGGTGAATTTTAACTGCAAGCCATTTATTCCTTATTTCCCTGCCGGTTATCATCTAAGTCATTTACCAAATAGTTTTGTCATTGGGTTAGAAACACCCGATTTATTAGTCGAAGTATTAAAATCTGTACCAAAATCGTCTCATAATCAATTTTATGCGGATTGTTATCGAGCGATGTCGCAAGCGCTGCAATATCATGTAGATCAAGTATTAGAGATGTTAAGTGCGGTCAAATTATCAGGTGAATTTGAATTTGCAGGTATCGATAGTTCGGCGGCTCCATCAAAAAATTGTTCATCCATGACAAAAATCTATGAATTAATGGGATTGCCTTATTTTGGTGCAGCTGGTTCAGTCGAGGTTTCTGCCTTACTGACAAAAGTGTTTAAATCAATCCAACGAGTGCCATTGGTTGGGTTTTCCGGATTAATGTTGGCTGTGACGGAAGATTTAGGTTTAGCCGAAGGGACGCAAAAACACTATTTTGATATTCGTGCTTTACTGACTTATAGTGCAGTATGTGGTATCGGTTTAGATACGGTTCCTGTGGCAGGAAATGCTAAGGCTGAAAGCATAGCGGCGATTATGCGTGATACGGGAACGATGGCATTTCGCTTAAATAAACCGCTAACTGTGCGTTTATTTCCCATTCCGAATAAGGTTGCAGGTGAAATATCAGAATTTGAGAGTGATGATTTATGTAACTGCCGCCTTTTGCGTATTCCGGATTAAATAAAAATTTCCCTACTTTGTTGTGATGAATGTTATCCCTACTGACAATAAAAGGAGTATCTTATGAGAAAGTTAATATTGGGTAGTTTTGTAGCAGTATTATTAACAGGTTGTGCAGGGGCTTCAAATGTTTCACAAAGCTCAACGTTAGATGGCGAATGGATTTGTCATACTATCCCGACGAAAGATAAACAAACTTATGATCGTTTAGATCATTTTGTCTTGAAATCTGATGGAACAGGTATGTTGCGAGGTATTTCGAGTATCGAATTAGATAAAGAAAACACAATTCGTTATTTAACCAAAGGCAAGGTGAAATGGCAGGCTCAAAATAATATTTTGAGTTTTGATTTTATCAATCGTTCTATGGCGCCGGCTCATAGTAAAAATGTGGCTAAAGTCATCAAGCAAAATAAAGCCCTACAAAAACAAGAAAAAGAAGAGTTGGCAGCATTTTATAGTAAGTCTGCTAATCATACAGATATGCCAATTGAGCTGAAACAAAATGGCAATCAACTTATTCTCGGTAAGGATTATGCGACCTGCCGACGAGTAACAGAGAATGACAAGGATATTCAGTTATTGAATAAGTGGTTTGTAAAGAAATAGGGTCGATTAAGAAAAACAAATACGATTTCAACCGCACTTTATTTTTAGGTACGGGGATCTGATTAATAAAAGGAGAGTTATGATGAGAAAATTAGTATTAAGTAGTCTTATCGCTGTATTGTTATCAGGATGTGCAACGGCGCATCAACAAACTGAACAGGAAAAAGCCTTAATCGGCGATTGGATTTGCCATGTAAAACCTGCAGCCAAATCCCCTTTACCTGTTGAGCATTTTGATTATGTCACCTATCACGCAGATCAAACTGTGCTTCTACGTGGTATTTCACAGATTGATACAAAAGAAGGCTGGATGCGTTATTTATTGCAAGCTAAAGCCAAATGGCAGGTGAATGATGGCAAGTTAAGTTATGACTTTACGGATCGTCTATTTAAAACAGCGCATTCACCACAAGTCGCGAAAATTATTGAACAATCTCCAGAATTTAAAGAATTAGATAAGGAATTTGTTTCACCTTGTAATAACTGCGGTAATCATTTGGATATGAAGATTAAAATGAAAAGCCCAACAAGGATGACTAATTTTAATACCTATACGAAAGAAACCAGCCAATGCCATAAACTGGGTGCTGGCGAGAAAACAAAAGAAGTTAAACTAATTGAGAAATTAGTGAAAGAAAAAGGCTCGATTTAGATAAATGAATGTTTTTCATTGTAATAATGAAAAATATGATCGAAATTTTTGATTAAGTTTTTACTTGGAAACAGGTAAACTATACACAAATAATTCAAACAACGAGGAAAACACAATGTTTAAAAAAAGTATGAACATCGCTGATTACGATCCGGTTCTATGGCAAGCTATTCAGGGCGAAAATCGTCGTCAAGAAGAGCATATCGAGCTTATCGCATCTGAAAACTATGCAAGTCCACGCGTAATGGAAGCGCAAGGTTCACAGTTTACTAACAAGTATGCTGAAGGCTACCCAGGTAAACGTTACTACGGCGGTTGTGAGTACGCAGACATTGTTGAGCAGTTAGCGATTGATCGTGCTAAAGAGTTGTTTGGTGCGGATTATGTAAACGTACAACCACACTCAGGTTCACAAGCCAATGCGGCGGTATATGGCGCATTAATCAATGCTGGCGATACTATTTTAGGGATGGATTTAGCACACGGTGGTCACTTAACCCACGGGGCGAAAGTGAGCTTCTCTGGTAAAATCTATAATTCTGTACTTTATGGTATCACTGCTGATGGTTTAATTGACTATGAAGATGTCCGTCAAAAAGCATTAGAGTACAAACCAAAAATGATTGTGGCGGGTTTCTCTGCTTATTCTCAGGTTGTAGATTGGAAAAAAATGCGCGAAATTGCGGATGAAGTGGGCGCGTATTTATTTGTGGATATGGCGCACGTTGCAGGTTTAATCGCAGCAGGTTTATATCCAAACCCATTACCATATGCACATGTTGTCACAACAACTACCCATAAAACCTTAGGTGGTCCACGTGGCGGTTTAATCCTTTCTTCTTGCGGTGATGAAGAGCTTTATAAACGCTTACAATCTTCTGTTTTCCCTGCAAACCAAGGTGGTCCATTAGTTCACATTATTGCGGCGAAAGCAGTATGTTTCAAAGAAGCGTTAGAGCCAGCTTATAAAGAATACCAAGCGAATGTGATTAAAAATGCGAAAGCAATGGTAGAAGTGTTTAAACAACGCGGTTATGACGTGGTTTCAAATGGCACAGAAAACCATTTATTCTTAGTGAGCTTCATTAAACAAGGCTTAACCGGTAAAGCAGCTGATGCTGCGTTAGGTAAAGCGAACATCACAGTGAATAAAAACTCTGTACCAAATGATCCACAAAAACCATTTGTGACCTCTGGTATTCGTGTTGGTACACCAGCGGTGACTCGTCGTGGCTTTAACGAACAAGACTGTCGTGAGTTAGCCGGCTGGATGTGTGATGTATTAGATGCATTAGGCAAAGAAAACGAAGAACAAGTGATTGCAGCAACCAAAGAAAAAGTATTGGCAATCTGCAAACGTCTTCCAGTTTACGCATAATGCTGATTCAGCTTTTATTTGTGATGTTAGCGGCGGTGAATATCGCCGCTTATTTTTTAATGTGGAAAGACAAAGTCCGCGCGGTTCGTCATGGCTGGCGAATTTCTGAAAATACTTTCTTTCTATTAAGCCTGCTTGGTGGGTTTATTGGTGTTTATTGCGGGATGAAACGCTTTCGTCATAAAACCAAACATTTCAGTTTTAAATTTGTTGTTATTCTCAGTGCCTTTATTTGGTTGATCTTAATGCCTTATTGGTATTTCTTTCTTGAATAATGTTGAGTACAGAATGACTTTCAGTAATAAAAAAAGCCTAGAGAATATCTCTAGGCTTTTTAGTATGCGATTAGACTACTTAAAAATGAGGCGTCGATTTCGACTTTTCTTCACTTGTGAAAGTGTAATTAATCCCAACACAATGACATAGACAGCGAAAATAAATACCAACCATTGCACCATGGTGATACCGAAAAGTGACCATTGGCTTTCGTTGCAGCTACCTGTCGGATTGAAGACCGCAGGTAGCCATTTATGTAATGGTAATGTTTCTGGAAAGTTTGGTATAAATTCACATTGCTTCCAGGGCGCTGGGTTCATTTGTAAATCGAGGTGTCGAATGGAGATCATTAATCCTTTGATTGCACTAAATAAACCCACAATAAGAGCAAGAATGCGGATAATAAGCGAACTTGGCGCTAAGGCACCGATAAGACCAGCGACGAATAAACCCACAACAGCTAAACGTTCATAAACACAAAGTACGCAAGGTTGCAAACCCATGCCGTATTGAAAATAAAGTGCGGTCGACTCTAAGGCAAATGCAGTAAATGCCAAAAAGATCCACGCCGAACGCTTAAGGGACAATTGCTTAAAAAAGTCGAGCATTCTTTCTCCTTATGCTTCATTAAATTGGAAGAATTAAGCCAAGGTTTGCAAGCCAAATTGTCATTTCTGGTAGAATAAATTCGATTGCAAGGAAACCAACTAGCGTTAATACGATAGTGTAAGGCAATGCCATATAGACCATTCTACCATAAGAAAGTTTAATTAACGGTGCAAGCGATGATGTTAATAAGAACAAGAATGCGGCTTGACCGTTTGGTGTCGCAACAGAAGGTAAGTTTGTCCCTGTATTGATTGCTACAGCAAGTAATTCAAATTGATGCGGTGCAATAGCACCTGTCGCAAGCGCATGTTTCGCCTCATTAATGTAAACCGTTGCAACGAATACGTTATCCGAAATTGCGGAAAGTAAACCGTTGAAACCGTAGAATAGCGCTAACTGTGTTTTCTCTTCAGAACTTAATACGAAGTGAATAATTGGCGCAAAGAGTTTTTGATCGATAATCACCGCAACAATAGAGAAAAATACCACTAATAACGCAGTGAAAGGTAAACTTTCTTGGAATGATTTACCAATGGCATGTTCATCAGTTACACCTGTAAAGGTTGTTGCAAGAATAATCACACTTAAACCAATCAAGCCGACAGCCGCTAAGTGGAAGGCTAAGCCTAAGATTAACCAAACCGCGATAATAGCTTGGACAGAAAGACGAATCTTATCTTGTTTAGACATTTTTTTTGCATTTTCGCGATCTAAATCCGCTAAGACTTGCCATACTTCTTCTGGTAATTTTTCGCCATAGCCGAACACTTTAAATTTTTCAACTAAAACACAAGTGAGTAATCCACAGATAAAGACAGGAATAGTCACAGGCGCCATACGGAAGAAGAATTCAATGAAATTCCATTTAGCTTGTTCTGCAATGATCAAGTTTTGTGGTTCGCCCACCATAGTCATTACGCCACCGAGTGCAGTACCCACACCAGCATGCATCATTAAGCTACGTAAGAAAGAGCGGAATTTTTCTAAGGTTTCATGATTATTGATTTTGTTATCATCAGAAATATCAAGCGCATCTTGTAGTGTTTTACCGGATGCGACTTTGTGATAAACCCCATAGAAACCCATAGCAACACTGATGATTACAGCAACAACAGTAAGCGCATCTAAGAAAGCTGAAAGAAATGCTGCACTGAAACAGAATGCTAAGGAAAGTACGATTTTAGAACGGATACGGACTAATAATTTGGTGAACACATAAAGCAAAAGTTGCTTCATAAAATAAATACCAGCCACCATGAAGATTAAAAGTAAAACCACTTCAAAGTTTGCCATGATCTCGGCTTTAACGTGTTCCGCATTTGTCATACCAATAGCAATGGCTTCAAATGCTAATAAACCACCTGGTTGAAGAGGGTAACATTTTAATGCCATGGCTAGGGTGAAAATAAATTCTGCGACGAGTAACCAGCCTGCAAAAAATGGGCTGACAAAAAAGAATAAAATGGGATTAATTACCAAGAAGGTAATAATAGTTAATTTATACCAATCAGGGCTCGAGCCCAGAAAGTTTTTCATAAATGCTTGTGTGTAAGTCATATCGAACTCCGTTTTTTTATAGTCCTGTCATTGTAATATATACTGCTTTAAAGGATAATAGACCAGTTGAAGATTTAGTGAATAAATCACATTTTTTTGATCTTTTTAGACTTTTTTATATTTATTTCATACTCATGCAAACAGATAATACCCTTTTACGGGCTCAAAGCCCAGCCGCGCTTGCCGAAGAATATATTGTTAGAAGTATTTGGGATGATGTATTTCCTGCCGGCACTAACCTTCCTTCTGAACGTGATTTAGCCGATAAAATCGGTGTAACACGCACGACATTACGTGAAGTATTACAGCGTTTGGCTCGTGATGGCTGGCTTACCATTCAACATGGCAAACCGACAAAAGTCAATGATATTTGGGATACAGCAGGTCCAAGCATCATTGAAACTTTAATTACCTTAGATCGCCAAAGTGCGCCGTTAATTATTGAAAATATGTTGTCATTGCGTAGTCGCATGTCGGAATCTTATATTTATGAAGCCGTAAAATATTCACCTAAAGCCTCTGCCGCCTTGTTTAAAGGGATGGATGCTTTAGAGAATACTGCTGAAAGCTACATGGAATTTGACTATGCTTTATTCCGTCAGTTTACCGTAATGGCGAATAAACCTTTCTACCGTTTAATTTTTAATAGCTTACGTGGTGTTTATCATAAAATTGGTTTGCTATTCTTTAGTGAGGAAAAACATCGCCAAGTGACACATGATTTTTATGTAGAATTGCGTGATATTTGTGAAAGTGGTCAATCTGATTTAGTGGTAGGTTGTATTCGTAAACACAAGCAAGTGACTTCCGCTTATTGGCGAACCATTTTAGAAAGTTTGCCAAAAGATTTAGCAACAGAATAATATGAAAAGTGCGGTTGAAAATGACCGCACTTTTTCCTTATATCAAAGACTCAATATTATGCGTATTCCAAGAATTTATCATCCAGAATCCCTTAAAAATCAATCTACTTGCCAACTTTCAGAAGATGCGGCTAATCACGTAGGACGTGTACTTCGCATGACTGAAGGTGAGCAAATTGAATTATTTGATGGTAGTAATCATATTTATTCGGCCAAAATTATTGAAGCGAGCAAAAAAGCCGTTAAAGTGGAAATTCTAGGCTGTGAATTGAGCGATAAAGAGTCGAATTTATCGATTCATTTAGGGCAGGTTATTTCACGCGGCGATCGAATGGAATTTACCATTCAAAAATCTGTGGAATTGGGCGTGAATGTGATTACACCATTATGGTCAGAACGCTGTGGCGTGAAGCTAGACGGCGAACGCATGGATAAGAAAATTCAACAATGGCAAAAAATTGCTATTGCCGCTTGTGAACAATGTGGTCGCAATGTTGTGCCAGAAATTCGTCCGTTAATGAAATTACAAGATTGGTGTGCAGAGAATGATGGTGCATTGAAATTGAATTTACATCCAAGAGCCCAATATTCTATTAAAACCTTGCCTTCTATTCCAAAAGAAGGGGTTCGTTTGCTTATTGGTTCAGAAGGTGGTTTATCACCTCAAGAAATCGCACAAACTGAACAACAAGGATTTACTGAAATTTTATTAGGAAAGCGTGTACTACGCACAGAAACGGCTTCTTTAGCAGCCATTAGTGCGTTACAAATTTGTTTTGGAGATTTGGGATAATGATGGATTTACAAGGGCAATTTTTAATTGCGATGCCACAGTTGGAGGATTATTTCCAAAATACTGTGGTGTATATGTGCGAGCATAATGAGCAAGGTTCGATGGGCTTAGTGATTAATCAGCCCACCGATTTAAGCATTGCAGAGCTATATTCAAAAATGAATTTTATGATGAAAAATGACCGCACTTTTAGCAATGAACTTGTACTTGCGGGTGGACCGGTACATTCTGAGCGTGGTTTTATTTTGCATAAGAAAACAGCGAAAGAATTTGAGCATAGTTATAAAATTACTGATGATATGTATCTCACCACGTCAGCAGATATTGTGGAAACCTTTGGTTCAGCGGATGCGCCTGAGAAATATCTGGTTGCACTCGGTTGTGCCAGTTGGACAGCAGGACAGCTTGAACAAGAGATTGTAGATAATGCGTGGTTAGTGGCACCGGCTTCAGACACCATTTTATTTGAAACTATTTATGAAGATCGTTATCCTGCCGCGAATCAATTATTAGGGATTAATCCTCATAATTTTGTCTTTTCACAAGTAGGGCATAGTTAATGGGCATCACGGCGATCGCGTTTGATTTTGGCACAAAAAGCATTGGTTGTGCGGTCGGGCAAAGTATCACAGGTACGGCACAAGCATTACCTGCATTTAAAGCGCAAGATGGAATTCCAAACTGGGATGCTATTGAAAAATGCTTAAAAGACTGGAAACCTGATGTTATCGTGGTGGGATTGCCTTTAAATATGGATGGTACCGAGCAAGATTTAACACTTCGTGCGAAAAAATTTGCCAATCGCTTAAATGGTCGTTTCGGTATAAAGGTAGAACTTCAAGATGAGCGTTTGACAACGGTTTCTGCACGCGATGAAATTTTCCAGCGTGGCGGTTATCGTGCTCTCAATAAAGGCAAAGTCGATGGGATTTCTGCTTGCTTGATTTTAGAAAGTTGGTTCGAAAACTATCCAGAATAAGCCAAAAATAAACCGCACTTTAAGGTGCGGTTTGTTGTATTGATAGGTTTATTTTTTTATCCAAATCAGACTCGCCATTCGACCTGTTTTGCCATCTCGACGATAGGAAAAGAAGCTCTCTTTTTCATTGAATGTGCAATGCTCCCCACCGTAAATTTGGGTAATACCTAATTTGTTGAGGCGTTGAGTAGCAATTTGATAAAGATTGCCGAGGTATTTTCCTGATTCATTCGGATCGGGTCGAAAAGCCGTTTCTGCAATTGGGTCAAAAGCCATAAATTGCTCAATCACTTCTTTGCCAACTTGGAATGCATTAGGGCCGATAGCAGGTCCAAACCACGCAATAATCTCTTCGGGGGCTGATTGGAAACATTTCACTGTTTCTTCTAATACACCATCACAGAGTCCACGCCAGCCCGCATGTGCTGCAGCCACTTCAGTGCCTTGTTTATTGGTGAATAAAACTGGCAAGCAATCAGCCGTCATGACCAAACATACTTGGTTAGGTTGATTGGTGTAAACCGCATCGGCTTCTAAATGATTGCCCTCATAAGGCACCGTGATTACACGAGTGCTGTGTGTTTGAGTTAAAAACAACGGGAAATGTGGCAGATTAAATTTTTCGACCAATAAAGTGCGGTTAGTTTTGACCGCACTTTTATCGTCTTCGACATGATCGCCTAAATTGAAACTCTCGAAAGGCGGCAGGCTTACACCACCTTCTCTTGTGGTTGTAAACGCTTGGATATGTGGTGGAACATTCCAGTTTGGAACAATGGTTTTCATCTTAATAATCTAACTCGTCTTTATGTTCGAGGTAATCCGCTTTTAACGCATGCAGTAATTCGACAAAGTCATCCGGCAATGGCGCATACCATTCCATCATTTCTCCCGTAATCGGGTGAGCTAAACGCAACATAACCGCATGTAAGGCTTGGCGTTTAAAATTGCGTAGTACTTCAGTGAAGGCTTCGCTTGCATTCTTAGGTGGGCGAGGACGGCCTCCGTAAGTTTGATCACCTAATAATGGATGTGCGATATGCGCCATGTGCACACGAATTTGGTGAGTGCGCCCCGTTTCTAAACGTAAGCGTAAACGCGTGTAATTACGGAAATTCTCCATAATGCGATAGTGCGTCACAGCCGGTTTACCCATTGGGTGAACCGCCATCAATGTGCGTTTTGTCGCGTGGCGAGCCATTGGCTGATCTACTGTGCCACCTTTGGTCATAATGCCACTGGCGACGGCTTCGTATTCACGAGTGATCTTACGTTTTTGTAAGTCACGTACAAGTTTGGTTTGTGCTGGAATGGTTTTAGCAACAACCATGAGACCCGTTGTGTCTTTATCTAAACGATGCACAATCCCTGCGCGCGGTACTTCCGCAATAGGTGGATAGTGATAGAGTAGCGCATTAAGCACGGTACCATCCGGATTGCCTGCACCAGGGTGAACCACGAGATCTTTAGGTTTGTTAATCACGATAATATCGTCATCTTCATAAACGATATTGAGCGGAATATTTTGTGGCTCAAAACGGTTTTCATCTTCCACTTCTACCGAAATTTCAATTTGCTCTCCGCCATAAACTTTTGCACGGGGAATATCGGCAATTTCACCGTTCATTTTTACCTGTTTTGCTTCAATCCAGGTTTTTAGACGCGAACGGGAATATTCTGGGAACAACTCTGCGAGGGTTTGGTCTAAACGCTGTCCCATTTGTTCGGGCTGAATTTCAGCCGTTAAGGTAATTTGTGGCATAAAAAATCCATCTAAAAATTTAAAAAGTTGGCTTATTGTGTAATGTTCTATACAATATTCGCTAATTGTAACTTATTTATTGATTTTCGTAAAAATTAAGGAAAAAAGAATGCGTAAAATAAAATCTCTTGCACTTATTGCATTGACCTCATTCGCGATTGCAGCTTGTAGCAGTGGTAATAAAGAAGTAGAACAAGCTTCTGTTGATGATCTTTATGCAAAAGGGGCAGCAGCATTGCAAGAAGGAAGCTATTCTGACTCGATTCGTTATTTAAAAGCAGCAACAGAGCGTTTCCCTGGTAGTACTTACCAAGAGCAAGCAATGCTTGATTTAATTTATGCAAACTATAAAACGCAAGATTACACCGCAACGTTGGTAACTGTAGATAACTACTTACACCAATTCCCACAAAGTCCAAACCGTGACTATGCAGTGTATATGGCGGGTTTAACTAACTTGGCAACGGCTGATAACATGATTCAAGACTTCTTTGGTATCGATCGTGCAACGCGTGAAACAACTTCAATGAAAACGGCGTTTTCAAACTTCCAAAGCTTAGTGCGTGCGTTCCCAAATAGCCCATATTCACAAGATGCAGTAGCACGTATGGCATACATCAAAGATTCATTAGCTCGTCATGAATTAGAAATTGCAAAATTCTATGCAAAACGTGATGCATGGGTAGCTGTAGCAAACCGTGTAGTGGGTATGTTACAACAATATCCAGATGCCAAAGCGACTTACGAAGGTTTATTCTTAATGAAAGAAGCCTATGAAAAAATGGGTTTACAACAATTAGCGAGTCAAACGCAACAAGTCATCGATGCGAATAAAGATAAACAATTTGCGGACGTGAAAAAACCGGAAGAGTCTGATTTAATTCAACCGGTTAAAAAATAATCCCGTCCCTTGTGGGACGTGCTTGAATAGGCAAAATTATTCAAATAAAGGCTAGTCAAACCAATCAAATTGAGCTAGTATAAATTTAAAAGATTTCCTGGGGTGTTCGTGGATGGGTTATGTCCCTGAGCCGATACTTAGAACTTTATAAATCGGTTTCCCGCCATTGGTGTGTAGGCTTGACCTTTGACTTTGTCATTGGACTAAAGAAACCTAAAAATGGCCTTACCGGTTTCCTTGGACCGTCGGGTTCAAGGACTACTACTCGTAGCGGCACTCTGGGACCTTTCTCTTAAATCCATTCTTTCCAATCGAATGAAATCAACACAGCAAACGCTTCGCAATCAACTCCGTCAACAAATTCGTAAAACACGAGCAAATTTGACCGCACTTCAGCAACAACAGGCGGAAGATTCCATCACTCAGCAAGCTCTTGCATTAATTGAAGAACGAAATGCGCAGCATATTGCCTTGTATGTTTCCTTTGATGGTGAAATCTCCACAGAGAAACTTATCAAAACCCTTTGGGCACAAGATAAGCACGTTTATTTGCCGGTATTACACCCTTTCAATCCGAATCATCTTTTGTTTTTACGTTATTTGCCAGATACACCGATGCTGAAAAATAAATTTGGCATTTGGGAGCCAAAATTCAATGTGCAAAACGTATTGCCTTTGGATGAATTAGATATTCTTTTTACACCACTTGTCGCGTTTGACAAACAAGGTAATCGCCTTGGCATGGGCGGTGGTTTTTATGATCGTACCTTACAAAATTGGCAAAATTCTTCTTTTATCCCTGTGGGATTAGCCCATCAATGTCAGCAAGTCGAACAGCTTCCAACTGAAGCGTGGGACGTGCCACTTCATCAAATCTTAGTCGCTTAAACCTATCAAGAAGTAAAGTTTGATAGAAAAAATTAAAAATTGTTGATTTTTTCTCTTGAAATACCAAAAAAGGGTCTTATTTAATAACTCATAAAGGGGATGACCCCAAGGATTTTATGCAGGAGAAGATAAGATATGAATATTGAAAAATTTACCACTAAATTCCAACAAGCACTCAGTGAAGCGCAGTCATTAGCGCTTGGTAAAGATAATCAGTTTATCGAACCCGTGCATTTATTGGCCGCACTTTTAAATCAACAAGACGGTTCAATTGCACCGATTTTGACAGCAAGTGGCGTGAATGTCGCGTTATTACGTAATGAATTAAACGCAGAATTGAATAAATTGCCACAAGTGTCAGGTAATGGCGGAGACGTGCAAATTTCTCGTCAATTACTCAACTTATTGAATTTATGTGACAAATTAGCACAACAAAAACAAGATAAATTTATTTCCAGTGAATTGTTCTTATTAGCGGCGCTTGAAGAGCGTGGCGCATTAAATGACATTTTGAAAAAATGTGGTGCGAAAAAAGAACAAATTTTACAAGCGATTCAACATATTCGCGGAGGACAAAGCGTGAACGATCAAAATGCAGAAGAAAGCAGACAAGCTCTTGAAAAATATACGATTGATTTAACAGCTCGTGCTGAAAGTGGCAAACTCGACCCGGTTATTGGCCGTGATGAAGAAATCCGTCGAGCCATTCAAGTATTGCAACGTCGTACCAAAAACAACCCAGTATTAATCGGTGAACCTGGTGTAGGTAAAACCGCTATCGTGGAAGGGTTGGCACAACGTATTGTCAATGGTGAAGTGCCAGAAGGCTTGAAAAATAAACGAGTCCTTTCTTTAGATATGGGGGCCTTGATTGCAGGTGCAAAATATCGTGGTGAATTTGAAGAACGTTTAAAAGCGGTATTAAATGAACTTGCAAAAGAAGAAGGCCGCGTGATCCTCTTTATTGATGAAATCCATACCATGGTTGGTGCAGGTAAAACTGACGGTGCGATGGATGCAGGCAACTTATTAAAACCAAGTTTAGCTCGTGGTGAATTACACTGTGTGGGTGCGACCACATTAGACGAATATCGTCAATATATCGAGAAAGATGCGGCGCTTGAACGTCGTTTCCAAAAAGTCTTTGTAGATGAACCAAGTGTAGAAGATACCATTGCGATTTTACGTGGTTTGAAAGAGCGCTATGAGATCCATCACCATGTAGATATTACTGACCCGGCAATTGTAGCAGCGGCAACACTTTCGCATCGTTATATTTCCGATCGTCAATTGCCGGATAAAGCTATCGACTTAATCGATGAGGCTGCTTCAAGTATCCGTATGGAAATTGACTCTAAACCTGAGCCACTCGATCGTCTTGAACGCCGTATCATCCAATTAAAATTGGAACAACAGGCATTACAAAAAGAAGAAGACGAAGCAAGCCGTAAACGTTTAGAAATGTTAGAAAAAGAACTTTCTGACAAAGAACGTGAATATGCTGAACTTGAAGAAGTATGGAAGTCAGAAAAAGCAGCACTTTCAGGTTCTCAACACATCAAACAAGAGTTAGATGCAGCGAAAACTGAAATGGAACAAGCGCGTCGTGCTGGCGATTTAAGTAAAATGTCTGAGCTTCAATACGGTCGTATTCCTGAATTGGAAAAACAACTTGCAGCCGCTGAAACCGGTGAAGGCAAAGAAATGAGCCTATTACGCTATCGTGTGACGGATGAAGAAATTGCGGAAGTACTTTCTAAAGCAACGGGTATTCCAGTTTCTAAAATGATGGAAGGTGAGAAAGAAAAACTCTTGCGCATGGAAGAAGAATTGCACAAACGTGTAATCGGTCAGGAAGAAGCTGTTGATGCAGTCGCGAATGCAATTCGTCGTAGCCGTGCAGGGCTTTCTGATCCTAACCGCCCAATTGGTTCTTTCTTATTCTTAGGTCCAACTGGTGTAGGTAAAACCGAGCTTTGCAAAACGTTGGCGAAATTCCTCTTTGACAGCGAAGATGCGATGGTGCGTATTGATATGTCAGAGTTTATGGAAAAACACAGCGTATCTCGTTTAGTAGGTGCGCCTCCAGGCTACGTAGGCTATGAAGAAGGTGGTTACTTAACTGAGGCGGTACGTCGTCGTCCATATTCAGTAATTTTGCTCGATGAAGTGGAAAAAGCACATGCGGATGTATTCAACATCTTATTACAAGTGTTGGATGATGGCCGTTTAACTGATGGTCAAGGTCGTACTGTGGACTTCCGTAACACCGTGGTGATTATGACCTCTAACTTGGGTTCTGATTTAATCCAAGGTAGCAAAGATGAAAGCTATGGCGAAATGAAAGCCTTAGTGATGTCAGTGGTGAGCCAACATTTCCGTCCGGAATTCATCAACCGTATTGACGAAACTGTGGTATTCCACCCACTTGGTAAAGACAATATCCGTGCGATTGCAAGCATCCAATTAGAACGTTTAGCAAAACGTATGGAAACCCGTGGTTACGAATTGGTATTTACCGAAGCGTTATTAGATTTCATTGGTGAAGTGGGTTACGACCCAATTTATGGG
This sequence comes from Haemophilus sp., assembly GCA_019423025.1. GTDB lineage: Bacteria > Pseudomonadota > Gammaproteobacteria > Enterobacterales > Pasteurellaceae > Haemophilus_D. The sequence continues at coordinate 154,182 of JAHZCD010000003.1, read as the reverse complement.
GCTCGTCCATTAAAACGTGCAATCCAACAAGAGATCGAAAACAGCTTGGCACAACAAGTTCTATCTGGTCAATTATTACCAGGTAAAGTAGTCACAGTGGATTATGTGGATGGCAAAGTTCAAGCCAGACAATAATTTGTAAAATGAAAAGCCATTTAGTGAAAGCTAAATGGCTTTTTTATGCTTTGGTAAAAGATAAAATAGGGTAGAATGACGCTGTGTATTGCGTATAAAAATGAGGAAAAAAATGACCGCACTTTTAAAAATTGGTTTGGTTTCAGTGTCAGATCGTGCATCAAGTGGTGTGTATCAAGATCAAGGGATTCCCGAATTACAACAATGGCTAGAGCAAGCGTTGGTAGATCCTTTTGAAGTGGAAACACGATTAATTCCAGACGATCAGCCATTAATTGAACAAACGTTGAAAGAATTGGTGGATGAGCACCATTGTCATTTAGTGCTAACCACTGGTGGTACAGGGCCGGCAAAACGTGATGTGACACCAGATGCAACGTTAGCGGTAGCCGATCGTGAAATGCCAGGATTTGGCGAGCAAATGCGTCAAGTCAGTTTGCATTTTGTGCCGACAGCGATTCTATCTCGTCAAGTTGGTGTGATTCGTAAAAACAGTCTCATCTTGAATTTACCGGGTCAACCAAAAGCCATCAAAGAAACCTTAGAAGGCGTGAAAGATGAACAAGGCAAAGTCTTAGTGAAAGGGATTTTTAGTGCAGTGCCTTACTGTTTGCAATTAATTGATGGTATTTATATTGATACCAAACCTGAAGTGATTACAAGCTTCCGCCCGAAAGCCGCGCGCCGTGAAAATTTGGAGAAATAAGATGAAAAAAATCGAAGCCATTATTAAGCCATTTAAATTAGATGATGTGCGTGAAAATTTATCTGATATCGGTATTAGCGGAATGACCGTGACTGAAGTCCGTGGTTTTGGCCGCCAAAAAGGGCATACAGAGCTTTATCGCGGTGCGGAATATATGGTGGATTTTCTACCTAAAGTGAAAATGGAAATTGTCGTGCCGGATGATTTACTTGAACAATGTCTTGAAACCATTGTTGAAACTTGCCAAACAGGGAAAATCGGTGATGGGAAGATCTTTGTTTATGATGTAGAACGCGTGATCCGTGTTCGTACAGGCGAAGAAAATGAGGAAGCCATTTAGTGGAAAAAAACTTAAATTTTAACCGCACTTTAGTCGCAATGGCAGCTTTAGTGATTGTATTTGCGGGAATTAAATTGGCGGCGGAGATTGTCGTGCCTTTTTTATTGGCATTATTTATCGCCATTATTTGTTCGCCGGTAATTAAAGCGATGACACAACGCAAAGTGCCACATGGTATTGCGATTGCCTTGTTGTTTATCTTAATTTTAATCGTATTCTTTTTCCTGGCGGGATTAATTAATAGCAGTGTGCAAGAATTTACGCGTTCTATTCCGCAATATAAAGTGCTGCTTTCAGAGCGTATAAATGACGTCATGGCATTAGCTCAAAAACTGAAATTGCCGATTATGATTTCTCGCGAAGCCATAATGGAGCATTTTGATCCAAGTGTGATCATGAACTTTGTGAGCCGTTTATTATTAAACTTTTCTGGCGTCGTGACGAATGTTTTTGTGTTGATCTTAGCGGTGATTTTTATGCTGCTTGAAGCACCAACCATGAAGCATAAACTTGCTTTAGTGTTGAGTGACAATGAACATGATGTTGTCGCGGAAGAGCATCATATTGATCGTATTTTAGACGGTGTGATTAGTTATCTTGGTGTGAAAACGGTGATTAGTTTGCTTACCGGCGTCTCGACGTGGATTTTGTTGGATGTAATGGATGTCCAATATGCGATTTTATGGGCAACCTTAAGCTTCCTATTAAATTACATTCCAAATATTGGTTCGATTATTGCAGCCGTGCCGATTGTTGTTCAAGCGTTATTGCTGAATGGATTTGGTGTGGGTATGGGTGTAACCGTTGGTATCATTGCATCAAATATTGTGATCGGTAATATTATTGAACCGAAAATGATGGGAAAAACCTTAGGGCTTTCTACCTTGGTTGTATTCTTTTCGTTGCTTTTCTGGGGATGGTTGCTCGGTACAGTCGGTATGTTACTTTCAGTGCCGCTAACAATGGCGTTTAAAATTACCTTGGAAAGTTCCGAATCAACGAAGAAATACGCTGCTTTATTAGGAGATGTAAACGACTAAAGTGCAGTCATAAAATGTCATAATTTTAGCAATAAAAAAGCCACCGTTATGGTGGCTTTCTTTTTATCTGATGTTTAATAGATTAAGGTAAATCATCTACTTCTTTATCTACTTTTGGTGGAATCATATGTTCACGGCGTAGGCCGATATCATAAGCAATCGCAATCGCAATAAAGATTGATGAGTAAGTACCAAAACCGATACCAATTAATAACGCTAATGAGAAGTTATGAATTGATGGACCACCAAAGAAGAACAAGGCAATCACAACAAGAAGTGTTGTGAGAGATGTCATGATGGTTCTCGATAAGGTTTGCGTTAAGGAAATATCAATAATATCGATAGTTTCTACACGGCGAATTTTGCGGAAGTTTTCACGCACACGGTCGAATACCACGATACTATCATTGATAGAATAACCTACAACGGAAAGAATCGCCGCCACAAAGGTTAAATCCATTTCGACTTGTAATGCAGAGAAAACGCCGAGTGTAATCACCACGTCATGTGCAAGTGAGGCAATACCACCAAAACCCAAACGCCATTCAAAACGTGAGCCCACGTAAATTAACATCATTGCTAGGGTTGCAAGGGTCGCATAAACCGCACCTTGAGCCAGTTCTTCACCAACGTTTGGACCGACGAATTCGATACTGTTAATATGAATATTAGGATCAATCGTTTGGAGCATGCTTTTAACGTGATCACCAATAGCAGAATCGTTATTGTCAGCCGGTAAGCGAATCATCACGTCTTGTACAGAACCCGTTGTTTGTACAATCGGGCTTGCAATCCCATTTTGATTTAATGTGCCACGGATTTTTTCTAAATCAGCCGGTTGTGAGAAGTGAGTATCAAATACCACACCACCGGTAAAATCCAAGCCCCAGTTGAAGCCTTTTGTCACAATGAAGAAGAGGGAAATCGCCATTAAAATTGCGGAAAATGCATACCCTACAAATCTCACTTTCATAAATTCAGTGAGAGGGAATGGCAATTTAATCCCATTCACTTCACGGATAAAATGTCCGTTTTTATCTTTTGCAAATAATCTCATCTTATCCTACCTAAATTGATAATTTTTCAAGACGTTTACCGCCGTATAGGAAGTTCACGATAGCACGTGTTCCAGTAATCGCTGTAAACATTGAAATTGCTACGCCTAATGCAAGGGTTACCGCAAAGCCTTGAATTGGACCGGTACCCACAGCATAAAGAATGATTGCCGTTAAAATTGTGGTTAAGTTCGCATCGAAGATAGAGGTGAATGCACCGTTATAACCTTCGTTAATGGCTTGCTGGATTGGACGACCATTACGAATTTCTTCTTTGATACGCTCAAAAATAAGTACGTTGGCATCCACCGACATCCCCAGGGTTAATACGATACCCGCAATCCCCGGCATGGTGAGTGTTGCACCAGGTAGGATAGACATCAAACCGACTAATAAAACGATATTAATCACCAAGGCGAAGCTTGCGATAATACCGAAGATTTTATAGTAAATCAGCATGAAGACTATGACGGCAATTAAGCCCCAGAAGCTTGCATCAATACCTTGTTCTACGTTTTGTGCACCAAGAGAAGGACCGATTGTTCGTTCTTCAACAATTTGCACTGGCGCAATTAATGCACCTGATTTTAATAACATAGAAAGGTTTTGTGCTTCGGCCGAGCTGCTTACACCAGTAATTTGGAAGTTAGAACTGAAGCGACCTTGAATGGTAGCAACGTTAATCACTTCTTCACTTTTCTCTAAAATGGTTTTGCCATTTTCGTCTTTTTTACCGTTGTCTTTGTATTCTACATACAAGGTTGCCATTGGTTTTTTGTAGTATTTCTTGGTGGTTTGCGACATGATTTCGCCGCCTTCACTGTCCAAGGTTACACTTACTTGTGGTGTGCTGGTGTTTTGGTCTAAACCAGAACTTGAGTTGATGATGTGCTCACCACCTAATACCGCACGTTTGTAAAGTGCAACAGGTCTACCTTGACGGTCATATTTGATTTCTGTGTCAGAAGGTAACATACCACGAGCAGCCGATTCAGGATTTACTAATGAATTCACAATACGGAATTCAAGTGTTGCAGTTGCCCCTAAGATTTCTTTTGCACGCGCCGTATCTTGAACACCCGGCAATTCGATTACGATACGTTCTGCGCCTTGACGTTGGATAACCGCTTCAGCTACGCCTAATTCAGCAACACGTTTACGTAAAATCGTTAAGTTTTGCTCGATGGCTAAGTTACGTGATTCTGTTAATGCCGCTTCTGAAAGGGCAAGGTTTAAGGTGTTGTCACCAATGTCAGACACGTCTAATGTTGGGTGTAACTGACGAATAATACGCGCTGCTTTTGACATTTGGTCTGCGTTTTCTAATGTGACCGTTGTACCAAATTTGTCGCCATTTTTAATCGCCGTAAACTGAATTTTTTCTTTACGTAATTCGTTGCGTAATGTGTCTTGTAACTGTTCTTGACGTTTAGCCAATGCAGAATTCATATCCACTTCCATCAAGAAACGTACCCCACCACGTAAGTCCAAACCCCATTTCATTGGATTTGCACCAATGCTGCTTAACCAAGCTGGTGTTGCCGGTGCAAGGTTTAATGCGGTGGTGTAGTTAGTGCCAAGTTTTTCTGCAATTTTATCTTTGGCAAGAAGTTGGTCATCTGTGTTGGTGAAACGGGCAAGAATGGAGCCATTTTCAAGAACGATAGATTTGGTTGGAAGGTTATTTTCTTTCAGTACATTTTGTACTTCAGTTAATGCGGTGGTGTCTGCTTGTTGTCCGCGAGTACCAGAAATTTGCACCGCTGGATCTTCACCATAGATATTTGGAAGAGAGTATAAAGCACCAATGGCGACCACAAGGATCACCATTAGATTCTTCCATAATGGGTAACGATTTAACATAGTTTTCCCTTTAGGAATTTAAATTAGAGAGATTTTACAGAACCTTTCGGTAATACTGAAACGATGTAGTTACGGTTAATCGTGATTTCAGTGGTATCGTTTAACGCGATAACAATTTCAGCACCTTCAGTGACTTTGGTGATTCTACCAATCAAACCACCAGCGGTTAATACTTCAGTGCCTTTCGCTAATTCAGACATTAATTTTTTGTGCTCTTTATTACGTTTCGCTTGTGGACGGTAAATCATAAAATAAAAAATTAAACCGAAGATCACGAAAATAAATAACGTGGACATTGGGCTTTGTGCTTCCATTGTGTTTTCCTTATAAAATGAAAAGTTAAAAGTGTGCGTAAAATACCATAAAACGGCATTCAGTAAAAGCCGATGAAGGCAATAACAACTAGAATTTTTGGATTAATTGATTTTTTTCAAGCAAACTTCGAAGATTTGCTCGGAAAGCCAATGTTGATCCACTAATTCACATTGATTTTCTTCACAAAAAACAACAAAATTTTCTACCGCACTTTGACGATTTAATTGCAAAACTAATTCATCATTCGGCGCTAAATTTGCCAACGCCTTCTTCGCGGTTAAAAGCGGAATCGGGCAGGAAAGTGCGGTCAAATTTAATTGATATTTCATGATTTAAGCTTGGCGACGAGCAAACATAATTTTGCCCATAGCCGTGAGTTGTTCTGCTGATAAATATTGCTTACCAAGCTCAAATAGCGGCTCCTCAAGGGCAATGTGTCTATCATAGCTCGCCACAAACAGTGTAATCAGTCTTTCATCTACATCAGTACGTTTCTCGGTAATTAATTCTTCTAGCTGCTCCGAAAGCTTTGCCCAATTTTCATGCAAAGTCACATGTTGGCGTTCTAATTCATCCACCGATTCTTTCGCTTGAGGCGCTTTTTCAATTAAAGCGGGGAAAAAATCTTTTTCTTCATCATCATGATGAAGTGGTGCAGCATGATTAAAATACTGCAAAATGGTTTTTACATCATTTAATACGGCTTGATTCACGCCATTTTTTTCTAAGTAGCCAGGAAGAATCGTAAGCTGCTTGCAAAAGCGTTTCACTTTGCTATGACAAGCATAAAGCATATCAATCGGCTCATTCCAAGTGGCAAATTGTTGAGGTTCGAGGATTTGCATAAGGTTTCCTTTGTTAAAAAGTGCGGTCAAAAAACATTTCATTTTTCTACCGCACTTTCATCAATTATGATTTATCCGCTAATTGTAATGGGGGAACTGGTTTGCCCATGCGAGCATAGAATTCCACGACAAAATCATCAAAACGATCGTCTTCGATAGCCTGACGAATTTCCGCCATTAAGCGTTGATAATAGCGTAAATTGTGAATGGTATTTAAGCGTGCACCTAAAATTTCACCGCATTTATCTAAATGATATAAATAGGCTTTGGTGTAGTTTTTACAGGTGTAGCAATCACATTCTGGATCCAATGGGCTGGTATCATCACGATATTTTGCATTACGGATTTTAACAATGCCGTCAGTCACGAATAAATGACCGTTACGAGCGTTACGGGTTGGCATTACGCAGTCAAACATATCAATACCACGACGCACACCTTCCACTAAATCTTCCGGTTTACCTACGCCCATTAAATAACGCGGTTTATCAGCCGGAATTTGTGGGCAGATGTATTCTAAAATGCGGTGCATATCTTCTTTTGGTTCGCCTACCGCTAAACCGCCCACCGCATAACCGTCAAAGCCAATATTCACTAAGCCTTCTAGTGATACTTTACGTAATTCTTCAAACACGCCGCCTTGGATAATACCGAATAGGGCATTTTTATTGCCTAATTCATCAAAGCGATCGCGGCTGCGTTTTGCCCAACGAAGAGACATTTCCATAGATTTTTTCGCATAATCGAAAGTCGCTGGATAAGGCGTACATTCATCGAAAATCATCACGATGTCAGACCCTAAATCATATTGAATTTCCATAGACTTTTCAGGCGAAAGGAAAATGCGCTCACCGTTAATTGGGTTTTGGAATTTCACGCCTTCTTCGGTGATTTTACGTAATTTACCTAAACTAAATACTTGGAAACCGCCACTGTCAGTCAAAATCGGACGATGCCATTGCATAAAGTCATGTAAATCACCGTGTTTACGCATCACTTCCTGACCTGGACGAAGCCATAGATGAAATGTGTTACCAAGCAAAATTTCTGCACCTGTCGCACGCACTTCTTCTGGTGTCATGCCTTTTACCGTGCCATAAGTACCCACAGGCATAAATGCAGGGGTTTCCACGCTGAACGTACCTTGTGGACGTTCAAACACCAAGCGACCACGACGCGCACTGCCGCTGGTTTTATCTAATTCATATTTCATTTTCTTTCCTCAACGAATAAACAGTTCGTAGGTTGTTATTCAATAAAAAAGCCTGTTAGTACAGGCTTCTTGATAGGTATTTTATGAGTTGGTTGAAAATAAGTCAAACCACTTATTCTAACCCTTTCACATTGGGATTTTTGGTAATGAACATCGCATCGCCATAACTGAAAAAACGGTAGCGATTTTCGACCGCACTTTTATAGGCGTTCATGGTGTGGCTAAAGCCTGCAAAGGCAGACACCAACATAATCAATGTGCTTTCTGGCAAGTGGAAGTTAGTAATCAACGCATCCACCACACGGAATGATTTACCTGGGTAAATAAAAATAGACGTATCAGAAAAATAAGGTTCAATTAAATCTGGGTTGCCATTTTCTTCTGCTGATAGGGCTGCGGTTTCAACAGAACGCACTGATGTTGTACCTACCGCAATCACACGTTTACCCGCTTTCTTCGTTTCAATAATGGCATTGCAGACTTCTTGAGAAAGCTCCACATATTCCGCGTGCATAATGTGATCTTCAATATTTTCAACACGTACGGGTTGGAATGTGCCTGCGCCCACGTGCAAAGTCACAAATTCAAAATTAACGCCTTTTTCATGTAATTTTTGTAAAAGCTCATCATCAAAATGCAAGCCAGCCGTTGGCGCAGCCACTGCACCAGGCACTTTGTTATACACGGTTTGATAGCATTCTTGATCCGCTTCTTCATCAGGGCGATCAATATAAGGCGGCAAAGGCATATGACCGATTTCTTGTAACACATCAAGTACATTGCGACTTTTATCCGCTAATTCCACTTCAAAAAGCGTATCTTGACGACCAACCATAATGGCTTTTACGCCCTTATTTTCACCGAGTTTATCTTCACCTAAAAATAATTCAGCACCTTCTTTCGGCGCTTTTGACGAACGAATATGCGCTAAAAAATGATGTTCACTTAAAACACGCTCTACTAACACTTCAATTTTTCCGCCACTGGCTTTACGACCAAACATACGAGCAGGGATCACACGCGTATTGTTAAAAATCAACAAATCCCCTTCGTCGATTAAATCCAATACATCGGTAAAAGTGCGGTGAGAAATTTCTCCGCTTTCGCCATTGAGTTGTAACAAGCGGCAAGAAGAGCGATCTTCTTTAGGGTAACGAGCAATCAGCTCATCAGGTAAGTCAAAATGAAAGTCAGAAACACGCATAATTATAAATAATGAAAGCTAAAAATGGGGCATAGTCTAGAGCGAATAAGGGGGAAATACAAGGGGGAGAGATAGAGTAGGGCGGTAAATATTATACTATTCAAATTTATTAAGTTTTATTCCGCCGCATCGCCCTCAATACCGTGTACTAGGTCGAGCTCCGACGCCCCTTTCAACTGCCGCAGCGAAATATTCAACGAATCGACCGCACTTTGAATCGCCGCATTCTAGCCATAATTGCGAATCTGCCGCTGAAGCACCCGCTTACTCGCCTGAATCTTCGCTGCAATGATATTGCGCGCAATCGGCACAGGATTTTGCTCCGACACCCGATACTGCGCCCGACGCAAAACCCCAGCAAAACGGCGATGCCAGCATATTCCCGAAACAGAAAATATGCCCGATAGACACCGGCAACTGTGTGACCTTCTTTCGCTCCTATTCCACCACCAGCATCTCCCGTTCCTTATGCAGATAACTGCCTTGGGTGGTGATGTAGAGCGTATTTTGCAATTTACGCATGGGGGAAACTCCTTGGGTTTTGACCGCACTTTTGGGGTATTTAACAGGGTTGCTCCACCTGAAAAATGGTAAGTCGGATTCTCGAATCCGACACTTTCAAAATTACCGCAATAATTTCAAATCATATAAATATCAAAAGGTTGTCGGATACAAGTATCCGACCTACATAGACTGAAACATAAGGTCGTCTGAAAGTTTGAAGCAATGGCTTGAACAGCAGAAAACCGCGTGCGTACCGCACACTCCTTACATTTTGATTTTAAAGGTGTAGATGTAGGCTGCGGTTTACTTACTTCACCTTAGTTACTCAACCTTTTTATATAAAACTGCGTTTCTATTCTCAAGTTTAATATTTAAATATCCATTATCAAAATTAGCAGTACCAATAAGGACAATTTTATACACTGAATCTTTATCAAAACATTCATTTATTGAACCACGATACAGGCTAGTCCTATACTTCCATACTCCATCTTTATTTTTTGTTTTTATAACCCATCTAAAATAAGTGTTTCCTGTTTTTGATTGTTTTTCTTCAGATGAAATCTGAACATCCCCATAGAAAAGATAAAGCTTACCTGAAATATCTGAGTCAATCCATCCAGAAAGCCTTTGTTTTCTTATCGTCTTTTTTATAACCTTTTTACTTTGAGTATTCTCTTCCTCATCAAAAAGAAAAGAATTGTTTTCGATAGTCAGATTAGATTGTAATTCTGCTATATCATTTTTACTAGGCATTAATTGACGCATCATGCTATTTAAACGATTTTTTACTTGCTCAGAAGTTAATTTTTCAAGATACTTCAGGATAGTAGTTTTCCTTGCATAAGAATAATTATATGAGCAACTATTTGAGTGAAGAGATGATGGAATACTTCTTAGATGAGGTGTTTTACCATGAACAAACGATAAGGCAGCAATATAACATTCTGGACAAAAAATATGGTTTAAATAGGGATTGATATTGCCATTTTTATCATCATAAGCTATCAAAACATCAACTTTTTTAATTGAATTACTTGTTCTATCAAAAAAATCTTCAAATTTTTTTGGTTTTGACATTTTAACTCCTCAATAACTAAACTGTCTCACAAATGTAGTTTAGCGCATCTAAATAAATTTAAAAATTAACAAATCTTCGTCCATAATTTGTGGGTTACTAGTTTTAGCTTCAGACGAAATCTCTATAGAAATAAGATAAAATCAATATGTTAACAGATGTTTTTTATAGTAAATTAAATTCAAACTAGTACATCTCTGCCAATACCATTATATGCCATTTGTATATAACAAGCATTGATGCTTTGTCCTCATTTGAATTCAATCCGCCATATTCTCCTATTTCACAAACATCCCCTATACTCCTATCCAGCTCCCCAACAACTCCGGCTGGCAAATCTCCACCATCGAGCAGGTTTTGCAGCGTTTGCCGTAGTCGGGCGGGGGGCGCTGTTTAGGAGTTCGCGCATGGCGGCAATGGTGGCGAGTGTTGGGGGCGTAGGTCGTCTGAAAATACGATGGGAACACGGTGGCGGGTTTGCATATACCACAGTGCGCCCTCAGAGACGGTTTTGGCGGCAAGGTTGGTGGAGATAAAGCCGTGTATTTTATGATTATCTAGATCATGCGCAAATACTGGAGGAGAGAAAATTAACACTGACAGAATTAATGTTTTTTTCATAGAAATTTTTTTAAGTTAGTAAAAGTTCTAATAAATCATATTTCAATAAATTTTATTTTACTCATAAAAAAACGCCCTTTCGGACGTTTTTATTAATTATCTGCCACAATCACATTGTGGAATTGGCATAGGGCGGTGTTTAGCTCTAATAATTGCGCCGGTACGCGGGTCTTCACGCGTCCAACGGAAAATTAGAGGGCAAACACGACCACACTTAGAACAAGTTGTCATAGCCATTAGGCTTACCTCTTATTTTTCAGGTTACCATCACTTTACCTATAGACAATGCTATGCAACTTGTTTTAGAATACTTCACCGTTTTCGAAGGTGTTCTTCTTTTGCATGTATTGTGTACAGCGGATGGAGAACTATACATAGTAATTAATACGCCAATATTACTTACTATCCTAAAACCCAGTCTTTGTGATTGGGTTTTTACATATAGAAATCGAAAGAAAGCTGATCTACGTAGTACCCCATCTCTATTAAAATCCGCTCGGCAAAGGTGTCCGCCTGCCATTCTGCATCTTCTATTCTCGTAGGTCTTTCTTTAGCGTTATGTAACACTGCATTGTGACCTAAGAATAAATGCCCAAGTTCATGCAACATTACAAATAAAGCATCTCTTTCCCCACGACACGCCATCGTGTAAATCCTTTCAGGAATCCTTATTGTCCTAGTTGGTGGGTAGAAATGCCCACGAGTAAGATCATTAGTGTATTTTGCCCACTCTTTATCCGACATAGGATCAATAATGATTCCGTATTCACTCAATTGCTCAAATAAACGGTCGCAATGCTTTCTGTTGCGTTTATTGAAACCCAATATGCTACTCACATTTAACGCAATGTGAGAAATTTCTACTTCTTGCATAGGTGCAACTCTATTACCTCGCATTTCGTACATCCAGTTTACTCCTGTGGTTTATTAATATCTTCTAGCAAAGAAGCAAATTTTTTCAATTGCTCAGGAGTAAATGGAGAGCTTGCAAAACCAGCCACTAACATTTGCTGTTGCAATGAGAGTCCTTTAACAGGAACCATTTCATTTGCAACATTAGCCAACTCCTGAAGGTTACTTATCTCAACACCTTTTTTCTTAAAAAAGGTTTGGATTTTCGTTACCCAACTATCTGAGATTTTTTTGCGCCCTGTTTCCATACCGCTTAAATATGCAGCTGTTGTACCTAACGCATTAGCCATGCTTAGTAAGGTTTCATTAATTTCAATTCTAGCCTTACGAACGGCTTTCCCAAATTCTGTAAGTGCCATAGTATTCCCCTCCTGTTCTTAGTTGATAGTAAAATGTTAACCTAATAAAAAAATTAAATCAACCTAAAATGAAAAATATTTTTTACCTTTTTGGTAAAATTCTAGGCGGGCAAAAACGCCCTTTCGGGCGTTTTCTCATTTTTAGCGGTTATTTTTCCCCAAACATATCAAACTGCTGTCGGGCAATTTCTTCTTTTGTGACGCGCTTCACAATTTGGTAAATCTCCTGCATGGATACGCTATATTTCCGCGGCAGTTCGCGGTGGTTTGTGCCGTTGAATTCATTGAAAATCTTGCGGTCACGTACGCTTAACAACAAAATCAGGTTTTTCGGGATATAAATAACTTCAGCTCCCCACATTTGCGCAATATGCCCGGCGACTTCCATGCCGATTTGTTTTGTCAAAATCTTTGCGAAATTCGGCGGCGTTGTTTTCTAGGTTTAAATAAAAGGCTTCGGTATCAAGATAATCGGCATCCACCAAGCAGGAATAGAGCATTCGTGTGAAAAAGGCATAGGAGAAAAAAGGATGATGCGTGTCGGCTCTGAGTGGCGGTGCGGACAGGTTTTGAGGGAGCTTGATTTCTTGTCGCCACAGGTTATCAAGGGCAGGAATATCTTCGCCAAATTGTAAAGCTAGACGCTGTTTCAAAGTACTGCGGTTATTGCCCTAACCACATCCATTAGCCAACCCCGTATGGTTCCCCACAATGCAAAATGCCATCAGTTTGCCGATCGCATTTCCCCAACGCTCGACAGCAATTTTTGCACCAGCGGTAGCATGATCGACTGATGAGCCACCATGCAATCGATGGTTAAAGGCTTCTGAATATTTCCCTAAGTCATGAAGCTGTCCCGTCAGGTAGGCAATTTCCTGCGCACCAAATACCTGAGCAAACTCCGCCGCCATTTCACCAACATTGACCGAATGGCTTTGCAAAGTTTGCCAATGTTCGTAAGGCAAGAGATTACCGAGTTTATTTTGCGCGGAATGAGCGTAGTAGGAAAGTTTTGCAAACATAATATAATCCCTTATATTTATGATTACTTTAATTACTTCGCTTAATTTACTTCTAATCTCATTTTAATGTCAAGAATGATTCTTTATATATTTTTTCATAAATAATATGAGGTTAATTGATTTTAAAATGGAGTGTTTTATATGATTTGGAGGGGCTTTTTTTAGGATATAAAAAAGCCCTTTCAAAAAGGTGAAAGGGCAAAATATTTGGAGTCATACTATGAGTTGTTGAATTAACAAATCAGGTATGGGATGTATTATAGTACATTCTTTAACAAATGCAACAATTTTTTAACAAATTAATTGTGTGGATTGCGTGTGTTGGTGTTGACCAAGTTACGCATTAACAAAGCATAATCAAGTTGGACGTCTTGTGGTACATCTAAAAAGACAAAGTGACCATCGCCGAGTGCGGCTTCCACATTTTCGTTTTTGCGATTGAGTATTTTTTCAATCTTAAAGACGATGTTGCCTTGTGGCGTCATCATTTCCACTTCATCACCAAGCAAGAATTTATTTTTCACCGCTACTTCAGCCATGCCTTGTTCATTACGTTTACCGGTAAATTCACCGACAAATTGTTGGCGTTCAGAGATAGAGTAGCCATATTCGTAATTTTGGTATTCATCGTGAGTATGGCGACGTAAGAAACCTTCGGTATAGCCACGATGAGCAAGGGATTCCAACGTATCCATTAAGCTTTCATCAAATGGTTTGCCCGCAGCCGCATCATCAATGGCTTTGCGGTAAACTTGTGCGGTTCTTGCACAGTAATAGAATGATTTAGTACGGCCTTCGATTTTTAGAGAATGCACACCAAGTGCGGTCAATTTTTCCACGTGTTGTACTGCACGCAGATCTTTTGAGTTCATAAAGTAGGTGCCGTGCTCATCTTCAAAAGCGGTCATTTGCTCATCTGGCTTTTGTGATTCGGTATAAAGGAAAACTTTATCCGTTACCGCACCTTCGCCTAAAGTTGGCGCGACATTCTTCACTTCGATTTGTTGAGCAGGGTCGATTTTTGGCACGATGTTGCCCACTTCATCCGTAGTGCCTTCTTCCATTTTGTATTCCCAACGGCAAGCATTCGTGCAAGTACCTTGGTTTGGGTCGCGTTTGTTGATATAGCCAGAAAGTAAGCAACGACCGGAATACGCCATGCACAACGCACCATGTACGAAAATTTCGAGTTCGATATCGGGCACGTGTTGGCGAATTTCAGCGATCTCTTCAATGGACAATTCGCGCGATAAAATCACACGAGTTAACCCCATTTGTTTCCAGAATTTTACCGTTGCCCAGTTTACCGCATTCGCTTGTACAGAAAGATGAATATCAATATCCGGGAAGTTTTCGCGCACCAACATGATTAAGCCTGGGTCAGACATAATTAAGGCATCAGGACCCATGTCGATCACTGGTTGTAAATCTTTAATAAAGGTTTTGAGTTTGGAGTTGTGCGGTGCAATGTTTACGACCACATAGAATTTTTTGCCAAGCGCATGGGCTTCATCGATCCCGATTTTTAAATTGGCGTGATTAAATTCATTGTTACGTACACGTAAGCTGTAACGTGGTTGGCCTGCATAAACGGCATCCGCGCCATACGCGAAGGCGTAGCGCATGTTTTTAAGGGAGCCCGCTGGGGAGAGTAATTCAGGTTTAAATGGGGTTGTCATAATATTCTCTTGTCTGATTTCAGGTCAGTAGCTTGCTTTTGGCAAGCCGTATTAAAGGCCTGTATTTTAGGCGGATTTAGGGATTTGTAAAGTAAAAGTGCGGTTGGTTTTTCGATTGTTTTTTGAGGCGAGAAATAAAAAAGGCGAACTATTTGTTCGCCTTATCAAGATTGTATTTAATTAAATCGCCCAGCCGCCAGCATAGAATGCGACAAGCACAACAGCGATGATAATTGTGCCGATGTTGAGTTTTTTCACATCGCCACTCACGATACGACCAATCACTAATGCCGCAAAGCCAAGCATGATACCGGTTACGATGTTTGCGGTTAGCACGATGAATACCGCACAAACTAAGCCGCTCATTGCGCCCACGAAATCATCGAAGTCTAATTTGCTCACATTGCTTAGCATTAATAAGCCCACATACATTAACGCCGGTGCAGTTGCATAACCTGGCACTAAGAAGGCAAGTGGTTGGAAAAATAACATTAATAAGAATAATACGCCGACCACGATAGCGGTGATACCCGTTTTACCGCCTGCGGCTGTCCCTGCTGCTGATTCAATATAAACAGCGGCTGGCGCAGTACCGAATAAACCTGAGAATAAGCTACTTACAGAGTCAGAGGTTAAGGCTTTGCCACCGTTGATGATTTGTCCGTCTTTATCTAATAAGTCCGCTTGACCTGCAACGGCACGAATAGTACCTGTTGCATCAAATACAGCAGTCATCACTAAAGCAAAGACAATGGGTAAAATGGCTGGTTGTAATGCACCTTGTAAATCTAATTGTAAGAAAAGTGAGTTTTCACCAAAGGTTGGCATTTTGAAGATTTGGCCATTGAATGTTACGTTTGGATCGAAGATTAAACCTACGATAGTAATTGCGATGATGACCCATAAAATCCCGCCTTTCACTTTCATTTTTTCTAAGCCGATAATAAATGCAAGGCCAATTAAAGACATCATTACTGGGAACGAGGTGAAATCACCTAATTTAACTGGTAAACCCGCTTGGTTGCCGACCACTAAGCCTACGCCGTTTGCGGCGATTAAAAGTAAGAATAAGCCGATCCCGATCCCTGCACCATGCGCGATGCTTGATGGCAGGTTACGTAAGATCCAAGAGCGAATACCTGTCGCAGAGATTAAGGTGAATACCAAACCCATAAGGAATACAGCACCTAATGCCACAGGAATAGAAACATGTTGACCAATGACTAAGCTAAATGCGGTGAAGGCAGTTAATGAAATGGCACAACCGATCGCCATTGGCGCATTTGCCCAAAAGCCGATTAAAATCGAACCAAGCCCCGCGACTAAACAGGTTGCGATAAACACTGATTCAGCTGGAAAGCCTGCATCACCAAGCATTTTGGGCACAACAATCACAGAATACACCATGGCTAAGAAGGTGGTTAAACCCGCAATGATTTCTTGACGAACTGTTGAACCGCGTTTACTGAGTTCAAAAGTTTTTTCTAAACTTGACATAAAGTCCCCTAGGTTAATAATCAAAAAAAGACGTGCTATTTTATAGCAAATTATTTTAAAGTAAACGTTTGCGCAACCGTTTTTTTTGTCAGGCTGCGGGAAAGTGCGGTCAGTTTTGAGGATGTTTTTCGCATATTTTTTTATCGGCTAAAAACTGCTATACTCTGAACGTTTTTAACGTAATCAAAAAAAGGAAAAACAATGGCTGATTTTAATCAAATTTTAACGCCAGGCGATGTAGATGCTGGCATTATCAATGTGGTAAATGAAATTCCAGAAGGGAGCTGCCACAAAATCGAATGGAACCGTAAAGTTGCAGCGTTCCAATTAGACCGTGTTGAGCCAGCGATCTTCGCAAAACCAACTAACTATGGTTTCATTCCACAAACTTTAGACGAAGATGGTGATGAGTTAGATGTTTTATTATTAACTCGCCAACCACTTGCGACAGGTGTATTCCTTGAAGCAAAAGTTATCGGTGTGATGAAATTCGTTGATGATGGCGAAGTGGACGATAAAATCGTTTGTGTGCCAGCAGATGATCGCGATACCGGCAATGCATACAACAGCCTTGCAGATGTACCAGCGCAATTAATCAAACAAATTGAATTCCACTTCAATAACTACAAAGCATTGAAAAAACCAGGTTCAACAAAAGTGACTCACTGGGGCGATGTAGAAGAAGCGAAAGAAGTGATTCGTGAATCAATCAAACGTTGGAATGAGCGTTAATTTTTCATTTTAATGAATTGAAAAGGCATCAGATTGATGCCTTTTGTTTTTATAGATGAATATAAAGTATTATTAAAATGAGCTGCATACACTCCTAGAATCAGAATGTTTTTAATCGTACTTGTAATGAGTATCAAAGAGGAAGTAAGTAATGAAAAGGTTAATACTAGATATTCTATTTTCTATTTTTATTGGAGTCTCTTTTTCATTATTATCGTTAATAGTTGGTAGATTGCTTTATAATATTGATAATTCAATATCTATTTTTGAGCTAGAGTTGATTGATTTTGGTATAAAGAACCTCTCATTTTTAATAAAAATGACATTATTTGTATCAAGTGGTTACTTTATTTTTTTTTATGGTAGAAGGAGTTTCAAGTAACAAGATAATGTGTGTAAATAATTAATTGTTTACGCTAGATCTTAAACTTTTAAACAAAAACACCAGAGAACTTAACCGCACTTTTTGCATTATTTATTGGTATAAAGTGCGGTCAATTTTGACTTGCACCCAAAAAAGTTGGACTAAGCCCCTAACTTAGATCGTTTCAGGAATCTGCGGCAAATTCACGGCTTCCACCGAGCCTAATGCTTTGGCTTTTTGATAAAATGCTAACTTGTATTCTAGCAAGTTTAAATAGCGTTTTAATTCAGCAATTTGACACTTCACATTTTCCGTTTGGCTTTCAAATAGTGCTAGGCGTTCGTCAATAGTATCGTCGCCAATGGTGGTGCATTCAGCGAAGCGTTTGATGTCTTTTAGGCTCATCCCTGTATTTTTCAAGCATTGTAATAAACTCAACCATTGTAAGTCGTTATCTGTAAAACGGCGATTGCCGTGTTCATCGCGCCCAACGTTAGGCAATAAGCCCTCTTTGTCGTAAAAGCGTAAGGTGTGGGCGGAGATACCGATTTTTTCGGCAGCTTTAGCGGTGGTGTAAGTCATTTTCCTTCCTTTCAAATAAAAAGTTACAAAAAACGCTTGCCTTAGAGTGAGCTCTAAAGTGTAAACTGTCGCTATCTTGCTTAGGCAAGGCCACTTTGTCAATGAATTAAGAGGAAAAACAATGGAAATTAAACAAATCAACTCAACCATCAAATCTCGTGCAGCGGTCGCATTCGCGCCAAATCAACCCTTACAAATTGTGGAAATTGACGTAGAAATGCCTCGCAAAGGCGAAGTGTTAATCCGCAATACTCACACGGGCGTGTGCCATACTGATGCATTTACGTTATCAGGAAGCGATCCTGAAGGCGTATTCCCAGTGGTACTTGGACACGAAGGTGCGGGTGTAGTTGTTGCTGTAGGTGAAGGGGTGTTAAGCGTAAAACCAGGTGATCACGTCATTCCGCTTTACACCGCAGAATGTGGAGAATGTGAGTTTTGTCGTTCAGGTAAAACCAACTTATGCGTCTCAGTGCGTGATACACAAGGTAAAGGTTTAATGCCGGACGGCACGACGCGTTTTTCTTATCAAGGTCAGCCAATCTATCATTATATGGGCTGTTCAACCTTTAGTGAATATTCTGTTGTTGCAGAAGTGTCACTGGCGAAAATCAACCCAGAAGCGAACCACGAACAAGTATGTTTACTTGGCTGTGGCGTTACCACAGGTATTGGTGCGGTACATAATACAGCAAAAGTGCAAGAAGGTGACTCTGTTGCGGTGTTTGGCTTGGGAGCGATTGGTTTAGCTGTGGTGCAAGGTGCACGTCAAGCTAAAGCAGGTCGTATTATTGCTATCGATACCAATCCCTCAAAATTCGAGTTGGCAAAACAGTTTGGTGCAACGGATTGTTTAAACCCTAACGATTACGATAAACCGATCAAAGATGTGTTGTTAGACATTAATAAATGGGGTATTGATCACACTTTTGAATGTATCGGCAACGTAAACGTAATGCGTCAAGCATTAGAAAGTGCACACCGTGGTTGGGGACAATCCATTATCATCGGCGTAGCGGGTGCAGGACAAGAAATTTCAACGCGTCCGTTCCAGTTGGTAACCGGTCGTGTTTGGAAAGGCAGCGCATTTGGTGGTGTGAAAGGTCGCTCTGAACTTCCGAAAATGGTGGAAGATTCAATGAAAGGTGACATCCAGTTAGAACCGTTTGTGACTCACACAATGACACTCGATCAAATCAATGAAGCCTTTGAGTTAATGCACGAAGGTAAATCGATCCGCACGGTTATTCATTACTAAGGTACACTATGAAACTGATTGAACAACATCAAATTTTTGGTGGTTTGCAGCAAGTTTGGGCACATGATGCCCAAACGCTTCAATGCGAAATGAAATTTGCCGCCTATTTGCCAAATAATCCGGAAAATCGACCGCTTGGTGTGATTTATTGGCTTTCCGGCTTAACGTGTACGGAACAAAATTTCATTACCAAATCGGGCTTTCAACGTTATGCATCAGAACATCAAGTGATTGTGGTTGCGCCTGATACTAGCCCTCGTGGAGAGCAAGTGCCGAACGATGCAGCTTACGATTTAGGGCAAGGTGCGGGCTTTTATCTTAATGCGACCGAGCAGCCTTGGGTGACGAATTATCAAATGTATGATTATATTTTGAATGAATTGCCAGGTCTGATTGAAGCAAATTTCCCTACCAACGGCAAACGTTCCATTATGGGGCATTCAATGGGCGGGCACGGTGCATTGGTATTGGCACTACGAAACCAAGAACGTTATCAAAGTGTTTCTGCTTTTTCGCCTATTTTATCGCCAAGCCTCGTGCCTTGGGGAGAAAAAGCCTTTACTGCTTATTTAGGGAAAGATCGTGAAAAATGGCAGCAATATGATGCCAGCTCACTCATTCAACAAGGCTATAAAGTGCAAGGTATGCGTATTGATCAGGGCTTAGAAGATGAGTTTTTGCCAACACAATTACGCACCGAAGATTTTATCGAAACCTGTCGTGCGGCAAATCAACCGATCGATGTGCGCTTCCACAAAGGCTACGATCATAGCTATTACTTCATCGCCAGTTTTATTGGTGAACATATTGCCTATCATGCGGCATTTTTGAAGTAAGCTAAAGAAGTGATTCGCTAATTGATAAAACGTTGGAGCGAACGTTAATTGTTCATTTAATGAATTTAAAAGGCATCAGATTGATGCCTTTTGTTTTTATCTATTAGTATTAAAAATGCGAATGTTGGAGTGGGTTCAGCGAATACTTATGTGATATTCTCTGTTGTGAAAATAAAAGCAAAGAATCATAGCAAAATGTGGTAGTGAACCTTTGGTTTATATACAAGAAACATTGAATAACCCAATTTTAGAGGGATATAGATAAAGGTTTAAATTATTTTTGGAGGAAAAATGATTTATATGAATTCAAAAATGAGAGATTCGTTTAATGAGGTTTGTAGTCATGAAAATTTATCTACAGAATTATCTTGCATATTAGATAAGGGGTTTGTTGAGATAAATAAATGTGTTTTTTTTAGTTGGTTATGGAGAGGTGAGTATAGTAATGATATAACCATTGATAATATTAAAGAACAATTTTTAGATTTCTCTGGGTATGAGTTTTCTATTAATAAAATATATATTGAAGATTACATCCATAAGAATGTTAAGAAAGAATCATTTTGTTTTGTTAATGCTTTCAAGGATAAATGGAATAAAGTCTTTCCTAATAAGCCTTGTGTCTTGTTTTTGTGTTTTAAAAGTAATGAGTTTGGTTTTAGTTCTATATTCAGTTTTCATGTTAAAAGGATTGGTGAGTGTATTTTAGATATTTCTAGTATTGATAACTTTGAGGATGAAATATATATGGAAATATTAAATTGAATTTTAATGGCTAGATGTTTCAGAAATATATCCCTTAGAATTGAGCATTGTAGGACTAAGTTTTTAGATATCTGAAATGCATATAACTAAAAGTATCTAATACAAAGTGCGGTCAATTTTCAAAGAGTTTTAAAACTTCTCTAAAACTGACCGCACTTTTTGTCTTATTGAATATCGTTAAAATGAGAAACGTAATTCTGCATTAACATTATTCGCTTTGGTATCGTGGTTGTAAGCACCTTGATAGCCGATTTTCACACTCAATACTGGTGTAAATTGAGCTTGTAATGCCACACCTGTCGTGACGACATTTTTCAATTCTTTACCATAAAGATTTGCTACGCCTTGATTATTGATAACCAAGCTGCCTTCAGCGGCTTTATCTTTATGGAAACGATGATAAGCCACATCACCTAATAGATTTAATTGAACGCCACCAATTGCAAATGGAATGGATGGACGTAAACCGACAGAGGTGACGATTAAATCACGATTGTTGTCTTTTAACTGCACTTCGCCTTTTGTCACGCCTTTGTTTTTGATGTGCATATAGCTTACGCCAGCATAAGGTTCAAGCGCAAAATGTTCGCCTTTTAAGCCAGTGTAGGCAAGTTCAGCAAAGACATTTTGTGTTTGGCTATGGGTTTTCACACCTTGTGCAAATTCAGCACGTTGTTCGTGTTTACCCCAGCTTTGAATAAAGCCAATTTTCGGTGTTAATACGTTGAAACGATGTTCTGCCGTTAAACCTAAATGCACGGCACGATCTTTCGAAGTGCGGTCAATTTTGTGGCTATTTTGTGTTGAACCAACAAATACACCTAAATGTTTATTTGTATCAATGGTCGCATCAATACCCACAAGTTGATTGTACGCATGGCTGCTTAAGCTATCTGTGCTGAAGTGGGTGAAGGTGCCACTTGTCCAAATTTGTGTGCCTGCATCAAGCTGAGCTCTGACCGCACTTGGTTGGGCAAGTTGCTGACGAAGCAATAAGCCATTTAACACATTGTGTTGTTGAGCCGCGAGATCCTCATCATAGCTTAAACGAGCAAAAGCTTGGCGAGCATTCTCTTCAGTTCCCAAAACAAGGTTTTGGTAAGCAGGGCTGTTTGTTGCTGCATCTAAGGTGTTGGCGATAGTCGCTTCATTTTCAGTGGTTGCTGCAGATGCAAGGGCTTTTTTCTGAACGGTAACTTTCAACGTATTCGCATTACTTTCATTTTTAACCGTAAGGAAATCATAAGTGCGAGGTGTTTCAACTACCGCATTTTCAGCGCCGACAAATGAGCCAGAACCTTGTACTGAAACCACTTTTTGTGGATCTTGTTGTAATTGAGGCAGAATTTCTTCGTCAAATTTATTTGGTACTAAAATAGAGCCATCTGCAAAAGTTGCATTGACGTTAGCAATACCATTATTCAGTAAGAAACGACCACCTTTTTCCACTGTCGCAGTGACCGTTTTCGCGGTGCTGGTTAAGGTTTCGGTGACAAATCCATTCTCACTTGGTTTAGTGACTTCCGCTTTCGGTAACATTTCCAATGTTGCACCTTGTTTTACGATGACTTGTTGTGCAGAACCAAGGGATTGATTTAACCCTGAAAGCTGACCTTCATTCACGGTAATTTCACCAGTGAAGCTGTTATTACCGGTGAGGGTTAAGGTGCCAGAACCATTTTTAGTTAAGGCACCAACATAACCTTGTGCGGCACGTTCATTACGAGCCACTTCACGCGCTAAACCTACTTGATATTCTGCTTTTTCTTCTGCTGTTGCGCCCGCACGATTTTGCATTAACGCTTGTAATTCTGCTTTGCGAGTTGTCCAAGTTGCGGCTTCAGCTTGATCTTCAACTTGACGTGCTTTGATGGCTTTATCGCTAATGTCATTTGACCAAACATCATTTTGATTGAGGTTGATTTTCATGTTTCCTAAGAATTGACCTGGGCCAAACATGGCTTTGCCAAGATCTAAAATCCCCCAACCCCAAACGTTACTCGGTACACCTTGTCCAGTTTCCCAACGTTCTAATGGTTTACCTTCAAGCCCTTTACGAAGTGTGGTTTGTCTCGCAGTAGTGAGCATAACATCGCGCGCTTGATCGGTTGTCATATATGGATAGCGAGAAAAGATGACACCTAATGCACCACTTACATGTGGGGCAGCCATTGAAGTACCACCGGCTGATTTGTAAATAGGGTCACCATAAGTATTGTTGTCTTGTAATTGAATGTAGGAGGAATAGATGTTGGCGGATGGCGCCGCAATCGTCCACCATTTTGAATGGCCGGCTAGGTTAAATTCTTGAATATCTGCGCCTGCTTTTTCATCACTCACATCGTCATTTGAATCATTAGGATAGCCTTCACCACCGACTTGCCCCGTGACGTTTACCCAGTATTTTTCTGCATCAGGTCTGAAATATGGCAACATGGCACGCGTAAAAGATTCAGCCATCATACTGCGGTTACCCGCGGTAAAGACTTGAATTACTTGTTTATTCTTTGCCACTTCATAAGCCGCATCAACAAAGTTTTTCTCACCACTGGTCACAAATTGATAATAAGCTTTTTCAGCCTCGCCTAAGTTACTTAAATAAATATGTGCCGCAGGACTGGAAATTGGCTCAGGTGCTTTTGGTACATCATAATATTGCACGCCATATTCAGGCACATCACGCCAATCATATTTTGGTTTATAGCCTAAGGCACCGGCAAAGGATGAATTGACACGACGGTTTGAACCCCAACTGTTATTAATCACTTTTGCTCCGGCATTTGCTAGGGCAGAGTAGCCTTGTAAGAAGAAACCATAGTCTTGATTTGGACCATAGGTCATGTTGTCGTTACCACCGGTATTGGCAGAATACAGATTAGCGCCGAATGCTACACCGTGCATCTCATTGCCGTCACGAGTTGCCGCCATGGTGCCGCCAACATGGGTGCCGTGCGCATCATTGGTATATTTATGCCATGTGCCGTCAATATTGAAGGCTTCACCTTTAGTGAAGACGCCATTATCTGTTTTATCGAAATTGCGTTTGCCGTTTTTTACCGGTTCATTTTTATTAATTGGACCATTTCCCACTGATGCATCGGGATAACGCATGCCATCTTTACTATAGGTCCCTTCTGTTTTTACAACGTGGATTCGACCATCTTGAAATTCAGGATGGTTTAATAGCACGCCCGAATCCATCACGCCAATTTTCACACCAGAACCATTAAAGCCAAGGGCATAAGCCGTGGAGGCATTCATTGAGGTCAAGCCCCAGTCTTTGAGGTATTCGGCGCTTTCCCAGCTTTTGGTATTACCAGCTTGCCCTTGTTCAGAATAAGCGGCTGCATTAGCAGCATACCAACCAACAAGTAGTGCGAGTGCGGTTTTTTGAAGTGTTTGAGGTTTCATGTTGTCTTCCTTTATCTTTTTGATTTTCGCAGGCTATTATTCGCTTCATCGTGAGGCGCTTCAATGACCCAAATCAAATTCCTACAGAAAAATGTTTATTCTGTGACAACGATCACACCAAAGTGCGGTCAAAAGAGGGGATAAATTTATGTATCGTCGAAATCAATGTTATAATTCGCGAACAAAATGATTAAGGAGTAACTCATGGCTATTTTAGTAACGGGTGGCGCAGGCTATATCGGTTCACACACTGTAGTGGAATTATTAAATGCAAATAAAGAAGTGGTGGTATTGGATAATTTATGCAATTCCTCCCCAAAATCTTTAGAACGTGTCAAAGAAATCACTGGCAAAGACGTAAAATTTTATGAAGGCGATATTTTAGATCGTGCTTTATTACAAAAAATCTTTGCTGAGAATAGCATTCAATCGGTCATCCATTTTGCGGGTTTAAAAGCTGTAGGTGAAAGTGTTCAAAAGCCAGCTGAATACTATATGAATAACGTGTCAGGCACGATTGTTTTGATTCAAGAAATGAAAAAAGCAAGCGTGTGGAACTTTGTATTTAGTTCATCTGCAACGGTTTATGGTGATCCAGAAATTATTCCAATCACAGAAGACTGCAAAGTGGGCGGTACAACCAACCCTTACGGTACATCTAAATACATGGTGGAACAAATCCTGACCGATGTTGCAAAAGCTGAACCGCAATTTAGTATGACAATCTTACGTTATTTCAACCCAGTGGGTGCGCATGCAAGCGGCTTGATTGGTGAAGATCCAAACGGCATTCCAAATAATCTATTACCTTACATTAGCCAAGTTGCCATTGGTAAATTACCACAACTTTCGGTGTTTGGTAGCGATTATGATACTCATGATGGCACAGGGGTACGTGATTATATCCATGTGGTGGATTTAGCGATTGGTCACTTAAAAGCATTAAATCGCCATGAAAATGACGCAGGTTTACACATTTATAACTTGGGTACAGGTACGGGTTATTCTGTGCTTGATATGGTGAAAGCGTTTGAACAAGCGAACAATATCGAAATCCCGTATCGTCTTGTTGCGCGTCGCCCTGGTGATATTGCAACATGCTATTCCGATCCAAGTCTTGCTGCAAAAGAGTTAAATTGGACAGCTGAGCGAGGCCTTGAGCAAATGATGAAAGATACCTGGAATTGGCAAAAAAATAATCCGAAAGGATACAGAGATTAATCTCACTCTTGTTGGGCGGAGTATCATTCCGCCCTTAATATTTTAATCAGATGAAACACGCTCAAAAATAACCGCACTTTATGTCAGAACAATCCCTTTCTAGTCAAATATTTACCCGCAAAATGCTGATCTGTGTCTTCACTGGATTTAGCTCAGGTTTACCACTTTTTGTGTTATTGCAAATGTTGCCGGTATGGCTGACAGATAAAGGGCTTTCCGTTGAATTAATCGGTGCATTGACAGGGGTGATGGTGCCATATGGTTTGAAGTTTTTATGGGCACCGTTATTAGATCGCTATTTTCCGCATTTTTTAGGGCGTCGTCGTAGTTGGTTATTGATTTCTCAAGTGATTTTGCTGATTTCGCTTTATGCGATTAGTCAGTTTGATCCTGTGGCACAGTTGGGAACAGTGGCTAAACTTGCGACATTTATTGCCTTTGTATCTGCGACACAAGATATTGTGCTTGATGCTTATCGCCGTGAAATTTTGACCGATAATGAATTAGGATTGGGAAACACCATCCATATCAATGCTTATCGTGTTGCAGGTTTAATTCCTGGGGGACTCTCACTTTATTTAGCGACGATTTATCCATGGGAAACCGTCTTTTTATTGACCGCACTTTGTATGTTAGCGGGCATATTTATGACGCTCTTTTTAGCGAAAGAACCGCAGATTGCACAGGTCGATCGTGAGCAACCTTTCTATATGGTGTTTTGGATACCCTTGAAAGAGTTCTTCCAACGCAAAGGTGTCGCCCAAGCCATCGGTTTTTTACTCTTTTTGTTCTTGTATAAATTTGGTGATTCGTTTGCTACTACGTTACAAACTAAATTCGTCTATGACATGGGCTTTGAAAAAGAGCATATTGCGTTGGTGGTAAAAAGCACTTCACTTTGGGCAAGTATCTCTGCCGGTCTCGTGGGGGGCGTGATTATGTTGCGCCTAGGCATTAACCGCGCATTATGGGTATTTGGTTTTATCCAATTAATCACTATTGGTGGATTTATTTGGTTAGCTGCATTTGGGCATTTTGACCAAATCGGTGCAGCTGAACTTTGGAAATTAGGTTTCGTGATTGCGGGGGAATATATCGGTGTTGGTCTGGGCACTGCTGCCTTTGTTGCTTTTATGGCTCGTGAAACCAATCCGCTTTATACTGCCACTCAGTTAGCCTTATTTACCAGTCTTTCTGCTTTACCGAGTAAAGGGCTTGGTATGTTATCGGGTTACTTGGTCAAAGCAGTAGGTTACTATCATTTTTTCTGGATTTGTTTATTCCTCGCTATCCCAGGAATGATTTGTTTATTCTGGGTGGCGCCATGGAATGAAAAAGGAAATGAAAAAGCTTAAAATAAAATAAAGTGCGGTCAAAATTAACAGCAAAATCATTTGACCAAACAAGGCTTTAACGGTATTTTAAACAGGTCTATTATTTATTGGAGATTCGTATGAAAATTATTCTTTTAGGTGCACCAGGTGCAGGAAAAGGCACACAAGCACAATTTATTATGAACAAGTTTGGCATCCCACAAATTTCAACAGGGGATATGTTCCGTGCAGCGATTAAAGCGGGGACAGAATTAGGTAAACAAGCAAAAGCATTAATGGATGAAGGGAAATTAGTACCGGATGAATTAACCGTTGCATTAGTAAAAGATCGTATTTCTCAACCAGATTGTGCAAATGGTTTCTTATTAGATGGTTTCCCACGTACGATTCCACAAGCGGATGCATTAAAAGATTCTGGCGTGAAAATTGACTACGTTTTAGAGTTTGATGTACCGGATGAAGTGATCGTTGAACGTATGAGTGGTCGTCGCGTACACCAAGCATCTGGCCGTTCTTATCACATCGTTTACAACCCACCAAAAGTGGAAGGTAAAGACGATGTAACGGGTGAAGATTTAATTATCCGTGCGGATGATAAACCAGAAACTGTGTTAGATCGTTTAGCGGTTTACCACAAACAAACCAGCCCATTAATTGATTATTACCAAGCTGAAGCAAAAGCAGGTAATACGCAATATTTCCGTTTAGATGGTACTCAAAAAGTGGAAGAAGTAAGCCAAGAGTTAGATAAAATCTTAGGCTAAAATAGACTGGAAACTGACCGCACTTTGAAGATAAAAGTGCGGTTAATTTTTCAAAAGGATTTTGAGATCGTAAATTGAGATCGTATTTGGGGACATTATGAGCAAGAAAAGAACAATAGCATTGACGATTTCGGCTATCGCAGTGGCACTTGGGATCGGCGCACAATTTTACACCAATCATAAAATCGATCTGGTGTTAAAAAATTTCCCTTATTCTTTGGATAACCAAGCAACATTGAATGTGACGCAAACCGCGAAAAACTTTTTTATTCGTGAGTTGATCTTTAGTGTAAAAGATAGTGATGCGAAAACCACAAATGTGATTTCAACTAAGCTCACGGCGCTGCCTTTCTTCATTACAGCGGAGTCTCAGTTATCTGATCAATTAGTTCGTCAATTAAATAAAACATTAAATATCACGATTGATAAAAACACGATTAATAGTAAATTTTCGCCGGTAGGGGATTATTTACAGTCTGATATTTTGACGGAATTCCGTGATTTTGCGAATAAGTCCCAAAACCTTTCTATCGGTCTTAATTTCTTAAAAAATAAAGAAGTTGAGCTGAAAACAACCTTAAGTGGCTTTAATTACGATAAAGACACTAAACTGGAACAAATTGAAGGTGAAGCTCATCTAGTACCTGTCGGCGCAAATCAATACGATCTATCAAGTATTGACTTAACCGCGAAAAATGCCGAAGTGGCGTTGTTAAATGGCGAAAACACCCATGTTTATATGAAAAATGCGACGTACCACTTTGACGTGAAATCAGGTGAGGCAGATAAGCGTGATCTGAGTACGAAATTCAGTAGTGATATTTTACGTATTGCCAATAAAAGCCGTACGACAGAAGAAAGCCAAGCAACAGCTGGTGGTTTGAATTTATTGATTAAACAAAATGGCGTGCCAAGTGCAGTCAATTTTCATCATGAATTTAAAAAATTAAGTGATGGCTCACTAGACATTAAAGATGGCGTCAATTTGTTAACGAAAATTTTTACACAAAACGATCGTTTTGATGGTTCATTATCCGTGCTTTCTGTCAATGTGCCTAAAAATAATCAACCTTACTTTAACTTACAAAATGCCGGTCTTGAACTTAAGTTGGCGAATACGGATTTAACCAAGGCTAATGTAGATTTTAAACTGAATGTTGATAGTGTGAAGCAAACCCCTGCCGATGAAGAGCGTAAATGGGAAGCTAAAGGCGGTAAAGTTAATATTCAGTTAGATGATTACAACGTGGCAAACGAATTGGCGTTTGTACCGTTTTTATTAGATGCTTTTGCTGAGAAAGAGGCACCATCAAAAGACAATAAAGACTTCTTGAATGCCAAAGATAAATGGGTGAAAGAATTTAGTGGCAAAACCAATATTGAGGCAGCCTTAAAATCATTTAATATGGCCGATTTAGTGCTTGATGAGGTATCAGCCAGTGATAAGACGGAAACACTAGACAATGATCAATATAATGAACATATCACATTGTCTGCGAATAAAGCCAGTTATCCAAGTGCAGGATTCCAATTTGAAAAATTAGCGGTTGATGCACCATTTAAAATTAATCACAGCAAAGCGCATTTATCAGCAAGATTTTGCTCAGCACCATTTTATGGGGCTTTATGCAGCACGCATTTAACGTCAGCAACATTTGATAAATACATAAAAAACTCCTGGAAAGAGCTTGATTTAATCGTTGATAATGCAACGTTGAATTTAAATCTTAATACTTATCCGGAGACCAATGCTTATCCAGTTAAATTGGAAGTGAGTGGTATTGTGCCTCAAGTGCCCGAAGATGATTCATCAGACATGATTCCAGATAATATTGAAGGCACATTTAATCTGACATTAAGTAAAATGTTGTTTGATGATCAAAATGAAAAAGCCTTAGCCATTAAGGAAAATTCATACTTTTGGCAATATTTAAGTAGCTTTGTGAAACATGATGGAAAACTTCACCGAGAATTTGTGGAAGAAGGTGATAATTACGTTTCTAGAGTGGAAAAAACGGAAAATGGCTACTTAATTAATGGTCGCACCCTTGAAGATCTTCGTCAAGAAAGCATGATGGAGACTGATGAGGGCGAAGAAGATAAGCCAGCAGCAACTGACTAGTTGAAAGGATAATATAAGAAATGACCGCACTTGAGATTCAAAGTGCGGTCATTTTTTTATCTGTTTTTGATTACTTCACTAATCCACCACTTGCTTGTAAATCAGCATGGTAGGAAGAACGAACAAATGGGCCACAGGCTGCGTGTTCAAAGCCCATTGCGTTGGCTTTATCACGGAACTCATCAAATTCGGCTGGTGGCACATAGCGCGCAACCGGTAAGTGATGGCGACTAGGTTGAAGATATTGACCCAGTGTAAGCATGGTTACGCCGTTTGCACGTAAGTCTTCCATAACTTGAAGAATTTCTTCATTGGTTTCACCTAATCCAACCATTAAACCTGATTTAGTTGGGATGTTTGGGAACATTTCTTTGAAATCATGGAGTAATTTTAAAGACCATTGATAATCAGCACCTGGACGAATTTCTTTATATAAACGAGGCACATTTTCCAAGTTGTGATTGAATACATCCGGTGGATTGTCTTTTAATTTTTCTAAGGCTTGAGTAATACGTCCTCGGAAATCAGGAACCAAAATCTCAATTTTGATGCCAGGATTTAATGCACGCACTTCTTTTACACATTCAGCAAAATGACCTGCACCACGATCGGGTAAATCATCACGGTCTACAGAGGTAATTACCACATATTTCAACTTCATATCTTGGATAGTTTCAGCTAATTTACGTGGTTCATCCGGATCGGGCGGTAAGGGTTTACCATGTGCAACGTCACAGAATGGGCAACGACGAGTACAAATCGCCCCTAAAATCATAAAGGTTGCCGTACCATGGTTAAAGCACTCGTGTAGATTTGGACAAGACGCTTCTTCGCAGACAGAATGTAGCCCATGACGACGCATCCCGTTTTTGATAGTCTCAATCTTTAATGAGCTAGATGGCAATTTGATTTTCATCCATTCCGGCTTTTTCAATAATTCTTGATTAGGATCGATGTTTTTAACAGGGATAATCGATGTTTTGGCGGCATCACGGTATTTCACACCGCGTTCCATTTTAAAAGGCGTTGACATTGTTCTTTCCTAAAGAAAAATGCCTGATTCAGGCATTTTTAAATGTGTTATAAAAGTGAATGTTATAAATTTGTAACATTATAGCCCAAAAGTTCGGCAAAGTGTTTAATTAATTTTGGGGAAACCTTGTCAAGTGTTGCCTCTTCTTTACCGATAAAATCAGTAAGCTGACACATTTCAAGCCCTGCATAGCCACAAGGATTAATGTAATGGAAAGGATTAAGATCCATATTGATATTAAACGCGAGGCCATGGAAAGAGCAGCCTTTTCGAATGCGTAAACCTAATGAACAGATTTTTTTGCCATCAATATACACGCCAGGTGCATCTGGTTTGGGATAACCTTCAATACCATAGTCTGCTAGGGTTTTTACAACGGATTGTTCAAGTGCGGTCACTAATTGGCGAACATTTAAATGTTCATGACGTTTAATATCAATGAGCACATACATGACCTGCTGACCAGGACCATGATAGGTAATTTGACCACCACGATCAGATTGAACAACAGGAATATTACTGCGTTGTAATAAGTGTTCCGGTTTGCCTGCTTGGCCTTGTGTGAAAACAGGATGATGCTCAACTAGCCAAATTTCATCGGTGGTTTCTGCATTTCGATTATCCGTGAATTCCTGCATTTTATGCCAGATTTCCTGATAATCTTGTAATCCTAATTGACGGACAATTAAATCAGTATTGTTCATCTTAGAGAACCATTTTGACGCCTTCAACTTTTGCAAGTTCTTTGTAAAGGGTTTCTACTTGCTCAAAGTTTTGCGCGACGATATCAATCGAAACTGAATTATACGTGCCTTTACTACTGCGTTTTTCCTTTGGAATATAATCACCCGGTAAATATTTTTGTATCACTGCTACGATGTCTTGCGCTAAACCTTCACGGTTAACACCTGCGACTTTAAATGTCATTGCAGCGGGGAATTCCATTACTTCTTTTAATTTTTCATAATCGTTTTCGGTTGCCATGTTGTTTCCTTAATTTAAGAATAAGGTGCGTGAATCAGCTAAATTCACACACCTTACGAATTTATTGATGTGATATAAATGGGGAAGTGCGGTTAATTTTCAAGGTGTTTAGTCAAATAATCCTTTAACTGTTAACACTAACCAGTCCCAACCTTTACCTAAGAAGCCGCCTTCTTGTACATCTTCTAATGCTTGAAGATTTACGGTAGCGACATCTTTGCCGTCTAATTGATAAACGATTTTACCTACCACTTGACCTTTTGCTAAAGGAGCTTGTAAGTATTTGTTATCTAATTCATAACGAGCTTTTAAGTCAGTTTGTTTACCTTTTGGCACAGTGATAAAGCCATCTTCTAAGACACCAAGTTTAACGTCACCTTTATCACCGTAGTAAACAGATTGTTTTGAAATTTCTTCACCTGCTTTTTGAGTTTTTAAGGTTTCAAAGTTAGCAAAACCCCATTGTAAGAGTTTTTTACTTTCTACTTCACGGCCTTTATAGGTCGGTACACCCATTACAACAGAAATTAAACGCATATTGTTTGGACTTGTTGCTGATGCGACAAGGTTATAACCTGCTTGGCTTGTGTGACCGGTTTTCATACCATCAACATTAATGGTTTTATCCCATAATAAGCCATTACGGTTAGGTTGTTTGATTTTGTTGAAAGTAAAGTCTTTTTCTGCGTAGATTTTATATTCTTCCGGTAAATCACGAATAATATGTGCACCAATAATCGCCATATCACGTGCAGTTGAATATTGGTTTGGATCGTCTAAACCATGTGGTGTGGTGAAGTTAGTATTTTTTAAGCCAAATTGTTGAACGTATTTATTCATGGTATCAACGAAGTTAGCCACGGTACCCGAAATATGTTCAGCTACAGCAACACAGGCATCATTACCAGAAACAATGATAATCCCTTTGTTTAAATCACCCACAGACACTTGTTGATTTAAATTTAAGAACATTTTTGATGAATCAGGGAAATTTCTACCCCAAGCGCTTTCGCTAATTGTCACCATATCTTCATTATGGATTTTACCTTGTTTTAATGCTGCACCAACCACATAGCTAGTCATCATTTTTGTTAATGAAGCAGGGTATTGGCGTTGGTCTGGGTTAAGTGATGCAAGTACCGCACCAGAATTGTAATCCATTAAAACATAAGTTTGCGCATTCACTTCCGGTACAGCGATACCGTATTGAATATCTTCAGCGGCAGCAAATGTTGACGCTGCTATTAATCCCGAGAAGAGTACAATTTTTTTCAATTTTGCAGATTGTTTTAACATAGCATTTCCTTTAATAGCTTATTGGTTTTTATAAGTATAAACGATTACGGGTTGCCCATTGATCGTTTTTTGTAATTTTGTTTTTAATTGATTAATATCCGCTTGATCCGCTAATGGACCAAAATGGATTTCATAGTTTTGCCCATTTTGGTTAATTTCCGTTTTGATGTCATCTAACGCGAGTTTTGTGATGATGCTTTCTGCTTGGCTTTTTGACGACAGCGCGAGTAGTTTTAGCTTGAAAATAGTTTTTGCATCGTTTGTGCTGTCTAAGTTTTGATTTTTTTTTTCGCTATTTTTATTGACGACTAAACGCTCACTGGCTTCTTGCGTTTTAGCATGCTTGGCAAGCGTTTTTGCTCCCGCACCTGAAATTTGACCTTTGTGATCCACATGTAAAGCTTCAATTCTTACTTGCCCTGTACCACGAGCAATAAGGCCTAATTCTTTTGCGGCAGAATGAGATAAGTCAATGATACGTTTCTCACTAAACGGACCACGATCATTAATTCGCACAATTACCTTGCGATTGTTATGTAAGTTTGTAACAACCGCATAAGAATTCAAAGGTAAGGTTTTATGTGCGGCAGTGAAAAGTGCCGAATCATAGCGTTCACCATTAGCTGTTTTACGACCATTAAATTTATGGTGGTAATAACTTGCTGTCCCTTCTTTTGAATAGGACTTTGCCTCATCACCTTGTGTGGTATATGTTTTACCATTCACTTCATAGCTTTGTGGCGCTTGAACGGTCGTAGTAATCGACAGCGAATCCCCTTGAATACCATACATTTTTTGCGTATCGGCAAAAGCAGAAAAACTTGAGCTGCTTATCAAGGTGAAAAGTGCGGTCGTTTTTAAGATATTTTTTAATGTCATACTTATTACTTTCAAGATTATCGGTGCTCTTCATAAGAAAGCCAAAAGGGAAATTAGTTCCCTTTCATAAAGCGAGGTTTGTGAGTATGAATGGACATCACTAAACCAAAGCTTGCCATGATGGCGACATATGAGGTACCGCCGTAGCTAAAGAGTGGTAAAGGCACCCCTACAACAGGCAAAATGCCACTCACCATACCAATATTCACGAAGACATAAACGAAGAATATCAGTGTGGTTGCACCAGCAAGAATACGCCCGAAAGAGGTTTCTGCATTTACCGCAATTATTAAGCCACGGATAATAATAAACAAATAAATTGCCATCAGAATAAGAAAACCGACCATTCCATGTTCTTCACTCATCACGGCAAAAATAAAATCAGTGTGTGGTTCAGGCAAAAATTCTAATTGGGATTGTGTCCCTTGCATCCATCCTTTGCCAGATATACCGCCTGAACCGATAGCAATTTTGGATTGCAAAATATGGTAACCCGCCCCAAGTGGATCTTTCTCGGGGTCAAGTAAGGTTAATACACGCATGCGTTGGTAGTCATGCATTAAATACATCCACATGATAGGAATAAATGCCGCTAATCCAACTACAGCAGCAAGAATAAGCCACCAACTCATCCCTGCTAAGAATACCACGAATAAGCCTGATGCACTAACCAGAATTGATGTGCCTAAGTCTGGTTGAATAGCCACAAGTAAAGTTGGCACAATAATCATGGCAATAGCAATAAAGGTTTCGCTCATTTTCGGTGGTAGTGGACGGTTACCTAAATATACTGCGACCATTAATGGTACCGCGAGTTTGACAATTTCAGAAGGTTGAAAGCGAATAAACCCAAGATCTAACCAACGTTGCGCCCCTTTACTGGTTGTTCCGATAGCATCAACCAAGATCAGCATGATAAAACCCACCAAATATAAGTAAGGAGCGAGTCGCTGATAAAATTTAGGGGGAAGTTGCGCCATAATCATCATGACAGCAAAACCTAATATGACCTGAATAATACGATTTTGGAACATGACTTCACTGGCGCCTGATGCACTATAAAGCACAAGCATGCCGTAAGCTGTAATAGCGGCTAATCCAATAAATAATAAAAAATCAATATGTAAGCGTTGCCATAATCGTAGGCATAAAGGCACTTTTTCTTCCATTATTCATTCTCACTTGGTTGAGATTCTAGTGCTGGCGCATCTAAATCAGTTTGGTCCGTCTTTTTCTCTTTTTCAGTATTTTCTTGACGTTCAATTTGTGGCAAGCGTTTATTCAAGTAGAAATCCATAATTTGGCGTGCAATTGGTGCCGCATTACTTGAACCACCACCTGCGTTTTCTAAAATAATCGTCACAACTAATTTCGGATCTTCATAAGGCGCATAAGCCGTAAACCAAGCATGGTCATGTAATTCTTTTTTCAATCCCGCTGCATTATATTTTTGGTTTTCCTTTAAGCTGAACACTTGTGCTGTACCGGATTTCCCAGCTACGTGGTAATTCGTACCGATAAAGGCTTTTCGTCCTGTTCCTGCACCTGAATTCACCACATTGAACATGCCGCGCTTAGCCGCATCCCAATAAGCTTGTTTGGGATCGGTAATATCTTCATATAAAAGTGGGTCTTGATAGGGTTCAATGGTGGCACCTTCAACGGATTTCATTAAATGTGGCGTATGAATTTTACCGTTATTGACCACAATAGAGGTTGCTTTTGCCACTTGTAATGGTGTCGCTGTCCAATAACCTTGACCAATCCCTACAGAGATTGTATCGCCTTGCACCCACGGTTTTTTATAACGTTTTTGTTTCCATTCTTTACTCGGCATATTGGCCGTGGCTTCTTCTTGAATTTCAATACCTGTCGGCATACCAAACCCAAAACGTTTCATCCACATGGAGAAACGATCAATACCTAAATTAAAGGCGGTTTGATAGAAGAATGTATCCGATGATTCAGTAATGGCTTTGTTTAAATCCGTATAACCATGCCCTGTTTTTTTCCAATCTCGGAAACGTTTTGTTGAGTTTGGCAATGTCCAGTAGCCTGGGTCAAAAATCGTGGTATTAGGCGTAATCACCCCTTCAGTTAATGCCGCAACAGCAACGAATGGTTTTACCGTAGAGGCCGGTGGATAGACCCCTTGTGTCGCACGACTATAAAGCGGTCGAGTAGGGTCTTCGAGTAAACGTTTGTAATCACTAGAAGAAATGCCATCGACGAATAAATTATTGTCATAACTTGGTGTTGAAACCATCGCTAATACACTGTTATCTTTCGGATCAAGCACAACGACAGCGCCTTTTTGACCTGAAAGAAGCGACATAATATAGCGCTGAAGGGTAAAATCGATAGTCAGATGAATACTTTTACCCGCAGTGGCTGGTTGTTCACGTAGTTTACGAATAACTTTACCACGGTTATTAATTTCAACCTCTTCGAAACCGGTTGTACCATGGAGTTGTTCTTCGTAATAACGTTCAATACCCAGTTTCCCCATGTCCGTAGAACCGGAATAGTTAGCAAATTTTTCTTCTTTTTTTAGGCGCTCAACATCTCGGTCATTAATGCGTCCAACATAACCCAAAATATGAGTCATGGCTTCGCTATATAGGTAATTTCGTTTGAAATAAGGACGTACATCAAGGCTTGGATATTTATACTGGTTTACTGCAAAACGGGCAATTTGTTCTTCCGTTAAGCTTGGTTTGAGTAAAATCGGCGTATAGCGAGTACCACGACGACGCTCTTTTTTGAAATGCTCAATGTCTTCATCAGTGAGTCCTACAACATAGCGCAATTCTTCAAAAGTGCGGTCTAGATTTTCTGTTTTTTCCGGCACGATATATAAACCGAAAAAAGTGAGGTTTTCTGCCAGTAATTCGCCGTAACGGTCGTAAATTAATCCTCGAGTAGGAGGAAGCGGAAGTAATTTAATACGGTTACCATTAGAGCGAGTTTGATACATGTCGTAATTCACCACTTGGAGATGGTAAATATTAGCAAATAGCACACCACTTAGGGCTAAAATACCGATGAATGCGACTAATGTTCGACGCGCAAACAAGTTCCGCTCCGCTTTTTTATCGCGGATCGGTTCATTGGTTGGTGCAGAAAAGAATTTTTTTAAATTCATCGGTAATGTAATACGTTATTCTCTATGATAAGGGTGGTTTGTCGTCAGTGACCACGCGCGGTATAAACTTTCTGCCACGACAACTCGCACTAATGGATGGGGCAGTGTGAGTGGTGACAGTGACCAACTTTGTTCTGCTGCCGCTTTGCATTCAGGGGATAAACCTTCAGGCCCGCCAATGAGTAAGCACACATCACGACCATCATTTTTCCAACCCTCTAATTGCTCAGCAAGTTGTGGTGTTGTCCAAGGTTTGCCAGGGATATCTAATGTCACGACTTTGCCTTTTCCACAAGCCGAGAGCATTGCTTTGCCTTCTTGCTCTAAGATGCGTTTAATATCCGCATTTTTTCCACGCTTGCCTGCAGGGATTTCAATGAGTTCAAAAGGCATGTCTTTAGGAAAACGACGTTGGTATTCTTCAAATCCGGTGGTAACCCAAGCCGGCATTTTCGTTCCCACTGCAATTAATGTAATTTTCATCCTTTTCCCTTTCAAAACACAGTCAAAATTGACCGCACTTTATGCCCAAAGTTTTTCTAACTGATACATCTCACGTGCATCACGTTGCATAATGTGCACGATGGTTTGGCCAAGATCCACCACGATCCAATCAGCCGCATTACGGCCTTCTTCACCAAAGGTCTCATAACCGGCTTTTTTACATTCTGCAATAAGGTTATCGGCCATCGCAGAGACTTGGCGGCTAGATGTGCCGGTACAAATAATCATATTTTCAGTAATCGATGATTTGCCCTTTACATCAAAGTGCACAATTTCGGTGCCTTTTAAATCATCGAGTTTATCAATTACAAATTCAACTAATGACATTTCTTTTCCTATTTAAATAAAGCGATGAATTCTATCATTGAATGAGGGAAAGGGGTAGGCTTGGGGCAGATTTTATTTGAATTGTTTTATGGCTGTCGTAGTGCTTAGCATGAATATTGGGGCAGTTATTCTGCCCCAAGTCTGAAGGATGTTAAACCCATAAAAGAATGGCTAATAATTGTGGTGAAATGATCCGTAAGAACATGGTGAGCGGATAGACTGTCGCATAGGAGAGTGCTGCGGCACCGCTTCCTTCTTTCAGTTCATTCGCGAAAGCAAGCGCAGGAGGATCCGTCATCGAACCTGCTAATAGGCCACAAAGTGAAAGATAATTTAATTTTACATATAAACGTGCAATGATACCTACAATCATTAATGGTACAAGAGTGATGAAAATACCGTAGCCCATCCATTCAAGACCGGAACCATTGGTGAGTGTATCTACAAAGCTACCGCCAGATTTTAAACCGACTACAGCAAGGAAGAGCACAATACCAATTTCGCGCAACGCCAAGTTCGCACTTGGCGGCATAAACCAATAGAGTTTTCCGATAGACCCAATTCGAGCCAAGATCAATGCGACGACTAACGGTCCGCCTGCTAGCCCTAATTTTAATGCCACAGGGAAACCTGGAATATAGAAAGGAATGGAGCCGAGTAATACCCCTAACCCAATCCCAATAAATACTGGCAACATTTGTACTTGTAGCAGTTTCTGTTTGGCGTTTCCAATAACTGAAATGGCTTGATTGAGAATGTCGGTTTTGCCAACCATATGCAATACGTCACCAAATTGAAGTGTTGTATGTGCAGTTGGTACCAGTTCCACACCCGCACGATTTAAACGTGAAATCACTACACCGTATTTTTGATGAATGCCAAGATGACGAATTTGTTTTCCGAGTACTTTTTCATTGGTGACGACCACGCGCTCAGAACGAATTTCGCCACTCAAGCTTGCTACCGGGATATCAACTTCTTCCCCAATGATAAGGTGCATTTTTTTCAAGCCTTCAGGATTGCCGACCAAATGTAAAATATCCCCAAGTTGAACATCGGTATCCGCTTTTGGCACAATAACAAGCTCACCCCGTTTCAAGCGAGAGCAGACGACATCTTCATCATCAAAACCTGGGATTTCAATTAAATGGATACCATTGAGATTAGTATTGGTGACTTTCAGAGACATGCTTTTGAGTGCTTCTTTGTCATGACCACTTTCTTTTTCAAAATTTGCTGCTTCCTCATCTACTTTAATTTTAAAGAAAAGACGAATAAGCCACATAGAAAGTAAAATGCCACAAATTCCAAAAGGATAAGCCATTGCATAGGCCATCCCCATGTTAGATGTCGTTTGCGACATGCCTAATTCAGAAAGAATTTGCTGACCCGCACCGAGAGATGGGGTATTGGTGACCGCACCGGAGTAAATACCAAGCGCGACATCAAGAGGAATATCCGCAAGCTTATAAATGAGAATTGTCACTACTGCACCAAGCGCAACGATTAAAATGCCTAACCCATTTAAGGTTAAGCCTGATTTTCGTAAGGAAGCAAAAAAGCCCGGGCCCACTTGAATACCAATCGTATAAACAAACAGAATTAAGCCGAACTCTTGCACGAAATGTAATGTATGGCTATCTAATTTAATGCCATATTGGGTGGTAAAATGGGCAACTAAAATCCCACCAAATAGCACGCCCCCAATACCCAGGCCTACACCTTTAATTTTAAAATGCCCGATCCATAGGCCAATCACGGCAACGAGGGCAAGCAAACTAATGGTAATCGCAGTTTCACTCATACCGACCTCTAATTTATTAAAAATTTAACTATTTAGGATTATATCAATTAGATTTCTTACCCGCTTGTGACAAAGTCAAAAAATGTTATCTCCATCACATTTTTTCTTGCTTAAAAATAAACACCGCCTAAAATGACCGCACTTTTTTGATTTTATAGGTTGATTATGGATTACGCTCAAGAGGCCATTAATTCGCTTTTATGGATAGTAAAAACATTAGCGATGACGGCTGTTGTGTTTAGCTTTGGTATTTTCTTATTAGTCCGTTTTACCCACTGGGGTAAACAATTTTGGCAATTTGCGGGCGGGTATCTTTCACCACGTCGAAGTATTAAACCTTTGCTATTTTTCTTATTAATTGTGGCGATGACATTAGTCAGTGTGCGTATTAGCTTGGTGCATTCTGAGTGGTATAACAATATGTACACATCCTTGCAGGAATTTAATGAACCTGTGTTTTGGGATCAAATGGTGCTGTTTTGTGTGATTGCGACAAGCTCAGTCATCGCCGCATTGCTGAGCTATTATTTAGAGCAACGTTTTTCTATTGATTGGATCGAATGGTTGAATGGTCAGCTAGTGGATAAATGGATGGCTAATCGCGCGTACTATAAAACGCAGTATGTTTCCGCTAACTTAGATAACCCCGATCAACGTATTCAACAAGATGTGCAATCCTATGTGCGAACTACGCTCTCTTTAAGTACCGGGGTGATAGATGCTGTCACCTCCATGATTTCTTATACGATCTTATTGTGGGGATTAGCGGGGCCAATGATGGTATTTGGTACTGAAATTCCACGCATGATGGTGTTCTTGGTATTTGCTTATGTGATTATCACTACCGCGATTGCATTCCGTTTAGGACGTCCGTTAATTATGTTGAATTTTGTAAACGAACGCTTAAACGCTAACTATCGTTATTCTTTAATTCGTATCAAAGAATATGCGGAGAGTGTGGCATTTTATGCGGGTGAGAAAGTTGAGAGCAGCCAACTTTATAAACAATTCGGCTCGGTGATCAATAACATGTGGGATATTGTTTATCGAACTTTAAAATTCTCTGGTTTTAACTTAGTGGTCAGCCAAGTTTCCGTTGTGTTCCCTCTGCTCATTCAAGTGGGACGTTATTTCGAGAAACAAATCAAATTGGGCGATTTAATGCAAACACTACAAGTATTTGGTAAGTTGCATTCAAATCTTTCGTTCTTCCGTAATTCTTACGATGGTTTTGCCGGATACAAAGCTACATTAGATCGTTTAACGGGCTTTAGTTATGCGATTGATATGGCAAATCGTCAATCTACTTCCCATTTACACGAACATGAAACTGACGTGATCTTTAAGAATTTAACCGTCAGTAATCCATTTGGAAAAACCTTAATTGAGAATTTAAATTTGACGTTGCCACAAGGTTCAACTCTATTAATTCAAGGTAATTCAGGCGTGGGTAAAACCACGTTGTTGAGAACTGTGGCGGGGCTTTGGGCATATTCTGAAGGGGATGTGTATTGTCCTACTCATCAGCTTTTTTTATCGCAAAAGCCTTATTTACCGCAAGGTAGTTTGTTAACGGCATTGGCTTATCCGAATGAAGAACAGGCCTTTAATCGTGATGAGATGATTGAGGTATTAAAACAAGTGTCTTTAGGGCATTTACAAGATCGTTTAGAACAAGAGCAAGATTGGACGCGTATCCTTTCTCTCGGTGAGCAACAACGTTTGGCTTTCGCACGTTTGTTATTACATAAACCAAAAGTCGCATTCCTGGACGAAGCCACTGCGAGTATGGATGAAGGCTTAGAAGATAATATGTATCGACTATTAAAAGAACATTTACCTCATACAACCGTTATCAGTGTGGGGCACCGTTCAACCTTACAAGCTTTCCATCAGCAGCAATTGATGATTTTAGGTAACGGCGAGTGGCAATTCACTGACCGAAATCTCGTATAAAACACCGTTAAAATTGACCGCACTTACCTTGTTAGAAAAAATAGTGAGGTAAGTGGGGATAAACAAAGCAAAAAATCCTGTCATCAAACTCGATTTTTTGGTACATTTAGCACAATTTTTTTCTATGCTCAGAAATGAGTAATTTTTCACCAAACTAATGACGGAATTCTTATGTTATTCAAAAAAATTCGTGGTTTATTTTCAAACGATCTTTCTATCGATCTAGGTACAGCAAATACATTAATTTACGTGAAAGGCCAAGGCATCGTACTTGATGAACCTTCAGTTGTGGCAATTCGTCAAGACCGTATGGGCGCATACAAAAGTATTGCAGCAGTAGGTAAAGAAGCAAAACAAATGCTTGGTCGTACCCCAAAAAGTATTGTCGCAATTCGTCCGATGAAAGATGGTGTAATCGCTGATTTCTCTGTAACTGAAAAAATGTTGCAATACTTTATTAAACAAGTACATAGCGGTAACTTCATGCGTCCTAGCCCACGTGTGCTCGTTTGTGTACCGGCTGGTGCAACTCAAGTTGAACGTCGCGCAATTAAAGAATCAGCATTAGGTGCAGGTGCACGTGAAGTCTATTTAATTGAAGAGCCAATGGCGGCAGCAATCGGTGCAAACTTGCCGGTTTCTACAGCGATCGGTTCAATGGTCATTGATATCGGTGGTGGTACCACTGAAGTTGCGGTGATTTCTTTAAACGGTATCGTGTATTCATCTTCTGTACGTATTGGTGGTGACCGTTTTGATGAAGCAATCATTTCTTATGTTCGTCGTACTTTTGGTTCTGTAATAGGTGAACCAACTGCAGAGCGTATCAAGCACGAAATTGGTTCAGCTTACATTCAAGAAGGTGATGAAATTTTAGAAATGGAAGTGCACGGTCATAACCTTGCTGAAGGTGCGCCTCGCTCATTCAAACTAACCTCTCGTGATGTACAAGAAGCTCTTCAACAACCATTAAATGGTATTGTTGCAGCAGTACGCACAGCACTTGAAGAATGCCAACCAGAACACGCAGCAGATATTTTTGAACGCGGTATGGTGTTAACAGGTGGTGGTGCCTTATTACGCAACATTGATGTGTTGTTATCAAAAGAATGTGGTGTACCGGCAATCATCGCAGAAGAACCATTAACTTGCGTAGCTCGTGGTGGCGGTGAAGCAATCGAAATGATTGATATGCACGGCGGCGATATTTTTAGCGACGAAATTTAATCTCTAAAAGTGCGGTCAGAAAAATCGGCGTTTTTAATTCGTCTGATTTTTTGACCGCACTTTTCCTTTTAACCCTAGGACAGTGAATGAAACCCATTTTTGGTAAAGCACCACCATTAGGTATCCGACTAGCATTAGCGGTGATTGCTTCTATGACACTCATTTTAGTTGATGGACAAACTTCATCAATGACGAAGGCGCGTAGTGTGATGGAAACTGCCGTTGGAGGATTGTATTACCTTGCGAATGGGCCAAGAACAGTTCTAGATGGTGTATCAAGCAATTTGGTGGATACCAATAAACTGCTTATTGAAAATAAAGTATTGCGTGAGCAATTGCGTGAGAAAAATGCTGATCTTTTATTATTGGATCAACTCAAAGTAGAAAACCAACGTCTTCGTTTACTGCTTAATTCGCCTTTACGGACCGATGAATACAAAAAAATTGCCGAAGTACTTACTGCTGAAACTGATGTTTATCGTCAGCAAGTGGTGATCAATCAAGGTGAACGTGATGGTGCGTATGTTGGTCAGCCTGTGATTGATGAAAAAGGAATGATTGGGCAGATTATATCTGTGGGTGAGAACACCAGCCGAGTCTTGCTTTTAACGGATGTAACCCATTCTATCCCAGTGCAAGTTTTACGTAATGATGTGCGAGTGATCGCAAGCGGTACAGGACACTCTGATGAACTTACCTTAGATAATGTGCCTCGTTCCGTAGATATTGAAAAAGGCGATTTATTAGTAACTTCGGGTTTGGGCGGCCGTTTTGTGGAAGGCTATCCAGTGGCAGTGGTACAAAGTGTGTCTCGTGATGGTTCTAATTATTTTGCGACGGTAAAAGCGAAGCCTTTGGCCGAATTAGATCGTTTGCGTTATTTGCTTTTACTTTGGCCGAGCAATCTTGATATGTCGAAAGTGAAATCCATGTCACCAGAAGAAGTGCGTCGTTTAGTACAGCAACGTTTAGAAAGCCAAGCCCATGAAGCGACACATTCTGTGAGTAAAACCAAAATTACGGATGACCAAGCGGATAACACTCAACCGCATACAGGAAAAGAAATCGTGGATCCTGAAATTCCAACCACAATGCCTCAACAAGAGGAACCGGTTTCTCCAGATCAACAAGAACATAGGGATGAAGACTAATGCAAGGGCGTTTTATTTTTCAATGGGCGACCATTTTATGCTTCTTTGTTGTAGCATTAGTGATGGAGTTAGCACCATGGCCAGCAGGCTTTCAAGCCTTTAAACCTTCTTGGTTGATTTTAGTCTTGCTTTACTGGACCCTTGCTTTACCTGATAGAGTAAGCATTGGTTGGGCATTTTTACTCGGCGTTTTATGGGATATTGTGCTTGGCTCTATTCTAGGCGTGCATGCATTAGTGCTTTCTGTCGCCTTCTATTTTGTTTCTAAATATTACTTAATGTTGCGCAATCTTTCCCTTTGGTTTCAAAGTTTATTAGTGCTTCTTTTCGTTTTTGCCATTCGAGTGGCAATTTTCTTGGTTGAATTCTCGTTACATGGAGCATTCTTTAACTGGCAGGAAATCTTTGGTGCCATTGCATCAGGCGTATTATGGCCGTGGGTATTCTTATTGATGCGTACTGCACGTCGACGGGTCGGATTGCATTAATCATAAAAAAGCTGATGAAGAGGTTCATCAGCTTTTCTTTTTAGTTTTTACGACGGTAGTTTGTTTTTCTCGTCGTAATATTTCTCGTTTGAGGCGTAGGATTGCGTTTTAAACGATAAGGTTTTGGAATATCACTAATCAATGAATTCGGGTCATATTGACTGACGGGAATAGAATGACCAATGTATTCTTCAATTGCCGGTAAATTCATCGCATATTCTTCACAAGCAAAGCTGATAGACACACCACTTTCACCCGCTCGA
Organism: Haemophilus sp.; assembly: GCA_019423025.1. GTDB lineage: Bacteria > Pseudomonadota > Gammaproteobacteria > Enterobacterales > Pasteurellaceae > Haemophilus_D. The sequence continues at coordinate 109,348 of JAHZCD010000003.1, read as the reverse complement.
CCAGTACGGCCAATGCGGTGAACATAATCTTCTCGATCATCAGGTAAATCAAAGTTAAAGACGTGTGTCACATCTGAAATATGTAATCCACGCGCGGCCACATCGGTTGCGACGATAACATCGAGTTCACCATCGGTAAATTGTTTGAGCAATGAAAGACGTTTTTTCTGTGCTACATCACCCGTGAGTAATCCTACTCGATGACCATCTGCGGCTAAATAGCCCCAAATTTCTTCACATTTATGTTTAGTATTCGCAAAAACAATGCAACGCTCTGGCCATTCCTCTTCCATTAACGTGAGCAAGAGAGGAATTTTGTCTTCATTTGAGGGATAGAATAGTTCCTCTTTAATTCGATGCCCCGTTTTTTGTTCTGGTTCAATTTCAATGTATTCTGGGGAATTCATATCTTCAAAGGCAAGTTCACGCACTTTGTAAGAGAGCGTTGCAGAAAAGAGCATGGTGAGTCGTTCTTGCGGAGAAGGACATTTACGTAATAAATAACGAATATCACGAATGAAACCTAAATCAAACATACGATCCGCTTCGTCTAATACTACGACTTGGATATCATCTAAACGAATAATGCCTTGTTTCACATAGTCAATCACACGACCAGTGGTACCAATTAAAATATCCACACCTGCTTCAATCGCTTTAAGTTGTTTATCATAGCCATCACCACCATAAGCCAGTGCGGTTCGTAATCCACTTGTTTTCGCTAATAACTCAGCATCATGATTAATTTGTACAGCCAGTTCACGGGTTGGAGCAAGAATTAAAGCACGGGGTTGATTGGTAGCAAAATCAGGTTGATGCGTTAATAAATGATGAAATGTTGCCGTTAAAAATGCCATTGTTTTACCAGTGCCGGTTTGCGCTTGGCCAGCAACATCTTTTCCTTGTAAGGTAATAGGTAACGATAACGCTTGAATAGGGGTGCAATATTCAAATCCCTTGTCTTGTAGGGCTTTTTGTACGATAGGATGTAATGGAAGATCAGCAAACCGCTGCTGACTTAAATAATTTTCTTGCATAATAAATAACAGGTTCTCAGAAATAAATGGGGCTAAGGATACCACGAAGTTGGAAAAATATCCTTAAAAATAAAATGCTTATTAATAGGTTTAAGCTTGGGATTGAGAAGATTGGGTTCGTTCCCATTTTCTTGCAATATAGCTACAAGTTGGGTGCAATGTCAGCTTTTTAGCCTGGATAAAATGAATTAAGGCTTGATAGAGTTTGTCTGCCACACCTTGTCCACGAAGAGAATCATCAACAAACGTGTGATTAGCATTAATGGTGTCGGGTGTTTCATAAAAATAGGTGAGTTTCGCGATTTTCTTGCCTTGCTCATCGAGTAAGAAAAACTCTCCCTGTTTACCATTGTCGTGATGCTGAAGACTCATTTGATACTCCATTCATCACTGAGATTGGGATCCATGGCAAAATCAGCAGTATCACTTGGAATGGCTTTTTCTTCTGCAGCCCATTCGCCTAAATCAATGAGTTGGCAACGTTTGCTGCAAAAAGGGCGAAATTGACTTTCCTGTGTCCAAGGCACGGGCTTTTGGCATGTCGGGCAAGGGACTTCAAAAATTTCATCAGACATTTTTATTTCTCGATTCACTTAAATAAAATTGGTGCAATTCTAGCACTTTTTGTTTTAAGTGCGGTAAGTTTTCTGGCAATTTTGCATCATTTGAAATGATATCATCCGCCCATTTTAATCTTTCTTCTCGGCTGACTTGTGCATTCATAATAGCTTGAATTTGCTGAAGATTATTATGATCTCTCGATGATGCACGAGCAAGCTGAGTTTCGGGCTTAACATCGACAACAAGCACGCGATCGCAAAGCGTGGTGAGCTTGTTTTCAATAAGCAGTGGAACGACAAACAAGCTATAAGGAGCGGTCTGAGCATTTAACTGCGCTAACATTCTTTCGCGAATAGCAGGATGTAATAAATGATTGAGCCAGTTTTTTTCATTTTCGTCTGCAAATACTTTTTTTCGTAGCTCAGCTCGATTTAATTCTCCCTCTTCAGTCAGAATTAATTTTCCAAAGTGCTCAGCAATTTGAGCAAGCAGCGGTGAGCCTTTTTCAACCACTTCTCTAGCCACAATATCTGCATCAACAATGGGTACACCAAGTTCAACAAAGAGATTTGCAATCGTGCTTTTTCCACTACCGATGCCGCCAGTGAGTCCTACAATATAAGTCATGATATTCCTTGCTACTTGATTTAAGAGGAGGATGTTTTACATCTACTTCTTAAACATAATATTTTTCAATGTTGCCAATATATTACATTTATAGGTTGATTGCACTGGTGATGATTAACGATAAGCAAAGAAAGGGCGCGAAAGGTAAAACGGGCTGACGAGAAATCCAATAACCTATGATGCCTAATAGACAGGCAATGAATAAAAAAAGTGGTAAGAGCTCGATGGTGAGATAAGCGCCGATTCCTAAAGCGAGCCAATAATCGCCACGGCCTAACGCTTCCTTCTTATAAAACCATTTAGACAAATGATAGATGATATAAAAAACACCGAAAAAACTAACCGCACTTTCTAAACTTTGAGAAATAGTCAGAATTGAAAATTCTTGATGTGCGCCGAATAGCCCCAGGAAAAATAAAAATAGGCAAGGTGTTGGTGAAATCAGTTGATAATGCCAGTCTAGCCAACTGATAACAAAGATGAGATTAAGCGTAATCGCGAGCCATAAAGTAAATAATTCATCCTGAAGAAAATAATTGAGTGCAGCAAAACAGAGTCCAAACCCTAAAAAATAAAGGAAAATATGACCGCACTTTTGAGATTGAATGGCTGCTTTTTCTCTATGGAAAATGGGTCTGTTTTCAGGATAAAGTTCGATATAGTTCTGATAAATTTCTTGTTGGAGATTGGGGATAAAACGATCGATATAAAGCCAAGTAAAGATGCCAGCGAAATCTCCCAATAAGAAAAAGGCTAATATCATCATTGGATTACCGATCCCATATTAAAAATCGGCAGATACATACCCATCATAATAATACCAATTAAACTACCAATGATGAGCATCATTAAAGGTTCTAGCAGTTGAGAAAGTAAATCAATTTGATGATTGAGTTTTTCTTGATAGCTATCAGCAATATGTCGCAACATCAATGCAAGTTTTCCACTTTTCTCTCCAATCTGTAGCATTTGCTGCGCTTCCATTGGAAAAAGATGGCTACTGACACTTTCTGAAAATGGATAACCTTGAGAAACCCACTGTAAAATTGACTGTACTTCTTGTTGTAGCAGAATATCACCTTTTAAGGTACGTTGTGTTTGCCAAGTTTGTTGTTTGGGGAGAAAACTATTTAGCGCAGGCGTTAATGCCACTCCGGATTGAAGCATTAATTGCAGGTTATGACTAAAACTGATTAAACGAGAAAGGCAAATGATATTGCCCCAAATCGGCATGCGACTAATCAGCACATTCTTTTTTTGATTTAACCAAAGAGAATGTTTTAATGCCATCTTCAGCATAAAAAGAGCGAAAATGCAGACGCTCATCAAGGCGATAAAATGATGTTGTAGGAATTGAGACATGGCTAATAATACGGCGGTTAATGTAGGCAGCTCAGCGGAGTTTTCGCCATACATTTCAGCAAATTGTGGAACAACGAAAAGCAGTAAAATTAACGTAAGTGATAGTGAAATACCCAATACCATGGCAGGATAAAGCATGATTTTTTGTAATTTGCGTTGAAGCGCTAATGATTGCGTTCGACGTTCTGCGATTTTAGTGCATACCTCTGCCAGTTTTCCTGTCATCTCTCCCACTTGAATAAGTTGAATTTCTTGAAAATTTAAATACTTTCCTTGAATTTCCAAGCTTTGTGAAAACGGAAGACCACTTTCAATTAACTCAATTAAGGTGCCAAGCCACTGATGCAATCCCAATTGTGTGCAGTTGTCTTGCAAAATATGTAATGCATTTTTTAATGGAATGGCGGAACTGAGTAATGTAGCCAGTTGATTCAATAAAGCACTAATTTCTGCATTTTTCGGTTTCTGATTAAGCTGCCAATCTTGTTGCAAGCGAATGTGGCTAAAACCTTTTGCAATTAACAGAAATTGTGCGGCTTGTTTAGATTGGGCTACCAGACTGCCTTTTTGCCATTGTTGTCGCTGATCATAGGCTTGAAAATAAAAGAGTTTTTGTTTTGCCATAGTGATACCTATTTTTTACCTAACACGCGTTGAATTTCGGCGAGATCGGTGACGTGATCTTTTACTTTTTCTAAAGCGCTTTGATAAAGTGACTCAAAATCAGTTTGATAACGGTTATTTTCGCATTGTAAAAATTGATATACCCCAATACGCCCTTGATACCCCTGATGGCAATCGCAAGAATCACTAAAATGTTGGTCGCACTTTAAGCAACGTTTACGCACCAATCTCTGTGCGATAACTAATAAGAGACTGTTTTCAATTTCGTGAGATTGAATGCCTAGTTGTTGCAAGCGTGAAATCGCTGAGATGGCATCGTTGGTATGTAAGGTAGAAAGCACTAAATGGCCGGTTTGAGCGGCTCTTAATGCCATCAATGCACTTTCTTCATCTCGAATTTCACCAAGCATAATAATGTCGGGGTCTTGCCGTAAAAATGTACGAAGTAATCGACTAAAGTCTAAACCGATTTGCGGATTCACTTGAGTTTGAATAATGCCTTCTAATTCAATTTCAATGGGATCCTCTGCCGTCATAATGTGTTTATCTGGCGTATTGAGCCATTGAAGTGCGGTATAAAGCGAGATACTTTTTCCACTTCCCGTTGGGCCTGTCACCAGGATTAAGCCTTGCGGTTGGCTGAGGGCATGTTGAAATTGGATTTGTTGGTTTTGAGTCATGCCAAGCTCAGCAAAACTTAACTGAACAGGTTTATTTTGTTGTAATCGTAATACCGCTTTTTCTCCCCAATGCGTGGGCAAGGTAGAAAGGCGGAAATCTAAAATATCGGAGAATGTCGTTTTGAATTGAAAGCGGCCATCTTGTGGTAATCGAGTTTCACTAATATCCAGTTTGGCTAAGAGTTTAAGGCGAGAAATTACACGATTGGCGAGCGCTTTACTAATAATCGGTTGCGGTTGGAGCACACCATCAATACGTAAACGAATTAAGAGCCCACTTGGCTGCGTTTCTAAATGAATATCGGAGGCATTTTTTTGCAGTGCTGTTTCAAAAATACCATTTAATAATTGAATAACGGGTTCGTCGTCATTAGCTAAATTAGCTGTGTTTTCATCTTCAGAATGATGGTAAAACGTCGTTTGCTCTTCTATTTGATTGGTTTTAGGGGCAAGGGATTGCAAAAGTTGTTTGAGCTGAGCCGTTTCAAATAAAATCGGTTCAACTAATTTTCCACTTAAAAAAGCAAAGGTTTCACAAGCTGCAAGATTATTGAGTGAATCCACAGCAAGCCATAAATAGTGTTCATCTTCTTTAAGGGGGAGCGCAAAGTAACGCAGCAGCAAAGCTTGTTGCTGTTGGTTTTGTTGCCAATATTGTGGCGAGATGTGATAAATCTCGCCATTTTTTGCGATTGCTTGATAAGCCATGTTTCGCTATTTAGCAGAAGAACAGAAGCCTGCAGGGAATAAATCAGCATTACTTGGGCAAGCAGTTGTCCAGGTAACACCTGATGAGGTTGAGCCTGTCGCCGTTAAAGAATAACTGATTCCATCCAATGCGCCATTTCCTGTTACCGTAATCACACCCGATTTCGTGGTGATGGATTTGACATAGCCTTTTGCGGTACTGATGTCTTCTGCAATGCCATTTGAGCCACCTGAACAGTTTGTCGGGGCATTGGTGCTATAGATACATAGTTCCACATCAGATTTATAAGGTGCAGAAGCTTGTAACAATTCGGAGATAGCCGCTTTTTTGGTATAATTTTGATAAGACGGAATGGCGATCGTCGCGAGAATAGCAATAATCGCAATCACGATCATCAATTCAATTAACGTAAAACCTTTATGTAAAGGTTTAGAAAAAGTCAGTTTCATTAAATTAAATTTCCTTTTGGTTGAATAAAAAAATGCCAGGATTGGCTGCAACATTGTGTAAAAGGGAAAAATGAAAGTAAAACTGACCGCACTTCTTTTGCGATCGAGATCGCAAAAATGAAATTTAATCGCAGAAAAACAGATGAATAAGATAAAAAATGGCTGGTTAAGCCAGACAAGAAAAGTGATTTCACCACATTTTGATGAACGTCCTGATGTAGAGGATATTTCATTACTCGTTATTCATTACATCAGTTTGCCGCCAGAACAATTTGGTGGTGGATATGTAGATGATTTTTTCCAAGGAAAACTCGATCCCACTATTCATCCTTATTTTGAAGAAATTTATCAATTTCGTGTGTCAGCTCATTGTTTAATAGAACGTGATGGCAAAGTGACACAATATGTCAGTTTCGATGACAGAGCATGGCATGCGGGACTTTCTTGCTTTGAAGGACGTGATAAATGTAATGATTTTGCGATTGGGATTGAGCTAGAGGGCAGTAATGAACAACCTTTTACAGAGGAACAATACCAAGTGCTTGCTACATTAACACGAGATATCATGCAAGCTTACCCGAAAATAACGCTCGATCGTATCGTTGGACATTGCGATATTTCACCTGGTCGCAAGATCGATCCAGGTCAATATTTTGAGTGGGAACGCTATTTAGCGTTAGTCAAAAAAGGCTTGGATAAAAAATAATCACTAAAATTTTTGATTGAATGTGAGTAAGATAATTTCCGTGAATAATCCTTATCTTAATGAAATTAAAGAGAAAATTTTCTCTCTAAAATTGAAGCTAAAATGCTGAGAAGAGTTATGCAACATTCGCCATTTGCTCAATCACAATTTTATCCACAGAAATATTGAATAACTCACAGTTGTTATTTCTTCACCAAGCAAGGAATGTTTAAATTAAAAAATGGCTGAATTTTTGACCGCACTTTGATGAGAAAAAGTGCGGTCATTTTTTTCGGAAAATTTTTGATTAAAGGTTATGCAAAAATGAAAAAAATGAAGTGTGAAAAGCGATTTTTGATCTTTATACACAGTTAAATTTAGATTATCCAAGTGTTACCCACAGAGTTATCCACAATAGGGTAAATATGCCCATTCGGTTGATAAAAAAGCGAATTTATGAAACAATCTGCAAATTATTTTTGTACAAAATTTAAGGTGAACGATAGTGATCGATTTTGATGGCTACCGTCCAAATGTAGGCATTGTCATTTGTAATCGCAAAGGACAGGTGCTTTGGGCTAAACGATACGGGCAGAATTCGTGGCAATTCCCGCAAGGTGGAATTAACGATAATGAAAGTGCCGAACAAGCCATGTATCGTGAATTATATGAAGAAATTGGCTTGCAACCTAAAGATGTGAAGGTGCTTTATGCCTCTAAACATTGGTTGCGTTATAAGCTGCCGAAAAGATTGCTGCGTTATGACAGCAAACCCATGTGTATTGGGCAAAAACAACGTTGGTTTTTGTTACAATTAGTGGGGGATGAAAAAAATATTAATATGAACACAACAAAATCCCCCGAATTTGATGGTTGGCGTTGGGTGAGTTTTTGGTATCCTGTACGTCAGGTTGTGTCCTTTAAGAAAGATGTTTATCGTAAAGCGATGAAAGAGTTTGCTCAAGTGATGTTTGGCAACGAAAAAACATTACTTGAAAATACACAGGAGCATGAGACAAATAAACCGTATCACGCTCCGCGCAAGAGCGGCTTTTCTAAATATCAAAAACGTCCATCTTATAAATCAAGGGGGCAATAATGCTCACTTTTATTCTACTTTGTTTACTTGTCGGGTCTGTTGTGGGTTTTCTTGCCGGATTATTTGGCATCGGTGGCGGATTAGTCATTGTACCAACATTGGTTTATTTATTGCCGATGATGGGCATTCCAGAGCAAATGTTGATGTCCACAGCCTTAGGGACTTCATTTGCGACTATTGTGATTACGGGATTTTCTTCTGCGCAGCGTCATCATAAACTAGGCAATATAGAGTGGAGTGCCGTTAAAGTATTGGCACCGATGGTCATGATTTCGGTCTTTATCTCTGGTTTGTTTATTGGCAAGCTTGATCGTGATGTATCAGCTAAAATCTTTGCCTGTTTAGTCGTGTATTTAGCAACCAAAATGGTGATTTCTATTAAGAAAAGCACAGGGAAAACCAAACCTTTAACAACACAATCTTCCGTTATTGGCGGTATTTTGATTGGTATGGCATCAAGTGCAGCAGGCATTGGCGGCGGTGGTTTTATAGTACCATTTTTAAACTCTCGCGGTATCGATATAAAAAAATCTATCGGTTCTTCTGCGTTCTGTGGCGCGCTTCTTGGCTTATCTGGCATGTTAAGCTTTATGGTGAGTGGTTGGGGTAACCCTTCCATGCCGGATTATTCCCTAGGTTATATTTATTTACCCGCAGTGCTCGGTATTACGGCCACCTCATTTTTCACTTCTAAATTAGGGGCAACAGCAACCTCAAAACTCCCTGTATCAACTTTGAAAAAAGGCTTTGCCTTGCTATTAATTGCAATTGCAGTTGATATGTTTATGAAATAAGGAATGTTATGAATTCAGAATTTTTGATGCTTCCACATTTTGATCCGACTATTTTCACTTTCGGTGATAGCAATATTGGGCTGCGTTGGTATGGTTTAATGTATTTATTAGGCTTTATCTTTGCTCGTTGGCTAGCGGTTCGTCGTGCCAATCAACCAAATAGTGGTTGGACTGTGGATCAAGTGGATACGTTACTTTTTAATGGCTTTATGGGCGTGTTCTTAGGTGGTCGCATTGGGGATGTTTTCTTCTATAATTTCGATCATTTTGTGCAAGACCCGCTGTATTTATTTCGTGTTTGGGAAGGGGGAATGTCATTCCATGGTGGATTAATTGGGGTGATTATCTCAATGATTTGGACCTCTTATTCTCAAAAAAGAAGCTTCTGGCAGACGGCAGATTTTGTAGCGCCCTTGATTCCATTCGGCTTAGGGATGGGACGAATTGGTAATTTCATCAATTTAGAACTTTGGGGACGAGAAACGGATGTGCCTTGGGCCATGATTTTCCCAAATGATCCATTGTTATTACCTCGCCATCCTTCACAGCTTTATGAGGCGTTCTTAGAAGGTTTCGTGCTGTTTATTATTCTGAATGTCTTTATTAAAAAGCCTCGTCCTGTGGGTTCAGTAGCTGGATTATTCCTGGTTTGTTACGGTATTTTCCGTTTTATCGTTGAATATGTCCGTGAGCCAGAAGTGGAATCTTTCTTAGGCATCATGACTCGTGGACAAGCGCTTTGTTTGCCGATGATTATTGGTGGTGGGTTTATTATGGCATGGGCATACAATCGTTCTAAAAGTGCGATTCATTAGTAAGGAGTTTTTTATGAAACAATATTTAGATCTTTGTCGACGTATTGTAAATGAGGGTGAGTGGGTTGCTAATGAGCGTACTGGTAAGCGTTGCCTTACAGTGATTAATGCGGATTTAGAATATGATGTTGCTAATAATCAATTCCCCTTAATTACCACGCGTAAAAGCTATTGGAAAGCGGCGATTGCGGAATTTTTAGGTTATATCCGTGGTTATGACAATGCGGCTGACTTCCGTAAGCTTGGTACCAAAACGTGGGATGCCAATGCCAATGAAAATACCGCTTGGCTTGCCAATCCACATCGTAAAGGCACCGATGATATGGGTCGCGTTTATGGTGTGCAAGGCAGAGCATGGCGTAAGCCGAATGGCGAAACCATCGACCAACTTCGTAAAATTGTGAATAATTTAAGTCGAGGTATTGATGATCGTGGCGAAATCCTGACTTTCTTCAATCCAGGCGAATTTGACCTAGGCTGTTTGCGTCCTTGTATGCACACTCACACATTTTCCTTAGTGGGCGATACATTGCACTTAACCAGTTATCAGCGTTCTTGTGATGTGCCACTTGGCTTAAACTTCAATCAAATTCAAGTTTTTACTTTCCTTGCATTAATGGCGCAAATTACTGGTAATAAACCGGGTAAGGCATATCATAAAATTGTAAATGCGCATATTTATGAAGACCAACTTGAGTTAATGCGTGATGTGCAATTAAAACGTGAACCATTCCCTTCACCACAATTAGAAATTAATCCTGATATTAAAACCCTTGAAGATCTTGAGACTTGGGTAACGATGGATGATTTCAAGGTGGTGGGTTATCAATCTCACGAACCAATCAAATATCCTTTCTCAGTTTAGGCATTCAAAGTGCGGTCAGATTTAGACGAGAAATTTATGCAACACGCCCTGATGCTTGCCGATCGTGCAGAAGCACTCGGCGAGATTCCTGTCGGGGCGGTGTTAGTGGATGATGAAGGAAATATTCTCGGTGAAGGCTGGAATTTATCTATCATTGAACATGATCCGACCGCTCACGCTGAAATTGTTGCATTGCGTAACGCTGCACAAAATATTCAAAATTATCGTCTGCTCAACACCACACTCTATGTTACCCTTGAGCCTTGTACCATGTGTGCAGGTGCGATTTTACATAGCCGCATTAAACGTTTAGTCTTCGGTGCATCAGATTATAAAACCGGGGCAGTAGGTTCTCGCTTTCATTTCTTTGATGATTATAAAATGAACCATACGTTAGAAATTACCTCTGGCGTGCTCGCAGAAAAGTGCGGTCAGAAATTGAGTGATTTTTTCAAAAAAAGACGAGAGCAGAAAAAAGAAGAAAAGCGGGAAAAGAATCTCCCGCTTGATGTTGAGTCGCAATCTTAAACTTGCCAATCAATTTCAGTTAAACCATTTTGTTTTAAATATTCGTTAGTTTTAGAAAAATGATGACATCCTAGAAAACCACGATGTGCCGAAAGTGGAGAAGGGTGCGGGGCAGTTAAAACATAATGACGATTGCGATCAATAAATTGCCCTTTTTTCTGAGCATGGCTTCCCCAAAGTAAAAATACTACTTTTTCACGGTGTTCATTAAGTGCTGCAATCACTTGATCTGTAAAAACTTCCCAACCAAATTTAGCGTGTGAATGAGCCATGCCACGTTCTACGGTCAGCACGGTGTTAAGCAGCAGTACACCTTGCTCCGCCCATTTCACTAAGTAGCCATGATTTGGCATGTGAAAACCTGGAATGTCGTTAGCCAATTCTTTGTACATATTCAGTAGAGAAGGGGGAATTGCCACTTCAGGTTTCACCGAAAAAGCTAAACCGTGCGCTTGATTTGGGCCATGGTAGGGATCCTGTCCTAAAATGACGACTTTCACCTCATCAAATGTCGTATATTTAAAGGCATTAAACACTTCGTCTTGCGGTGGGTAAATGGTTTTCCCCGCGAGTCGCTCTTGATGAACTTGTTGTAGAATGTGTTTAAAGTAAGGTTTTTCTTTCTCTTGACCGATAACATCTGTCCAGGTTTTCATTCTGTATTTCCTTATTGAATAAGCTTGAGCACATTATAAATGAAATTGCTTAGAAAGGCTTTATCTGAGAATTTTGTTAATGCTTTGTTAAAAGTGTGGGTGTATTGAGTCCTTGCTGTGGCTGAAACTTTAATCTAGATCAATTTTTAAAAATTAGTCAGAAAAAAGAACCTGTTTTAGGTCAAAATTAATTGAATTCTTCAAATAGTTTGATAAAATTTGCACAGTTTAATAAATATACAATCGCCAAATTAGGAGGCACTTTATGATCAAAGGTATTCAAATTACTCAAGCAGCAAATGACAATCTTTTAAACTCGTTCTGGTTATTAGACAGCGAAAAAAATGAAGCTCGTTGTTTATGTGCAAAAGCTGAATTCGCAGAAGACCAAGTAGTAGCAGTGAGCGAATTAGGCCAAATCGAATACCGTGAATTACCGGTAAACGTAGCACCAACTGTTAAAGTTGAAGGTGGTCAACACTTAAACGTAAACGTATTACGTCGTGAAACTTTAGAAGATGCAGTAAACAACCCGGATAAATACCCTCAATTAACTATCCGTGTTTCTGGTTACGCAGTACGTTTCAACTCTTTAACACCAGAACAACAACGCGACGTTATTACTCGTACTTTCACTGAAAGCCTATAATTTCAGTTTGAATGAAAAAAGAAACCCCGAAGTAATTCGGGGTTTTGTTCTATCTAAAAGGTTTGAAAATTTGACCGCACTTTCGCTTTATTTTGTGTAAAATACCTAATGTTTTTACACAAAGAGGTATTTATGAGAAAGTTATTTTTTAGTGGTCTAGTCCTTGCCTTAGTAGGTTGTTCATCAACTCCATCAAACCTAACGAAACAAGATTTTGTGGGAGATTGGTCTTGCTCAATCAAATATGAAGATATTGGAGTGGGAACTATTGATTTAATTTATCTTAAATCAGACGGTTCTCTTAAAGATGAGAATTTCATTTTTGATCATAGCTTAAGTAGATATGCTGAATTACCAATTAAAGACTATTTCTCTTCACCGTTAAAATATTTAACTATTGCTAATGGTAGTTGGAGTTTTAATAATAATTATTTGGTATACAAATTAAAAAAACAAAGTGCACAACGTTTAATTTATCCTGATACATTTGAGAAAATACAACAGACAAAGAGCTTTAAGAATATTGAGAAAAGTGCTTTTAACATTTATTCAAACAATATTGGTAAAGAGGATACTATCGAGTTGAAGGTGACTAAATTCTCAAGAGATAGATTCACGGTAGTTCAGCCTCTTACTAAAACATACGAAGGCGAGTGTGTACGTAAAGATAAAGCTGAGAATAAATTTAATGGTTTTTTAGAAGCACTTAAAGAAATATTTAAAGTTAAGTAATGTAAAAGCCTCTTATTAAGAGGCTTTTACATATTAATATTTAGTTTATTATTGTTTTTTTAATTTTTCTGCATTTTGATGAGTGCATTTTCTTTTTCTCCAAATTTTTTTCCAGCATATTGGCAAACTTTTGCTGATATGAGAGATAAAGGAGTGGTATTTTGCATTTCTATTTTTTGTGCTTTTTCGGGGATGTCAAAAAGTTTTTCACCTTGAGCAAAGAACTGAGTATATACTTCAAACTGATTGTTTGCGCTGAGTATAGCCGTCTTATCTGCACAATTTACCGTTGTTAGTTTTTTCATCGACGTGCCTTTTAGAGCTCGATCAGATGAGCTTATATTAGTTATTAAATAGTACGACAGCTCATTGGAGTTATCAGAATTAACACGGATGCTTGATTTATCTAGATAAAGAGGATCTTGACCATTTAGGACTTTTAAGTATCTATCTTGTTGCGGTAGTTCTTGATTTGGTAATAGTTTTAGTTGTGAACAACCAATACAAAACAAGCTGATTAATGTGATAGTTACAAATCTTTTCATAGGATTCCCTAGGGATATTGGTATTGATTGAGCCATACTGGGGATTATAGCATTAATTTTTAAATAAAAAACTCACCATATACATCCTTTCATCCCTAGCGATTTCTGCGCTTTTCAGGTACAATCCGCCAGTTAAATTTAATGATTTTTGAGAAAACTAATCTATTTATGAAGAATATTCGCAACTTTTCTATTATTGCCCATATTGACCACGGTAAATCGACCCTTTCTGACCGATTAATTCAGACCTGTGGGGGGCTTTCAGATCGTGAAATGGAAGCGCAGGTGTTGGATTCCATGGATCTTGAGCGTGAGCGTGGCATTACCATTAAAGCGCAAAGTGTAACCTTAAATTATCAAGCCAAAGACGGTGAAACTTACCAATTAAACTTTATCGATACACCAGGGCACGTGGACTTCTCTTATGAAGTATCACGCTCTCTTGCAGCTTGTGAAGGGGCATTGTTGGTTGTGGATGCAGGACAGGGCGTAGAAGCACAAACCTTAGCAAACTGCTACACCGCCATTGAAATGGATTTAGAAGTGGTACCGATTTTAAATAAAATCGACTTACCGGCAGCGGATCCTGAACGTGTTGCAGAAGAAATTGAAGACATCGTCGGTATTGATGCGATGGAAGCGGTACGTTGTTCGGCAAAAACTGGTGTGGGTATCGAAGATGTATTAGAAGAAATTGTTGCGAAAATTCCTGCACCAGAAGGTGATCCTGATGCACCGTTACAAGCCTTGATTATTGACTCTTGGTTCGATAACTATTTAGGCGTGGTGTCATTAGTTCGTATTAAGAATGGTGTGTTGCGTAAAGGTGACAAAATCAAAGTAATGTCCACCGGGCAAGCTTACAACGTCGATCGTCTAGGTATTTTCACGCCAAAACAAGTGGATACGACTGTATTAAATACCGGCGAAGTAGGTTGGGTTGTTTGTGCGATTAAAGATATTTTAGGGGCACCAGTAGGAGATACCTTAACCCATCAACACAATCCAGCAAGCCATGTATTGCCAGGTTTTAAGAAAGTAAAACCACAGGTTTATGCTGGTTTATTCCCAGTTAGCTCTGACGATTATGAGGCTTTCCGTGATGCGTTAGGTAAATTAAGCTTAAACGATGCATCGCTGTTCTATGAGCCAGAAAACTCAACGGCTTTAGGTTTTGGTTTCCGTTGTGGCTTCTTGGGGCTTTTACACATGGAGATCATTCAAGAGCGTTTAGAACGTGAATATGATCTTGATTTGATTACCACAGCACCAACTGTAATTTATGAAGTTGAAATGACCAATGGTGAAGTGGTTTATGTGGATAGTCCATCAAAACTGCCACCATTAAATAATATTGCGGAAATTCGTGAGCCAATTGCAGAGTGTAATATGCTCGTGCCACAGGAATTCTTAGGTAACGTGATTACCCTTTGTGTGGAAAAACGTGGCGTACAAACTAATATGGTATATCACGGTAACCAAATTGCGTTAACTTATGAAATCCCAATGGGCGAAGTTGTATTAGATTTCTTCGATCGCTTGAAATCAACATCGCGTGGTTATGCGTCTTTGGATTATGGTTTCAAACGTTTCCAAGCAGCGGACATGGTGCGCGTGGATATTATGATCAACGGTGATCGTGTTGATGCGTTAGCATTAATTGTTCATAAGGATAATGCCCCTTATCGTGGTCGTGAATTAGTTGAAAAAATGCGTGAACTGATTCCACGTCAACAATTTGATATCGCGATTCAAGCCGCGATTGGTAACCATATTATTGCGCGTTCAACGGTAAAACAATTGCGTAAAAACGTATTAGCAAAATGTTATGGTGGTGACGTGAGCCGTAAGAAAAAACTCTTACAGAAACAGAAAGAAGGTAAAAAACGAATGAAATCTTTAGGTAACGTGGAAGTGCCGCAAGAAGCGTTTTTAGCGATCTTACATGTAGGTAAAGATAAATAGGAAAGTAGAGCAATGTCGAATGTATTTTTTATTCTGTTGTTAGCCGTAGGCTTTGCCGGTTGGAAAGCGTTAGATTATTTCCAACTACCTAACACATTCAGTATTTTGTTGCTGATTTTGACCGCACTTTCCGGCATTTTATGGTGCTATCACCGCTTTGCTGTGATGCCGAGACGTCGTCGTCAAATCGCACGCGCAGAACAACGCTCAGGCAAAGCATTAACGGATGAAGAAAAAGCGAAAATTGAGCCTATTTCAGAAGGTTCAGAATTTATTTCTTCGCTTTTCCCCGTGTTATCCGTGGTGTTTTTTGTACGTTCATTTATTTTTGAGCCGTTTCAGATTCCATCAGGATCAATGGAAGCGACGTTGCGCGTAGGGGATTTTCTCGTTGTTAATAAATATACTTATGGTATTAAAGACCCCATTTTCCAAAATACGATTATTGAAGGTAAGAAACCAGAACGTGGTGATGTAATTGTGTTTAAAGCACCGGAGCAAGCGTTACTTCGTACAAGTTTAGGGGCAACACGAGCGGCTTATGCTGAAAATCTTGCGTTAACATCTAAAAACAATATGTCTGGTGTAGATTACATTAAACGTATTATAGGGAAAGGCGGTGACCGCATTATCCTTGATGTTGAAAAAAGTGCTTTAACACTGGTTTATGGCAAAGATGGCAAACCTTGCGAAGTAGATTGCCAAACTAAAGCGTTTGAATATAAACAAGAACCCACAAATCCAGCATTCCCAACGCAAGTGGAATATTTGGAAATCGGTGACGTGACACACAGTATTTTAGTGGAGCCAATGCGTCGTTATTCGGGGATTGAATTCTATCCACAAGAAGGTTTACCTACTGCAGAATGGATTGTGCCTGAAGGGCAATATTTTGTGATGGGGGATAACCGTGATCATAGTGATGACAGCCGTTTTTGGGGATTTGTACCTGAAAAAAATATCGTGGGTAAAGCCACTTATATTTGGATGAGTTTAGAAAAAGAACCAAATGAGTGGCCAACAGGCTTCCGTTTAGACCGTTTCTTTACAAAAATTAATTAATATGAATCATTTAGATCGACTAGAACGAAAAATTGGTTATCAATTTTCCGATCTAAAAAATTTAAAATTGGCACTGACACACCGCAGTGCCTCTACTCAACATAATGAACGCCTAGAATTTCTAGGTGATTCAATTCTCAATTATGTCATCGCAGATGCGCTTTATCATCAATTCCCTCGTTGTAATGAAGGTGAACTTAGCAGAATGCGTGCCACATTAGTTCGTGAGCCAACCCTGGCGATGATTGCACGAAATTTTGAGCTTGGGGATTATATGTCCTTAGGTTCTGGTGAATTGAAAAGTGGTGGCTTTCGTCGTGAATCTATTTTGGCGGATTGTGTTGAAGCAGTAATTGGCGCAATGGCATTAGATTCAAGCTTTGATAAAGCAGCAGATATTGTGCGTAGCTGGTATAAAACGTTACTCGCCGAAATTAAACCGGGTGATAACCAAAAAGATGCCAAAACGCGCTTGCAAGAGTATTTACAAGGTAAGCATTTTGCCTTACCAACCTATGAAGTAATAAAAATTGAAGGCGAAGCCCATTGCCAAACCTTCACCGTAGAATGTACAGTAAAAAATGTACCCAATATTGACCGCACTTTTATTGCGAAAGGTTCTAGCCGCCGTAAAGCAGAACAAGCGGCCGCAGAACAAATCTTAAAAACATTGGAAATTAAATGACCGAATTAAATCAAGAACAAGAGACCTATTGTGGCTTTATCGCTATAGTAGGTCGCCCAAATGTAGGGAAATCTACCCTGTTAAATAAAATTTTGGGGCAAAAAATCTCGATTACATCTCGCAAGGCGCAAACTACACGTCATCGTATTGTGGGAATTAAAACGGAAGGTATCTACCAAGAAATTTACGTAGATACGCCGGGGCTTCATATCGAAGAAAAACGCGCGATTAACCGTTTAATGAACCGTGCAGCAAGCTCGGCAATCGGGGATGTAGATCTCATTATTTTCGTCGTGGATGGTACACATTGGAATGCCGATGATGAAATGGTGTTAAACAAATTACGTAATGCGAAAGCACCTGTCGTACTCGCCATCAACAAAGTTGATAATATTAAGAATAAAGATGATTTATTGCCATTTATTACAGATTTAGGCAGTAAGTTTAATTTTGCTCACATTGTGCCGATTTCTGCACAACGTGGTAATAATGTCCATCAATTAGAGAAAATTGTTCGCCAATCATTACGTAAAGGCGTTCATCACTTCCCTGAAGATTATGTAACGGATCGTTCACAGCGTTTTATGGCGTCAGAAATTATTCGTGAAAAATTAATGCGTTTCACAGGGGAAGAGCTACCTTATTCGGTAACGGTTGAAATTGAACAATTTAAAGTAAATGAGCGTGGTACTTATGAAATCAATGGCTTGATTTTAGTTGAACGCGAAGGCCAAAAGAAAATGGTGATCGGTGCTCAAGGGCAAAAAATTAAAACCATTGGTATGGAAGCGCGCGCTGACATGGAACGCTTATTTGATAATAAAGTACACCTTGAACTTTGGGTAAAAGTGAAGTCCGGTTGGGCGGATGATGAACGTGCCTTAAGAAGTTTAGGTTATATGGATGAATAAAAAACTTGAGTAATACTCTATACCGTCCTATTATTAGAAACATATTTATGTTTTTTAATAAAAACAAGGAGATGGTAGATGAGTATCTATGCCTTAAAACCCAAATTTCAGAATTTACTTCGGCCTTTAGTTAGGCAATTAGCGGCAAAAGGCGTAACGGCAAATCAAGTTACGCTAATTGCCTGCTTACTTTCTATTTTACTCGGTGTGATTCTCGCACTATTTCCGACATTTTCTTCTCTTTTCTTCCTTATCCCTATTTGGTTGTTTTTGCGTATGGCGTTGAATGCCATTGATGGCATGCTAGCACGTGAATTTAATCAAAAAAGTCGATTAGGGGGGTATCTTAATGAAATTACTGATGTCGTCTCTGATGCAGCACTTTACCTTCCTTTTGCTTTTGTCGCGCCTTTTGATGGTATTCAAATCTCAAGTATTATTTGGCTTGCCGCGTTGAGTGAGTTATGTGGCATTTTAGGGCAAGTTCAAGGCAAAACGCGTCGTTATGATGGCCCAATGGGTAAAAGTGATCGTGCGTTCGTATTTGGTGTACTCGGTTTACTCTATGGGGTGAATGGTAGCTTGCATTCATTTTTCTGGTGGGTAGCCAATATCGTCATTATCTTGCTTATTGTGACTTGTATTAAGCGAGTAAAAAATGGTTTAGCCGAAGTGACGGAATAATAGGAGCAAATATGTTTGCGAGATTAATCGATTTTTTATTGTGTAGTTTTGCTTCTTTTATTACAGGCGTTCGACCTCAACCCGCAATTGCAGAACAATCTTCAGAAGGGCATCGTGTCTATTTTGCCAATCATAATAGTCATGGAGATTTTATCTTACTTTGGATTTCATTGCCTTATGAAGTGAGAAAACAAACTCGTCCTGTTGCAGGCAAAGATTATTGGACGAAAGGCGCAATTCGTCGCTTTTTAGCCTATAAAGTGTTCAATATGTTACTGATTGAACGTAATAGCCAAGATCCAAAAGCTGCCATACGACAAATGAGTGAAGCATTAGTCAATAACTCCCTGATTATTTTCCCTGAAGGAACTCGCAAGATGGATGATGATTTGCCGCTTCAACCATTTAAAAGCGGATTGTTTTATTTAGCAAAAGAAAATCCTGATTGTGAATTTGTGCCTGTTTGGATTAGTAATATGAATAATGTTTTACCAAAAGGCTTTATTTTACCGATACCATTGTTATGTGATCTTTATGTGGGCGAGCCATTAAAGATAGGGACAGATGAAACTAAAGAGGTGTTTCTGACACGTGCTCAATCGGCATTATTAAGTTTAAACGTCAGTGAAAAAGGCAAATCTTAGGAGCAAATGATGACAGAAATATGGCAACTCTTCGGTGGTTTATTTATCGCCTTAATTTTTGCTTCCTCAGTGGGATATATTTTAAAACGCAGATCGGGTGTAGATACACCGAATAGCGTTATTGATAACCTGAATGCACGCATCAATGCTTGGTGGGTGATGATTGGGATTATCTTTATTGCGAGCTTATTAGGCTTTTATGGCGTGATTGGGCTATTTTTGATTATTTCATTTATGGGATTGCGTGAGTTTCTTTCTCTATTGAATATTCGTCGAGGCGATCATCTTGCGCTAGCCGCTTGTTTTTATGTGATCTTACCATTGCAATATTTTTTAGTCGCCATTGATTGGTTTAGCATGTTCACAATTTTCATTCCCGTATATGGCTTCTTATTTTTACCTATTCTGTCGGCATTACTCGGCGATCCGGCGCATTTCTTAGATCGTTCAACGAAAATTCAGTGGGCATTGATGATTAGTGTATTCTGTATTTCACATATTCCCGCTTTATTGACCCTTGATATCTCGGGTTATGAAGGAAAAAATCTTTTATTAATGATCTTCTTAATCTTGGTGGTACAGTCAAGTGATGTGTTGCAATACGTTTGGGGTAAACTTTTTGGTAAGCATAAAATTGCACCAACTTTATCGCCATCTAAAACGGTAGAAGGTTTTGTTGGTGGGGTATTAAGCGCAAGTTTATTAGGTATGTTGCTTCATTGGCTGACACCATTTAATGCATGGCAAGCTTTTTTAATGAGTCTGTTAATTTGCTTAATGGGATTCTTAGGGGGGCTCGTGATGTCAGCAATGAAACGCAGTATGGGCGTGAAAGACTGGGGGAATATGATCAGTGGCCATGGTGGTATTTTAGACCGTATGGATTCACTGTGTTTCTCCGCACCAATTTTCTTCCATGTGGTGCGCTATTTCTGGGCATAGTTATAAATCATGAAATAAAAAAAGAGCGGTTAATTAACCGCTCTTTTTTATTATTGACGATAAGTCTCTAAGAAACGTGCCAATTTGCCAATGGCTTCTTCTAATTGACCGGTATAAGGAAGTGTCACCACACGGAAGTGATCCGGTGAGTGCCAGTTAAAGCCTTTACCATGCACGAGAAGTACTTTCTCTTTACGTAATAAATCGAGCACAAATTTTTCATCACTATGAATGTTGAATTTTTGGATGTCGAGTTTCGGGAACATATACATTGCCCCCATTGGTTTTACGCAACTAATGCCTGGGATTTGAGTAATTAAATCATAGGCTTTATTGCGTTGTTCCAGTAAACGACCACCCGGTTGAACAAATTCATTAATACTTTGATAGCCACCTAATGCGGTTTGAATGGCGTGTTGCATTGGTACATTTGCGCATAAACGCATAGACGCCAGCATATCCAAGCCTTCAATATAGCCTTTAGCATGTTGTTTTGGCCCATTTAAAATCATCCAACCTTGACGGAAGCCCGCAACACGATACGCTTTTGATAAGCCATTGAATGTAATGGTTAATACATCTGGTGCAAGGGCAGCAATATGATGGTGGATAGCACCATCGTAGAGAATTTTGTCATAAATTTCATCAGCAAAAATAATCAGATTATTTTCACGTGCAACTTGGATAATTTCTTCGAGTAACTCTTTGCTATAAACCGCACCTGTCGGGTTGTTCGGGTTGATCACGACGATAGCTTTGGTTTTGGCATTGACTTTCGCGCGAATATCATCAATAGCAGGGAACCAACCCGCTTCTTCATCACATAAATAATGTACTGCATTTCCGCCCGCTAATGTCACAGCCGCTGTCCATAATGGATAGTCTGGCATTGGAACTAAGACTTCATCACCATCATTGAGAAGAGCTTGCATGGACATGGTAATTAATTCAGATACACCATTCCCGATGTATACATCGTTTACTGTCGCATCATGAATACCTTTAGATTGATAGTATTGCACGATAGCTTTACGTGCCGAATATAACCCTTTGGAATCACAATAACCTTGTGCAGAGGGTAGGTTGCGGATAACATCAACTAAAATTTCATCAGGCGCTTCAAAACCAAATGGGGCAGGGTTGCCGATATTAAGTTTTAAGATTTTGTTGCCTTCTTCTTCTAGGCGTAAAGCTTCTTTGTGAACCGGTCCACGAATATCGTAGCAAACGTGTTCTAATTTGTCTGATTTAGGAAAAGATCTCATTAGTAACATCCTATGATAATTAGATTTTCATTCAAAAATTACGTCTAATTTACGCTTAAATTCTTATCTTGAAAAGATTTAATAAAAAAATTTTTTGAATGTATTAAAGTGCGGTAGAATATGGGCTAATTTTTTGTGTGTTTTATTATTTTTCATGGGCCCTTTAGAACAAGCTAAATCTGAGCTAATTTGCCAGTTTGAAACCTTGGTGACAACTGATCAGCAACCCGCTATTGCACGTCTTCAGACGAAGATGAAATTGGGTGTTGATCTTTTGGCATGGATGAAGGGGCAACTTGTTTATCCACAATTTTATTTACGTTTTCGTGATGAAGCTAAAACCGTCGCAGCGGTGGGGAAAGTGCGGTCATTTTCAGATGTGAATTTGGCACAGCAATTTATTCAAGAGTACGATTTCCCGTTAGTGGGCGGTTTACAGTTTCAAGGTGAAAGCCAGTTTATTTTGCCTCAAGTTTTAATTGAACAACAACATGGTGAGACAGTAGTTTCTGTGTTTGTTGAAACAAATGAGCTTGATTCAGCAAAAGCGGTGTTGAATTCATTCGAAAAAACAACCGCACTTTTACCACTTAATCAATTAACCATCGAAAGCATGGTGCCAAAAGCAAACCAAGAAACGTGGTGTGACTGGGTCAATCAAGCACTCGCTCGTATTCGACAAGGGGAATTAACCAAGCTTGTTTTGGCAAATGAAACCGTGTTTGGTCTTCAGAGTAAGTTAAACGGAAAAGATTTTCTTGCAGCAAGCCAAGCCAAAAATAGTGGTTGTTACCATTTTTTATGGGCAGATAATGCTGAACACTGTTTTGTAGGTTCGACGCCTGAACGCTTATTTGCACGAGATGATCGTCAGTTATTTACGGAGGCGCTTGCGGGTACTGCACCTGTTAGTGATAATCCGAGTGAAAATGATGAACGTGCGAATTGGCTGTTAAATGATGAAAAAAACCTCAATGAAAACTGGTTGGTGGTTGAAGATATTTCACAAAATATCAGTCACTTAGTGGAACAAATTACCGTTGATGATGTCGCATTAAAGTCATTACGCAAAGTGCAGCATTTGATTCGAAAAATGCACGCAAAATTGACCGCACTTTGTACGGATGCCGATTTACTGAAGGCAATTCATCCAACGGCAGCGGTATCAGGTTTACCACAGCAACAAGCGAAGAAAGCTTTAGCTGAAATAGAAACCTTTGATCGTCGTTGGTATGCCGGAACATTAGGCGTGATGAGCCAAAATCTCTCAGAATTTTGTGTTACTATTCGTTCGGCTTTTATTGAAGAAAACCAAGTGCGTGTATTTGCTGGTGCCGGTATTGTGGAAGGCTCACAACCCCTAGAAGAGTGGTTAGAAATTGAACGTAAAGCGGCAGGGCTGATTTCCCTGTTTGCAGAGAATAACGGAGAATAAGAAGAATGTCTGTAAGCGTATTTAATCGTTGTTGGTCAAAGGTGATCTTAGAAACCTTGGTTCGCCAAGGCGTGAGTCACTTTTGTATTGCGCCTGGTTCACGCTCAACACCTTTAACGCTAGAAGCTGTGCGTTTACAAAATGCTTCTCGTGCAACGTGCCATAGTCACTTTGATGAACGTGGTTTAGGCTTTTTTGCGTTGGGGATTGCAAAATCTACTCAAGCACCTGTTGCCGTGATTGTCACCTCGGGCACCGCAGCAGCAAATTTATATCCAGCAATTATCGAAGCTCGTCAAACAGGCGTGAATTTAATTATTCTTACCGCTGATCGCCCACCTGAATTATGGGAGTGTGGGGCGAATCAAGCTATCGTGCAACAAAATATGTTTGCCGATTACCCCGTTGCAAGTGTCAATCTACCGAAACCTCAGGCAGATTATGCAGCAAAATGGTTAATTTCTACGTTAGAACAAGCGTGCTATAAACAAAAACAACAACCAGGCGTGGTGCATATCAATGTGCCTTTTGCAGAGCCACTTTATAATGCCCAAGAGCAAGAAATTGACGGTCATCCATGGTTAATGCCAATTCAACGTTGGTTAAGCCAGCCTAAAAATTGGGTTGTTCATCAACCATTACAGCAAGAAGTGTTGATGCACGAGAATTGGGATACTTGGCGTACGAAACGTGGTGTGATTGTGGCAGGGCAATTAACGCCTGAACAAGCAATGGGCATTAACTCATGGGCAAATACCATGGGGTGGATTTTGCTGACGGATATTCAATCAGGTGTTGAGCCTCTCATGCCTTATGCGGATATTTGGCTGGCAAACCAAACAGTGAAGCAAAAATTACTTCAAGCTGATATTGTGATTCAATTTGGCTCTCGTTTTATCAGTAAACGGATTAACCAATTCTTAGCGGAATTCCAAGGCGAATTTTGGGTGGTGGAGCAAAGTCAAAATGCAGTTGATCCAAACCACCATACACAAACTCGCTTTAACGCCAAAGCTCATCATTGGTTACGTGCACACCCGCCATTGCGTCAAAAGCCTTGGTTGCTCGAACCACTTGCGCTTTCTAAATTCTGTGCAACCTTTATCGAACAACAAGTCGGCGGCAATCTTAATGAAGCTTCATTAGCACATCATATTGAGCGTGTTTTACCTTACAACGGTATTTTGTTCTTAGGAAACAGTCTTTTTGTACGCTTGGTTGATGCATTAACCAAATTACCTGAAGGGTATCCAATTTTCACTAACCGTGGTGCAAGCGGAATTGATGGCTTATTAGCTACAGCTGCAGGTATTGGTATCGGTGCCGATCAACCTGTGGTGGCCATGATTGGCGATACGTCTACGCTTTATGATTTGAACTCTTTAGCCTTATTTAAGAATGTCACTCAACCAACCATTATTTTTGTGATTAACAATAATGGTGGTGCAATCTTTGATATGTTGCCGGTGGATGAAGAGGTGAAAGAGCAGTTCTATCGCTTGCCACATAATGGTGATTTCTCACAAGTCGCGGCAATGTTTGGCTTAAAATATGCCTTGCCTTACACCTGGGCAGATTTAAGCTCCGTGTTAAAACAAGCTTATACTCGCCGCCGTGCGACATTAATTGAAATCAAAACAAACCCAAGTGATGGCAGCGCAACCTATAAGCGCTTGATTGAACAAATCAGCCACGCGGTGATTGGTGAATAATTTCTTTCCCCTCTTATATAGAGGGGATTTCTTTATATGGCATTATTATGATGAATCTTGTTTTTCTTCATGGTTTATTAGGTATGAAATCAGATTGGCAAAAAGTCATCGAAAATCTACCGCACTTTCGTTGTTTCTCTCTCGATTTACCGTTTCACGGTGAGAATAAAGCTGTAGCGGTTGAAGATTTTGAGCAAACCGCTCAGTTTCTTGAAGAACAAATTCAACATCTCATAAAAAATGAGCCTTATATCTTAATCGGTTATTCACTTGGTGGACGAATCGCACAATATTATGCACTGCAAGCTAGAGTGAAGATAGGGCATTTAAAGGCAGTCATTTTAGAAGGGGCGAATTTAGGTTTGCAATCTGAACAAGAAAAACAAAGCCGCCTAGTTAATGATAACATGTGGGCTGAGCGTTTTTTCCATGAAAAGCCTGAAACCGTGCTCGAGGATTGGTATCAACAACCTGTTTTTTCTCATTTAAATGAACAGCAACGTAAGGCATTAATTGAAAAGCGAAAAGCCAATTGCGGGGCAAATATTGGTCATATGTTATTAGCTACTAGCCTTGCCAAGCAGCCTGATTTTAGAGAAAAAGTGCGGTCAAGTTTGCTGCCATTTTTTTATTTTTGTGGTGAACGAGATCAGAAGTTTCGTCAAATGGCTGAAGCCAATCAACTCAATTTAACGCTTATTCCTGATGCTGGTCATAATGCCCATTTAGAAAATCCAACATATTTTGCTGAAAAAATAGAAAATATCATATTAAAAATTGCTCAACCTTAAGGGAAATGCTAGGATTTAGCCCTTTCATTTTATTTGACTCTTAAGGAAGCAAAATGTCCTCACAACTTCGTAATGATCCATTTAAGGTTGCTTTGGCATCCATGGTGGGTACTGCAATTGAATTCTTTGATTATTATATCTATGCCGCTGCGGCAGTATTAGTTTTTAACACACAATTCTTCCATAGCGGCGATCCGCTTTCCGATGATTTACTTTCTCTTTCCACATTAGCCTTAGCATTCTTTGCTCGCCCAATTGGCTCCGCTTTATTTGGGCACTTTGGTGATAAGATTGGCCGTAAGAAAACTTTGGTCGCCTCTTTGGTTTTAATGGGCGGATCTACGGTCATTATCGGTTTGTTGCCGACTTATTCTCAAATTGGTATTTGGGCGCCGATTTTGTTATGTATTTGCCGTGTCGGTCAAGGTATCGGTCTTGGTGGTGAATGGGGTGGAGCCGCTTTAGTGGCAACAGAAAATGCGCCAGAAGGAAAACGTGCTTGGTATGGTACATTCCCTCAATTAGGTGCGCCAATTGGTTTATTTGTGGCTAATGCGACCTTCTTCTTAGTGAGTTATTTCTGGGGCCAACAAGCTCTTGTTGAATGGGCATGGCGTATTCCGTTTATCTCTTCTTTAGCCTTAGTTTTAGTTGGGTTATATGTTCGTTTAACCTTACATGAAAGCCATGTGTTCATTGAAGCGGAAGAAAAAGGGAAAAAATTAAAAGCACCGGTGAGTGTGGTATTCACTAAACACTTTAAACCAATGGTGATTGGTACCTTTATTATGGTGGCGACTTATTCCTTGTTCTATATTATGACTGCCTTTGCTCAAGCGTATTCTCGTACACCGGCAACCCTTTCAGAAGCAGGTTATCCAATGGGGTTAGGCATTCCTGCTAATACCTTCACGGGATTACTTTTAATGAGTGCGATTGTTTTTGCGATTTTTATCAGTATTTCTGGTCTTTATGCAGATAAAATCGGTCGTCGTAAATGGTTGATTTGGACAACGGTCAGCATTTTAATTTTTGCATTATGTATGCCATTATTCCTTGGAAACGGCACGCCAACCTCCGTATTTGCTTTCTTGGTAATTGGTATGGCATTAATGGGCATGACATTTGGCCCAATGGCAGCGTTATTACCTGAATTGTTCCCAACAGAAGTACGTTATTCTGGCGCTTCTTTAGCCTACAATATTGCATCCATTATCGGGGCAACCATTGCGGCAATGATTTCATTAAAAATCAATGCACTTTATGGCTTAATGGGCGTGGGGATTTATTTAGCCATTAATGCATTCTTAACCTTGTTAGCGTTATTAGCCTCAAAAGAAACGAAAAACGTTGATTTAACGCAAATCTAGTGACAAATTGATAATGAAAAGCTGATGTGAATAACATCAGCTTTTTTATTTATTGAAAGGAAGTAATAAAAAAGAGCGTATTGCTACGCTCTCAGATTACAAAAGTGCGGTTAAAAAACAGTATGTTTTTATGAAATGAATTAATCTTCACCCCATACTTCTTTAGCAATTTCTTCAACGTAACGGACTTTTGCCCATTGCTGTGCTTCCGTCATGATATTCCCTTCTTCGGTTGACGCAAAACCACATTGTGGGCTTAAGCAAAGCTGTTCAAGTGGAACATATTTAGTCGCTTCTTCAATGCGAGATTTAATAGCCGCTTTATCTTCTAATTCAGGGAATTTTGAACTGATTAAGCCTAATACGACTCGGCCTTTGTGTGGATTATTGGCAAAGTGTTTTAATGGTTCAAACCCACCAGAACGCTCATCATCATATTCCAGGAAGTAGCCATCGTATTGGGTTTGGCCAAATAACGCATCCGCAATAGGATCGTATGCACCGGTTAATAAATAGGTTGAACGGAAATTGCCACGGCAAACATGCGTTGTGATAACCATATCAGCTGGTTTAGCAGCTAATACAACTTGAATATTTTCAAGCGCCTGTGCTTTATCTGCTTCAAATTCTGGTTTTAAGTGATTGTTACAGAGTGAACCCCAATACACATCATCAAATTGTAAATAACGGCAACCTGCATCATAGAAGGCTTTGATTGCATCTTTATAAGCTTGTTGAACATCTTTGGCAAATTCTGCACGTGTCGTATAAACGCCCGTATCCCATTGAATTGGATACATTAATTGATTCGGACTTGGAATGGTATATTTTACGACGCCACGATCCCCAACAATGTCTTTTAATTTTTTGAAATGTTCGATAAATGGATGGTTTGGATTCCAAGAGACTTTACCGCAGCAGCGAGTATTGTAAGGTTTGGTTTCCACACCATTAAATTTATAACCATGTTCAGGGTGATAACCTTCGATGCCATTTAGGTTTTCTAAGAAATCGATGTGCCAAAAAGCACGGCGATATTCCCCATCCGTGATGACTTGAATACCAGCATCTAACTGAGCTTGTACCAATTTAGCAATTTCTTGATCTTCAACTTCCGTTAATTGTTCACGAGAAAGTTCGCCTGCTGCAAATTTTGCACGGGCTTCTTTTAAAGGTTGAGAACGTAAGTATGAACCGACAGTATCAGCGTGAAAGGGAAGTGTTTTTGATGTCATGTTTATATCCTTTTTTAATATTAGTATGCTGATTTTAACGTAAGGATATTTCATGATCAAAGTAATGATTTTTTCATTCATGATGAAAATAATTAATTCAGAGAAAGATTAGCTTTCATCAATCCCCATTGCACAAACGGCTGCAGAACTCCATGCCCATTGGAAATTGTAGCCTCCTAACCAGCCGACAACATCGAGCACTTCACCGATAAAATAGAGTCCTTTAATCTTTGTAGCTTCCATGGTTTTGGATGAAATCTCATGGGTATCAACACCACCCATCGTGACTTCAGCCGTGCGGTAGCCCTCAGTGCCATTAGGTATAAATTGCCAATTGTGGATTAAATTCTCTAGATTTTCTAACCGCACTTTACTTAAATTTGCAATCACTTCGTCTTGAATCAAGCCTTGTTCTGACCAAAGTTCGACTAATTTCTTCGGCAATAAGCGACTTAATACAGTCTTAAGCTGTAATTTGGGCGAAGATTGACGCAATTCATCCAAATGATGACGAATGTTGTTATAGGGCAATAAATCTAAATGAATGCTTTCACCAGGTTGCCAATAATTGGATATTTGCAAAATGGCAGGGCCAGATAAACCACGATGGGTGAATAGCATTTGATGAGTAAAGGTTTTGTTTTGATTTGTCGCCGCCACATCTAATGAAATACCGGATAGTGCCGAGTAGAATTTGTCACTTTCTCGCCACGTGAATGGCACAAGGCTTGCACGAGGAGGAATCACATTTAATCCAAATTGTTCTGCAATTTGATAGCCAAAAGGCGAAGCGCCCAGACCTGGCATAGAGAGCCCACCTGTGGCAATAATTAAATTTCGACATTGCCATTCAACCGCATTTACCTTTAATTTAAACCGCACTTTAGGATCGTTTTCAACGGCTTCGACATCACTCACTTCGCTGCGTAGTTGAATGCTTACACCATATTTGTCACATTCCGTTCCGAGCATCTTCACAATATCTTCTGCACCGTTATCACAAAATAGCTGCCCTAATTCTTTTTCGTGGTAAGGAATGCCGTACTCAGCGACTAAAGCAATAAAATCCCATTGTGTATAACGTTTTAAGGCAGATTTGACGAAGTGTTTATTTTGGCTGATATAACGGCCAGATGTGATTTCCATATTGGTGAAATTACAGAATCCGCCGCCAGACATTAAAATTTTTCGACCAATTTTCTTACCGTTATCAAAAATGGTGGCTTGTTTGCCCAGCTTTCCTAACTGTGCGGCACAAAATAAGCCGGCAGCACCGGCTCCAATAATGATATTTTCTGAATAATGAGACATAGCTTATTGTGAGGTTTGTCCTTTTTCAAAATAGTCTATCATTTTGATTCGTTGGATGACAGTACGGCGATCCACGGCAGCATTACCTGAATCTAATAATTGTTGCCAATAAGCTTTGGCTTTTTCGGCTTCATGATTTTTAAAGGCTTCAGTCGCCAATAATGTGATTACCGAG
The DNA here is from genome assembly GCA_019423025.1 of Haemophilus sp. Lineage (GTDB taxonomy): Bacteria > Pseudomonadota > Gammaproteobacteria > Enterobacterales > Pasteurellaceae > Haemophilus_D. The sequence goes on along the minus strand of JAHZCD010000003.1, from coordinate 79,744 downwards.
ATTTCATGTTTATCTTGTTTTAACGCTTCATCCATTATTTGCTGGATTTGTGGTGTGATGTTTTGACCAGCTTGATAATAAAGTGCGGTCGCTTTTAGGCCTAAAATCGCGGGTGTTGTGCCTGAAATTTTTTCTGCATTGCTATAGGCAATGAGTGCATGATCAAATTCATCATTTTGCATATAGGCATCACCTAGCTGAGCCCAAAGCTCAGGGTTATTCACATCTTCTCGAATTTTATTTTGAATTTTGAGCACCATATCTTCTTTTTGATGCACCATTGATGTATCTGCTTTTTTATTGGCAAGCTCAATCATCTCTTTTTCACCTTGCTGAACACGCTCAAAACGATCAAGAGAGAAGTAATAACTTAAAGGAAGAACCAATAAAATACCAAAGACCCAAATAGCGGATTTGGTTTCAAATTTGAGCGCACTTTTTTCTTCTTTAGGCACTGTATGAAGTTGATTTTCAAGTTGTTTCGGTTCGTCTTCTGATTTTTTTGTGGAAAATAAAATCAACGCAAAAGCCCCAATTAATAGCAAAATAGGCAATAACCAGAGGAGTGCGGTATTCCACTGAAAAGGGGGCTTATAGTTCACGAAATTACCGAAACGTGCTGTCATTGTGTCGATAATTTGCTGATTCGTTTTTCCTTCATCCACCATTTTATAGACTTCAATACGTAAGTCATAAGCAATCGGCGAATTGGACTCAACTAAGTTCTGATTCTGACATTGTGGGCAACGTAAGGATTTTGCCAGTTCAACAGCACGAGTACGATCGGCTTGGTTTTTAAACGCATAGGTATCCACCATTTCTGCGTGAGCAAAAAGGGCGAAAGTCAGTAAAAGTGCGGTCAGAAATCGGGTTAATTTTTTCATTTTACTTTTTAGTTAATTCATCAAGTTTTGGTTTGATTTCGGTAAGCCACGTTTCGCGATCCATATAGCCAGAATGACGATAACGGATCATGCCGTGCTCATCGACAACATAGGTTTCTGGTGCGCCATCTACGCCCAATTGCATCGCAAATTCACCACGGCTATCGTCAATAGTGAGTATGAACGGATTGCCCATACGTTCGAGCATCGCAATGCCGTTTTGAGGTTTGTCACGATAGTCGATTCCAACAATGGGCACTTCTTTTGAAATTTCCATCAAAAGAGGGTGTTCCTGTTGGCAATAGCCACACCAACTTCCCCAAACATTAAGCAGGAAAGGTTTCTTTGGGAAATCTCTTGGGCTGACGATTTGACTCGGTTCAAGTAGATTTGCTTGATAGAATTCCGGCACGGGCTTATTAATGAGTGCAGAGGCAATTTGTTTTGGATCTTTATGCAAACCAACAAAAAGCAGTAAGCAAACGCTCAATAATAAAATCAGTGGTAAAAACAAAATAAACTTTTTATTCATCGCGTTTTCTCTTCAAATTGATGGCAGAACATAATGCGCCAAGTGCCATTAAAATGCCTCCGAGCCATAACCAGCGAATAAGTGGTTTGTAATGCAAGCGGAATGTGAATTCGCCTTTGCCTAAGTTATCGCCCATCACAATATATAAATCGCCCCAAAAGCCAGCATCTAACCCTACTTCACTCATGGTCATGGTACGAACGTCATAATATCGGCGTTCAGGTACAATTTCAGCGTAAGGTTTGCCTTGTTTTGACACGTTAAAGAAAGCAACTTCGGCGGTAAAGTTTGGTCCAATTTCATTGGAAAAACGATCATAATGGAATTCAAATTGACCTAATTGCTGGCTTTGTTGTGGTGCAAGTCTAACACCTAATTCACTGCCAAAGTAACTACTCATCACGGCGCCCATTGTCGCAATAGCCACGCCACAGTGTGCGAGAATCATCCCAAAATAGGGCAGTCTTACTTTTGCCCAATTTTGCCATAAGGTGACGAATAATACCCAAATAGCGAGGGTGAGCAACACATAAGCGAAGAAATGGAAACGTAACGCACTGTCATTTTGCAACGCATTCCAAATCATGCCATAAGCCATCACTGCTGCAGGAATGAGTAATAACAAGCGTTTGAAAAAGTGTTTCTTATCGGCTTTAAACCAGTTTAAGCAAAGTGTGCCCGCCATAGCAAAAAGCACTAACGTGAGCAATGGCAAGAAAATGCTATTAAAGTAAGGGGCACCCACAGAAATACTTCCCCAATTCATGGCTTGGAATAGCATTGGATAGAAAGTGCCTAAGAATGTGCTGACGGTGGCCACGGTCAATACGATATTTAAACCTAAAATTGCCCCAGTTTTAGAAATGAGCGGAAATTTGACCGCACTTTCATTAGTATTTGTGCGTAGGGCAAATAAACTCAGCGAACCAACGGTTAGTAGGAAGAAAATGAGTAATAGCACATAACCACGGGAGCTATCTAAAGCAAAGGCGTGCACGGAGGTTAATGCGCCTGAACGGACAATAAATGTGCCTAATACACTGAATGCAAAAGCGAGTAGGGAAAAGAGTGTAGTCCAGTAGCTGAACATGCCTTGCTTTTCGGTTACCATCAAGCTGTGTAACAGTGCAAGTCCCAATAACCATGGCATAAGTGAGGCATTTTCTACTGGATCCCAGAACCACCAGCCGCCCCAGCCTAATTCGTAATATGCCCACCATGCACCGAGCACGATCCCTAATGTTAAAAATAACCAAGAAACGAGAACCCAGGCTCGCATCGCACGCGCGATTGCTTGCGCAGAACGATTAAAGATTAAGGCAGAAATGGACATGGCAAAGTTAACGGCAAAGCCCACATAACCCACATATAACAGTGGTGGATGGAAAATTAAGCCAATATCTTGCAGCATTGGGTTGAGATCTCGCCCTTCCGCAGGGGCAGGAAAAGCACGTCCAAATGGATTGGAGTAGAACAAAATAAAAATAGCAAACCCAAGACAAATTAAGCCGAGTAAAGAAAGGGTTTGTGCAGAAAAAGTGCGGTCATTTTTGCGAGAGAAAAAGGCAAAAGCCACTAACCAAAGACTTAATGTGAAAAGCCAAAATAAAATGGAGCCTTCGTGTCCGCCCCATGTGGCGGCGACTTTGAAAAATGTTGGTAGTTGAGAATTGGAGTGCGCTGCCACGTATTCCAAAGTGAAGTCATCTGTTGCAAAAGAGTAGGCAAGAATACCGATGGAAACGCTCGTAAAAATACCGAAGCAATAACTTAATCCCCAAGCTGTGTTGGTGAGAGAGGGTTTATTTCGCCAAATACCAATTTGTGGCACGATAGAAAGTAAGAGTGCTGCGGTAGTAGCGAAGAGTAGTGATAGAAATCCGAATTCGGGGAGCATAGTATTCTTCAGTATTATATAGTTGTATTTGACAAAATAAGGTTAATTTTAAGCATGAAAAACATACGTAAAATTAACCGCACTTTAGTCTTTTAAATAAACAAAAGGCGTATTGTATACGCCTTTTGATTAAATAAGAAGTTTATCCTTACGCAACGGTAAGTTGTCCTGCATACAAGATGAAGTAACGTAAGCAGAGAACCCCGATTAAGTCGAAGATTGACACAAGGATAATAAAGTTCTTGTTGTATTTTAAGTTGTCTTTTACTGCAAGGTTCGCAAGTAGAGGAATGATGATACCAATTAAGAATACCCCAATCCAGAACACTGCACCCCAGAAGCCGGAAAGTGCATTGTGTAATGCAACCACTTTCTGACCACCACCGAAGTGTAGACCAACAAAGAAACAGATTAATAAACCAAGTTCAGTCACCATAATTGGCACTTCAAATTTATGAATGAAGTGTGATTCATGGCTATCACCTTTTAATTTACCTGCAATGAGGATAAATAAGAAGGTTGCTGCGATACCTGAAGAGGTACCAGAAGCCAGGAATAACGCTGGTAGAACAGGGTTATTCAACATTGGGTAACTGATCAATGCTGAAAGTAAGAAACCAGTATAAGCCCCTAGCACAGCGGCTAAGATGAAGAGAATAACTTCTACAGGACCAGTTAAACGTTCTAATACATTGATAATTTTACCGATGAAGCCAAGTTTTGGCATAAAACGTTGAATGAACGCCATGATATCTTCTTTGAAGATAACCGCACACCAACACACCAAGAACAGCATATAAACTTGGAATAACATTACCCCCATAGACATTACAGAGTTGAATTGATAGTTAAACATCAATTTCCAGAATGTCCAAGGACGTGCCAAGTGGAAAATTAACAGGGTTAAACCAATTAATGTTGGCACAGAACCTAAAACGGCGGCTGCTCGGATAATCCAGTTTTTGCTAGGATTTTCTAATTTGTGACTACGTTTATAAGCAATCGCTAATTGTACCGCACCGGAAGAAATACCAAGTAAGAACAAATAGATAGCGATTGTTGAATCCCACACTAAATTAGGTGTGTGAAACGGAACAGGATAATCTAATGTCATCTTCTTGGCTCCCCGTGTTGGAATGGAATATGGTAAAGATTTGGTTGAGTACCTAATTCCACTTTCGTGCGATAAACCGGTTTTTCTTTCACTTTGCGGGAAACGGCACTGCTTGGATCATTCATATCGCCAAAGGTTAATGCTTTGGTTGGACAAGCTTCTACACAAGCAGGTTGTTTGCCAGCTGCTAAGTTTGTATCGCGACAGAAGTTACATTTGTCCGCAGTACGGTGTACTGGGTGAATGAAACGTACGCGGTAAGGACAAACTGCAATACAGTATTGGCAACCTACACAAAGATCTTTATGCACATCGACGATACCTGTTTCAGGATCAATAAATGATGCACCGGTCGGACAAACTGCCACGCAAGGGGCGTTTGTACAGTGTTGGCAAGATTGACGGAAAAACTCGTATTCTTGATTTGGGAATTCGCCGTAAGGTTCACTACGGAGAATTTCCAAACGTGAAACGCCTTCAGGAACGTGGTTTGTTTCACGACAAGCATCCATACAAGCGGTACAGCCGATACAAGCTGTTTCGTCGTGTACCATTGCATAGCGTTTCGGTTTATCCGCCTTTTCCTCTTTCGCTAAAGAGGTAACTGATGTCCCCGTCATAAGGATTAATGCCCCCATGCCGGAAACAAAGTTTCGGCGTGAACAAGCTGTCATTATTTATCCTTTTGTTCGGTTGATTGCGTTTGTGATTGTGCGTCTTTTGCCGCTTTGCGTTTTTGTTGTTCGCCGTGGCAATCTACACAAAGTTTCACACGATTTTTCGGTTGAATACCTTTCATCGCATCATCTTTCGGGTGTAATGTGTGGCAGCTTGCACAAGGCAATTTCATTGCGTGAACATCGTGCGCCCAAAGTTTTTCACGAAGTTTTGCCGGTTGGTGACAAGCAAAACAAACTTGGTTTTGTTCTTGCGCGGTATACATTGGTTTTTTATCACCAAAGATATCGCCATCAAAACGCATCACATCTTTTGCACCACGACGGTGATCTTCCGAAATATTACCGTGACAGTTTACACAGTTAATCGGTTTACCTGTGTTAGGGCTTTTTTGATTTAAGTGTGCGCCATGGAATTTACCAAAGTGTAATTCACCACCAGATTGATCTAAAGTTTGGTTTTTATCAACTTGGTCAAATTTGTGACATTTCGCACAATATTGGTTTGGATCACGTTGGTTATCCAATTGTGGCTCATAAGTGATTTGAGAGGCCGGTGTTTTTGCCATCTCTTCCGCACTTGCAGCCATTGGCATTGCCGCAAGCATTGCAAGCAATGCGAGGGATTTTGCCGATTTGCTGATTAAAGAAGTTAAATTCATTCTGATTACCTCAAATATATGGTTAAAAATGACCGCACTTCGACACTTTAGTTACAAAGTGCGGTTCTTTTTTTATTGTTTTGTTGCGGTATCTTCAGCTAATTTGCCATTGGCTTTCGCTTCTTTTACCCATTGAGGTACAACAGTTTCTAAGAATTCTTTTTTCGCTTGACGTTCTTTCTCGATATCAATACCCATTACTTTCCATGCTTTATCAGCTGTAGAAATATCTGGTACTTCAACCGGAGTTTTCACGCCATGTTTAGTTAAGATTGCTGCAAGTTTAGCACGTGCATCTGCTGCTTTGTCGATACCAGAACCTAATACGCGAAGCATTACATCAGGTGCGTGCATGTGACCACCGTGGCTTGCTGCTGCGTAGTCCCAACGCCATTGAGCGTGACGGATATCCATTAAAGCAGGTTCCATTTCTTCTTTAGTTGCACCAGCATCCCATGCTGCTTTCGCTTCAAAGTGAGCACGAACAACTTGATCTTCTAAACGACCCATTACATCTTTCACTTCTTTTTTACGTGAAGCAACGATGTCTTTAAGTTTTTCTTTGCTTTGATCGTGACAGTTTGCACATGTGGTATCAAATGCATCGAATGGGTTTTGGATTTGGTGGTCGGTGTAAACTTTACCATCTTTACCTTGTACTTTAGGCATGTGACAGTCGATACAAGTTACGCCGTTTTTACCGTGCATACCTAAAGACCAAATTTCAAAGTCAGGGTGTTGCGCTTTTAACATTGGTGCTTTAGAAAGCGAGTGAGTCCAGTCACTGAAACCGATATCATCGTAGTATTTTTCGATGTCATCAACAGTTTGACCGTTATCCCAAGGGAAGGTTACTTGTTTTAAATCACCTGCGAAGTAGTACTCAACGTGACAGTTAGCACAAACTTCAGCACGTTTTTCAGTGCGATCAGCTGTGTTAAAGCTTAAGTTAGCTTGTTCTTTACCTTCAGCTTTTGCTTTTGCTTGAAGTGCATTATTTAAGTGATCTAATGCACGAAGAACGTGTGGACGAGCAATACGTAATGCAGGTTTGCCTTCAGCAAAGTCTTTAGAGGTCGTATCGTGACAGTCAGCACAACCGATCGAGTTGACAATTTCTGGTCCACCTTTAGCCCATTTGGCACCAAAGTAACCATCTTCACCCCATTCTGCAATTAAACGAGGAACGTCTGGACCTTTACAAGTCCAACATGCCATTGGTTGTGGGCCATCATTTGCATTTTTGGGCGCACCAGTACGTAAAATATTACGTACATCTTCTACTGCATAAACGTGACCACGAGGTGCGTTATATTCTTTTGCAAAAGAATAGCCGCCCCATAACACGATTAAACGAGGATCTTGTTCGTCGGCGTAGATAATTTTGTCACCTTTTTCAGTCGCTTTCCACGAATTGAATTGGCTAGGATATTTCTCAGCAAATTTTTCATTCACTGCTTCGATTTTTAAATTAGGGTTTGGTGCTTCCACAGGTTGGTCAACAGGCTTATATACCATTTCAGCCATCGCTGAGTTGTATACACCTAAAGCTGCGAAAGAAGTCGCCAAAACAAGGCTTTTTCTCAATGCGTTCACGATAATCACTCCATTAGGAAAGAATAAAAAAACAATTTAAAATGCGAACAATTCCTATTAAGCTTTTGAATTCACTCATAAAAATAGTTCATTGCAAGCATAAGATACCAAAAAGTAGTAGTTTTTCTAAGGTTATCTTCCAAAAGTTTGAGGTTGATCAAACTTTAAAATCAAAATACTTCTAAAGGGGTATAAAAGGATTAGGAAAGTGGTAGGTGAGTTGCATATAAGAGGGAAAAGTGCGGTCAACTTTTACATTGTTTTTGACTTATATAAAGACGATTCCATGCTCATTATTACTGACTTTGACCTAATTTTAATGAGCATTCTTTTTACGCAAACGATACCTTGCATAGAAAATGTAAATTTCTTGTGAAAAATGGTATAAAAAGCGATCATTTTCTTGATCTTATAGATGAGTCAGCTATACTCCCAGAACCTTATTTTTACCCATCTTGTTCTATTTCTATTGTTTGTTGGGATGTGATGAATACCTCAATCTATTTAACTTGGGAGAACTTTTTTATGAACAAAGTATTTAAGATTATTTGGAACAAAACGACACAATCTTTCGTCGTGACATCAGAATTAGCGAAAGGAGCCGTAAAAGCTTCTTCAAACTCCGAACAACGTGTAACAAGCGAAACACGTTTATCTTCTCTTTTTAAACTTTCTGTCTCTTCTCTTATTTTAGCTGGAGTAGTATTGCCGGCACAAGCTATCGATATAAGTGAACCTCTTATTAAAATTACGGAGGGAGGACTTAACATGTTTAAGGGTGAAGCATCTGTGAATGGTGGCTCGAATATTGGGATTGGTCACAGTGCAACAATTTCAAATAATAGTCAGAGAGGACGAAATATTGCCATTGGTATGGGAGCGAATATTTCAGGCGCTAATAGCGAGGAATCAATTGCAATTGGTAGTTCGGGTGATGGGGCTCGAACTCAACGAACAGAAGTGAAAGGTGATCAATCTATTGCTATTGGTGCAAATACTTTAGCAAAAGGTAACTCATCTATTGTTATTGGTAACGATGATGTTGATAAAGTTAATGGTGGTAAATACAGTGGTGACGAAGTTGTTTATGAATATACGTTTAATGAAAATGGAACAGTTGCTACTAAAAAACAAATTCGATTAGATAGTTTTGCAAATCGAGGTTTGATTTACAAAAAATTAACGGGTGAGAGTTTGAATGGATATTCTCCCGCGACAAGTGGTGAGGGCGCGGTAGCTATTGGTGTTAAAACACAAGCAGTGGGTGATTTCTCTACTGCACTAGGTACTAATGCAACTGCAACAAAATTTGGTACGCTTGCGCTTGGAACAGGTGCAAATGCTAATATAACCAACGCTGTTGCAATTGGTATGGCATCTGCAACGGACAAAGAAGGTATAGCTTATAAAGGTAAGGAAATTCTAGGAAATACTTATACTTGGGCTGGTGGTGCATCGGTTGATCCGGGTGATGTTGTATCAGTGGGTAAGAAACAATTTGAACGTCAAATTATTAACTTAGCACCTGGTGATGTTTCTGCAGATTCAACTGATGCAATCAATGGTTCTCAGCTTTATTCAGCAATTCAACAAATTGAAAAAATGCGCTACTTCTCAGTGAATTCAACAATTGGTGTTAAAGATGATGCAACTGAGGAAAACCCAACTAATAGTATCAATAAAGGTGCTAAAGGTGAAAACTCTATTGCTATTGGACCAAATGCTCATACAACGAATACATCAACTGCGTCAATTGCAATTGGTTTAGGCTCTAATGCAACAGCGGCAAATGCGGTAGCATTAGGTCATAATTCAGTTGCAGGTTCAAATACTTTTAATGACTCATCTGATCATGCAACGTTTAAAGTTGATGACGGTACTGATACAAATGTGACATTCCAAGCTGGTTTAACAAATAATTCTGGTGGTGCAGTTTCTGTTGGTAAAGCTGGTTTTGAGCGTCAAATCCAAAACGTAGCAGCTGGTCGTCTTTCAAACACTTCAACCGATGCGGTTAATGGCTCTCAACTTTACGCAGTACTAAACAATAGTGGTTTTAATGTATTACAAAATAATGATTATAAAGCTAGAATTAACAATAATAATGTCGTTAATTTTAAAAATGGCACACAAACAACTGCAGTTGTAACGAAAACTGCAAATGGAACTGATGTGACGTTTAATGTAAATACAACCACGATTTCAGCTGGTGACAATGGACAAGTTAAGACACCAGTTAACGGGGATGCTCCAGTGACAGCAACTTCTGTTGCAGATGCAATCAACAATACTTATTGGAATGTTGTTGCAAATGACAATACTAAAGAAGCGGTTAAGGCTGGCAATACGGTTAAATTTATTGATGGTAAAAATATTTCTATTTCTCAGAATGGTAAGGAATTTACTATTGCAACCAGTAATAATGTAAGTTTTGACCATGTTGATGTTGGTCCTATTTCAATCGATAAAGATGCAGGGGTTAATGCGGGTAATAAAAAAATCACTGGTGTAGCTGCTGGTACCGATGATACCGATGCTGTAAATGTTTCACAATTAAACAATGCCGTTAATGCAGCTAAAACTGGAGTAGTAGCAGGTAAAAATACGACGGTTGAAAAAACAACAGGCAGTAATGGCGAGAGTATTTATAAAATTAATGCCGTAGATACATCAGCGAGTGTGACAAGCGGTTCTGATGCATTAACAGTAACGCCAGGTAAACCAGCTTTAGATGATGATGGTAATACTACAGTGACCAATTATAAGATTGATTTGTCAGATAAGACGAAAGAAAATATTAACAAAGGTGTTGATGCGAAGACTACGGTAGACACAAAAGGTCTAATTTTTAACGGTGATAGCGGTTCAACTAATGTAGAAAAATTGGGTTCTACTGTTACGATTAAAGGTGATGACAATATCACCACTGAAGCATCAGGTGATGAAGTTAAAGTTAAATTAAACAAAGACATCAAAGTTGATAGCGTAAAAGCTGGTGATACAACCATTAATACTGCTGGATTAACTATTGCTGGTGGTCCGAGTGTGACTAAAGCAGGCATTGATGCTGCGGGTAATCAAGTTAGTAATGTTGCAGATGGCGCTGTTAATGCCAATAGCAAAGATGCAGTGAATGGTAGTCAGTTATACGAAGTGAAGGAACTTGCGGGTAAAGGTTGGAATGTTACTGTGAATAAAAACGGTGGTGAAGCTGTCACTGTGAATAAAGCCGGTGGTGAAGTTGAAGCTAAAGGTGAAACTGTTCAAAAGGTAAGTCCAGGTAATACCGTGACTTATATCGCAGGACAAAATATCAAAATTAAGCAAGATGGTATGAATTTTACCATTTCAACCACAAAAGACTTGAAAGCTGAAAATGTGACGGCTACAACCGTTAACACCACCACAATCAATCTTGGTGAAGGTGATAACTCAACCCCAATTACAGTAGTAAGTGGTAAAGATGCAGCACCAAATCTTGATGGTAAAACACCAAATCGTATGAACTTTGGTGGTGAAACTATCGCAACATTAAGTGATGGCTTAAAATTTGGCGCAAACGTAGGCGATGTTTACGGTGCGAAATTAAATAGTCAAATCAATGTGAAAGGCGCTGATAGCAACACAAACTGGAGTGAGTTTGATGGTGGCGATAATGTGATGACAAACATTGATAAGAGCGGTAATGTTCGTGTAGGTATCAAGAAAAACCTTAAAGTGGAAAGCGTAACAGCGAATAAATTCACTGCGGGTGATACGGTGATTGATAGCAATGGCGTCACCATTAAAAACGGTCCAAGTATGACTAAAAATGGTATTGATGCAGGTAATAAACAAATTACCAATGTTGCGCCAGGACGCATTGCTGCAGACAGTACTGATGCGGTAAACGGTAGCCAATTACACGAAGTAAAAGCTGACATGAATAACAAGATCAACCACTTAAATGGTCAAGTGAACAAGTTAGGTAAACGTGTCAATGCAGGTACAGCAAGCGCGTTAGCGGCGTCTCAATTACCACAGGCTTACATTCCAGGTAAGAGCATGGTATCTGTGGCAGCGGGTAATTACCAAGGTCAAAATGCGGTGGCATTAGGTATGTCACGTATTTCAGATAACGGTAAAATCATTATTCGTTTAGCCGGTACGAGCGATACACAAGGTAAAGTGGGTGTAGCAGTTGGTGCAGGTTACCACTGGTAATTTATCGTAAATAAACAAAAGGCATGGGAAACCATGCCTTTTTTGTTACCAAAAGTGCGGTCGATTTTCGGTCTATTTTTCGTATAATAGGAATAACTTAATTCGGAGAAGAATATGATTATCGGACCTTATATTAATGCACTGGCGATTATTAGTGGCGCAGTTATTGGGGCCGCACTCGGTGGGCGCATTCCAGAACGTTTACGCACTAATCTAACCTTAATCTTTGGCTTGTGCTCTATGGGCATGGGTATTGTGATGGTGGCGAAAACCACCAATATGCCGGCAATGATTTTATCGGTGTTATTAGGGACGATAATTGGCGAGTTGCTTTTATTAGAACACGGAATTAATAAGCTTGCCTCATCGGCGAAAGGTCTTGTTGAAAAGATGTTCCCTGATACACCAAGTAGCATGCATAGCCAAGAAGAGTTCTTGTCTAAATTTGTTGCGATTGTGATTTTATTTTCATTTAGTGGAACAGGTATTTTCGGGGCGATGAATGAAGGGATGACAGGTGATTTTGATATCCTTATTGTGAAATCCTTTCTAGATTTTTTCACTGCGATGATCTTTGCTACATCGCTTGGTATTTCTGTAGCAAGTATTTTTGTGCCACAAACATTGGTCCAAGTGATTTTAGCTTATTCTGCAGTGTTTATTATTCCTTTCGTAACACCTGAAATGCGGGGTGATTTTGCGGCAGTAGGCGGTATGTTAATGATTGCGGCAGGCTTTCGCATTTGTAATATCCAAATGTTCCATGTGGCGAATATGTTGCCGGCTCTTTTCCTTGCCATGCCAATTTCTCATTTCTGGAGTACCTTTTTCTAAAAAATAGGCGTGCATAACGCCTATTTCTTTTTCTGACAATGTGGGCAATAAAAGCTATTACGTTGCCCAATAATCATACTTTCAATCTTAGTGCCACATTTTGGACAAGGTTTGTCTTTGTTTCCATAAACCAACAATTCCTGTGCAAAATAACCGGGGCGACCATCAGGTTGTAAGAAATCTTTTAATGTTGTTCCACCTTGCGTAATGGCTTTTGTTAATACGTTTTTAATCGTTTCAACGAGCAAGGCACATTGTTTTCGTGTGAGGTTTTCGGCTAATTTCATGGGGTGTAAACCACATAAAAAAAGCGTTTCATTGGCATAAATATTTCCTACGCCCACAACAACAGTATTATCCATTAAAAAGGTTTTAAGTGCGGTCGATTTTTTGCGTGATTTCTTAAAAAGATATTCGGCATTAAATTTATCTGAAAGTGGTTCAGGGCCAAGTTTTAGGAAAAGATGAAAGTCATCTAAGCTTTTTGTCCATAACCATGCACCGAAGCGTCTCGGGTCGTTATAACGCAGTAATTTGCCATTATTCATCACAATATCAAGGTGATCGTGTTTATCAATAGGACTGTCATGAGGCACAATTCGAACGGAGCCAGACATCCCTAAATGGCCGATGATGTAACCTTTTTCTGTGTGAATAATTAGATATTTCGCACGACGAGAGGTATCCAAAATTTTGACGTTTTTGAGCGTGGTTAATTCTGGAGAAACAACCCAGCGTAATTGTGGTTGGCGCACTACAATTTTTTCAATGGTAAAACCTTTCAAATAGGGGCTGACACCGCGTAGGGCAGTTTCGACTTCAGGAAGTTCAGGCATAGATAATCTCGGCAATGAATTTATGGTATAAAAAAACCCGAGCAATGTCGGGCTTTTTTTAAATCAGCAAAATTATTTGATTTTTGCTTCTTTATAGATAACGTGTTTACGCACTACTGGATCAAATTTTTTGATTTCCATTTTTTCAGGCATATTACGTTTGTTTTTATCAGTTGTGTAGAAGTGACCGGTCTCTGCAGTAGAAACTAAACGGATTTTCTCACGAGCGCCTTTAGCTGCCATGTTTTAGCTCCTTAGATTTTTTCGCCACGAGCACGGATTTCAGCTAACACTGCATCAATGCCTTTTTTATCGATAATACGCATACCTTTCGCAGTTAAACGTAAGGTCACGAAACGGTTTTCACTTTCAACCCAGAAACGGTGAGTGTGAAGGTTTGGAAGAAAACGACGACGTGTCGCATTCAACGCGTGTGAGCGGTTGTTACCCACAGCTGGACGCTTGCCTGTTACTTGACAAACTCTAGACATAATAATCTCCAATAATTTAAATATAAGCTCGAGCTTATGGTTCGGATAATGAAGCTTAAAACTAAGCTTGCTTCCTCGTCAGGTCGCAGTATCCGACCCACTTACTATATTAAAGGTCGCAAATTATACTGACTTTATTTTCATTTCTCAAGTCTAAAAGCGATTTTTCCGTCTTTAAATATAAATGAACGATAAAAAAATCATCAAATTCCCTAAAACTATAACAGATTATGCTCTGCAAAAGAATAACAAGTGCCTTTGCCGACAATAAAATGATCCAAAATACGAATATCCATTAACTCAGCTGCTTCAATAATTTTTTGTGTAATCAGTTTGTCGGAATAACTGGGTTCTGCGATACCAGAAGGATGGTTGTGAGCTAAAATTAAGGCGGCCGCATTGCAGTAAAGGCTTTCTTTGATAATTTCACGTGGATAAACATTCGTCACATTAATTGTGCCTAAAAATAACCGCTCTTTTTTAATCAAACGATGTTGATTATCTAAAAATAACACCATAAAAATTTCACGTTCTTCGTGGTGAAGCTCTGCTTGAAGATAAAGCTTTACCGTAGATGTGTCGCTAAATACATGTTCTATCAGTAATTCTTGCTTCAGATAACGCTTTGTCATTTCTGTGGTGGCTTGCAGTTGAATAAATTGCGTAATGCCTAATCCTTTTACTTTGCAAAAGGCTTCTTTATCAGCACTTAATAAGGCTCGAAGGGAACCAAAATGTTGCAGCACGCTATGTGATAATTCCATGACAGGGCAGCCTTTAATTCCTGTTCGTAGAAAAATAGCAAGTAATTCGTGATCTTCGAGGGCTTCAACGCCATATTTCAACAATTTTTCACGAGGCATTAAAGGAGAGTTTGTTTGCATATTAATATGACGGAAAGAAAAAAAGTGCGGTCAATTTTCATGATGTTTTTAGGCATTGCGAATTGTCTATTTTATTTTTGGAACAGAGATCGCAAAAATAAAATTTTTTATTGGTGAAATTTGAAGTAAAATAGGCGACCTTAAGTTGTTAAGTACTAACACACAAAACAGATCCATTCTATTAAGTTGCAGCGGAGTAGCAAATGAGCTTGAGCGGAAAGCGTATTGTTGTCGGGATTACAGGAGGCATCGCCGCCTATAAAACCATTGAGTTTATTCGTTTATTACGCAAATCTAACGCAGAAGTTCGAGTGGCTTTAACGCCAGCCGCCGCTGAATTTGTCACACCTTTAACGCTACAAGCCATTTCGGGTAATGCGGTTTCTCAATCTTTACTTGATCCTCAAGCTGAATTAGCTATGGGGCATATTGAGCTGGCCAAATGGGCTGATGCGATTGTGATTGCGCCAGCCAGTGCCGATTTTATTGCGCGTTTAACTGTTGGAATGGCAAATGATTTACTCAGTACGATTTGTCTCGCGACAAGTGCACCTATTTTGCTCGCACCTGCTATGAATCAGCAAATGTACCGCCAGGCGATTACACAACAAAATTTGACCGCCCTTTCTGCGAGAGGTATTCATTTTGTTGGGCCAAATAGTGGCTTTCAAGCTTGTGGTGATGTGGGCTCAGGCAGAATGTCTGAGCCTGCTGAAATTTTCGAATCACTTCAATCACTTTTTGCTATCCAACAAGATTTAGTAGATTTAAGTGTCACTATTACAGCTGGTCCGACGCGTGAAGCTATCGATCCTGTTCGTTATATTTCTAATCACAGCTCAGGTAAAATGGGCTTTGCAATTGCCGAGGCCTTTGCTAACCGAGGTGCAAATGTCACCTTAATTGCCGGCCCTGTTAATTTGGCTACACCGAAAAACGTTCATCGCATTGATGTGACAACTGCCCATGAAATGTGGCAAGCCTCTCTTGAAAGTGCGGTTAAAAATTGTATCTTTATTGGCTGTGCCGCTGTGGCTGATTATCGAGTTGCGGAAGTCGCTGATCAAAAAATTAAGAAAACCAATGATAACGATGAGCTTTCTCTTAAATTGGTGAAAAATCCAGACATTATCGCGAGTGTGGCAAGTTTAGAAAAAGATCGTCCATTTGTTGTGGGCTTTGCTGCTGAAACGCAAAATGTCGCTGAGTATGCGAAGAGCAAACTTCAACGCAAAAATTTAGATATGATTTGTGCCAATGATGTATCGGGTGGGCAAGTATTCGGACAAGATCAAAATGCCTTGCAGATCTTTTGGAAAACAGGCGAAAAAGCGTTGCCGTTAGCTGATAAAAATAAATTGGCAGAAGTGTTGGTCACTGAAATTGTTGAGCATTATCACAAATAAAATACGTTCAAAATTCGTTGGATTTTGTGACCGCACTTTTGTATGTGCAGATTTTTTTAAAGGATAAATAAGCATGAAAAAAATTGATGTAAAAATTTTAGATAGCCGTATTGGCAACGAATTTCCTTTACCAACCTATGCAACCGAAGGTTCAGCAGGTTTGGATTTACGTGCATTGCTTGAAGAAGGCATTGAAATTCAACCAGGCGAAACCAAACTTATCCCAACAGGCCTTTCAATTTATATTGCTGATCCGAACCTTGCAGCAGTGATTTTGCCTCGTTCGGGTTTAGGTCATAAACACGGTATCGTATTAGGTAACTTAGTGGGCTTAATTGATTCAGATTACCAAGGTCCATTAATGGTGTCTGTATGGAATCGAGGGCATGAACCGTTCAAAATTGAAATTGGTGACCGTATTGCGCAATTAGTCTTTGTGCCAGTCGTACAAGCTGAATTCAATATTGTCAGTGAATTTACCGAAACTGAACGTGGTGAGGGCGGTTTTGGTCATTCAGGTAAAAAATAAGCTATGGTAGAACAATTATCTCTCGTAGAAGTTGATGAGATTTCCGCGGAAATCAAACCGCCAAAAATCGAAAAACGCACGGTAAAAGAACGTCGGCAACAAGTGTTGACGGTGCTTACCCATATGTTGCATTCTGAACGGGGAATGGAGCGTATGACAACGGCGCGTTTAGCGGAAGAAGTAGGGGTGTCAGAGGCAGCACTTTATCGTTACTTCCCAAGTAAAACCAAAATGTTTGAAGCGTTGATCGATAATATTGAAGCGAATTTATTTAGCCGTATCACCACATCAATTCGTAATGAAACCAATACGATGAATCGAGTGCGTGACATTATGCAGATGATCCTTGACTTTGCGCGTAAAAATCCTGGTTTGACACGTATTTTGACCGGACATGCCTTGATGTTTGAAGAGCCACTTTTACAGGCTCGTGTCGCGCAATTTTTCGATCGTCTTGAAATGCAATTTGTTAATATTTTACAAATGCGAAAATTACGCGAAGGGCGTGGTTTTAATGTCGATGAACGTATTATTGCAGGGCATTTAGTAACCCTTTGTGAAGGGCAGTTTATGCGTTATGTCCGCACAAACTTCCGTTTAGGCGCAAATCAAAGTTTTGAACAGCAATGGCGTTTTCTAGAACCGCTTTTTGCTTAATTGACTTTAGTTGATAAATATATGATTATTCCGTGGCAAGAATTGCCAACAGAAACCTTAGAAAATATTGTGGAAAGTGTGGTGCTTAGAGAAGGTACCGATTATGGTTCACACGAATTTTCTTTAGAACAAAAAAAACAACACCTACTAAACAAGATTCACAATGGAAGTGCAGTGATTGTTTGGTCAGAATTACATGAATCCATTGATATCAAAGATAAAATGGAATTTCTAAAATGAATCAATAGGAGCTTATATGTCAGAAGATGTAGAATTACTTGAAGAACAAAAGTTACAAGACGATGATCAGCAACGCGATCCTGCTCTGGATTGGTTCCTAACTCACTGTCATTTACATAAATATCCGGCAAAATCGACTTTAATCCATGCAGGAGAAGATGCCAATATTTTATATTTCTTAATTAAAGGAACGGTGATGGTTTCATCGAAAGATGATGAAGGCAAAGAGATGATTTTATCTTATTTAGGTGCTGGACAATTTTTTGGTGAAGCGGGTTTATTTGACGAAGGTTCGAAACGTTCTGCTTGGGTAAAAACGAAAACCCCTTGTGAAATTGCAGAAATTTCCTATAAAAAATATCGTCAGCTTATTCAAATTAATCCTGAGATTTTAATGTTCCTTACTTCTCAGTTATCAAAACGCTTGCAGAATACATCTCGACAAGTGACTAACTTGGCCTTTTTGGATGTGGCAGGCCGTATTGCTCAGGCGCTTATGCATCTAGCAAAACAACCTGAAGCCATGACTCATCCGGATGGCATGCAGATCAAAATTACGCGTCAGGAAATTGGTCAAATGGTGGGCTGTTCACGTGAAACCGTAGGGCGAATAATTAAGATGCTGGAAGATCAAAATTTAATTCATGCGCACGGTAAAACCATTGTGGTTTACGGCACTCGATAGCAAAAATAACCGTCTTTAATAAGACGGTTATTTTGTTTTTGTTACATTGATGTGATAGTTGAAATGCCTTTGTTAATTTTTATACGAAAAGCGAAAAAATACTTCTTTTAGTGCAATATCTTAATTGACAAAATAGCGGAAGGCTTCTATCATACCACTGCCTTCCAATGTAGTTTCTTTGGAAGTCAGGATTGGTCTCCTGAATATATAAGTGGCTTTTAAAAGATTCTGAATCTTTTAATTTTATATCGCAGACTGGAACCCCAGAGATGCTTTAAATCTATGGTGGGCTAGGTAGAAATCCCGCAGGGATGCGATGCAGTAAGCCACTTGCTGTTAAGACCAATTCTGCTTAGTTCCACCACCCTTCAAAATAATTTCTAATTTTTAGATATTCATTTAATTCAACTCGAGAAAGAAATTCTCAGCTAAAGTGCGGTCATTTTTACTTTTTTGTTGGCAAAAAAATACCGACCCATTTCTGAGTCAGTATTTCATTTGGTGTGTGTTATTTCACTTTTTGTTTCATGGCTTCTGCTACAAGTTCAGCTTCAGGGCCGAGAACCACTTGTAAGCCATCGTTACCAATTTTCACGATACCTTTTGCGCCAAGAGACTTAAGCTGTTCTTCATTAATTTTGTGTTGGTCCACTAAGCTTAAACGTAAGCGAGTGATACAAGCATCAATATTTTTGAAGTTATCAGCACCACCTAAAGCATCAATAAATTTGACCGCTCTTTCTTCGCGAGATTGGCTCGCTGCTGGTTGTGCTGCAGTGGTTTCTTCTGCTTCTTCTGTACGACCTAATGTTTTTAAGTTGAAAGCTTTAATTGCAAAACGGAATACTGCATAGTAAATCACGAAGAATACTAAGCCTTGTACGATTAGCATATACCATTCAACGGCTAATGGGTTGCGTGATGAAAGCACCATATCCACGAGACCCGCACTGAAACCGAAGCCTGCGATCCAATGCATTGTTGCTGCGATAAAGACAGAAATACCAGTTAATACTGCGTGGATGAAGTAAAGCACTGGCGCAACAAACATGAAAGAGAATTCTAATGGTTCAGTGATACCAGTGAAGAATGAGGCAAACGCACCCGCAAGCATGATTGATGCCACTTTAGTTCTTTGGCTTGGTTTAGCGCTGAGATAAATCGCTAATGCGGCACCCGGTAAACCGAACATCATGACAGGGAAGAAACCTGCTTGATACATACCGGTTACACCAACCGTTGCAGTGCCTTCAGCAAGTGATTTCGCACCACCTAAGAAGTTTGGAATGTCATTGATGCCTGCAACGTCAAACCAGAATACTGAGTTCAATGCGTGGTGTAAGCCAACAGGAATGAGTAAGCGGTTGAAGAAACCGTAAAGACCTGCACCAACAGCGCCTAAGTCTTTAATACTTTCACCGAATGACACTAAACCGCCGAAAATATATGGCCAGATGTAAAGCAATACGAAGCTGATGAACATCATGACAAAAGAAACAACGATTGGCACAAGGCGTTTTCCGCTAAAGAAGGAAAGCGCTTTTGGCAATTCTACTTGATAGAAGCGATTGTAAAGTTCAGCTGAAATCACCCCGATCAAAATCCCAATAAATTGGTTATTGATTTTCCCGAAGGCGGCTGGCACTTCACTTACATCAATATGTTGTAGCTGAGCAACACTGCCAGGTGAAAGTAGAGTGGTTACCACATAGTAACCCACTAAACCTGAAAGTGCAGCGGAACCATGTTTGTCCTTAGATAAACCGAAAGCAACGCCAACGGCAAAAAGCAGGCCCATGTTATCGATGATAGCACCGCCTGATTTAATTAAAAATGCAGCAAGTTGACTGTTAGCTCCCCAGCCATCTGGGTCAAGCCAATAACCAATCCCCATTAGTACAGCCGCTGCTGGTAAGACAGCAACAGGTACCATTAAGGCTTGCCCAATTTTTTGCGCATAACCTAACACATTCATTTTTTTCTCCTATTTATAAGTAATGAAGTATTACTTCATATTCTAAAGTAAAAAAATATTTTGTACAAATGTGGTAACTTTATCTCAAAATTGAGAAGCCGATCACAATTTTTGAAATTGTACTTCAAAAAATATTTTTTTATGGTGCAAGTTTTACTGCGTTTTACTATAATGGTTAGAAAGCCAAAAAGGAAACCAAGTGTTACTGTCTAATGTAGGAGTTTATATGTCGAAATTATCACATAATGAAGTCTTAGATAAAATCAAATTTGGTCTTATTGCTTCTTGTCAGCCTGTCGATGATGGCCCGATGGATAAACCAGAAATCGTGGCTGCCATGGCACAGGCTTCTGTCGCTGGTGGTGCCGCCGGATTGCGTATCGAGGGCATAGAAAATCTTAAAGCAACACGCCCTACCGTGAATGTACCAATTATTGGTATTGTGAAACGTGATTTACCTGACAGCCCTGTACGAATTACCCCGTTTTTGCATGATATTGAAGATTTAGCGAAAGCCGGTGCAGACATTATCGCCGTGGATGGGACAAATCGCCCTAGACCGGTAGATATTGAAAGTGCGGTCAAAAAAATCCACGAATTAGGCTGTTTAGCCATGGCTGATTGTTCGAATTTAGAAGAAGGCTTGTACTGTCAAAAACTCGGTTTTGATATTGTGGGCAGTACGATGTCTGGCTACACAGGTGGCACGGTGCCGGAAGAACCTGATTATCAATTAGTTAAAGATTTGAAAGCGGCAGGCTGCCGAGTCATGGCGGAAGGACGTTATAACACCCCTGAGTTGGCGAAAACGGCAATTGAAATTGGTGCTTATTGTGTGACCGTAGGTTCTGCATTAACTCGCTTAGAGCATATCGTAAGTTGGTTTACCGAAGCCATTCATTCAGCGAAAAAATAAAGGAAGAAGATATGTCATTAACAGTGGATAGTGGTCAGACATTACAGCGTTGTTTGGCATTAGATATTGGTGGCACGAAAATCGCTTCTGCTATAGTGAAAAATGGTGAAATTCAACAGCGAAAACAGATTTCTACGCCACAAGATGATGCTGCGCAAGCGATGCATCAAACCCTTGCTCAGTTGGTAAAAGAATATGAAGGGCAGTTTGATTATGTCGCCGTTGCTTCAACGGGCATTATTAATCAAGGCATTCTGACCGCACTTAATCCTAAAAACCTGGGTGGATTAGCCCAATTCCCATTAAAAGACAGCATTGCACAGCATACTGATAAACCGATTGGTTTACTTAATGATGTGCAAGCGGCAGCCTATGCAGAGTATCAACTACAAAATCCTAATGATGTTCAAAACTTTACCTTTATTACTGTTTCCACAGGCGTAGGGGGCGGTTTAATTTTAAATCATCGTTTACTTACTGAGCCAAACGGTATTGCGGGGCATATAGGCCATACTTTGGCCGATCCTAATGGTCCCATTTGCGGTTGTGGTCGCCGTGGCTGCGTCGAAGCCATTGCATCAGGTCGCGCGATTGAAGCGGTTTCTTCTCAATGGGATGATCCTTGTGATCCAAAAGAAGTCTTTGTGCGTTTCCGTCAAAATGATGAAAAAGCAACCGCACTTGTGACTCGTTCAGCACAAGCCATAGCGAATTTAATTGCGGATTTGAAGATTGGATTAGACATGCAAAAAGTCGTGGTTGGCGGTAGTGTAGGGTTGGCAGAAGGCTATTTACCGTTAGTTCAATCTTTATTAAGTGAACTTCCCACTGTTTATCATTGTGAATTAGAAAGCGCTCAATTTGGACAAGATGCAGGCTTGATTGGGGCAGCTTATTGGGTAAAAGATTGCTTATTACAAGCAAAAAATACGGGAGTGGTTTATGGCTAAAAACGGCAATATTTTAAATACCATTAGCTCGTTGTATCGTAGTTTAACGAAGACTGAAAAGAAAATTGCGGATGCAATTTTATTGAATCCCGATCTTGCAGTGCAAGCTCCTTTAGCTGAAATTGCCGCCCATTTAGAAGTGGGGGAGGCGACCTTTGTGCGTTTTTGCCGTACTCTCGGCTTTAAAGGCTTCAGTGATTTTAAATTGGAATTATCCATCGAGCTTGCCACAAAAGATGGCAAAGATAACACCGTATTAGATTCAGATATTACCGATTCTGACAACTCATTGAATATTGCGCATAAGCTGAAATCTGCTATCAATAACGTGATGGATGAAACCATTAATTTATTGGATTTTGAGCAGTTGGAAGAGGCAGTAAAAGCCATTCAACAAGCGAATCGTGTTTTCTTATTTGGTGTGGGGACATCCGGGATTACCGCGGAAGATGCCAAAAATAAATTGATGCGTATCGGTGTGCAAGTCGATGCAACGGGTAATAATCATTTTATGTATATGCAGGCATCTTTATTGACGAAAAAAGATGTGGCAATTGGTTTGAGCCATTCTGGTTATTCTCAAGAAACCACTCATACCATGAAAATTGCCAAAGAAAATGGGGCCAAGACCATTGCGATTACGCACAGTTTGCGTTCACCCATCACAGAATATGCCGATCTTGTTTTAGTGAATGGGAATAAGCAAGGCAAGTTGCAAGGCGATTCTATCGGCACGAAGATTGCCCAATTATTCGTATTAGATTTGATTTACGCTTTATTAGTACAGGCATCACAGGAAAGTGCGGTCAAAATAAAGCAAAAAACATTAAATGTCATTTTAGAACAACGTATCAAATAGGAGAGAAAAATGCGTAATTTAAAAGGTATTTTTAGCGCGTTATTAGTATCATTCAATGAAGATGGCTCTATCAATGAAAAAGGTTTGCGTGAAATCATTCGCTATAACATTGATAAGATGAAAATTGATGGTTTATATGTAGGTGGTTCAACAGGTGAAAACTTCATGCTTTCTACGGAAGAGAAAAAACAAATTTTCCGTATTGCGAAAGATGAAGCAAAAGACCAAGTCGCGCTAATCGCACAAGTGGGTAGTGTGAACTTACATGAAGCAGTGGAATTAGGTAAATATGCAACGGAATTAGGCTATGACAGTCTTTCTGCAGTAACCCCGTTCTACTATAAATTCAGCTTCCCTGAAATCAAACATTACTATGACACTATCATTGCAGAAACAGGCAATAACATGATCGTGTACTCAATTCCGTTCTTAACTGGCGTGAATATGGGGATTGAGCAATTCGGCGAACTTTATAAAAACCCGAAAGTGCTTGGTGTGAAATTTACCGCTGGGGATTTCTATCTATTAGAACGCTTGAAAAAAGCTTATCCAAACCACCTAATTTGGGCTGGTTTTGATGAAATGATGGTGCCAGCTGTATCTCTCGGTGTAGATGGTGCGATCGGTAGTACATTCAACGTAAACGGTGTGCGTGCAAGACAAATCTTTGAATTAACCAAACAAGGTAAATTGGCTGATGCGCTTCAAGTTCAACACGTGACCAATGACCTTATCGAAGGCATTTTAGCGAATGGCTTATATCTCACAATTAAAGAGTTGTTGAAACTAGATGGAGTGGATGCAGGTTATTGCCGTGAGCCAATGACAGCGAAAGCAACACCAGAGCAATTAGCGAAAGCGAAAGAGTTAAAAGCAAAATATTTATAAATTAATGGAAAAGTGACCGCACTTATTTCTTTCCTCCCTCTATAGCGGGGAGGAAAGAATGTCAGTGTGGTACTGATAAGGAAGGTTATTATGCGTCTCATTCCTCTGAACAATGAACAACAAGTCAGCCGTTGGGCGGCGCGTCATATTGCTGATCGAATTAATCATTTTAAACCTACCGCAGAACGTCCTTTTGTATTAGGTTTACCAACAGGCAGTACACCACTTAAGACCTATCAAGAATTGATTAAATTAAATCAAGCGGGAGAGGTGAGTTTTAAACATGTAGTGACCTTTAATATGGATGAATATGTGGGTTTGCCAAAAGAACATCCAGAAAGTTATCACAGTTTTATGCATAATAATTTCTTCAACCATATTGATATTCAACCGCAAAATATCAATATTTTAAATGGTAATACCAATGACCATGATGAAGAGTGTCGTCGTTATGAAGAAAAAATTAAATCTTACGGTAATATTCATTTATTTATGGGCGGCGTAGGTGTTGATGGCCATATTGCCTTTAACGAACCTGCTTCTTCTTTAAGTTCGCGTACCCGTATTAAAACCTTAACGCCTGATACCATTATCGCGAATTCTCGTTTCTTTAATAACGATGTAGATCAAGTACCAAAATATGCTTTAACAATCGGCGTGGGTACATTACTTGATGCAGAAGAAGTGATGATTTTAGCTACGGGCCATAATAAAGCCTTAGCCGTGCAAGCTGCAGTTGAGGGCAGTATTAATCACCTTTGGACAGTGAGTGCTTTACAGCTTCATCGTCATTTCGTTTTGGTATGTGATGAGCCTGCATTGCAAGAATTGAAAGTCAAAACAGTGAAATATTTTACTGAATTGGAAGGTCGCGCAATTCATAGTGTATTATAAGTGCGGTTAATTTTAGTTGGATTTTAGGAAGGTATGATGAAATATGCATTAATTAACAGCGTAATCTACACGAAAAATGAAGTGTTAAGAGATTATGCAGTGGTTATTGAAGGGGAATATATTCAATCTGTTATTCCACAAAGTGAATTAGAAAGTGGGATTACAACCATTGATTTAAAAGGACATAATCTCACAGCCGGCTTTATTGATTTGCAATTAAATGGCTGTGGCGGCGTGATGTTTAACGATCAAACAAGCGTGGAAACATTAGAAATTATGCAAGCCACGAACTTGAAATCAGGCTGTACCAGTTTCTTACCAACGTTTATTACTGCCCCAGATGAAGATATCAAACGTGCAGTAAATATTATGCGTGAGTATTTGAATAAGCATAAAAATCAAGCACTTGGCTTACACATCGAAGGCCCTTATTTAAGTCTTGAGAAAAAAGGGGTGCACCGCCCAGAATATATCCGTGAAGCGACGCCAGAGATGAAAGATTTCTTATGTGATAATGCAGATGTCATCACTAAACTGACGATTGCCGCTGAAAACCCAACAGTGCAATATATTCCTGATTTTGTGAAAGCAGGCATTATTGTGTCTATTGGTCATTCTAATGCGACTTATGAAGTAGCGAAAGCCGCTTTTCATAAAGGTGCGACTTTTGCTACTCACTTACACAATGCCATGTCGCCGATCAGCTCAGGACGTGCGATGGGCGTAGTTGGTGCTGTGTTAGACTCCGATATTTACACAGGCATTATTGTAGATGGCGTGCATGTGAATTTTGGTAATGTTCGCTTAGATAAAAAAGCGAAAGGTGACAAACTTTGTATCGTGACCGATTCTCTTGCTGCTGCAGGGGCGCCACCTGAATTGGAAACCTTCACTTTTGTAGGAAAACCGATTTATGTGAAAGAAGGTCGTTGCTACGATGCAAATGGTACGATTGCGGGTGCATCGATTACCATGATGGAATCTATTAAGAATGCTGTAGAGTATGTAGAAATTCCATTAGCGGAAGCAATTCGCATGAGTAACCTTTACCCAGCAAGAGCGATTGGCGTAGATGATCGTTTAGGCTCTGTTGAAGCAGGTAAAGTCGCAAACTTAGCGGTATTCACAAAAGATTATGACGTGATAGGTACCGTATTGAATGGTGAATGGAAACCAAACTAAAGTGCGGTCAAAAATAGCATTGTTTTAAACGTAATCCGATCCTTAAACCGATCGGATTATTTTTTATGGTTGCAATTCGGTGATCTTACCAGTATCCACTTGGAACAATTTTCCTTTTCCCACTTGCATCTCTTTGAGCTGGCCTTGCGTGATGGCCGTAACAAAGACTTGAGAACCACTTTGTTGCAAGCGTTCAGCAAGCAGGGCTCGTTTATGTTGATCCAATTCAGAGGCAAAGTCATCAATTAAAAAGATACAATGACGTTGTTTTTGAATCATTAAGTGTTCACCTTGTGCTAAACGTAGTGCACACATCAATAATTTTAATTGACCACGAGAGAGCACATCTTCCACGGGGAGTCCATTGGCTTTAAAGCGGAAATCGGCTTTTTGTGGACCTGAAACCGTATAGCCAATGGCTTTATCTCTCTCAAAGTTTTGCGCCAATAATTCACCATATTCAGTCTCTTTTTCCCACCCTTGATGAAAACTCACAGTAATCTCTAATTCGGGTAAAAATAACTGGCAGGTTTTTTCGATCTCAGGACGTAAGGCTTCTGCATATTCAGCGCGCCAATCACTCACTTGATGGGCTAATTTAGCTAATTCAATGTCCCATATTTTTATTGCAGAATAAGGCTGATTTTGACTGAGAGCGGCATTTCGTTGTTTTAATAAACGGTTTAAGGCAACCCAAGAGGAATGAAAGCTATTATGGTGGTGGAATAAGCCCCAATCTAAAAATGCACGTCGAAAACTTGGTCCGCCATTTAATAGGGTAAGTCCTTCAGGCGTAATTAATTGCATGGGTAAAAGGTGAGCGAGATCGGCAATTTTATTGCCGTCTTCACCGTTTATTTTTGCAATGGTATTACCTTGACGAAGTTTTTGTAAGCCGACAGACCATTGATGCTGACTTTCTTGAATTTGGCCAAAAAGCGTGAAATGAGGTTCGTCGTAAGAAATGATGCGATTTGCGACCGCACTTTTGAAAGAGCGCCCATGCCCGAGATAAAAAATTGCTTCTAATAAGCTCGTTTTTCCGCTGCCGTTATTACCAACTAAAAAGTTAAAGCCGTGATCAAATTTAAGATCCACGGCATTTAAATTTCTAAATTTTTCAACAATTAAGCGGGAAATGGCCATTATTTCTAGAGGCGCATTGGCATAATGACGTATTCTGCGCTTGCATCTTCGCTGTTTTCAATTAAACAGCTTGATGACGCATCAGTGAGGCGAATACGTACTTGTTGGCATTTTAAGGCGTTTAATACATCTAAAATGTAAGTCACATTAAAGCCCACTTCCATTTCCTCACCTTGGTAATTCACATCCACGATTTCTTCTGCCACTTCATGTTCTGGGTTAGATGCGGTAATTTTAAGTTGGTTTTCACTTAAGTTTAAACGCACACTACGTACACGTTCATTTGAAAGGATAGAAGCGCGTACAAAAGCTTGTTTTAAGGTTTCCCAGTTTCCTTCTACGATACGAGTTGCATTACGTGGTAAAACTCGACGGTAATCAGGGAAGCGACCATCAATGAGTTTTGAGGTAAACACAATGTGGTTTAAGTGAATACGAAGATTATTAGTACCGATTTGCAAACGAGCAAGTTCGTCACTGCTTTCTAATAAGCGATTCAGTTCTAATACACCTTTACGAGGGAGAATAACTGAATGGGTTTGTAGATCTTGATCTAATTCGATCGTACAAACCGCAAGACGGTGACCGTCAGTTGCAACTGTACGTAATAAATTACCTTCCGTTTCAAATTTCATGCCGTTTAAGAAATAACGAGCATCCTGGTTTGCCATTGAAAATTGGGTGGCTTCAATTAAGCGACGCAAGGTGCTTTGCGGTAAGGCAAAATCCACTTCAGATTGCCAATCCGTTAGATTTGGATATTCTTCAGCGGGCAGAGTAGTGAGATTAAATTTACTGCGACCTGATTCTACAATGGCGCGATCTTCTTCAAAAGTGACCGTAATTTCAAATTCATCTGATAGCGTGCGGCAAATATCTAAGAATTTTTTAGCCGGAATAGTGAAAGCGCCATCTGCCGTTGATGAAGAAAGTTGAGTATAGCTAGAAAGCTCAACTTCAAGGTCTGTACCTGTAATAGTTAAACGGTTATCTTCAATTTGTAATAACACGTTATTTAATACAGGAATATTCGGACGATTGCTTAATACGCCACAAACTTGCTGTAAGGGTTTTAATAGATTTTCTCTTGAAATGCTAAATTGCATCATTGGCTCCTTATGCAGATAATGTGCGAATTAAATTCGCCCAATCTTCTTGAATACTGCTGTCTTTTTCTCGGAATTTTGGCACTTCACGGCAGGCATTTAAGACTGTCGTATGGTCGCGTTCAAAGGCACGGCCAATTTCCGGTAAGCTTTTATTGGTTAATTCTTTTGCTAACGCCATCGCAACTTGGCGTGGGCGGGTGACTGATCTCGCTCTGCTTTTTGATTTTAAATCCGCCACTTTAATTCGATAGTATTCTGCCACGACTTTTTGAATGTTTTCAATGGTAACCAAACGTTCTTGTAAGGCAAGAATATCTTTTAATGTGTCACGGACAAAATCAATATCAATGTGACCACCTTTGAAGTCTTGCATCGCTTTCACACGGTTTAACGCACCTTCTAATTCACGAACATTGGTGCGTAAGCGTTGGGCAATAAAGAATGCCACCTCTTCTGGTAGCTCCATATTATGTTCTTCTGCTTTTTTCAGCAAAATCGCAACACGAGTTTCTAAATCAGGTGGCTCAATCGCAGTGGTTAAGCCCCAACCGAAACGAGATTTTAGGCGTTCTTCAATTTTCTCAATTTCTTTTGGATAGCGGTCAGAGGTCAAAATAATTTGACGGCCAGTTTCAAATAAACTATTGAAAATATGGAAAAATTCTTCTTGTGTTTTTTCTTTCTCTGCAAAGAATTGAATATCATCCACTAATAATGCATCAAGAGAACGATAGAATTTTTTGAATTGATCCATCTTATTATCACGCATCGCTTTTACCATGTGCTGCATAAAATTATTGGCATGGATATAAAGCACGCGAGCATTCGGTTTATTCGCTAAAATGCCATTACCGATTGCGTGTAATAAGTGAGTTTTACCTAAACCTGTCCCCCCATATAAAAAGAATGGGTTTGCGGTTGGTTCACCAGGTGCGAGAGCGAGTTTTTGACCGACAGCACGAGCGAGTTGGTTTGATTTACCTTCAACAAAGTTTTCAAATAAATGTTTACGATTTAGGTGAGATTCAAATTTAGTGGGAACATCAGATTCTTGCTGAAAACTCACCGCACTTTCTTGATGGTTAGCTGTTTGAGTTGAGGACGGTTCAACAGCTTTTGGAGCTGGTTTTACCCCTTCTTTTACGATAATTTGTAAATTTGGATTTTTCGCAAGGGCTTGGCAAATTTGATGAATTTGGGCCAAGTAATGATTTTCTACCCAGCTTTTCACAAACATATTTGACGCATATAACACCACTTGATCTTGCGAGATGACATCCGCTTGTAATGGACGTAACCACGTGCTGAGATCCATAGGGGAAACCTGATCTTGTAGTTGTGATAAGCAATCTTGCCATAGGGTAGAAAGGCTCACGATAAATTATCCTTATGTTATATGCGTATAAAATAAAAGCCGCAAAAGTGCGGTTAAAAATCGAAGAGAATTTTACAATAATTTAGGCAAAAGATCTTCTGTTGGTCGTCAAAAAAAGACAAAAAGGTTGCTTGAGATTTTGTCCAAAATCCGTATAATCCCCACGATTTTAGAAGAAACGGAAGATTATTTCGGAATTTTCTCTTTTCTTATTTGACGAAAGCCCAATTTATGATTAAAATTGCGGTCTATTTTTTATAACCCTTGTTGTGTTTTGAATATCAAAACAGTAAACCATTTTGATTTAGGTAGATTACAATGAAACGTACATTTCAACCTTCTGTATTAAAACGTAGCCGTACTCACGGTTTCCGTGCTCGTATGGCAACTAAAAACGGCCGTCAAGTTTTAGCTCGTCGTCGTGCTAAAGGTCGTAAGAGTTTATCTGCATAATCACCGTTTTTAGTGATTAAGCTAAACTTCTCTCGGGAGTTACGATTGCTAACTCCCACTCAATTCAAAAATGTCTTCGAACAACCGTTTCGAGCAAGCACCCCTGAAATTACCATTCTCGCACGCAAAAATAATCTTGAGCATCCACGCTTAGGTTTAACTGTGGCTAAAAAATATCTTAAACGAGCACATGATCGTAATCGTATTAAACGTTTAGTTCGTGAAAGTTTTCGTTTATCTCAACATAATTTGCCTTCTTGTGACTTTGTCTTTGTGGCGAAACGTGGCATTGGTCAGCTTGATAATCAAACGTTTTTACAAACTTTGGATAAATTATGGGCACGTCACATTCGTTTGGCACAAAAATCCTCATCGCTTTAATTAAGTTTTATCAAGTAGCGATTAGCCCTTTAATCGGGCCGCGTTGTCGTTTTGTGCCAACCTGTTCTTGTTATGGTATTGAGGCGTTAAAAACACATGGATTGTTAAAAGGTAGTTGGCTTACGCTAAAACGTGTATTAAAATGTCACCCCTTAAGCGCCGGTGGATTCGATCCTGTTCCGCCGAAAAAGATTAATAATAACGATGAGAAAAAATAATGGACTCAAGACGTAGCCTATTAGTGCTTGCACTACTCTTTATTTCTTTCCTTGTTTATCAGCAATGGCAACTTGATAAAAATCCACCTGTTCAACAACAGACCACGGAACAAACAACAGCCGCCTCTTCTGATGTCCCGGCAAGTTCTTCTTCATCTGCCGAAGTAGTGGCAGACTCACAAACAAAAGGTCAAATTATCACATTAGAAAATGATGTACTCCGTTTGAAAGTGGATACATTAGGTGGTGATGTAATCAGTTCTGAACTATTAAAATATGATGCAGAATTAGGTTCAAAAGAACCTTTCGTTTTGTTAAAAGATACAAACGAGCATGTTTACATTGCACAAAGCGGTTTAATTGGTAAAAACGGGATCGATACAAAAGCAGGTCGCGCGCAATATCAAGTTACTGGCGACAATTTCAAATTAGCAGAAGGTCAAAATGAACTTTCAGTGCCATTAACATTTGAAAAAGATGGTGTGACTTATCGTAAAATCTTTGTGTTAAAACGTGATAGTTACGATGTAGGTGTTAACTTTGAAATTGTGAACCAAAGTGGTAGTGCAATTGAAGTTGAACCTTACGGCCAATTAAAACACACATTAGTTGAAAGCAGCGGTAACGTGGCAATGCCTACTTATACCGGTGGTGCGTATTCTTCTTCAGAAACCAATTACAAAAAATACAGCTTCAGCGATATGAAAGATAAAAATCTTTCTATCGATACCAAAGCAGGTTGGGTTGCTATTTTACAACACTATTTCGTATCAGCTTGGATCCCAAATCAAGATGTAAATAACCAACTTTATAGTATTACAGACAGTAAAAATAACGTTGCGTCTATTGGTTATCGTGGTCCAGTCGTTTCTATTCCAGCAGGTGCAACAGAGACTATTACCAGCTCATTATGGACAGGTCCGAAATTACAAAACAAAATGGCTGAAGTGGCTAACCACTTAGATTTAACTGTCGATTATGGTTGGGCATGGTTTATCGCGAAACCATTATTCTGGTTATTAACTTTCATTCAAAGTATTGTATCTAACTGGGGTGTGGCAATTATTTGTGTCACCTTAGTGGTTAAAGCGATTTTATATCCGCTTACAAAAGCACAATACACTTCTATGGCGAAAATGCGTATGTTGCAACCGAAAATGCAAGAAATGCGCGAACGTTTTGGTGATGATCGCCAACGTATGAGCCAAGAAATGATGAAACTTTACAAAGAAGAAAAAGTAAATCCACTTGGCGGTTGCTTACCATTAATCCTTCAAATGCCAATTTTCATTGCATTATACTGGACATTTATGGAAGCAGTTGAACTTCGTCATGCGCCATTCTTTGGTTGGATTCAAGATTTATCGGCACAAGACCCTTACTACATTCTCCCAATCTTAATGGGTGGATCAATGTTCTTGTTACAAAAAATGTCACCGACACCAGTTGCCGACCCAATGCAACAAAAAGTGATGAATTTCATGCCGTTGATCTTCATGTTCTTCTTCCTCTGGTTCCCGGCAGGTCTAGTACTTTACTGGTTAGTGTCTAACTTAATCACTATCGTACAACAACAAATGATCTACCGTGGTTTAGAGAAAAAAGGGTTACATACCCGTAAAAAATAACAGATAGAAGGCATCGAAAGATGCCTTTTTTCTATCATTGATTGATATATAATCACATGGGCGTATTAATGCGCCCTCTCATTTTTTTATCGCAGATAAAAGTGCGGTCAATTTTTAGTGAGTTTTTATGAAAGAAACAATCGTCGCACAAGCGACAGCGCCTGGTCGTGGCGGTATTGGTATTTTGCGTGTATCCGGCCCAAAAGCGGTTGAAGTAGCACAAGCGGTACTAGGTAAATGTCCTAAACCACGCATGGCAGATTATCTACCTTTTAAAGATGCTGATGGCACAGTATTAGATCAAGGCATTGCGCTTTATTTTAAATCGCCGAATTCCTTTACCGGTGAAGACGTATTGGAATTGCAAGGCCATGGTGGACAAGTGGTATTAGATTTGTTGCTAAAACGAATCTTACAACTTGATGGCGTTCGTCTTGCGCGTCCAGGTGAATTTTCTGAACAAGCTTTTTTAAACGATAAATTAGATTTAGCCCAAGCTGAAGCCATTGCCGATTTGATTGATGCCACTTCGGAGCAAGCTGCTCGTTCAGCATTAAAATCATTACAAGGTGAATTTTCTAATAAAGTGAATCAGTTAGTGGATTCTGTGATTTATCTGCGTACTTATGTGGAAGCGTCGATTGATTTCCCCGATGAAGAAATTGACTTTTTGGCAGACGGTAAAATCGAAGCAAAATTACGAGAAATTATTGATCAACTTGATTTAGTTCGTAGCGAAGCGAAACAAGGCTCGATTTTGCGTGAAGGGATGAGAGTGGTGATTGCCGGTCGTCCAAATGCGGGTAAATCCAGCTTACTGAATGCTTTAGCGGGCAGAGAAGCAGCCATTGTGACAGATATTGCAGGAACCACTCGTGATGTGTTGCGTGAGCATATTCATATTGATGGCATGCCTTTACATATTATTGATACCGCAGGCCTTCGAGAAGCGACAGATGAAGTTGAACGTATCGGGATCTCGCGTGCCTGGACGGAGATTGAGCAAGCTGATCGTATTATCTTAATGTTAGACAGTAGCGATCCTGATAGCCAAAATATCGAAAAAGTGCGGTCAGAATTTTTATCAAAATTGCCAAATAATATGCCAGTGACCATTGTTCGCAATAAAGTAGATTTAAGCGGCGAGGCAGTTGGGCTAAAAGAAGAAAATGGCACAACGACCGTTTGTTTATCCGCCCAAACACATCAGGGTGTAGATTTATTGCGTGAGCATTTAAAACAGGCTATGGGCTTCCAAACAGGGATGGAAGGTGGTTTCTTAGCACGCCGTCGTCATCTTGATGCCTTAGAAAAAGCGGCCGAACATTTACAAATTGGGTTAGTCCAATTAACTGAATTTCATGCAGGTGAATTATTGGCGGAAGAACTTCGTTTAGTACAAGCTAACCTAAGTGAAATTACGGGGCAATTTACTTCGGATGATTTGCTCGGCAATATTTTCAGTTCTTTCTGTATTGGAAAATAAACGTTAGTTTATGACTTTTCATATGGTGTGGGTCATTGCGCTTGGTCTTTCGATGGATGCCTTTGCAGTTTCCATCTCTAAAGGCTTAGCAATGCGCGCTTTTCGATGGAAACAAGCATTAGCTATTGCATGCTGCTTTGGGTTATTTCAAGGCATTATGCCTGTTATAGGCTATGTTGTCGGGCTGCAATTTAGTCAGATGATTCAAAATTGGGATCATTGGATTGCCTTTGTTTTGCTTGCGCTCATCGGTGTGAATATGATTCGAGAAGGGCTTAGCTCGGATGATGAACCCGCTCCCTCATTGATTAGTTTAAAACACTTGCTAACACTTGGTGTGGCAACGAGTATTGATGCATTAGCCGTCGGTATCTCTTTTGCTTTTCTTTCCGTGGACATTTTATTGGCTGTCTTCATCATAAGTTTAACAACCTTCGTCATCTCTTTTATTGGTGTAAAGAGCGGTCATTTTTGAGGGAAAAAATTCAAAAGCAAAGCAGAGATTTTTGGCGGTTTAGTGTTATTAGTCATGGCTGTGAAAATCCTACACGAACATGGTGTTTTTTAAGTGCGAATTTTCGCCTTTTAGATTATAATCTTACGAACTTTGTCTTTTTTAAAAGGGTAATAATTGAATGTTAATTGAAAAAATGCATGGCATCGCCCATAGCTTTATCGGAAAAGCGATCTTTGCTTTAATTCCAGTTTCATTTTTGATTGGTGGGATGTCAGGTTATCTGTATAGCAGCAACGATAGTTTTGCGGCAAAAGTAAATGGCGAGACTATCTCTCAACAAGATTTCTTAAATCGTTATAACCAAGAGTTTGAAGCGCGAGCTCAACAAGAAGGCGAGAGCTTCCTAGCAAAAACTGACTCTGTGGAATTTGTGACTGCACTTCGTCAAAATTTAATTCAACGTTTGGTGGATCAAGAATTAATCCGTCAATATGCGAAAGAATTAAAATTAGGTGTAAGTGATGAGATGATCAAACGTGCGATTGTAAGCGATCCTAACTTACAATCTAACGGTAAATTTGATAACGCGCGCTATCAACAATTATTGACTCAAAATGGTCTAACGTCAGATACTTATGCGGCTATTTTACGTAATGCATTAACACTTGAACAAATGCAAAACGGTTTGGCTGACAGTGAATTTGTTGTGCCGGCTCAAGTAAAAGATAGTGCACAAACCTTTTTCCAAAAACGTATCGCTCGTCTTGCAACCCTTCCATTAGCCGATGAAGTGGCAAAACAAAAGGTGACAGAAGAAGAAATTAAAGCGTATTACGATGCGAATGCGAAATCACTTGTTCAACCTGAACAGGCGAAAGTGCAATATATTCGCGTTTCAGCGAACGAATTAGGTAAATTACAACCTGTCACTGAAACACAAATTGCACAATATTATCAAGAAAATAAAGCGCAATTCATTAGCCAAAAATTAGCGCATATCCAATTAGCCACTGAGAAAGAAGCGGATGCAGTTTATCAAGAACTGCAAAAAGGCGCTGATTTTGCTGAGTTAGCAAAAGCGAAATCTGTGGATAAACTTTCTGGTGCACAAGGCGGCGAATTAGGTTGGGTAAAAGACAACGAATTACCGAAAAACTTTGAAGATGCCGCATTATTATTAAATGTTGGTCAATATAGCACACCAGTTAATGTAGATGGGGCTTACCATATTATTTTAGTGCAAGATCGTAAAGAACGTACGTTAGATGAAGTAAAAGAGCAAATCGCGGATACCGTACGTAAAAACTTAGCAGGAAGTCGTTTCCAAGCGGTAGAAAAAGCGGTTCGT
The DNA here is from genome assembly GCA_019423025.1 of Haemophilus sp. GTDB lineage: Bacteria > Pseudomonadota > Gammaproteobacteria > Enterobacterales > Pasteurellaceae > Haemophilus_D. The sequence continues at coordinate 44,352 of JAHZCD010000003.1, read as the reverse complement.
GCAAAAGCAGCAGAAAGCAGTGATTCTTTAGCTGCGGTAGCAGAAGCAGCAGGCGTGAAAATGGAAGAAACAGATTATTTCGGTAAAAATAATGTCCCTGCGGCATTAAATTTCCCAAATGTGACTTCTGCCATTTTTGAATCAGATATTGCAAACGGCGGTGCAAATTCTGAGCCATTAACGGTTGGTGAAAATGAATTTGTTGTGGTACGTGTCGTGGATCATAAAGCTGAAGGTTTACAAAGCCTTGATGAAGCGAAATCAACGATTGAGCAGTTCTTAAAACGTGAAAAAGCCGATAAAGTATTAGCTGAAAAAGCAGAGCAAGCGGTCAAAGCGCTATCTGCCGATCCAACCAAATTACCTGCCGGTATTAGTTTTAGTGAGCCACAAACCTTTACGTTAGTGGATAATAAAGATCCAGTGCTTTATGAAGGTGTATTTGCCATTGCAAAACCACAAGATGGTAAAGCGGCTTATCAAGTTGCTCGTAACAGCAAAGGTGATGTGGTTGTGGTTGCCCTTGAACGTGTAGAAGAACCTACTTTAAATGAGCAAGAGTTAGCGAAATTTAGCACTCAACTTGTTCGTGCACGTCAAGGCGAATTGCAAGGACAGTTAATGCAAGCATTACGTGAAAAAGCACAAATCGAGATTAATACCAGCTTTATTAATCAAGATGATTCAGAAGAAGGTGCGGCTCACTAAGCTGATTGAAATGTCATTCATCATCAATTTCTGATGGAAAATAAAAGCAAAGTGCGGTAAATTTTGACCGCACTTTTTTATATAAAACAAGGAGAAGACTATGGCTCAAGAAACTATTTTCAGCAAAATTATTCGCAAAGAAATCCCCGCCAATATTGTTTATCAAGATGAATTAGTGACCGCATTCCGAGATATTTCACCTCAAGCGAAAACCCATATTTTGATTATCCCAAATAAAGTCATTCCAACGGTTAATGATGTGACGGAACAAGATGAAGTTACCTTAGGTCGCTTATTTACTGTCGCGGCTAAAATTGCTAAAGAAGAAGGCATTGCCGAAGACGGTTACCGTTTAATTGTGAACTGTAATAAACATGGTGGACAAGAAGTATTCCATATTCATATGCATCTTGTTGGTGGTGAACCTTTAGGTAGAATGTTGGCGAAATAATGAAAAAGATCCTAATTACAGCAACGGTATTATTTTTAACGGCTTGTTCATCTGCACCAAATATTGTGGGAACCAATAAGCCAATTTTAAATATGGCGGCAAATTTAGCACCGGCTTTAGATGTTGATTTGTCTGATAATACCGCAGCCTTAAAAAATAAAACTACACAACAACTCAATGTGCTTTACCACCTTTATTGGTATAACACACAAGGTGTAACGCAAGTTTGGCCGAATCAGCAAGAAAGCCAATCAGGCAATATTTTATTGCAACCACAAGAAAAGAAAGTGTTTGAGCTACCAAAACCAAGCACAGAAAGTAGCAATTATCGTCTTTACTTACAATAGTTTATGCCCACATTATTAATTGACCTTGAAGGTCATGAGCTCAAACAAGAAGAAGTTGAATTACTGGAACATCCTTTAGTTGCTGGTTTGATTTTATTTACCCGCAATTTTTATGATCGTCAGCAAGTTCAAGCGCTAATTAAATCCATTCATCAACGAGTGAAAAAGCCTTTATTGATCACGGTCGATCAAGAAGGTGGTCGCGTGCAACGTTTCCGTGAAGGTTTCACTCAGCTCCCTGCGATGCAGGCTTTTGCGGCATTAGTTGAGGACTCAGCTCAGCAACAGCAAATAGCAAAAGAAGCGGGTTGGCAAATGGCTGCTGAAATGGTGGCGCTAGATATTGATTTGAGTTTTGCTCCGGTGTTGGATTTAGGTCACGAATGTCGTGCGATTGGTGATCGTAGTTTTGGCTGTGATGTAAAAAGTGCGGTCAATTTAGCAGCAGCTTTTATTGATGGTATGCACCAGGCGGGCATGGCAACAACAGGAAAACACTTCCCGGGACACGGCCATGTTTTAGCTGATTCTCATCTTGAAACCCCTTATGATGAGCGCGCAAAAGAAGTGATTTTTAATCATGATATTTTGCCATTCCAGCAATTAATTCAACAGAGTAAGCTTGATGCGATTATGCCGGCTCACGTGATTTATACACAATGTGATAGCCAGCCAGCAAGCGGTTCGAGTTATTGGTTAAAAGAGATTTTGCGTAAACAGTTGGGCTTCCAAGGAGCGATTTTCTCTGATGATTTAGGCATGAAAGGCGCAGGCTTTATGGGCGATTTTGTGGCTCGCAGTGAAAAAGCCTTGAAGGCTGGTTGTGACTTATTATTGCTTTGTAATGAGCGAGAAGGTGCCATTCAAGTGCTTGATAATCTGAAGTTACAGGAAACAACGGAGCATTTCACAGCACGCCAAGCTCGCTTGAAATCTCTCTTTAAACAAAAATCCTTTGATTGGTCAGAACTCACAAAAACTTCGCGTTGGATTGAAAATCATCAAAAACTGACCGCACTTCAACAAGAGTGGCTTGCTTCTAAATGATTGATTGCCATCATTATCAAAAAGGCGATTGCCGTTCTTGTCAATGGCTTGAAATGCCTTATGAACAGCAACTCGCCAAGAAAGAAGAGCATCTAAAACAACAACTTGCCAAATTAGATTGTGATAATTTAATTTGGCATCCGCCTTTTTATTCCTCCGAGACTGACTTTCGTAATAAAGCGAAAATGGTTGTAAGTGGCGCGGTGGAACGTCCCATTTTAGGTATTTTACAAGACCCGAATGATCCACAAAGTGCGGTGGATTTATGTGATTGTCCGCTTTATCCGCAACGCTTTGCTGAACTCTTTCCGATTCTAAAAGATTTTATTGGTCGCGCTGGTTTAGTCCCTTATAACGTGGCTAAGCAAAAAGGTGAGCTCAAATATATTCTGCTTACAGAAAGCCAACATACAAAAAAATTGATGTTGCGTTTTGTATTGCGTTCAGAAACTAAACTATCGTTAATTCAACGTGAATTTGCAGGGTTATTGGAAAAATTACCACAACTTGAAGTGGTGAGTGTGAATATCCAACCTCAGCACGCAGCGATCTTAGAAGGTGAGAAAGAAATCTTTTTAACGGACCAGCACACCTTATCAGAAAACTTTAACGGTATTCCGTTGTTTATTCGCCCTCAAGGTTTCTTTCAAACGAATCCACTAGTCGCACAAGGGTTATATGCAACGGCCCAAGATTGGGTGCAAGATTTGCCGATTACTAAACTTTGGGACCTCTTTTGTGGTGTAGGTGGTTTTGGACTTCATTGCGCTAAAGCTTTGCAGGATAAACATCAACAAGAAGTGGATTTAACGGGAATTGAAATTTCGCCATCCGCTATTCAAGCAGCGACTCAATCCGCTCAGGTGTTAGGGCTAAATAACGTTAAATTTCAATCATTGGATGCGGCTAATTTTGCTTTAACACAAGATGCCAATAAACCAGATTTGGTGATCGTCAATCCACCTCGTCGAGGTATCGGAAAGGAACTCGCAGAATTTCTCAATGAAATGCAACCGCACTTTATTCTTTATTCCAGCTGTAACGCGATTTCCATGGGAAAAGATTTGCAACATCTAACCAATTATAAACTTACTCAAATTCAATTATTTGACATGTTCCCGCATACAGCGCATTATGAAGCAATGATATTGTTGAAACTCAATTCCTAATAAAAAAGCTAACATCTCTGTTAGCTTTTTTATTTAGAAATTTAACCGCACTTTTATCTTGCTATAAACTAGGGCAATTAAGAAAAATACGGCCTGTAACAAAATAATGCATGCACCTGTGGACGCATCAAAATGGTAGCTAAGTAGCACGCCTAGTAGGCTTGCAGTTACAGCGCTGATGATAGCGATAATAAGCATCTTATCGAAGCGATTCGTCAGGGTTAGTGCTGTGATACCAGGCGCAATTAGCATCGCTACAACCAAAATAACCCCAACGACTTGCATCGTACTCACAATAGTGAGCGCGAGTAATGTGAGCAAGCCATAGTGCAATAATTTAGGGGAGAGCCCAGCAACGCGAGCATGGCTAGGATCAAAACAATAAAGCAGAAAATCACGACGCTTTAATCCAAGCAAAATAAAAATGATTAAGGCAATGACTGCTGTTTGAATCAGCTCTTGTCGGCTTACACCTAATACGTTACCGAATAAGATATGTGTAAGATGTTGTGAGGTTTGGATTTTGGTGAATAGCACCAATCCAATGGCAAACATCCCTGAAAACACAATCCCCATCGCGGTATCTTCTTTGATACGGCTGTTTTCTTTTAAATAACCTACCCCTAAGGCACAGGCAATACCAGAGACAAATGCACCAATCACTAATGGAATACCAGCTAAAAAAGCTAAGACAATGCCAGGTAGGACAGCATGAGAAATGGCATCCCCCATCAATGACCATCCTTTTAACACTAAATAGCAAGAGAGTAGCGCACAAATCACGGCAACGACTAATGCGGTGAGTAGCGCATTTTGCATGAAGGCAAATTGAAATGGCTCAACGAAAATAGCGAATATTTCACTCATGGGCCACCGCCTTACGTCGTTTTTGACTCATTAATCCGTATTTTGGTGAGAAGAGGAAAGCCAATAAAAATAACAAGGTTTGCAATGTCACGATGACACCACCTGTTGCGCCATCCAGATAATAGCTTAAATAGACACCGACGAAACCAGTGATTGCGCCTAATGCTACGGCAATTTTGATAAGAGTTTTGAACTTATCAGTAAGTAAATAGGCAGTTGCGCCTGGTGTGATTACCATCGCAATCACTAAAATCGCCCCGACAGTTTGTAATGCCGCAACAACACAAGCGCTCAAGAGTGTAAAAAAGAGGACTTTGTAAAACAGTGGCGAAAGCCCAACTGTTATTGCTTGCGTTTCATCAAAGAAAATCAGTAACAGATCCTTCCAAAAAATAAGCAATAAGACCAAGCAAATCAACATAATGATGGCTACTTGATAAATATCTTCATCGGCAATCCCGAGGATATTACCGAGAATAATATTTTGCACATTTATTGAAGTTGGATTCAGAGAAATAATCAACAATCCCAAGGCAAAAAAGGTACTGAAAATAAAGCCGATAACGGCATCTTCTTTGAGTTTAGAAATGGATTTGATCCATAAAATGGAAAGTGCGGCTAAAATTCCGGCAAAAAAAGCACCTAAAGCATAGGGGAGTGAAAAGGCATAAGCTATCGCCACACCCGGTACCACCGAATGAGAGAGCGCGTCGCCAATTAATGACCAACCTTTCAACATTAAATAGGCAGAAAGAAAGGCACAAATGCCACCAACTGCGGCACTTATCCACATGGCTTTTTGCATATATTCATAGGAGAAAGGTTCCAGTAAATATTCAAGCATGACTTATTCCTTGTCAGACGGCGGCAGACGACAGGATTTTACAGCCGTTGCAGGCGGATCATTTTTGGTTTCGCCATAGAAGACAACTGGGCGTTCATCATCGGTAAGCACGGTGACAGCACGTTTATCTTCATCATTATGCAGATCTTCACCCAATAATTTGATGTGTCGTAATACACCACCAAAGACTTTTTCCAAATTATGCTGATTAAATGTCTCTTCTGTTTTACCGGCAGCAATCACAGTACGGTTAATCATCACTACTTGGTCACAGAAATCTGGTACAGAACCTAAATTATGAGTAGAAACTAAAATTAAATGGCCTTCAGCACGTAATTGGCGAAGGAGTTCTACAATGGCATTTTCAGTTTTAACATCCACACCTGTAAAAGGTTCATCAAGTAAGATAATCTTACTTTGTTGCGCTAATGCTCGAGCTAAAAATACGCGTTTTTTCTGCCCACCAGAAAGCTCGCCGATTTGTCGTTCAGCTAAATGTTCGATGTTTACCCGTTGCATGGCTTCGAGCACTTTTTGTTTGTCTTCAGATTTTGGAATGCGTAGGAAATTCATGTAGCCGTAGCGTCCCATCATGACAACATCATAAACGGAGACTGGAAATTGCCAATCGACCTCTTCCGCTTGCGGCACATAGGCGACTAAATTTTGCTTTAATGCTCGATTAATTGGCAAACCACAAAGCGCAATATTGCCTTGTTGTGGTTTGATTAAGCCCATGATGCTTTTGAATAGCGTTGATTTTCCGCTTCCATTTACGCCGACAAGGGCACAGATTGTTCCCCCTTGTAATGCAAAGGAAACATCATAAATTGCAGTGTGCCCGTTGTTGTAACGCACGGTGACATCATTAACGGAAATCGAAGCGGAAAGTGCGGTCATTATTTTTCAAATCCTTTCACGATGGTGGATACAGTGACATTGAGTAAATCGATATAAGTCGGTACAGGGCCATCAGCAGCAGAAAGGGAATCGACATAAAGCACGCCACCGTATTTGGCTCCACTTTCTTTTGCTACCTGCTGAGCAGGTTTGGCTGACACGGTACTTTCACTAAATACTACTGGAATATGATTTTTTTTCACTAAATCGATAAGTTTACGCACTTGTTGAGGCGTACCTTGTTGTTCAGCGTTAATTGGCCATAAATAGCCTTCTTTGAGATCGTAATCTTTTGCTAAATAACTAAAGGCACCTTCACTGGTGACTAACCAACGTTGGTCAGCGGGAATTTGTGCGAGTTTTTCACGTAAAGGTTTATCGAGTTGTTTGATTTTTTCTGCATACGCCGCTGCATTTTTTTGATAAGTATCAGCATTTTGCGGATCGTATTTAACTAATGCATTTTTTATATTTTCGACATAAATCAATGCATTAGATGGCGACATCCAAGCGTGTGGGTTAGGTGCATCTTTATAAGGGCCTTCATAAATAGAAAGTGGCGTGATGCCTTCGGTTACCACAACGGCTGGCTTGTCTTTGATATTTTGGAAGAAGCGCTCAAACCAACGCTCTAAATTTAATCCGTTCCATAAAATTAAATCAGCAGATTGAGCTTTTACAATATCTTTAGGGGTTGGTTCATACTCGTGAATTTCTGCACCAGGTTTGGTGATAGATTCCACCGTCGCGGCATCGCCCGCAACATTTTGTGCGATATCCTGAATAACAGTAAATGTGGTCACCACTTTAAATTTCGCTTCGGCTTGTAAAGCAGCTAAACCTAGAGCGATAACAGATAGGCTTTTAAATAAATGCTTCATGAGATCTCCTTAAAAATAATGATTGATTAGCATTCTGCAGAATAATATCATCTTTTATAAGGCTTTTAAATGAAAATAATTATCAAATCGATAGGTGATTAAAATTAAAAAGCGGAAAATTTTGTGAAAAATTGACCGCTCTTTTTTGAAATAATTAACCACCAACTTGTTGGATTAGACGATCCATACCTGCTTCATCATAGCCTTCTTCATATTGAGCTTCATCAACGGTAAAGTTGTGCATGCTACGTCCTGCTATACAACCGTATTGTTCCAATTTTCCTTTGGTAAAGTTAGTACGAAATGCAGATGAATGGTTATTTAAACTAATCACCCCAATGGTCGCGCGATTACACGGATTTTTATTCACAAAGACTAAATTATAGCCAGATTCGCGAATATAACCGGTTTTATTAATTGCCGCATCAAACACTTCTTCACGCACTAATTTATTGGTGTTTTTAACAAAAACGCTACGTCCGCCAGCTTGAATGAAAGCACTTGGCATATTCGAGAGGTTTTTGATTTGTGCTTTGTTAAGAGAGTATTTAGCCAATTTAACCAGATCCATCACACTTGAAATGTTACTGTCAGATAAACCTGAGCTATCTGAAAAGCGAGTAGAGCGCATACCTAATTCTCTCGCTTTCTCATTCATTTTTTGAATAAATTGCAAACGACTCATGCCCGCAGAGCGAGAAAGGGCATGAGCAGCATAGTTATCAGAATGGACAAGCATCGCTTTTAATAATTCATTACAAGAAATCGGCGTGTATTTTGGTAATTTTGTATGTGTGCCTTTAATGTAATCGTAGTCGTCGTCAGTAATCGATGCAGTACAATTTGCGTTTCGATTATTTTCAAGAAACACATTTGCAGTCATTAACTTGGTGACGGATGCGATAGGTTGAACATGATTCGGTGAGCTACTTTCAAGCACTCGATCATGGGTGAAATCATACACGACATAAGATTGTGCCGTTGCCATTGCTGGCACTAAACACAATACAGAAAGAACTTTTTTTAACATATCTTTTAATATAGCCAACTTAGAGAATAAAACAAAGCTTGTATTCTATCAGTTTTTGTAAGGGTTTGGGATGTGTGAAAGAGAAAAAATTTAAAGTTTTTTAACCGCACTTTTTTCTTTTGTTTTTTTGATTTTTGCGATAGCGATCGCAAAGAAGTGCGGTCAAAATTTTCTTTGTTTTTCAAATCTGCTAGCTTATCCGTCGGTAAATCTGTAAAATCTCGGCTCATTTTAATATGCGAATTTTTTGTTGCTCAATTCTGAGTAACATCATCGCCGTAATGTGTAATAACGAGGCTTTATGTTAGAACAACCCCTTTCATACGAAACGAATACAAAAAAGATTAACTTAATGGATTTAACGCGTCAGCAGATGCGTGAGTTTTTTGCTGAATTAGGCGAGAAACCATTTCGTGCGGATCAATTAGTGAAATGGATTTATCATTTTGGCGAAGATAACTTCGACAATATGACCAATATTAATAAAAAATTACGAGAAAAATTAAAAGCGGTCGCTGAAATTAAAGCACCTGAAGTGGCGGTTGAGCAACGCTCTGCAGATGGCACCATTAAATGGGCGATGCAGGTAGGTGAACAGCAAGTTGAAACGGTCTATATTCCTGAAGCAGATCGTGCGACACTTTGTGTATCTTCTCAAGTAGGCTGTGCCTTAGCTTGTACTTTCTGTTCGACAGCACAGCAAGGCTTTAACCGCAATTTAACGGTGTCTGAAATTATCGGTCAGGTTTGGCGTGCATCAAAAATTATCGGTAATTTTGGTGTGACGGGTGTTCGTCCGATTACCAATGTGGTGATGATGGGCATGGGTGAACCATTGTTAAATGTGGCCAATGTTGTACCCGCGATGGAAATTATGCTCGATGATTTCGCGTATGGATTATCTAAACGACGCGTGACTTTATCCACTTCAGGAGTCGTGCCTGCACTCGATATGTTACGCGAAAAGATTGATGTAGCCTTAGCGATTTCACTTCATGCACCGAACGATGAATTGCGTGATGAAATCATGCCGATCAATAAAAAATATAACATCAAAATGTTGATGGATTCGGTACACAGATACTTAGAGGTATCGAATGCTAACCATGGTAAAGTGACTATTGAATATGTGTTATTAGATCACGTGAATGATGGCACAGAGCATGCGCATCAATTAGCTCAAGTATTAAAAAATACCCCATGTAAAATCAATTTGATCCCATGGAACCCGTTCCCAGAAGCGCCTTATGGTAAAAGCTCAAATAGCCGTGTCGATCGTTTCCAAAAAACCTTAATGGAATACGGCTTTACGGTGATTGTACGCAAAACCCGCGGTGATGATATTGATGCAGCTTGTGGTCAGTTGGCGGGCGATGTGATCGACCGAACCAAACGTACAGCAATGAAACGTAAGTTTGGCGAAGGTATTGACGTAAAAGCGGTTAATTAAGCTAAATATAGCAATACTTGTAAAGGAAAAATGGCCTAAAGAAGAGTGATAAGATAGAGGAGTGATAAGATGAAATTAATCCCAATTAACATTCTAAGTGCGGTCATTTTTCCTTTTGTTTTTTCGGCTTGTGTCTCTCAGTCTTCTGTTGATTTTAATAAACAACAAGCAGCAAAAGCACGAGTTGAATTGGCATTAGGCTATCTGCAACAAGAGGATTTTGTTCAAGCAAAATTGAATTTAGATAAAGCCTTTGAACATGATGAACACTATTATCTTGTGCACTCGGCACTTGCGCATTTTTATCAATTACAAGGCGATACGGAAAAAGCGAAGCAAGCTTATTTACAGGCGATTAAGTTAGATGATAAGCAAGGCGATGTGTATAACAACTTTGGTACTTTTTTATGTGGGCAAGGTGAGTTTGAACAAGCTTATTCACAATTTAATGCAGCTCTTGCTGCACCAAATTATTATCATCAAGCAGATACTTACGAAAACATAGCACTTTGTGCTTTTGCTGGAAAACAAACCGACGTTTATCAACAAGCGTTGGATAAATTACGCCAAGTTGATCCTTCTAGAGCGGAAAAGCTTCGCACGCTCAAATAATCATTGCCAAAAGCCCCTTTCGACTTTAAAATTTGGTATTTAGTTTTTTATTTCTATTTCTATTTCTCTATTTTGATACCTATGAATACAATCGTCGAACAAACCGAAACAACTGAAATCTCCTTTGGGGATAAACTTCGTCAAACACGCGAAGCATTAAATCTTTCTTTAGAAGATGTGGCAAAGGTCATTTCTTTACGTCCAAGCATTTTGGCAAAATTAGAAAATAATGAATTTGTCCAAAAAAATGTACCTTCAACCTTTTTGAGAGGTTACGTTCGCAGCTATGCGAAATTTTTACGTATTCCTGATGCTGAATGGGCTCATTTGACTTTTGGTGAAGCACATAAAAATGATTTAAGTAAAAATACACGTGCGACTCGTTCAGTAAACCAATATTCATCCCACAGCCGTTGGGTAGGCACACTTACAACTATTATTTTACTCGCTGCTGTTGGAATGACTGGCTTATGGTGGTGGCAAAATTATCAAAAATCAAACGAAGAACGTGATAATTTAGTGCAAACCTACGTTGAAAAAGAAAAAACAGCAGAGGTAGCGGTTACTCATTCGAATGAAATTCCAGTAACAGTAAATAGTCAGCCTGCGGTGTCAAACAATGGAACTACGCCAGTAGCGGAAACAACAAATAATGCTGCTAAACCCGCTGTTTCAACGACTCAAGAAAATCAAGCTCAACCAGTAAACGCAGAAGTTTCAACCGCTGCAGCTTCAGCACCTACCGTTGAACAAGCCCAATCTCCTGTTGTGGAACAAACGTTACCTAACACTGAACCAACAACAGAGCAAACTGTGCCAGATACACAAAGTGCGGTTGAAAACCCAGCTATTTCTGAAGCACCAACTACAGCGAAAGGCGATCTTGTTATTGAGATCACGAAAAATTCAAGCTGGATTAGTGTGAAAGACCAAAACCGTAAAGTATTAGCGCAAAAAGAATATAAACAAGGCGAAGTCTTAACCTTTAATGGTAATGACTATGCATTGATTATTGGTGCGCCGGGTAACGTTCGCATTACTTATAAAGGCGAAGCGTATCCGCTTACAGTTGATGGCCGTGTGGCTAAATTTAAATTACCAAAACCTTAACGAATAATTTACGAAAGAATGTCAGCAGTAAAACCTACTATCAAACGTCGTGAATCGACAAAAATTTATGTGGGCAATGTACCAATCGGTGGTGACGCACCGATTGCCGTACAATCCATGACAAATACTCGCACAACTGATGTTGAAGCGACCGTTGCACAGATTAAATCGTTGGAACGTGTGGGCGCAGATATCGTGCGTGTTTCTGTACCAACTATGGATGCCGCCGAAGCCTTTAAAATCATTAAACAGCAAGTGAATGTACCATTAGTGGCGGATATTCATTTTGACTATCGCATTGCGTTAAAAGTGGCTGAATATGGGGTGGATTGCTTACGTATTAATCCAGGCAATATTGGTCGTGAAGATCGTATTCGTGCAGTTGTGGATTGCGCACGCGATAAAAATATCCCGATCCGTATTGGTGTTAATGCAGGCTCATTAGAAAAAGATATCCAAGAGAAATTTGGCGAGCCAACACCAGAAGCGTTATTGGAATCAGCATTACGCCATGTTGAAATTTTAGATCGTTTAAACTTCGATCAATTTAAAGTGAGCGTAAAAGCATCTGATGTCTTTCTTGCGGTGGAATCTTACCGTTTACTTGCTAAAGCCATTAAACAACCATTGCATTTAGGGATTACGGAAGCGGGCGGTGCACGTGCAGGAGCAGTGAAATCTGCAATTGGTTTAGGTATGTTGTTATCGGAAGGTATTGGTGATACCTTGCGTGTCTCTTTAGCCGCCGATCCTGTAGAAGAAATCAAAGTTGGTTTTGATATTTTAAAATCATTACGTATTCGTTCTCGCGGGATTAACTTTATTGCTTGCCCAACTTGCTCACGTCAAGAGTTTGATGTGATTGGCACGGTGAATGCACTGGAACAACGTTTAGAAGATATTATCACCCCAATGGATGTGTCTATTATTGGTTGTGTGGTAAATGGCCCAGGTGAAGCATTAGTGTCTGACCTCGGTGTTACCGGTGGTAATAAGAAAAGTGGCTATTATTTAGATGGCGAGCGTCAAAAAGAACGTTTTGATAACGACGCGATTATTGACCAATTAGAAGCAAAAATTCGTGCCAAAGTTGCACAACAAGATCCAAAAAATCGAATTATTTAAGGAAAACTCGTGGCAAAAAATATTCAAGCAATTCGTGGGATGAATGACTGTTCCCCAACTGAATCTCCACTTTGGCAATGGATTGAAGGGCAGGTTCGCCAAATTTTAAGCAGCTACGGCTATTCAGAAGTGCGTATGCCAATCGTGGAAAGTACGCCATTATTTGCTCGTGCAATCGGTGAAGTCACAGATGTCGTCTCAAAAGAAATGTACACATTTTGGGATAATGATGAGCAATTAACACTTCGTCCTGAAGGTACTGCAGGGTGCGTGCGAGCTGCGATTGAACACGGTTGGATTTACAACAATGAACAACGTTTATGGTACATGGGACCAATGTTCCGCCATGAGCGTCCGCAAAAAGGTCGTTATCGTCAATTCCATCAAGCGGGTGTAGAAGTATTTGGTATCGCAACCCCTGAAATTGATGCCGAGTTAATTATTTTAACGGCTCGTTTGTGGAAAGCATTAGGTATTGATCAACATGTTTCTCTTCAATTAAATTCGATTGGTTCATTAGAAGCACGTGCAAACTATCGTTCTGCATTAGTGGCTTTCTTAGAAAATCACCAAGATTTAATGAGCGACGAAGAGAAAGAACGTCTTGTAAAAAATCCATTACGTATTTTGGATACTAAAAATCAAGCATTACAAGATGTATTGGACGGCGCACCAAAATTATTGGATTATTTAGATGATGAAAGTCGCGAGCATTTTTCGCAGTTATGCGGTCTATTAGATGCGGTGGGCATTCAATATGAAATTAATCCAAAATTGGTGCGTGGTTTAGATTATTATAATAAAACTGTATTTGAATGGGTGACATCCGCATTAGGTGCGCAAGGTACTGTATGTGGTGGCGGACGTTATGACGGCTTAGTTGAGCAACTTGGTGGTCACGCAACCAGTGGTGTTGGTTTCGCAATGGGCTTAGAGCGTTTAGTGTTGCTCGTTCAAGAAGTGAATAAATCGATTCCAGTAAAAAGTGCGGTAGATATTTACGTTGTTTATCAAGGTGAAGGTACAACGTTAGCCGCATTCCAACTCGCTGAAAAACTTCGCTCAGAATTACCGCACTTAAGCACCATGTTGCATTGCAGTGGTGGTAACTTTAAAAAACAATTTAGACGCGCAGATAAGTCTGGTGCGACTCTAGCCCTTGTGCTTGGCGAAAGCGAAGTACAAAATAATCAAGTTGTGGTAAAACACTTACTTGGCGAAGCAGAGCAACAAACCATTGATGTGGACAATCTAATTGAACACGTGAAAGCCCAATTTTAATTTTAGAAGGATAGGAAAATGGCATATACCATTGAAGAAGAACAAGAACTGAACCAGTTAAAAGAATGGTGGAAAGACAATGGCAAAAGCATTATTGCCGCTTTTATTCTTGGTGTAGGCGGGATGTTGGGCTGGCGCTATTGGCAGTCTTATCAAGCCAATCAAATCATGCAAGCGTCTGCTGAATATGATGCCTTAGTTTATACAGCAAACAAAGATGCAGCAGCACAGCAAGCTAAAGTGGCTGAATTTGTGAAAGCACATGATAAAACCAGCTATGCAGTATTTAGTTTATTAGATGAAGCAAAAGGTTTTGTAGCAAAACAAGATTACGCATCAGCTGAAAACAGCTTGAAACAAGCGATTGCTCAATCACAAGATGATATCTTAACTTCTCTTGCGGCGCTTCGTTTGTCTGCCGTGCAATTCCAACAAGGTCAATTTGATGCAGCATTAGCAAGTCTAAATCAAGTGAAAAGCCAAGGTTTTAGTGCGCGTAAAGATCTTTTAGCGGGCGATATTCAAGTCGCAAAAGGCGATGTGAATGGTGCTAAATCAAGCTTTGAGAATGCACAGAAAAACGGTAACCCGTTAGAGAAACAAATGGCGCAGATGAAATTAAATAATCTGTAATATTTTAATTAGCCCGAATTGCTCGGGCTTTTTTATTGGATTTTTGATCTGATGATTCAGAAACCGATTGTGCCGCCCCCTGTCATTTTTATTGGTTGCGCACTTATCATGGCATATTTGCCCAATCTTTATCCGTTATCAACCAATGTGCTTTTTGCTTATTTGATCGTATTGGTTTCTTTCTTTGTTGCTTTTTTCAGCCTTTGGCAATTCTATAAAAGTAAAGCAAATATTAATCCAATTCACTTGGAAAAAAGTGATGTGTTTGTGGTAAATGGTATTTATCGTTTCAGCCGTAACCCAATGTATTTAAGTTTAGCGGGGTTGTTAGTGGCATGGGCTGTTTATTTGCAAAGTGCGGTCAGTTTTCTCGGTGTTTTTCTGTTTATTTATTTCATCACACAATGGCAAATTAAACCTGAAGAATACTGGCTTGAGAAGAAGTTTGGTGAGTCTTATTTAGTTTATAAGAAAAAAGTCAGACGTTGGATTTAACCAATAAAAAAATCGCCTAAAAAAGGCGATTTTTTACATTTTAAAAAGCGATTATTTAGCTGAACATCCGCAGTTTGCTAATTTTTTAGCTAAACGCTCTGCCACGAAATCCCAGTTCACGACGTTCCAGAATTCTTTGATGTAGTCTGGACGACGGTTTTGGAATTTCAAGTAGTAAGCGTGTTCCCAAACGTCTAAACCTAAAAGTGGGAAACCTTCACAACCTGCGATTTCTTTGCCCATTAATGGAGAATCTTGGTTTGCGGTAGAAACAACAGATAATTTACCTTGGTTAATTACTAACCATGCCCAACCAGAACCGAAACGAGTCGCTGCAGCTTTTTCAAATTCAGCTTTGAAGTTTTCTACAGACCCGAAATCACGTTCGATAGCGGCTTTTAAATCACCTTGTAAAGTAGTGCCTTTTTTCAATGATTTCCAGAATAAGCTGTGGTTTGCGTGACCACCTGCGTTGTTACGTAATGCAGTACGTTTTTCAGCTGGGATTTTATCTAATTGGCTGATTAATTGGCCTGCACACATTTCAGAAAATTCAGCAGGTAAAGTTTCTAACACTGCATTTGCATTATTTACATATGCTTGGTGGTGTTTAGAGTGGTGAATTTCCATTGTTTGTGCATCAAAATGTGGTTCTAACGCATCATAAGCGTAGCCTAATTCAGGTAGAGTATAAGACATAATATGTTCCTTTTTTAAATGAAGTTAAGGTAATGTTTTTGATAAAACAACATCAAAAAGTAACTAAATAGTAGCAGAAAATTTGATTTAGATCAGTAAATCTTTTAATTATTTGATTATCTGATGAAAAAGCTAGGAAAATTTAGTTTGTTTTAAATCAATAAATACACCGATCTACGCCTAAATAGTTATGCCTTTTAGCCCTTAAAATCTCGTCAAAATTTCCCCATGTGGTAGAATACCCGCTGATTTTTCACAAGATTTTATTTTTAAGGCTGAGACTATGTTTCCTGCTCATCAACTTCAATTAGAACAATTAGCGTGCCAGCGTGGCGATCGCGTATTGTTCACTGATCTTTCACTGCAATTTCAAAGTGGTGATTTCGTGCAAATTGAAGGGCACAATGGTATCGGTAAAACAAGTTTATTGCGGATTTTAGCCGGCCTTGCACAACCTGTAGAAGGTAAAGTGCGGTGGAATTCAGAAGAGATTACAAAACAACGCGAAGAATACCATCATCAGCTACTTTATCTCGGCCATCATTCTGGTGTGAAACCTGAATTAACGGCATGGGAAAATTTAAAATTTTATCAGCAAATTAGTCAAAGCCAGCAAGGCACCGATATTTTATGGGATGTATTGGAAACAGTGGGCTTACTCGGTCGCGAAGATTTGCTGGCAGCTCAACTTTCAGCAGGTCAGCAAAAGCGCATTGCCTTGGCGAGACTATGGATATCGGAAGCACCACTTTGGATTTTGGATGAACCTTTTACAGCAATAGACAAAAAAGGGGTTGAAGTTTTGACCGCACTTTTTGAAAATCATGCTAAAAAAGGTGGAATGGTGATTTTAACGAGCCATCAGGAAGTACCAAGTAGCCTATTGAAGAAAATCAATCTTGCTGATTATAAATATAACCCTTAGATTTTTATGATATTTTTACAGATTATAAAGCGTGAGCTGAAGATTGCGACCCGTAAACAAGCGGAAATATTGAACCCGCTTTGGTTCTTTTTGATCGTGATTACGCTGTTTCCATTGGTGATTGGGCCGGATCCTAAGTTACTTTCTCGCATTGCACCAGGTGTTGCTTGGGTGGCGGCATTGCTTTCTGCGTTGCTGTCTTTTGAACGTTTATTCCGAGATGACTTTATTGATGGCTCTTTAGAACAATTGATGCTCACGGCTCAACCTTTAGCGCTAACGGCACTCGCAAAAGTTGTTGCACACTGGCTATTAACAGGTTTGCCGTTGATTTTACTTTCACCTATTGCGGCTTTATTGCTTTCGTTGGAAGTGAATATTTGGTGGGCGCTGGTGGTCACCTTGCTAGTGGGAACACCGATTTTAAGCTGCATTGGCGCGATTGGCGTGGCATTGACGGTAGGATTACGTAAAGGTGGCGTATTGCTGAGTTTACTTGTGGTACCATTATTCATTCCGGTTTTAATTTTTGCCTCAGCAATTTTAGATGCCGCTGCGTTAAATCTCCCTTATGGTGGACAGCTTGCTATTTTAGGCGCAATTTTGGCTGGCGCGATAACCTTATCGCCTTTCGCTATTACAGCGGCACTACGAATTAGTTTAGATAATTAATCATCATTACGGTGAGAGTGCGGTCAGATTTTTAACTGTTTTTTATTTTTTGGAATTAAGGATCTTTTATGTGGAAGTGGTTACATCCTTACGCAAAACATGAAACTCAATATCATTTATGTGGCAAATTAAGCCCATTTTTTGGTGTGATTGCGGTTTTATTATTGGCTGTTGGCATCGTGTGGGGCTTAGCTTACGCACCGGCAGATTATCAGCAAGGCAATAGTTTCCGAATTATGTATGTGCATGTGCCGGCGGCGATTTGGTCAATGGGCGTGTATGGTTCGATGGCGATTGCAGCGATTATTGCGTTAGTTTGGCAAATTAAAGCCGCACATCTTTCGATGGTTGCCATGGCGCCTATTGGTGCGATGTTTACCTTTATCGCGTTAGTCACAGGCGCAATTTGGGGTAAACCAATGTGGGGAACCTGGTGGGTGTGGGATGCACGTTTAACTGCTGAACTGATTCTTTTCTTCTTATATATCGGTGTATTAGCCCTTTACTCTGCATTTTCTGATCGTGCAGTGGGCGCAAAATCAGCGGGCATCTTGTGTATTGTTGGCGTAGTGAATTTACCAATCATTCACTTTTCCGTAGAGTGGTGGAATACTTTACATCAAGGGGCAAGTATCACGAAGTTTGAAAAACCGTCTATTGCAACGCCGATGTTAATTCCACTGATTTTATGTATTTTTGGATTTTTATTTTTATCCATTTGGTTTACGCTCGTGCGTTACCGCGTTGAATTGCTAAAAGAAGACAGCAAACGTCCATGGGTAAAAGAGTTAGCAAGTAAGCTAAAATAGTTTTTCATTTTTATTTTAGGATTTTAGGGAGCGGAAAATGTTTTTCCAAAGTTGGAGTGATTTTATTAATATGGGAGGCTACGGTTTTTACGTGTGGCTTTCCTACGGCATTAGCCTTGTGGCAATGATCATTTTGGCGATACAAAGCGTCAAGGGGCGTAAAGCGGTGTTAAAAGAAGTGTTACGCGAGCAACAACGTGAAGCTCGTTTAAACCAAGCAAATAAAGGAAATACACTATGAATCCAAGACGCAAATCAAGACTCTCTATTATTATCTTTGTGATTTTAGGTATTTCGATTGCAACAGGTTTAGTCCTTTATGCTCTTCGCCAAAATATCGATTTATTTTATACGCCATCAGAAGTCATTGAAGGTAAAGAAGGCAAAGCAGATCAAAAACCTGAAGTGGGGCAACGTATCCGTGTAGGCGGCATGGTTGTGGAAGGCACAGTAAAACGCGATCCAAAAAGCTTAAAAGTTCGCTTTGAGTTAAATGATATCGGTCCATCTATTACTGTTGAATACGAAGGTATTCTTCCTGATCTTTTCCGTGAAGGGCAAGGTATCGTCGCGCAAGGCGTATTAAAAGAGCCTACTTTATTAGAGGCGACAGAAGTACTTGCTAAACACGATGAAAATTATGTACCACCTGAATTAGGCGAAAAAATGCAGAAAGTACATAAGCCAATGGGCGCGGAGTTAAAAGGCGAGAGTGAAGCTGATCGTCGTTATAAAGAAACCCAGCAAAAACCGCAAGAAGGTCAATAATGATTGCTGAATTAGGAAATTATGCGCTTGCTTTAAGTCTTGCCGTTTCATTCTTTTTAGCTATTTTCCCATTATGGGGGGCTGAAAAAGGTCATTCTCAACTTATGTCATTGGCTCGTCCAATGACTTATGGTTTATTTTTTACTTTAACCATTGCGTTTGCTGCATTGTTCTACCTCTTTGCTGTCAATGATTTTAGTGTGCAGTATGTGGTAAATAACTCTAACAGCAGTTTACCGATTTATTATCGTTTATCTGCGGTGTGGGGTTCACACGAGGGCTCATTATTACTTTGGATTTGGTTATTAACCCTTTGGGGTGCAGCGGTTGCCTTATTTAGCAAACACTTACCACAAGAAGCCGTGGCTCGCGTGTTGGGTATTATGGGGATTATTAGCATCGGCTTCTTACTCTTCGTATTATTTACCTCAAATCCATTTACCCGTACATTCCCCGACTTCCCAGTAGATGGCAGAGAACTCAACCCAATGTTGCAAGATGTGGGCTTAATTTTCCACCCACCATTACTTTATATGGGATATGTTGGTTTTTCTGTGGCTTTTGCCTTTGCGATTGCATCATTAATGACAGGTAAATTAGACTCCGCTTGGGCAAGATGGTCTCGTCCTTGGACGATGGCTGCTTGGGTCTTTTTAACACTTGGGATCGTGCTCGGTTCGTGGTGGGCCTATTATGAGCTAGGCTGGGGTGGCTGGTGGTTCTGGGATCCAGTAGAAAACTCTTCTTTAATGCCTTGGCTTGCGGGAACCGCATTAATCCACTCTTTAGCAGTGACTGAAAAACGAGGCTCTTTTAAAGCTTGGACTGTGCTTTTAGCAATCCTTGCTTTCTCACTTTGCTTACTGGGTACGTTCTTAGTTCGTTCCGGTATCTTAGTGTCAGTACACGCCTTTGCTTCAGATCCTACACGTGGTTTATATATTCTTGCTTATTTGGTTGTGGTAATTGGTGGTTCTTTAACCTTATACGCTTACAAAGGCAACCAAATTCGTTCGCGTGATAATGCAGAACGCTATTCTCGCGAAACCTTATTGTTATTGAATAATATCCTATTAATGACCGCACTTTGTGTGGTGTTCTTAGGGACGTTATTGCCATTAGTTCACAAACAATTAGGTTTGGGCTCTATTTCGATCGGCGCGCCGTTCTTTGATCAAATGTTCCTGATTATTATGACCCCATTTGCCTTATTACTAGGTATTGGGCCATTGGTTAAATGGCGTCGTGATCAGTTCTCTGAAATTCGTACACCGGTTGTAGTGAGTGTGATTGTGATGGCGATTGCAGGCTTTGCCTTACCATATTTCCTACAAAATAAACTCACTGTTAGTGCGGTGCTTGGTACTATGATGTCTGTCATTATTGTATTACTGAGCCTCTACGAAATGAAACAACGTGCAACACACCGTGAATCTTTCTTTAAAGGTATTACCAAGCTTTCCCGTTCCCATTGGGGGATGATTTTGGCTCACCTTGGTGTAGCCATGACAGTTTGGGGAATAGCCTTTAGCCAAAACTTCAGTGTGGAACGTGATGTGCGAATGGCTGTTGGTGATACAGTGCAGATTGCTAATTATGACTTTAAATTTGCTGGCGTGAGTGATGCAAATGGTCCTAACTATATGGGTGGCAAAGCACAAATCGATATTTCAAAAGACGGTAAACCAGAAGCAACATTATTTGCTGAAAAACGTTTTTATACCGTCAGTAAAATGCCAATGACTGAAGCGGCAATTGATTGGGGATTTACCCGCGATCTTTATGTCGCCTTGGGTGAAAAAATAGAAGATAACTCATGGGCACTTCGCCTTTACTATAAACCGTTTATCCGTTGGATTTGGATTGGTGGATTGTTTATGGCGCTAGGTGGCTTGCTCTGTATGTTTGACCGTCGTTATCGTTTTAGTCGTTTGGTAAAACAGTCTTAATTGTGATGAGGGGCTAAATTAAGCCCCCTAAAAATAGATGTAAATTGATCGTGTTATGAATAAAAAACTACTTATCCCACTTATTATTTTTCTAGCTGTCGTTGTGGCATTTTTAGTTCAGCTTGGACGTAATGCTCAAGGTGATGATCCGAAAGCGTTAGAGTCAGCCCTGGTAGGGAAACCTGTACCACAGAAAACATTAACGGATTTATTGGAAAATAAAACCTACGGTAATGAAATTTTCCAACAAGGTAAACCAATTCTCTTAAATGTGTGGGCGACTTGGTGTCCAACTTGTTATGCAGAACACCAGTATTTGAATCAATTGGCTAAACAAGGCGTGACAATCATTGGTTTAGACTATAAAGATGAATCGCCAAAAGCGATGAAATGGCTGAAAGATTTGGGTAATCCTTATAGTCTAGTGCTTAAAGATGAAAAAGGTTCTTTTGCATTAGATTTAGGCGTTTATGGTGCACCAGAAACATTCATTGTAGATGGTAAAGGTGTGATTCATTATCGCTTAGCGGGTGATGTGAATGAACGTGTTTGGAATGAAACCTTGAAGCCTATTTATGACAAATTAGCGGAGAAACCATAATGAGAAAATCATGGCTTTTTTTGACCGCACTTTTTATGAGCATCTCTGCGACTGCCGCAATTGATGCGCTAAATTTTGCTTCACCAGAGCAAGAAAAGGACTATCATCAATTAACGCAAGAACTGCGTTGTCCACAATGTCAAAATAACAATATTGCCGATTCTAATGCAACCATTGCCGTAGATATGCGTGGCAAAGTGTTTGAATTGTTGCAAGAAGGCAAAAATCGAAATGAAGTGGTGGATTATATGATCCAACGTTATGGCAATTTCGTGACTTATGATCCACCTATGACAATGGCCACAATTGTGTTATGGATTGCACCAATTTTATTAGTATTTGTTGGCATTTTATTTATATTTAAACGTAAATCGAAAAGCCCAAGTGCGGTTAATTCTGACGTTGTTTTAGATGATGAAGAGAATGCACGCTTATCGGCTTTACTCAAAGAAAAGGATAAATAATGAATTTTGCATTAAGTATTATTGCGCTCACTTTAGTGGCGGCATTGATTTGTTTTTATCCATTGTTGCGTTCTGTTAAAGCGAAAGAAGATACAAAACGTGATGAATTAAATAAAGCACTATATTTTTCTCGCTTAAAAGAGATTGAGCAAGATAACCAACAGGGTTTAGTTGAAAATGTTGAACAACTCAAACAGGAGCTACAAAAAACATTGTTGGAAGATATTCCTCAACAAGAAACACAAGCTATCGATAAAAATGCCAAAAATTACGGTAAGTTATGGTTTGTTTCTGGTTTGCTCGGTTTAGCCATTATTGCTGGGGTTTCTTATTTCCCATTAGGATCTTGGAAAGCCGAGGATATGATGGAAAAAACATTGGCAAAATTACCTTATTTCTTTGAACGAATCAAAGAAGAAGATACAAACCCAATGACGGATGTTGAAATGCAACAATTTTCGACCGCACTTCGTTTGGATTTACAAAAAACACCAAAGGATGCTAAAAAATGGTGGTTGCTCGGTCAGGTAGGGATGAATTTGGGTAATGGAAAATTAGCCTTTGATAGTTATCAACAAGCGAATAAACTTGAGCCGGATAATCTAGATTATAAGCTTTCTTATGCACGTATGTTAATGTCTTCTGAAGATCAAATGGATAAAATGAAAGGTAATCAGCTTTTACGTGAGATTATTCGTCAAGATCATTCGAATCCTGAAGCATTAAGTTTACTTGCTTTCAGTTATTTTGAAGGTGAGGATTATAAAATGGCGGCCGTCACTTGGGCAATGATGTTACGTTTATTGGAACCAGATGATCCTCGAGTGCCAATGCTTGAGAAGAGTATTCGTGCTGCACGTGATGCACTTGCGTTACAGGAAGAAGAAAAAGCAAAAAGTGTCACACCGGAGAAATAATGAAGCCCCAATTATTAGGTTTTCACCATATTGCGATTATTGCTTCGAACTATGCACGTTCGAAGCATTTTTATATGGAGATTTTAGGCGCTAAACAGCTAAATGAAACTTATCGGGCAGAAAGGGATAGCTATAAACTAGATTTAAGTTTTCCCGATGGGAGTCAAATAGAGTTGTTTTCTTTTCCAAATCCGCCACCAAGAGTAACCACTCCAGAGGCTTGTGGTTTGCGACATTTAGCATTTAAAGTCGAGAATATTGATGAATATGTCGCTTATCTTATGGAAAATAGCATTGATTGTGAACCAATTCAGGTTGATGAATTAACGGGAATGAAGTACACTTTCTTCAGAGACCCGGATTATTTACCTATTGAATTATACGAAAATAATTATTAACGTAGAAAATCAAATTATTATGAGTCATATTAAGAAAAAAATTGGGATTTACTCTTTTTGTGTTTTAGCATCATCAGTTGTTTTAGCCGAAGGTAGTAGTGTTGTATATGAAACAAAAGCGAAGGCACCTGAAAATCATGTTTCAGTCAATGTTTCTGAAAGTAATATTTCTGAAACAGTGAAATATATTGATGGAAAAGGCCAAAGAAGTTTAGATCCTAAGTCTGAAAAAGACATTGAAGAGCTTGCTAATAGTGTTGAGTTTGAGGTATACAAGTTTAACGAGTCTGCCGCTTCAAAAACAACCTTCCTTTCACCCGCTGGGATTTGCAGTGGCTTTAAAAGTGATGATGGCGTAGATGTCACTAACACCAGTAATTATTACATTAAACCTAATGATGCTAGTGAGTATTATGGTAGTGTGTTAGGTGCCACAATTTATAAAAAAGGTGAAACGAAACACTCACAGTATGTCCCTGTTTATGCAATCAAAAATGCCAATGTAGCAAAATATATTGAGCAAAATGAAGATCCGAACGTTAGAAAAAAAGCGAATGAGCGGATTAAAGAAGGCAGAGAAACGCTTAATAAAGTAGTTTGTGATAAAAGGTAACGTTATGAAAAAATTAATTTCTATTGCAGCATTATCTGTTTTAACAGCTTGTACTGCACCTCAGGAAGCCTCAACCATTGGTAATGGTGCAGCGATGTATGATATGAATGCGGTGCAGGATTATAATTCTCGAGTAACAAGTGGTAATACTGTAACAGCTCGAGAAAAAGCTAAAGTTGCACAAAGAGATAGCGTTCCAAATGAAATGAATGCGAGTGATCATCGTTCTAAACATACAGGTTATTCTCGCATTCCTGTAGCAATAATGCCTAGTGTCGGTGTTGGTTATTGCCATCACTGCTGGTAATTAAATGACTAAAAAATTAACCGCACTTGAAAAAGTGCGGTTATTTTTTTATCTGTTTATAAGCCTAAAATAGATTTCACAAAAGGAATGGTCAGATTTCGTTTCGCTTGCAATGAGGCTTTATCGAGTTGAACTAATGCCTCTTTTAATGTCGCCATATCTCGATCTAGACGAGTAAATATAAAATTGGCAGTCTCATCTGAAAGCATAATGCCTCGCTGATGGGCATTTTGTTTCAATACAGCGAGTTTTTGTTCATCGCTGAGAGGAATCAATTGATAACTTTCTCCCCATTTTAAGCGAGAAGCCAGATCTGGTAATTTAACGGGGAGAGCAGTAGGAGATTGCTCGGCACTGGCAATCAATAAAGTTTTGCCATTGGCTTTGATACGATTAAAGAGATCAAATAAGGCTATTTCCCATTCTGAATTTCCAATAACTGCTTGCAAATCATCCAGGCAAATCAATTCTTGCTGTTCTAAATTTTCAAAAACAGCCGTGGAGAAATATTGTGATTTACTCAATGGAACATAAATCGCACTCCGTTGTTGCTGAATATATTCATTACAGAGTGCGCGTAGAAGATGAGTTTTTCCGACACTTTGCTTTCCCCAGAGGTAGAAGAATTGTTGCTGTAAATCAGTTATATTTTGACGCAAAGAATTGAGCAATAATGCATTATTATCGCTATAAAAATTCTCAAGCGTTTCATCATCAATTTGATGAATAGGTAAAGAAAGTTGCTGATTCACGGATTAACGAGTTGATTTAAAATAAAAAAAGAAAGGGCTAAATTTTCATTTAACCCTTTTGTTTGGGAAGTTTTATTCTACTTCATTTTTTGCTTTTGGCAAAATCAAGTTCAGTACAATCGCGACGATAGCACAAAGGCTGATACCTTTTAGGGAAACAGCATCGCCGACGTTGACAAACATATTACCGATCCCGAAAGTCATCACCACAGAAATGATGCAAAGGTTGCGAGGTTCAGTCACATCCACTTTACCTTTAATTAAGGTACTCATCCCGACAACGGCAATCGAACCAAATACTAACATCATAATGCCACCCATTACGATGGTCGGGATAGTAGAAAGGAATGCGCCTACTTTACCACAGAAGGAAATCGCAATTGCCCATACTGCAGCCCAAGTCATAATATTTGGATTAAAGTTGCGAGTTAGCATTACAGCCCCCGTTACTTCGGCATAAGTAGTATTTGGTGGACCACCTACTAATGAAGCTGCAGCCGTTGCGACACTATCGCCTAATAAGGTGCGGTGTAAGCCTGGTTTCTTAAGGAAATCTTTACCTGTTACAGAACTGATTGCCATAATCCCACCGACGTGTTCAACGGCTGGTGCGATAGCAATTGGTAGCATATAAAGAATGGCTTCTAAATTAAATTCTGGTTTGGTTAACTGAGGTAATTCAAACCATTTTGCGTCTAAAACAGGTTGGAAGTTAATTAATCCTAGGAATAAACAAACCACATAGCCAGCAACGATACCAAACATAATTGGAATCAGTTTCATCATGCCTTTGGCAAATACCGCAACAGAAAGGGTGGTGACTAAGGTGATCATAGAAACCAATACAGAGTGCTCATAGCTATATGCACTGTTTTTACCTAATGCCATATCCACAGCAACGGGTGCAAGTCCCATACCAATAATGATAATTACGGGACCTACAACAACAGGCGGAAAGATGCGCTCAAGTGCAGCACTACCGCGTAATTTTACTAAGGTTGATAGTGCGAAATAGACGAAGCCTGCGCAAGCAAGTCCACCCATTGTGGTCGGTATGCCCCAAGTTTGTACGCCATATTGAATAGGCGCAATAAAGGCAAAAGAGGAGGCCAAGAAAATAGGGACTTGTTTACCAGTACAAAGTTGGAAAAGTAGTGTACCGATACCCGCGGTAAGAAGAGCTGTATTAGAATTTAATCCAGTGATTAAAGGAACTAATACTAAGGCGCCAAAGGCAACAAATAACATCTGTAAACCGACAAACGCTTGTTTGCCCATGCTTTGCACCTCAACAGGTGCGGTTGTAGTTTGATTACTCATTTAGTTTCAACTCTCGGTTTGAATTAACTGAAAGTGCGGTCGGTTTTAATGCTTTTTTAGCTTTTGTGTTTTCACGCACGGAAAAAAGACGGCTATAAATGCCGTCTTATTTAAAGGGAATTATTTCGTCCCAAAAATCTTATCTCCTGCATCACCCAAGCCAGGGATGATATAGCCTTGTTCATTTAAGTGATCATCAATAGATGCGCAATAAAGTTCGATATCTGGATGCGCCTTTTCTAAGGCTTTGATCCCTTCTGGTGCCGCTACTAATACTAATACTTTTATATGTTGGCAACCTTTTGCTTTTAATAAATCAATTGTGGAGATCATTGAACCACCCGTTGCAAGCATTGGATCCACAACGATAGCTAAACGTTCTTCTAAATCACTGGCTAGTTTTTGGAAATAAGGGACGGGTTCAAGGGTTTCTTCATTACGATAAATCCCGACTACACTGATGCGAGCACTAGGAACATGTTCTAATACGCCATCCATCATGCCAAGACCTGCACGTAAAATTGGTACAACAGTAACTTTTTTACCTTTGATACGGTCGATTTCAACAGGACCGTTCCAACCTTCGATAATCACTTTTTCTGTTTCAAGATCGGCAGTGGCTTCATAGGTGAGTAAGCTGCCCACTTCAGTTGCAAGTTCACGGAATTTTTTGGTATCAATATCAGCTTCGCGCATCACGCCTAATTTATGTTTAACAAGCGGATGTTTAACTTCAACAAGTTTCATCTTTTTTCTCCCTTTAAAAAAACAAATCGAAGAATTCTATATCAGAAATATTGAATTTCCTAGTGTTTTTATTATGACAGTTCAGTATAAAAACGGTGATAAAATTGACCGCACTTTGATACTAAATACATCCACCACAGCTCCCACAGCGCCAATCTTCCTTATTCACCGCTTGATAGAATGCTCGCATGGTTTCTTCTTCTAAAGGAATATTGTGCTCAATAAAGACATCTGAAAGCCAATCAATGTTTTCCACAATCCAATCATCTTCCATTAAGCCTTCTCGGTAAAGCTCATCTTCAGGATCCATAAAATTATAAATATTATTTGTTCCCATATCTTTATCACGGCGTTCAAGTGGCAGTACTACAGGTAAACCAAGATAAGTAATATCCCAATGACCTAGACATAGCGTATTGCCCTTTGATGACCAACTCGCGTTGAATGGATTGTCACTCATGTTGAAATGTTATAAGAAAAGTTGAAAAGTATGGAAAGTATAGATCTAAAGACAAATTTAATCATACTTAAAAGAAGGTAAATGGTTTGATGGAGATCAAAGTAGGGTTAGAAAATTTAACGAATTTTCACAAATAAAAAGCGGCTAATTACTTAGCCGCTTTTGCATGATAATAAACCTAGTTAAGCTGTTTTTTTCGGTTTGAAGAAAATCATCGTAAAGATTTGCCAGAAGAAGGCGAGTGCACCGAAGATGAAGACAACGTCGCCACCGAAACGAACCCAACGTAGGGTATCGAATAATGGTTGTTGCATAAATTCTTCACTACGTGCATACCATAAGCCTTCAGAGATACTTGCATAACCTTGAATAATACCGATTGGTAATAAGCTTGATACGATCATAAGCACTAAACCACCGTTTAGTAACCAGAAGCCCCATTTCATTAACTTATCGTTAAATGGTGTATCCGGACGTAAATAACGAGCGATTAAGAATACGAAGCCTAGTGCTAAGAAACCATATACACCGAATAATGCGGCGTGTGCATGAACAGCTGTAGTGTTCAAGCCTTGGATATAGTAAAGCGAAATTGGTGGATTGATTAAGAAACCAAATACGCCAGCACCTAACATGTTCCAGAATGCCACTGCAACGAAGCAGTAAAGAGGCCATTTTAAGCGTTCCATCCAAGGTGTTTTTTGTTGCATCGCCCAGTGTTCCCAAGCTTCATGACCTAATAACACTAATGGAACCACTTCAAGTGCAGAGAATGACGCACCTACTGCGATAATTGGTGTGGTTGCACCAGCGAAGTATAAGTGGTGGAACGTACCAGGAATACCGCCGATTAAGAATAATGCCGCTTCAGTAATAGTTGCCACGGTCGCTGTACGACGTGAAACTAAACCTAAACTTACGAAGATGAATGAGAGCGCCGCTACAGAGAATACTTCGAAGAAGCCTTCTACCCATAGGTGAACTACCCACCAACGCCAGTATTCCATCACAGAAATGTGAGTGTGCTCACCGTAGAATAATGCAGGGCCATAGAATAAGCCGATTGCAATGACGGAAGCGAAGAATAACGCTAATAAGTTTTTGTCTCCTGGTTGTTTGAATGCGTTCACTGTACCGCGAAGCATTAAGACTAACCAGAATAAGATACCTGCGAATTTCACCGCTTGCCAGAAACGACCTAAGTCAATGAACTCATAGCCTTGGTGACCGAACATGAAACTCCATTCTTCAGGAAGGATATGCGCAATTGCTAAATAGCTACCAGTGAATGAACCGACGACTAATACCACTAATGCCCAGAATAAAACATCCACACCCAATTTTTGGAATTTCGGATCTTTACCACCATTGATGATTGGTGCAAGGAATAAACCACCGGCTAAGAATGCCATTGCAATCCAGAATAAGGCAGCTTGAATATGCCATGTACGCACTAATGAATACGGGAAGTATTGAGAAATATCAATACCATAGAATTCCTGACCTTCAACGGTATAGTGAGCAACAATCGCCCCTAAGTTCACTTGCAGTAAGAATAATGCAAGCACCGTAAAGAGATATTTACCTAATGCGCGTTGAGAAGGGGTTAACTGTAGTTTTGTGAGGGGATCAACTTCCGGAATCGGTGGATCTTGTTCATCTTCACGTTTTTTGAATGACCAAATCCAAACAACGAAACCAATACCCGCAATGAGGAATACCACACTCGCAATAGACCAAACTACGTTTTCTGGTGTTGGCACGTTATTGATTAATGGCTCATGTGGCCAGTTGTTAGTATAACTTGCATTTGTATTTGGACGTTCTGCAGAGGCAGTCCATGCTGTCCAGAAGAAGAATTTTGTTAAGTCTTTACGCGCTTGTAAGTCAGGAAGGGTATTATCCTTCATGGCAAAGTGTTCACGAGTGACTTTGGTAGCAGGATCATCACCGTATAAAGAAATGTAGTATTGTGCAGTTTTTTCCATTGCCGCTAAACGGGTATTAGAAAGCACAACGGTACCGTTTTCAACTTTGCTACCACGATATTCTTTGGTTAAACGTGCTTTTAATAAAGTTTGTTGTTCTTCATTAAGATCCGCAAAGTTTTTACCAAATTCTTTATTTGCGGTGATATCTAACCAGTTGGTTAATTCACGATGTAGCCAATCTGCAGTCCAGTCAGGCGCTTGGTATGCACCATGACCCCAAACAGAACCCACTTGCATACCACCAGTGGTTTGCCAAGCGGTTTGACCATGTAAAATTTCATCGTGAGTAATCACTTTTTCACCTGATTCTGAAACATATTGTTGTGGAATTGGTGGTGCTTCACGATAAACTTCGAACCCATAGTAGCCGAGAATGGAGAATGCTCCAATTAATACGGCGACTAATAGGTACCAGAACTTTTTATACTGTCCCATTTTATCACTCCTAGATTATTAGAAAATATTATTTCCTGATGATTAAGTGTCGTAGATAATCATCAAGGACTAGATTTTACGCCAAGTAAAATACTTGAGCAATTATATCGACTATCAAGTGATGAAAATATTACCTAAAACTGAGTAATTTAATCAGGTAATAGGAAACACTAACTGAAAAGATAAAAAATGCGGCCAAAAACCTATTGATTTTTGACCGCACTTTATTTGAAGAGGGGATTAACGTTTAAACATGCCGCCTAAACCGCCAAGGCCACCTAAGCCGCCTCCGCCCATTAAGCCTTGCATGCCGCGCATCATTTTCGCCATTCCGCCTTTGCGCATTTTCTTCATCATGCGTTGCATTTCGTCAAATTGTTTCAGCAACTTATTCACATCTTGCACTTGTGTACCGGAACCCAATGCAATACGACGACGGCGAGATCCTTTGATAATATCTGGATTGGCACGTTCTTTTAAGGTCATGGAATTAATGATGGCTTCCATTTTGATAAACATTTTGTCATCTACTTGATTTTTGACATGATCCGGTAAGTTTTTCGCACCCGGTAATTTTTCAAGCATCGACATCATACCGCCCATTTTTTTCATCTCACGGAGCTGTTCACGGAAATCGTCTAGGGTGAAATCATCACCTTTCTTGAATTTCTGTGCCATTTTTTCCGCTTTTTCGCGATCCACTGAACGTTCAAGATCTTCGATAAGGGAAAGGACATCACCCATGCCTAAAATACGCGACGCTACGCGATCAGGATGGAATGGCTCGAGGGCTTCTGTTTTTTCACCCACACCAAGGAATTTAATCGGTTTGCCAGTGATTTGACGAATAGATAAAGCCGCACCCCCACGCGCATCACCGTCCACTTTGGTTAAGATAACCCCGGTAAGTGGCAAGGCTTCGTTGAAGGCTTTTGCTGTATTTGCTGCATCTTGACCAGTCATTGCATCAACGGTGAAGAGAGTTTCAATTGGATTTAATGTCGCGTGAACTTGCTTGATTTCATCCATCATCTCGCTATCAACGTGTAAGCGACCTGCCGTATCCACAATTAACACATCGTAGAATTTGAGTTTGGCGTCAGCAAGTGCCGCTTTTGCAATTTCTACTGGTTTTTGTTTGACATCAGACGGGAAGAAATCCACGCCAACAGATTGCGCTAAGGTTTCAAGCTGTTTGATCGCCGCAGGACGATATACGTCGGCAGATACTACAAGCACTTTCTTTTTATGACGTTCGCGTAAGAATTTTGCTAATTTACCCACGCTGGTGGTTTTACCCGCACCTTGTAAACCCGCCATTAAAATAACTGCGGGTGGCTGTGTTGCTAGGTTTAAGCTCTCATTGGCTTCACCCATGGCTTTTTCGAGTTCGCGCTGAACGATTTTTAAGAACTCTTGGCCAGGAGTTAAGCTTTTATTGACTTCTTCGCCTAGCGCGCTTTCTTTTACTTTAGCGATAAACTCACGTACGACAGGCAAAGCAACATCAGCTTCTAATAACGCCATGCGTACTTCGCGTAGGGTTTCTTTAATATTATCTTCAGTTAAGCGCCCTTTCCCGCTAATGTTACGTAGCGTTTTGGAAAGGCGATCCGATAAATTCTCAAACATTTTAAATCCTGTTTTTTCTTAAAAAATTGCCGTGATTATACCGAAATTTGGGCGTTTTTCATCATTTCAAATAAAATTATGGCGATCTAGAGAAAAGATCCGTTAAAATAAGAATAATTCCTAGTAAAG
Organism: Haemophilus sp.; assembly: GCA_019423025.1. Classification (GTDB taxonomy): domain Bacteria; phylum Pseudomonadota; class Gammaproteobacteria; order Enterobacterales; family Pasteurellaceae; genus Haemophilus_D. The sequence continues at coordinate 12,814 of JAHZCD010000003.1, read as the reverse complement.
AGAAAGCATTATGTGGTTTGCCCTTTTTTCGATTATTTTTTACATTCTTAGTTTATTGTTGATCGCCCCGTTTTTGATGAATTCATCAGAAGGGAAGTTGAGTCAAAGTAAAATCCCGTTTTTTCTGACCGCACTTGCAGCAATTATTCTGCATGCTGTTAGCACTTTCCCTTTGTTGGAGGATCTAGCATCAGGGCAAACTTTCACGCTAATGCAAATCGCTTCCTTAATGAGCGTAATTATTGCGGCATTGGCGACGCTTTCAATGTTTCTCGTTTCGACAATGTGGTTTGTTTTACCGATAGTGTATGCGTTTTCGATCATCAGCCTGATCTTTGCGACATTCTTATCAAGCCATATCATTCAGATGCTTAATCAAAATACATTGATGTTGTTCCATATCGGGTTGTCGCTCTTTACCTATGCGGTCTGTTTTATTGCAACGCTGTATGTGATCCAATTGGTCTGGTTAGACCGTAATTTGAAAAAGCGTAAAATCCAATTTTCGCCAGCAATTCCACCATTAATGGCAGTAGAACGCCATTTCTTCTGTTTATTTGCGATGGGAGAAGCATTATTGACGCTCACTTTAATTTCTGGTACTTATCATGTATTGCAAGCAGTGACCCCAGAAAATCTGCATAAAGCGATTTTTTCTTTCCTTGCTTGGATTAGTTTTGGTATTGCTTGTTTTGGTCATTGGCGATTGGGCTGGCGTGGAAAAAGGATGATTATTTACGCAATTTCAGGTATCATTCTGCTCACGGTTGGCTATTTTGGTAGCCGTTTGATTTAATCAAAATCAAAGAACAGGTAAAAAGTGCGGTGAAAATGACCGCACTTTTTGTTGATTAACGAACAAAAGGACTTTCCCTTGGACAGTATTCCCCTTAGTACTTTATTTATTACACTGATTATCTGTTTAATTTTATCTGCCTATTTTTCTGGCTCAGAAACCGGCTTACTCTCTCTCAATAAATATCGTCTTCGCTTTTTGGCGGAACAAGGCAATAAAGGCGCGCAAAAAGCAGAAAAACTGCTTGAAAAGCCTGATACCTTGTTAAGTTTTATTCTGATCTTTAATAACCTTGTGAATATCAGCGCTTCCGCTATTGCAACCATGATTGGTATGCGTTTATATGGTGATGCGGGGGTAGCAATCGCAACGGGTTTATTAACCTTTGCGATGCTCGTTTTTTCTGAAATTATCCCTAAAACGGTTGCGGCGATGCACCCAGAGAAAGTGGGATTATTTTCAAGTCACATTTTGTCGCTATTGTTAAAAGTGTTCTATCCATTAGTTTGGTTGATGAATATTTTTACGAAAACCTTAATGCGAATGGTCGGCTTAAAACCAGATATGCAAAAACAAGTGATTAGTCGTGAAGAACTTCGTAGTATTGTATCGGAAGCGGGAGAAGCCACACCGGATGAACAGCATCCACAAATGTTGCTCTCTATTTTAGATATGGAAACGGTGACAGTCGACGATATCATGGTGCCACGTAATGAAATTGCAGGGATTGATATTGATGACGATTGGAAAGCCATTATGCGCCAGCTTAATCATGCACCACATAATCGAATTGTGCTGTATAAAGGCAGCCTTGATGAGCAAGTTTTAGGTATTTTGCGTGTGCGTGAAGCGTTTCGTTTGTTATTAGAAAAAAATGAATTTACCAAAGAAACTTTATTACGTGCCGTCGATGAAGTGTACTTTATTCCAGAAGGGACACCACTAAAAACACAATTAGCGAATTTCCGTACGAAAAAAGAACGTATCGGTTTAGTGGTGGACGAATATGGTGACATTAAAGGGTTGGTCACACTTGAAGATATTTTAGAAGAAATCGTGGGGGATTTTACCACCTCTACTGCACCGACTATTGAACAAGAAGTGGTGCACCAATCTGATGGTTCAATGATTATTGAAGGTTCGGCGAATCTTCGTGATTTAAATAAAATGTTTGGTTGGGAATTAGATACAGAAGATGCACGAACCTTTAATGGTTTAATTCTTGAACATCTTGAAGATATTCCTGATGAAGGAACCATTTGTGAAATCAATGGCTTACGAATTACTATTTTAGAAGTCAGCGATAACATGATCAAGCAAGCAAAAGTGGAGAAGTTAGCCTCTTAAATAGGCTTTTTCTGACCGCTCTTTTGTTTAAGAAATACGTTATTTTTATAAAGGATTGAATATGACGGATGAGATTCGTTTAACACAATACAGCCACGGCGCGGGTTGAGGCTGTAAAATTTCGCCTAAGGTGTTAGGGACAATTTTACAGACAGAACTCGAAAAATTTGCTGATCCCAATTTATTAGTGGGAAATGAAACAGCGGATGACGCAGCGGTTTATGATCTTGGTAATGGTACTGCAATTATCAGTACCACGGATTTCTTCATGCCGATTGTTGACGATCCTTTTGATTTTGGCCGCATTGCTGCGACCAATGCCATTAGCGATATTTTTGCAATGGGCGGTAAGCCGATTATGGCGATTGCCATTTTAGGTTTCCCAATTAATAAATTACCGGCAGAAGTGGCACAGAAGATTGTTGATGGTGGCCGTTTTGCTTGTCATCAAGCGGGGATTTCGCTAGCTGGCGGACACTCGATTGATGCGCCAGAACCCATTTTTGGTTTAGCCGTAACGGGCGTTATTGCAACCGAACGTGTAAAACGTAATGCTTCAGCAGAAGCAAATTGTAAGCTTTATTTAACCAAACCATTAGGTATTGGCGTGCTAACTACTGCAGAGAAAAAAGGCAAGTTAAAACCAGAACATCAAGGACTGGCAACGGCAGCAATGTGTCAAATGAACCTGATTGGTAGCCAATTTGCGGAAGTTGCTGGTGTTACCGCCATGACGGATGTCACTGGCTTTGGTTTATTAGGACACTTAGCTGAAATCTGTGAAGGCTCAAATCTTAATGCGGTTGTGCATTTTGATAAAATCAAATTATTAGATGGCGTGGCAGATTACATTGCTGAAGGTTGTGTACCAGGTGGAACCAACCGTAACTTTGAAAGCTATGGTCATAAAATTGGTCCTCTTACGGATTATCAAAAGGCGGTACTGTGCGATCCTCAAACCTCAGGTGGCTTGTTGATTGCGGTTAAACCTGAAAGTGAAGCGGAAATCTTAGAGATTGCGAAAAAAGCCGGTATTGAGCTTAGTGAAGTTGGTGTATTGAAACCTCACCAAGAAGGTGTGCTGATCGAAGTCGAATAAATCCTTTTCGTCAAAATAAAAAGTGCGGTGAAATTCACCGCACTTTTTTATTCTTTATTTTCCTTGTTCTCTTTATTGTTGGAATACATCGAATCAATGATATGACGATAACGTTCCATAATTACTTTTCGGCGTAATTTGAGCGTAGGCGTGATTTCACCAAGTTTGACGCTAAATGCCTGAGAGAGTAGTGTAAATTTCTTCACTTGCTCGAAGTGCGCCAGTTCTTTTTGAAGACTTTCGATACGTTGTTCAAACATTTTGATAATGTCAGAGTGTTTGAGTAATTCTATGCGATCTTGATACTTAATATTCAGTTTCTTCGCATATTCTTCCACGCTATCAAAACAAGGTACGATCAACGCTGAAACATATTTTTTTGCATCAGCAATAATCGCAATTTGTTCGATAAATTTATCTTTGCCAATTTTACCTTCGATATATTGTGGTGCAATGTATTTGCCGTTAGACGTTTTCATCAACTCTTTAATACGGTCGGTAATAAATAAATTACCATCAGCATCAAATTCACCGGCATCTCCCGTTTTCAAGAAACCATCTTCAGTGAAGGCTTGGGCCGTTTCTTCTGGCTTTTTATAGTAACCTTTCATTACCATGCCACCACGCACTAGAATCTCGTTATTTTCACCAATTTTAACTTCTGCGTTTGGCATTAATTTACCGATAGAATTCGGGTTAAAATGATGGTCATCCCAGCAAGAAACGGTTGCTGTGGTTTCAGTCATGCCATAACCGAGTTTGATATTAATCCCAATGCTATGGAAGAAAAGGCCAATGGTTGGTTCTAATTTTGCGCCACCGCAAGGCATCATTTTAATACGTCCACCTAACAATGAACGCAGTTTAGAAAGTACCATTTTATCGGCAAGCGCATAGCGCTTTTGCAAGAAGAACGGGACTTTTTTATTTTGAGAGAGAAGATCAAAACGTTTTTGTCCCACTGCAATTGCCCAGTGGAAAATCATTTGACGAATAAAAGGCGCTTTTTGGACTTTATCCAGTACAGCAGAATAAATTTTTTCATAGAAACGCGGTACCGCACACATAAAGGTCGGACGCACTTCCGTTAATGCTTCACGTACTTGATTGGTGTCTTCGAGATAACAAAGGATTGCTCCACGATGTAACACATAGGCAACCCAAGCTCGCTCAAAAATATGGCTAAATGGTAAAAAAGAAAGTGAAACCTCATCTTGATTAACATCTAATGCAATATCATGGGCTTCAAGTTGATGCGCCAAGTTATTGTAATCAAGCATTACGCCTTTCGGTTCACCTGTTGTGCCTGAGGTGTAGATGATCGTGAATAAATCATCCATAGTTTTACTTGCTAAGCGAGTTTTAAATTCAGTTTGGAATTCTTCTGTACCTAATTGAATTAAATCGTCCCAATGGCAGGAAAGGGTAGTTTCTGTCAGTTGAATTTGTTCTTTCATGGCCACAATTTTTTGTAATTGTGGACACTGATGCGCAATTTCTAACGCTTGATCATATTGTTCTTGATCTCCGACAAACAGAATTTTGACATCGGCATGATTTAAAATAAATTCTGCCTGTTGTGCAGTATTGGTCGCATAAATTGGGACGGTAATGGCACGGACTTGAAGTGCCGCAACATCTGCGATTGTCCAACGTGACATATTGTGCGCAAAAATTGCAATTTTATCTTGTACTTGAATATTGCAAGCAAGAAAAGCTAATGAAAGCTGATCAAGCTGTTGTTGAAATGCGTTCCACGAAATATCTTTCCATAAGCCATTAATTTTATGGCGAAGTGCGGTTACATTTTGACGAGTTTTTGCCTGTTGGCGAATTCGATTGACGAAATGACGTTCTAAATTCATATAAGCCTTATTTGAGCGAACAACTGTACGCTAATATAAACGAAATAAATTTAAAATCTAGTGAAATGTTGTTATTTTGTGAATATAGAATAAATAATAGACATATTTATTTTTCTATTTTTATCTCCGGATGATAAATAAAGAATTTAAAAATATTGATTAAGTGAAATGGATTGGAAATAAAAAAACCGCTCTAAAAGAGCGGTTAATTTTTTAGGTATTTTGATTAGCCTTTGTAGTTGTAAACGTGTGCAACTAAGTCTAATACTTTGTTTGAGTAACCAGTTTCGTTATCGTACCAAGATACTAATTTAACGAAAGAATCAGTTAATGCGATACCCGCATCAGCATCAAATACAGAAGTTAAAGCACAACCGTTGAAGTCTGTAGAAACTACTGCATCTTCAGTGTAACCTAAAACGCCTTTTAATTCGCCGTTGAAAGTTTTACCTTCAGCTGCATCTTTGATTGCTTGTTTGATTTGTTCGTAAGTTGCTGGTTTTTCTAAGTTTACAGTTAAGTCAACTACAGAAACGTTTGGAGTAGGAACACGGAACGCCATACCAGTTAATTTACCGTTTAATGCTGGTAATACTTTACCCACTGCTTTCGCTGCACCAGTAGATGAAGGGATGATGTTTTGTGATGCACCACGACCACCGCGCCAGTCTTTAGCTGATGGACCATCAACAGTTTTTTGAGTTGCTGTGGTTGCGTGAACAGTGGTCATTAAACCATCTTTGATACCGAAAGTTTCGTGAACAACACGTGCTAAAGGTGCTAAACAGTTTGTAGTACAAGAAGCATTAGACACGATGTCTTGACCAGCGTATGCACCGAAGTTTACACCACGTACGAACATTGGTGTGCTATCTTTAGAAGGACCTGTTAATACGACTTTTTTCGCACCAGCAGTGATGTGTTTGCGTGCTGTTTCATCAGTTAAGAATAAACCTGTTGCTTCAACTGCAACATCAACGCCGATCGCACCCCAGTTAAGGTTTGCAGGATCACGTTCAGAAGTAACACGGATAGTTTTACCGTTTACTACTAAGTTACCGTCTTTAACTTCAACAGTACCGTCAAAACGACCGTGAGTTGAATCGTATTTCAACATGTAAGCCATGTATTCAACGTCGATTAAGTCGTTGATACCTACAACTTCGATGTCATCACGATGTTGTGCTGCACGGAATACGATACGACCGATACGGCCGAAACCGTTGATACCAATTTTAATAGCCATAAGATTTTCACCTTCTATTTTTTAAGTTAAACAAAATCGTTGCTCTAACGAGTTCCCGTGGATTATAGCATGGGCATTTTGATAAAAAAAAGGGTATATACCACTTTTTTGTGATCTCGATCACTTTTTAATGATTTGTAAAAACAAATGAAAATTTGACCGCACTTTTCCTTTTCTTTTTGTATAATAAAAACAAACAACAATAAGAGGTTTCAATTATGTCTCAAGGTAATTTATATATTCTTTCTGCACCGAGTGGGGCGGGCAAGTCATCATTAATTTCCGCGTTATTAGAAAAAAATCAAGGCACGAAAAAAATGGTGTCTATTTCACACACAACACGTTCTCCTCGTCCAGGCGAAAGTCATGGTGTGCATTATTATTTTGTTTCAGTAGAAGAATTTGAAACCTTAATTGAAAAAGGCCACTTCTTAGAATATGCAAAAGTGTTTGGTGGTAATTATTACGGCACTTCATTGCCAGCAATTGAAGAAAACTTAGCAAAAGGCATTGATGTGTTTTTAGATATTGACTGGCAAGGTGCACAGCAAATTCGTCAAAAAGTACCTTCTGTAAAAAGTATTTTTATTTTGCCGCCATCATTGCCTGAATTAGAACGTCGCTTGGTTGGACGCGGACAGGATAGCAAAGAGGTTATTGCTGAGCGAATGTCAAAAGCAATCAGCGAAATTTCGCATTATGATGAATATGATTATGTTATTGTGAACGATAATTTTGAACAGGCATTGGCAGATTTGCAAAGCATTTTGCAGGCAGAACGCTTGACTAAAGCTTATCAACAAACAGAAAATGCAGACTTAATTCAACAGCTACTAGCAAAATAAGCTTGAATTGAGTACAATATTTTCCCTTTATAGACATTATTTTTAACATCGGAGTAAAACATGGCTCGAGTGACTGTGCAAGATGCAGTAGAAAAAATTGGTAACCGTTTTGATTTAATTTTAACCGCCGCTCGTCGTGCGAGACAATTAGAGTTACATCAAAGTGAGCCGTTAGTGCCGGAAGATAACGATAAACCAACTGTAATCGCATTACGTGAAATCGAAAAAGGGTTAATCAACCAAGAAATCATGGATGCAAAAGAGTATTTAGATGCGGCAGCTTCTCAGCGTAACGAAGAAGTGGCAGTAGCGTTAATCGCAGAATAATCTCATTAAAGTGCGGTCAAAATTAAGGCTATTTTGATCGCCGAGTCTTTCTCTCTACAAAAAGTCAGGTGTCCTTTGGAATTGTTTGCAGATTTAGATCGAATTATTCAGGGGTATTTGCCCGCCGATAAAATTGAATTAATCAAACGTGCATTCGTCATTGCGCGAGATGCTCACGAAGGACAATTTCGCTCAAGCGGCGAACCTTACATTACTCACCCTGTTGCAGTAGCTTCAATTATTGCGGAAATGCATTTAGACCATGAAGCAATCATGGCTGCGTTGTTACATGATGTTATCGAAGATACCCCTTATACCGAATCCCAATTAAAAGATGAATTTGGTGCTAGCGTAGCCGAAATTGTTGACGGTGTATCGAAACTAGATAAATTGAAATTCCGTACCCGCCAAGAAGCACAGGTTGAAAACTTCCGTAAGATGATTTTAGCGATGACTCGAGATATTCGCGTCGTCTTAATCAAACTGGCTGACCGTACCCATAATATGCGAACGTTGGGAGCATTGCGTCCAGATAAACGTCGTCGTATCGCAAAAGAAACCCTAGAGATTTACTGTCCATTAGCCCACCGTTTAGGCATCGAGCATATCAAGAATGAATTAGAAGATTTATCTTTTGAAGCAATGCATCCTCGCCGTTATGAAGTGCTTAAAAAATTTGTCGAACAGGCTCGTGGTTCTCGTCAAGAGTTGATCCAACGTATTTCTAATGATATTTCACAACGCCTTAAGGATGCAGGTATTCCAAGTCGTATTTGGGGGCGTGAAAAACATCTCTATAAAATCTATCAAAAAATGCGCATGAAAGATCAGAAATTCCATTCTATTATGGATATTTATGCTTTCCGCGTTATTGTGAATTCGGTTGATGATTGCTATCGAGGATTGGGGCAAATGCATAGTTTGTATAAGCCTCGCCCTGGTAAAGTGAAAGATTATATTGCTGTGCCACGTGCAAATGGCTACCAAGCACTACAAACCTCAATGATTGGTCCTCATGGGGTGCCTGTGGAAGTCCATTTGCAAACTGAAGAAATGGAACAGGTCGCTGAAATGGGAATTACCGCGCATTGGGTGTATAAAGAAGGCGGTAAAAATGATAGCACCACAGCTCAAGTACGTGCACAACGTTGGTTACAAAGCCTGGTAGATATTCAACAAAACGTAGGTAACTCCTTTGAGTTTGTTGAAAATGTAAAATCTGAGTTTTTCCCGAAAGAAATCTATGTCTTTACGCCGAAAGGTCGTATCGTTGAATTGCCAATGGGGGCAACAGCAATCGATTTTGCTTATGCAGTGCATTCTGATGTGGGAAATCATTGTGTTGCGGCAGTAGTAGAGCATAAGCCTTATCCGTTATCACAAGCCTTAGAGTCTGGTCAAACCGTTGAGATTGTAACCAGTGAAAATGCTCATCCAAGCGTTAGCTGGTTAAACTTTGTCGTGACGGCTCGCGCAAGAACTCGTATTCGTCATTTCTTAAAATTATTGCGTGCAGATGATTCTGTTCAAACTGGTAAAAAACAGCTAGAAATGGCCCTAAAACCACATTATCTCTCTGAGGTTTCTGAAGAGAAAATCCAAGCTGTACTGAATGAATTGAATCTCTCAAGCCTTAATGAACTTTTTATGGAAATCGGTGTGGGCAATCAAATGTCGAGTGTCATTGCCCATCAATTAATGGATGAGGCCATTGAAATTGATGTGGATGGTGTGTCTGAAAACACACAAAGTACGCTAACGTTAAGCCGAGATGGCGAAATGAAAGCGTCTTTCGCTCAATGTTGTCATCCAATTCCGGGTGATCCGATCGTGGCATTAAGTACTGCGAAGAAAGGTGTGGTTGTACATCATCAAGCTTGTTCTAATTTAACGTCAGGTAATACCAAAGATTTCACCGCGGCAAAATGGGAAGAGGCTGAAAGTGCGGTCAATTTTGATGCCGAATTACACATTGAAATGCTTAATGAACAAAATGTATTAGGTAGCCTCATGACAGCAGTCGCGACTTGTGAAAGTAATATTCAAAGTATTTGGACTGAAGAATTAGAGAATAATCTGCTATTAGTCATTATCCAAGTTGGCGCGAGAGATATCTATCATTTAGAAAACATTATGCGAAAAATCAAACAAATTACCAGTGTGATTCGTTTGAAGCGCAATATTAATGAAGCATAATGAGCACACAACTTCTCGATGCCGTTCCTCTAACCACTTTATCCGGTGTAGGCGCGGCAATCTCCGATAAATTAAGCCGTCTTGGAATTCACAATCTCCAAGACTTGCTTTTTCATTTACCTATCCGTTATGAAGATCGCACGAGAATTACACCTATTGCCGATCTTCGTCCTGAACAATATGCCACCATTGAAGGGGTTGTCCAAACCTGTGAAGTTGCCTTTGGGCGCCGTCCTATTTTAACCGTAAGTCTCTCTGATGGAACGAGCAAGATTATGCTCCGTTTCTTCAATTTTAATGCGGGGATGAAAAACAGTTTTCAGATTGGTACGCGCGTCAAAGCGTTTGGTGAAATTAAACGCGGACGTTTTATGGTAGAAATTCATCATCCTGAATATCAAATCATACGGGATAATGCGCCATTGGTTTTAGAGGAAACACTTACGCCTATTTATTCCACAACGGAAGGTTTAAAACAAAATTCATTACGTAAGCTAACCGATCAAGCATTGGCTTTACTCGATAAAATCCAATTAACGGAAATTTTACCTAATGAATTTAATCCACATCCTTTTAGCTTAAAGGATGCTATTCGATTTTTGCATCGTCCTCCGCCAGATATTTCATTAGATATTTTGGAAAAAGGACAACATCCCGCACAGCAACGACTTATCTTTGAAGAGCTTCTTGCACATAATCTTGCGATGCAAAAAGTGCGGTTGGGTACGCAGCAGTTTTTAGCGTTGCCATTGCATTATCAAACCGATTTGAAGCAACGATTTCTTGCCTCTTTGCCTTTTCAACCAACGAATGCTCAAAATAGAGTGGTGGCCGATATTGAACAGGATTTAGCAAAAGATTATCCGATGATGCGACTTGTTCAAGGTGATGTGGGCTCAGGGAAAACTTTAGTTGCTGCCTTAGCCGCCTTATTAGCGATTGATAATGGTAAACAAGTGGCATTAATGGCGCCAACGGAAATTTTGGCTGAACAGCATGCGAATAATTTCCGCCGTTGGTTAGAGCCTTTCGGTATTGAAGTTGGCTGGTTAGCGGGTAAGGTGAAAGGGAAAGCTCGCCAAACCGAGCTAGAAAAAATTAGGTCTGGTGCGGTACAAATGGTGGTGGGCACGCATGCTTTGTTCCAAGAGGAAGTGGAATTTGCTGATTTAGCCTTGGTGATTATTGATGAACAGCATCGTTTTGGTGTGCATCAGCGTTTAATGTTGCGAGAAAAAGGCGAAAAAGCAGGATTTTATCCACACCAACTGATTATGACGGCAACGCCAATCCCGAGAACTTTAGCGATGACGGTTTATGCCGATCTCGATACGTCAATTATTGACGAATTGCCTCCAGGTAGAACGCCGATTACGACAGTTGTTCTTTCTGAAGAGCGTCGAGATGAAATCGTTGCTCGAGTAAAAAATGCCTGTATTAATGAAAAACGCCAGGCTTATTGGGTTTGTACGTTAATTGATGAGTCTGAAGTGCTAGAAGCGCAAGCAGCCGAGGCCATTTGGGAAGATTTAACGAAAGCCTTGCCGATGCTTAAAATTGGCCTTGTACATGGGCGAATGAAACCGCAAGAAAAACAAGATATTATGGCTGCCTTTAAAAATGCAGAGCTCGATTTGCTTGTGGCTACAACTGTGATCGAAGTGGGCGTAGATGTGCCGAATGCCAGTCTAATGATCATTGAGAATGCAGAGCGTTTGGGCTTATCACAACTCCATCAGTTACGTGGACGAGTAGGGCGTGGCAGTACGGCGTCTTTTTGTGTCCTAATGTATAAACCGCCGTTGGGTAAAGTGTCGCAAAAACGTTTACAGGTATTGCGTGATAGCCAAGATGGCTTTGTAATTTCAGAGAAAGATTTAGAAATTCGCGGTCCAGGTGAGGTGTTAGGTACTAAACAAACAGGGATCGCCGAATTTAAAGTGGCGAATTTGATGCGCGATCGTAAAATGATTCCAACCGTTCAACATTATGCTAAGGCATTAATTGTAAAATATCCGGATGTGGCAGAAAGTTTAATCCGCCGTTGGCTAAATAATCGAGAAATTTATTCGAATGCCTAAAGTGCGGTTATTTTTGAAAGAGTTTTATAAATGAATAAATCAACGGTACTTTTCTTTGATTCTGGAATGGGGGGCTTAAGCGTTTATCGAGAAGCGAAAAAGCTGATGCCAGATAACCATTATTTGTATTGCTTTGACAATGCAGGTTTTCCTTATTCAGAAAAATCAGAAGAAACAATCATTCATCGCACATTGGATATTTGTAAAAAAATTAATCAGGATTATCCACTTGATGCCATTGTGATTGCTTGTAATACCGCGAGTACGGTGGTGTTACCGCCTTTACGTGAACAATTTTCTATTCCGATTGTAGGCACCGTGCCAGCCATTAAGCCAGCAGCAGAAATCTCACAAACGAAACATATTGGTCTATTGGCGACAAAGGGCACGGTTAAACGCCCTTATGTTAATGATCTTATCCATCAGTTTGCCATCCATTGTATAGTTGAACGATTAGGCTCCACTAAATTGGTTGAAATCGCGGAGCATAAAATCCAAGGGAAATCGGTTGATTTGATTGCATTGAAAAATGAATTAAGTCCCTGGGCATTAATAGAGAATTTAGATACGATTTGTTTAGGCTGTACCCATTTCCCTTTAATTAAAGATGAAATTCAAATTTGCTTACCTCAAGTGAAGAATTTTATGGATCCAGGATTTGCTATTGCCAAGCGGTTGCAGTTCTTACTTGATAAATTAGAAGTGCGGTCAAAATTAGAGATGAAAAATCAGGTTTTTTGTACGCAGGATGTAGAGAATAAACACCAATTAGAACAAGCGTTGGCTCTCTGGGGATTTGATGGAATTACCGTTTTAAAATGATTTTTTCTCATCATGTTGGTGAGTTTGTAAGCAAATAGCAAAAAAATTTACATTTTTTACAAAAAGATCTTGCAAAGGCATCTGAAATGCCTATAATACGCCCCACACAACGACGCGCTGTTGTGAAGCTTTAGTAAAACCAGTGCGTCGTTGTTTTTTGCTCTTTAACAATATATCAGACAATCTGTGT